>NZ_WWEM01000004.1 GCF_019308285.1 Flavobacterium quisquiliarum
AGGGTCGTATAAACGACCATTCATATTGATAAGCCCTACACTCTGCAAATGTTCGTGGCCTGTATATCCTCTATCTAGTAATAATTCGCTGCTTTCTATGTCTTGTTCCAGCTTTGCTAAATTGCCCCAGGCATCATACAGCCGTTTTTCTACTGCTCCGCCAAATCTATCGGTTATGCCTAAAATAGAACCTTGGTAATCTCTTTGTAAATATAGATAATTTTGTGTTGTTCCATCACTTTTTACCACCACTGGAGCAGTGTAGCCATCTCCTCCAATGTAAGTAACAAAATCCAATTCCCCAGAAACTAGATTTTGTTTAATTTCCATTGTACCATCTTCAGAATAATATTTACGGTATGGTCTCAGCAATTTATCTGTTTCTAAGCTACCATAAAACATGGCAGTACGATTATTGGCATCATTATAGCAGAAACTTATTTTATCTACTCCTGTTTCTTCAATATCTACTGGAGCTTTAAAAGTATTATAAGTGATATTTAATGCTCTTACAGTAGTAGAGGGTTGGCTTGTTTTTCGTATCTGCACATCATCAAACCATACATTTCCAATGCCGTTATTACTTAATGTAATTCGTAATTGTTTAACATCTGCCGGCACTAAAACCGTTTTGGTAATAGGAGTCCAGACTCCTGTTGTGGTTATTTTTACAGAATCTGTCGTATTGCCAAGAAAAAACTCGCCCTCCTTTCTCATATTCAATATCATTTCTGCCTCGGGATTGTCTGTAAATACCCAGGCAGAATAGGTATATTGTGTGGGTGCTGTATTGTTAATGGTAATCATTTTTTCTGAAAATACGAATTGTCCGTCTCCATACGTACTATTTATTTTAATTGAATTTTTACCACTGTATGCTTTTGTATCATCGTAACTGTATGCTTTTACGGCTAAAGGATCGTTAAACAAATCATCAAAACTCATCCAGCCTTTTTTTTCTTCCATGCTGCTAAAAAAAATTCCTTCACGAATACCGTAACTGCCCACGGCTTCTTGACTGAGTGTAATCGAAGTGTTTTGATACGGCTTTGCAGTTATTGCATAATTGTATTCGCCAAGACTGTTTTTCTTAATCCTGCCATTATCATAATAACTCTGTTCTTCCTGCTCCCCTGCCACATTGGTATATTCTATTAATCGGTCATTTGCATCATACTTAAATTCTTCTTTCCAGGGTATTTGGACAAAGCCTCCATTAAAAAAATCAGGGTCGTAAACATTCGGATCAAAATACTCATTATCTCGACTGGTTAAATTTCCTGTTTTGGGATTAAAAAAAGTATTTAGAGTTAAAATATTTGGATTTCCAAAAGATGGCCCTGACAATTCATATTTGCGTACTACATTATGACCATAATCATCCATGGTAAAATCAATTTTTACAGGACCACTTTTCGCAAAACAAAGATTCCCTCTACCATCTATTGCATCGGTTTGCCATAAAACCGCATTGCTTGTATTATCTAGTATCTGCCAATGAAACCCATCTCTATAGGTATTCTTTATGGTATTTGAACTGCTTTTTCCTGCTGCTGATGCAGTCGATTTTTCTGTATAAATCCTGCCAAAACCATCATAGGTAAGCTCTTTTTTAAATGTGGCATAGGGTGTGGTTTCCTGTGTTGTACTGATTCTCTTGAATGAATCGTACGTATAATCGTTTATAATGGTATTGCCATTTATAAAATCCTCATACTTATTACCAGTCAATAATTTTGTCGAAGAGTCGTAGTAATAAATTGTTTTTGAATTGCTGTTGGTTCCAAGAATTGTTTTTTCATCGAGTTTTCCAACATCATTAAGTTTGTAAGCTGTTGTTCCATTAGGGGTAGTTTCTTTAGTAGTTTCGCCAAAATCATTATATTCATACGTATATGTACCGGCAGAAGTATCTGTCAGCTGGGTTTTTCTTCCCCAACCATCTTGTAAAATCGTTGTCTTTACTCCTCCGTAATCTGTTTCTTTTAAATTTCCATTTGCAAAATAAGTATAGTTAATGGTTTCTCCAGGAGTTTCGGTTAATGAGATGACTCTTCCTATAGCATTTTTGGTTATAATTTTTGTTTGAGCTTCATTACTAACAGTTGCAGTAAGTCCTGAATAAGAAATATTTGTTGTTCTTCCTGTGTAAGAAATGTTCTGAATGTTTCGTCCATATTCATCAAATTTTATTTCACTCCATTTATTCCATCCAACCCCTACATAAGGCTCACTTATCCTTATAGCCCTGTCATAAATGTCGTATAAAAAAGATTTATTATAGTTAAAACTTTGCATGCCCGATGAAGCCGTATTTATTTTTCTGCCTAAATCATCAAAAGTTTCTTCTACACTACCACCGCTGTCTCCTGAAGAAGTTACTACTGTTTTCTCAGCATTACGCGAGTAAGAATAAGTTCTATTTTTGTTTAAATAATCTGTTACTTTTATTATTTTTCCCCAAGAGTCATAAGTATAGGACGTAACTTGTCCGTATGGGTTGGTTTCTGAAGTTAAGAGTCCATTATTTGAATTATAGGTATATATTGTTGATAATCCCTCAATATCTGTATCTTTTGTCATGAAACGACCTGAAGAGTCATATTCATAGTTCGTTACTCGAGGCGTAAGTCCTGTAGCTGAAATAGTTTTTTTTGTTATATTCCCAAATGCATCATAGACATTATCTTCTGTAATGTAGTTTGTCCCTGCTCCCTTTTTCTTTATCTGGGTTAACAAGTTATTCGAATAAGTATATAACTCTTCTGTTGTCATTACATCACCCGGTATTGTAATACTTTGCGTCGAACCTGATAGCTGTCCCATGACAAAAGGAGATGTACCAGGCGAATTGTACGTAAAGGCTGAAGCCTTTGTTTGTATTGTTGATGCACCTTCTTTTGTTACTACTGTACTACTTAAAACATTGTTGTAAATATCATAATTTAATGAAGTCTCTGTACTAGTACCATTCAAAGCATTAATTTCTTTTAAAGCTAATGTTTTTAGTTTAAAAACTTTATTAGTCTGTAAAGCATCAGTAGGCAGATTATAATCAATAACAGATTTTGTAATATAATTGCCAGAAACATTTGCTTGAGGAGAAAATTGTCCCAAAGCAGAATAATTTTCAATATTGGCTCCTCTTAACGATATGTCATTTTTTGAAATATAAGAAATTATTGGATTAGTATCGTTGTGCCAATTTGTTTGTGCTGTACTCTTAAAACCTAGAAATCCTAATCCCTCGACATTAGAAACAGCACCATAATACTGGAATAATTTCTTCTTATAACTAGCAGTACTATTTTTCTCCAACATACTCACAACAAAAAAATTAGGATCATTTAGAATATTAATACTAGGATAATTTTCCAAATCACTAGCACTAAAATAGACTTGATTTGGTCCTTGTCTTGATTTTGTATCTAAAGGCACATAAGAGATAGTCTCGGTTACTCCGTTTCCATTTGTTATCTTCTTAAGCAGAACATCCAATTTGTTGTACCATACAAAATCCATACTGTACATTTTACTTCCAGTTATTAACGAGTATTTAAAACTTTTACTTAAATCATTAACATTCGTCAAAACAGGTATTGGATATCGTTCTACTTTGTTCGCAGCATAATAAAATTGAAGAGTCGACATAAATTTAAAATCAGAAACTCCAAATCCCATATTAAATACAATTTGAAATTTGGTCATTTGTGGTGTTCCTTTAGGTTTAGGGTTTGGAGCACCACTCTGATCTGATTCAACTGTAAAATTCTGTTGATTTAAAATATCTGTTTTTCCATCTCCATTGAAATCATTTGCTACATAAGTATTTTCATTTAAACTGTAAGTCCAATCATTATTATTGATAAGGTCTTGATAATATTTTTTTACTTCTGACTGATTATACTTCAAACCAATGGCTCCGCTTATTTTATTAAAACTGGTTCCTGTAGATATGTAAAAATTCCAATCATCCTGACCAAGTGCAGTTGGAATCACAAAATCTGTTTTTCCGTCTCCATTAAAATCTCCGTATAAAATTATTTTACTAGTAGCAATTGCCGAATCTGTTTTAGTAAACAATTGTACAAAAACATTTTGGTTGTTGAGGGAAAATACTTTTACCAAACCATTTTTAATCGCTATTATGTCTTCTTTTCCGTCTCCATTAACATCGGCGACTTTCAATTTGTATGTATCATCTATATTTAAACCACCAGATCCAAAAACAAAATCTGTAGTTAAACGTTTATCCATATTTATAAAGTAAGACATCCCATAATAATTTTCTGTAACACTAGTAGGATAAGGGTCATTTATTGTACAACGCTTTAGGTACGAAAATTGACAATCGTATTCTATTGCAACAATATCGGTTAGCCCATCTCCATTAAAATCCCCGCTTAAATATGTTTTGGAAATATCCTGAATATATGGGATGATATCTCCTGTCTCCTGACAATTTGATGGAAATTCTGGATGGTATACCAACTGCGGAAAAGTAAATATTTTTTCGTATTGTAATCCTATCCCCAAAGTCAAAGAAGATGAATATACCGAAAATGTGATTGAATTAGTATTGCTGCCATACTTTAAAACAGTCCATCCTTGTTTTGTCATTAATTTATTTACTGAAACACTATTTCCTTCCAATATTGACGTAGGGAAAATCTCTGCAAACTCTCCAGTATTATGCTCGAATCCTACATTTAATCCCGCACTCGAAATATCTTTATACAGCCAGTATTTCTTTTTTGCATTAATTGTTTTTTTTGGATATAAAATAACATCCGTCTTTCCATCTCCATCGAAATCACCCGAAACATTACCCATAGTTTCATAATCTAAATTAGTTAAATCTAAATTAGCAGGTGCAGTATTTGTAAAACTATTATCTACCAATGGACCATAAGTAAAAATAGTGGGATTATAACTCTTAGAATTATCTCCATTTTTTTCTGTTATTTTAATCAACCTCTGATAATCTTTATAGGTAGTTTCATACTCAAGAAAATAGTTTCTATAACCCACACCATTTGAGAAAACCTTTATATTGTTTAGAATATTATTTTTTAAAATATTTTGATTTCCTACATAACTTTGTTCAGGTCTTTTTCTAGTGCTGTAAGAAAATTGGATTTCATTTACTGGAGTACTACTAGATAATGTTCCATATTTTATTGAACTTATATCCAATACATTATTTGTTGCAGTATAATTATAATTAATCCTTACTCCTTGAGGATTTTCCCAATACGTTATTGCCCACTCCAACAAAGAGCGCGAATCTACAGAATTTCCATAGTAAGCTTTTGATCCATCAGGATACTCAACTACAAAATAAGCAGGACCATAATTAACTCCATTAGGATGAGTTCCGTAAGATGTAATCTTAATATTTGAAAAACTTTCGGTTTCATATAATGTTTCATTACTCCCATATATTCCAGATGTTCCGTTTTTTATTAATAGCCGTTGTCCATCAAAAGCAAAACGATCCAAAGTATTAAAGTCAACAGGATCAATTACACCATCATGAAATTTAGTAGAAGGAACTCTAGAAATGGTTGAAACACCCGAAATATTCCAACCATAACCTGCAATCCCATTTCCTCCCTGACTATTGTAAACCAAGCTTACCTGTGGTACAACTCCCTTAATTCCAGGAGGAACTGCTATAGGAATTTTATAATTTGCCGCACCAGTAAGAGAAACCGATAATTCTCCTTCTGTTAAGCCCACTTCTGCAGATTGTCCAAAACCAAACCACGCAATAGATAAAAATAATAGTGTAAAATAAAACTTCTTCATATCTGCTTATTTTTTAATTATTTTAATCGTTTTTTCATCTCCATCTTTGTAAGAAAACAACACCAAATAAACACCAGTTGAATACTGTTGAAAAGGAATATTTAAACGATTTGTACTGCTTGCTATTTGAAAATTCCTTAAAAGTTGGCCTGTCATGGAGTAAATAGAAATAGAACTTACATAGTTTTCCTCTGCCACTTGCCATTGCAGGTATAACTCTTCTCTTACAGGATTCGGGTAATAGGAAATGACATCTTCAGGAAAGAATTTTTCTAGTTCAGTTTCAGTTAATGCTTCCAATTCTTGAACCTCTTTTACAACTTTAGAGGTGCAGTTAAGACACAATACTCGAGTAATTTGATTTCCAGCAGTATCATAAGTAAACAAAACTTTATTTTGTGCCTGAAAATAAAAAGGCATCAATAACAGTAAGTGTAAAATATATTTCATATTTAGTTTGGTTAGATGGTTAGTCTTTTTTAATCAACTTATATACATTAATTAATGATTTTGTACATGTTGGTATCTATATTTTTAATAAAAATCTTTCATTTTTATATAACGCAAACATATTTACATAAGTTAAATATTGTTAATTAAAACAAAATATTATATATTCGTTTTTAACTAATCGTCTTAAAATATGTTGTTATGGGTGTTGGATTCAAAATCAAAAAATTAAGAGAGTCAAGAAATTTAACACAAGATCAATTGGCCATACAATTAGACATTTCGCAAAGTGAGTTGTCTAAGATTGAAAATGGAAAAGCCAAAAAAATCGATTTCCATTTAATGGGTAAAGTCTGTGCTTTTTTTAATAAAGATTTTGTTTATTTCCAGGAGAAGCGGGATCCAGTAAAAATTCTGGACAACTTTAATATTGATATTTCAACTGAAAAAATTCTGGATGAATTAAGCAGAATATCAAACGAATACAAGAAGAAATTAAACGATGCTGAATAAAACTGGTAGTAAATTTTTATAAAATATCAAACCTTCATTTACAAAGTCTAATTATAAACCTCTTAAAAAATTAAAACCCTAAAAATCAACTTCGATTATTATCAAACTTTTAATTTTAGTCTGTTTTTAGAAAAATTTAAGAATCCTTACTTTTGAAAATAGTATATTTGGCGCACTGTACATGACTTGAAAATCCAAATTTTCAGCAACAAAAACTAATTACTATTTTACTATAAATGAAACCTGGTAAGTTCATATATATCGTTTTACTTTCGCTGCTTTGTTTTTTCAGAGGCACCGAAAAGTATACGTTACCTATTGAACTGAATCCTTGTATTACACTGGATAGTGTTGAAGCAGACGATGTTTTGCACTTCTCTTCCGATTTTTCTACATCAAAAACTATTGATCTTCATTGTATAGCCAAAAAGAAGATTAAAGGAAGAGCGACTACTTTAGAGCAAAGTACCATCAGGGCTCCTTATTTTAGTAATTTAATCAACTTCAAGCTTTATAAAAAGAGCTTAATTTATGGTATTGCTTCGATATACCAGATTGAAAGACATACTCATCTCCACTTGTATCAATTATTCTAGATTGTAATTTCTTTAGTGTTTTTATATTTTCAGAAAATCATTCTGAACCAATCTTTCGTTTGCCTAAATGAGGGATTCGGCTATAAAAATATTTCTTAAAACGGTGCTTCAAGAAACAGAAAAGCAACCAAAAACATTTCTGTTTATTTTATCCAAAATCATTCAAACTTCCTGTATTTAAGCACGGAAGAACACCAATTTTATCTAAATTTTACAAATCTAATTATGAATATCTATAAAAATACATTCCTGTTGTTCTCTTTATCCCTGTTCGTTTTGGTCTCGTGCGGCGATAAATCAAAAAAGAATTCCGACAATATCAAAACGCTTCCTGTTTACAAAGTTACCCTAAAAGACACCGTAGTTTCGAGCAAGTTTGTTGCCGATGTACATGCCAAAAATAATGTAGAAATACACGTAAGAATTCCTGGTTTACTAGACAAAGTGTATGTAAGCGAAGGACAAAAAGTAAAAAAAGGACAAATCTTATTCAAAATAAGCGATGTCGAACTTCAGATACAACTCCTAAAAGCCGAAGCCGTTTTTAAAAGCGCAAAAGCCGATTTAAGAATTGCAACGGTAGAATTGGAACAAGCTCAAACGCTATTCAACAAAAAAGTAATTGCCGACAAAGAATTAGAATTATCTAAAGCAAAACATGAAGCTGCTTCTGCAAAATTGGCTCACGCTGCCGCAGAAAAAAAAGCCATCGACCAGCAGATTAGTTTTACCACTATCTGTGCACCTTTTGATGGTACAGTTGACAGAATTCCGTTTAAGGAAGGAAGTTTGGTAGAAAACGGTTCGTTACTAACAACGGTTTCTCAACTGGACGACGTTTATGCCTATTTCTCCATTCCTGAAAACACCTATTTTCAAATGATGGAAGACAAAACCCTTCATACACAAGGCGATATTAAACTCGTATTGCCAAACGGAATGGTTTACGATCAAAAAGGAGAATTGAGAACTGCTGATGGAGAAATCGACAGACAAACGGGTTCTATTCAATACAAAGCAAAATTTCACAATCCGCAAGGGTTTATCAAACACGGAACTTCGGGTAAACTGATTATTTCAGAACCAAAGAAAAATGTCGTATTGATTCCGCAGAAAGCCGTTTTTTCTATTCAGGACAAACAATATGTATTTCTGGTACAAAAAGATGGAGTAGTTAAAATGACTAATGTAAGCATTGAAAGTACTCTTGATGATGTGTACATCTTAAACGATGGACTAAAAAGCGATGACCTTATCGTTCAGGAAGGCACGCAGTCATTAAGAGACGGAGATAAAATCAACATCAAACAAATGTAGGTTTTAGGCTTAATATCAGTTATTTAATTATTTATCTAAAAAAAATCCAATGATAGAGTTATTTATCAAAAGAAAAATATTGTCATTAATCATCTCGGTAATGATAGTACTTTTGGGATTACTGGCGTTGTTCCAGCTTCCCATAACACAATTCCCCGACATTGTACCTCCGTCTGTTACAGTAACAGCAAAATATACAGGTGCCAACGCAGAAGTTTCAGCAGATGCCGTTGCACTTCCATTAGAAAGAGCTATCAATGGTGTTCCCGGAATGACGTATATGTCAACCGTAACTTCCAACGATGGTCTGACACTTATTCAGGTTTTCTTTGAAGTAGGAACCGATCCCGATCTGGCTGCCGTAAACGTTCAGAACAGAGTAACCACGATTCTGGACGAACTTCCAGAAGAGGTAATTCGTGCCGGAGTTACCACCGAAAAAGAGGTAAACAGTATGTTGATGTACTTAAATATTACGAGTACAGACAAAACTCAGGACGAACAGTTTATCTTCAACTTTACCGATATTAATATCCTGCAGGAATTAAAACGTATTGATGGTGTCGGTCGTGCCGAAATCATGGGACAAAAAGAATATTCGATGCGTGTCTGGCTGGATCCGCAAAAGATGCTTTCCTATAATATTTCAGCAAACGAAGTAATTAATTCCCTTCAAAAACAAAATATTTCTGCTGCGCCGGGTAAAGTCGGCGAAGGTTCAGGACAATTGAATAATGAATTGCAATATGTGATTAAATACGGCGGGAAATTCTTCCAGCCAAAACAATATGAAGAAATCGCTTTAAGAGCCAATCCAGACGGAACAATCTTAAGATTAAAAGACATATCCAACATCGAATTTGGCGCAATGAGTTACGGAATGGTTTCTAAAACCGACGGAAAACCTTCTGCTTCGATTATGTTGAAACAACGTCCGGGTTCTAACGCTTCTGAGGTAATTGCCAGCGTAAAAGCAAAAATGGCTGAATTGAAAGATTCTTCTTTTCCTCCGGGAATGGAATTTAATATTGCTTATGACGTTTCCCGTTTTCTTGACGCTTCAATTCATGAAGTAATCCGAACATTAATTGAAGCATTTATTCTGGTAGCCTTTGTGGTTTTCATCTTCCTGCAAGATTGGAGATCGACATTAATTCCAGTATTAGCAGTTCCTGTTGCGCTTATTGGTTCGTTTACTTTTATGTCGATGATGGGATTCTCGATCAACTTATTGACACTTTTCGCTCTAGTACTTTCCATCGGAATTGTGGTGGATAACGCCATTGTCGTCGTCGAAGCCGTTCACGTAAAAATATCTGAAGAACATATGTCGCCAATGGACGCTACAATCAGCGCTATGAAAGAAATCACCGGAGCTGTAATTGCGATTACCATTGTCATGGCTGCGGTATTTATTCCGGTAGCGTTTTTGAGCGGTCCAGTTGGAGTTTTCTACAGGCAGTTCTCTTTAACAATGGCCATTAGTATCGTGATTTCGGGAGTTAACGCGCTTACACTTACTCCTGCCCTTTGTGCCATTATGCTGAAAGCACACGATCCGAATAAAGAAAAGAAGTCATTAATCGATCGCTTTTTTCACAGATTCAATCATTGGTTTGATAATGTTACTTCAAAATACATTAAAGTCTTGGTAAAATTTGCGGATCGAGGTGCTGTAACTATTGGATTATTAGTACTCTTTTGTTTTCTAACTTGGGGAACAAGCAAGTTTTTGCCTTCAGGATTTATTCCGTCTGAAGATCAGGGAATGGTTTATGTGAGCGTTACAACGCCACAGGGAGCAACCGTTGAACGTACCGAAAAAGTATTAGACGAAGTAACCAAAATTGCAAAAGGAATTAAAGGAGTTGATAATGTTACGACTCTTGCCGGATACAGCATTGTAACTGAAATTGCCGGAGCATCATATGGTATGGGAATGATCAACTTAAAAGACTGGAGTGATCGTGATATTTCTGTAACCGATTTTATTGCTGAGCTTGGCGAAAAAACAAAAGGAATTACCGATGCTCAAATCGAAATTTTTGCACCGCCAACTGTTCCTGGTTTTGGTAATACAAGCGGTTTTGAGCTTCGATTATTAGATAAATCCGGAGGAGGTATTACGAATACAGATGAAGTGACAAAAAACTTCATCAAGGAATTAAATGCTTCACCTGAAATTCAGAACTCTTTCACCAGTTTTGATGCTACTTTCCCGCAGTATTTAATTCATATTGATTATGATTTAGCCGCCAAAAAAGGAATTTCTGTAGACAATGCCATGGCAACCTTACAGACAATGTTAGGATCTTTTTATGCGACCAACTTTATCCGTTTTTCTCAAATGTATAAAGTAATGGTTCAGGCAAGTCCGCAGTTTAGAAAAAATCCAGAAAGCATTTTGGATATGTATTTGAAAAATGAAGCTGGCGAAATGGTTCCATTCTCTACTTTTATTAAATTGGAAAGAGTATACGGCCCAGAAGTTTTAACACGATACAACATGTATATGTCGGCTATGATTAACGGAGAACCTGCCGAAGGTTACAGTTCCGGAGAAGCTATTGCAGCTGTAGAAAGAATTGCGGCAGAAAAACTGCCAAGCCGTTTTGAAGTGGAATGGTCTGGTATGACGCGTGAAGAGATTCTATCTGGTAACCAAACGATTTACATTTTTGCGCTTTGTATACTATTTGTATACTTGTTACTTGCCGCACAATACGAGAGCTTATTGCTTCCTTTCCCAGTATTACTAAGTCTTCCTGTTGGAGTTTTTGGCTCTTATCTGGCATTAGTTGCAGTTGGTTTAGACAATAACATTTATGCTCAGGTCGCACTCGTCATGCTGATTGGTCTGCTCGCCAAAAATGCCATTTTGATTGTAGAATTTGCTATGGCGCAGAACAAAATCGGACGTGATATTGTCGAAGCCGCAATTGAAGGCGCAAGGCTTCGTTTCAGACCTATTTTGATGACTTCTTTTGCTTTTATTTCTGGGTTGATTCCGTTATGTATCGCTACAGGTGCAGGTGCTGTGGGTAACCGTTCTATTGGTACGGCCGCTGCGGGCGGAATGTTAATTGGAACTGTGTTTGGTTTGGTGATTATTCCAGGACTTTACATCGTATTTGCCAAACTTGAAAAACGAATGAGCAAATCTTAATGCGTAATTTTTAAACACATAGAATCATAGAATTTAGATAATCTAAAAAGGCGTTTCATTAGCATAAATACACATAGCTATGTGTTAGAAACTAGTTTCTTTCAACCCCCTTATCCATAAGAAAAAATCTATGTTTCTATGTGTTTAATGAAAATTTTACGCAAAGGATTGATAAATAAATATAAACAATGAAAGAGATATTAAATCCATATAAAATTTTGAATCAGAATAAGATCAGTGCTTTTGTTTTAACCGGAACGCTTCTTTTAACAGCATGTTCTGCACCTAAAGTCAGTGATAAACTAACTGCTGCAAAACTACCCGAACAATTTGATGCCAAACGAACTTCTGATACTTCTAAACCTTTTATTCCGCTGCAAACGGAAACCTATTTTAAAGATCCAAAACTGGAGCAGTTATTAAAAAAAGCCGTGGCTCAAAATCCTGATTATTTAATTATGCAGGAAAGAATTTTGATTGCCAATTCCCATTTAAAAGTAGCAAAAATGGCACTGCTTCCCTCTTTAGATCTTGCCGTTGATGCTTCGGGAACGCATTACGGAAAATATACGATGGACGGTGTTGGAAATTACGATACCAACTTTTCGCAAAATATTACCGAAAAACAAAGAATCAATGAAGACGTCACTCCTAACCTATTTTTAGGCGGGAAAGTTTCTTGGGAAGCGGATATCTGGGGAAAACTAAGCAACCGTAAAAAAGCAGCACAACAGCGTTTCTTTGCATCACAGCAAGGAATGAGACTTTTGCAGACCAGACTTTTAAGCGATATTGCCGATTTGTATTTTAAATTAATCGCCTTAGACAAACAAGCTGCGATTTACGATAACAACCTTAAAACACAAGAAAGAGCATTAGAAATTGTTTCGGCACAAAGATCGGTTGGAAAGGCTACGGAACTAGCTGTACAACAGTTTAATGCACAAAACAATAATATTCATGCCGAAGCTTCGGAACTAAAATTAAGCATTGATCAAACGGAAAAAGCTTTATTGACGCTTTTGGGACAATATGGCGGAACGGTTGAGAGAAGCAGTGATTTCCTGGCAGGTCATTTAGAAGTTTTAAATCAGCAGATAAGTGTTGATTCTATCATTCACAAAAGACCGGATGTGTCTGAGGCTTATTTCGAATTATTAGCCAGCAACGCAGATGCTAAGTCTGCAAGAGCAGCCTTCTTCCCGACTGTAAACTTGGGAGGTTATGCAGGTTTCAATTCGTTTTCTTTCAATACCATTTTTGACGCGGGATCTTTTGCCTGGCAGATTCTTGGCGGATTAACAGCCCCTGTTTTTAATAAAGGACAAATCAAACAAGAATATTACGTTTCGAACAGAAAACAGGAAATTTCTTTTCTACAATATCAAAATGCGGTTACTACAGCTTATAACGAATTGAGCGCTTTATTGCATAGAAATGAAGCTTTTGAAGAGGTTTTGAAATATAAAACCAACGAAATTGATCATTTAGAAATTGCTGTAAATGTTTCGAACGATTTGTATTTAAGCGGTTATGCCAATTATCTTGAAATCATTAATGCGCAGAAAAACAAGCTGCAGGCAGAACTTGATTTTGTAGACATTCAGCTGAAAAATGCAAACTCTCAGGTGTTGCTTTACAAAGCTTTAGGAGGTGGAATTAATTAGTTTATATATTGGTTAAAAATTGTTTGAGCTTTTTTAATTAATTCATTTTGCTGGCAATTTTATATCCCATCCGCCCCCAACGGATGGGATTTTTTTTGATTGAAATTTTCTGTTCCGCATTACAACACTTACCTTTATTCCAAATTCCTAAAATAGCTCAGATGGATATTTCCACTATTCTTGACAACATCTATAAACTGCCAGAACAATCACGGCTTGCGCTGCAAAACAATGTCACAGAAATTGCTTTCCCAAAAGGACATATTTTACTAAAAGCCAACAAAGTAGAATCGAATATTTATTTGATAAAAAAGGGATTAGTAAGAGCATTTGTAGATCGTGATAACGAAGTTACATTCTGGTTTGGAAAAGAGGGCGAAACAGTGCTTTCTATGAAAAGTTATGTAGAAGAACAACCAGGATATGAAAGCATCGAACTATTGGAAGACTGTGAATTGTATGAACTCAAAACAGAAAATCTAAAAAAACTCTTCGAACAGGACGTTCATATCGCCAACTGGGGAAGAAAATTTGCCGAAAAAGAATTAATAAAAACCGAAGAACGATTGATTTCGAAACAATTCAAAAATGCTTCCGAACGTTATCTCGAATTGATGAAAGATCATCCTGAATTGCTTCAGAGAGTTCAGTTAGGACATATTGCCTCTTATCTTGGTATTACTCAAGTCAGTCTTAGCAGAATCAGGGCTGAACTAAAATAATTTCATTTTTTATCATTTGTTAAATTTTTTCTGAATTTCAAAAGGGAACTTTGCACCATAAAATTTAACTCTATGAACTGGATTATTCTAATCATTGCAGGGCTTTTTGAAGTAGCCTTTGCCTCATGTCTTGGAAAAGCAAAAACAACTACAGGAACAGAAATGTATTATTGGTATATTGGTTTCTTCATATCGCTAACTGTTAGTATGCTTTTATTAATGAAAGCGACTGAAACATTACCACTAGGAACAGCTTATGCAGTCTGGACAGGAATTGGTGCTGTAGGAACGGTTTTGGTTGGCATTTTTATCTTTAAAGAACCTGCTGCTTTCTGGAGACTGTTTTTTCTAGCTACTTTGGTTGGGTCTATTGTGGGATTAAAGGCGGTTTCTCATTGATTTTTTCTTTTAAACACATAGAAACATAGATTTTTTTTTGTTGGAATTTCAAAAAAGGTAAAAGAAAAAACAAGTTTTCACGCATAGCATATTGAATTCTCCTCTTGAAATTTTTCCTCAATCTTGTTAATTCCGAATGAGGAATCTCAGTAAGTAACTCGCCAAAGATTGGAATAACTTTACGGAATATTGTCGCGGAGATTCCTCCTTCGTCGGAATGACAATCTTTGTGGTTACTATGTGTTTAGTTACTTAATTTCAAGTCTGGTATGTCATTCCGACGAAGGAGGAATCTCCGTAAGAAGCTCGCCAAAGATTGGAATAACCATGAGGAATACTGTTGTAAAAATTCTTCCTTTCGGAATGACAAATTGCACGTAAAACTTTGACAAAGTTCTTCAAGTCAAAAATAGATAAATAAGCGAAATACAACATTTCGCTTATTTTTTGCCTAAATTTTATTAATGCATTTTTAGCATCACATGATAAAAAAATAGCATTTTACCACATTATTCTCTCTTCTATCTTTGTCATCAAATAAAGATTAAATTAAAACATGACATTCAGCCATTTCATTAAATCATTTGACGAATTAACCAATCACGAAATGTATGCTATGCTTCGTTTAAGAAGCGAAGTTTTTGTTGTAGAACAAAACTGTCCTTATCAGGATTTAGACAACAAAGACCAAAAAGGTTTTCACTTACTATATTATGTTGATAATGAATTGGCAGGCGTTACCCGCTTACTTCCTAAAGGGATATCTTATGAAGAAATTTCGATAGGACGAGTTGTAATCGCTCAAACACATCGCGGATTAGGTTTAGGCGTAAAACTAATGGAAGCTTCTATCAAAGGTTGTGAAGAAAAATTTGGAAAAGGTGCGATACGAATTAGCGCACAATATCATTTATCTAAATTCTATCAGTCGCTTGGATTTGTAGAACAAGGGAAAGTGTATGATGAAGATGGAATTCCGCATATCGGAATGCTGAGAGCTTAACAATTACGGGATAATCAGCTTTAAAACGTTGGCTAAAACAAGATTGTGGTCTTCTATTCTCCAATTGATATACAAATCGGTTTCTAGCGGTAATTTGATAAATCGAATCCCTGAAATTTCATGATAAACGTAAGAATCTGGTAGAATGGCAATTCCAAGTCCTTTTCGAACCAAAGCAATAATAGCTGATCCAAATTCAGAGTGAAGATAAACCTCTGGAGCATTTTCAAAAGAGTTGAATAATCGCTGAATTAAATCGCTGTAACTGCTGCCTTCATCGTTTGTTGGCAATATGAATTTCTGGGAAGCTAGCGTTTCTTTGGTAAGATCTTTGGGTGTTCGATACGGATGATTTTCGGGAACAACAATAGCGAGATGATCGGTATGGATTTTTTCAGAATGAATATCTTTTGCAGTATTAATATCTCTGGTAATCGCTAAATCAATTTTATAATTGCGAAGGTATTCCTGCTGATTTTCATACAATACCTGAACTAGTTTGATTTTTAGTTTAGGAAATGCATCAGAAATACGAGATAAAATATCAGGCATCAATGAAGCCGAAATAGAATCGGGATGTGCAATGGTAATGGTTCCGCTTTCGCCCAACTGAATCTGCCGAGCCGATTGATGGATGTATTCGAGTTTACTCATTTCGACTTCCCATTTTTCTTTCAAAAACTGGCCGGCCGCTGTGAGCTTGACATTCCGTTTATTGCGTTCAAACAGCTGAACGCCAAGCTGATTTTCAAGCGATTGAATCTGACGGCTTAAAGCAGACTGTGTGATATTCATTTTTCCGGCTGTATTCCAGAAATGAAGTTCACGAGATAAGGCTAAAAAATATTTAATTTGCTGTAAATCCATTGATGCAATTTACGCATTTATTAGGAGATAAAACCCTGTTAGACGCATCAAAAAAATTAAAACACATAGAAACATAGTTTTTCTTGTGTCTAAAAAGAAATCAAAAGAAACAAGTTTCCACACATAGCTAAACTATGTGAATTTAAAACAAGTGAAACGCCTTTTAACGTTAGTAAAATCTATGTTTCTATGTGTTTAAAATTAGTTGTGCATAACAAATCATTAAATAATAAAAAATGAATTTATTAGAAATAAAAAAAGCAACTGTAAAAGATTTAAATGAACTTCAAATAATTGGAAGACAAACTTTTTTAGAAACATTCGCAGACGTTAACAGCGAAGAAAATATGATCAAATACTTGGAAGAAAGCTTTGCTGATGAAAAATTGACAGCAGAACTTAATAATCCTAATTCGTATTTCTACTTAGCTGTTTTAGAGAATAACGTTATCGGCTATTTAAAACTAAATACTGGAAATGCACAAACTGAAAAACAAGACAGCAATGCTCTTGAAATCGAACGCATATATGTAGCAAAAGAATTTCATGGCAAAAAGGTTGCGCAGACATTGTATGCACAAGCTTTAGAAACTGCTGAAAAACTGAAAGCTACTTATATCTGGCTTGGCGTTTGGGAAAAGAATTTTAGAGCCGTAAGTTTTTATACCAAGAATGGTTTTATTCAATTCGATACTCATATTTTCCGATTGGGAGATGATGAACAAACCGATTTATTGATGAAAAAGACTTTGTAAACTTTGAAAAAGTTTCTTTTCTGTCTAGTTTGTCATTCTGACGAAGGAAGAATCTCCGTAAGTGGCTCTATAAAGATTGTCGATCCTGATTGCGGAGTTTCTTGTGAAGATTCTTCCTTCATCAGAATGACAATATTGGGGGAAATTTTTAAAATAACAATAAAAAATCTACAAAAACACAAATGAAACAAAAACAACTTTTACTAATCTTATTAATCATAGGAACAGCTTTTTGGGGCATTTCTTATTCGGTTACCAAACTGGCAATCGGGAATTATTCTCCTGCCACTTTCCTATTCTACCGTTTCTTACTGGCTGTTATTGTGCTTTCTATTATTTTTTGGAAATATGTCAAAGACATCAATTTACAAGCGGTTAAAACAGGATTTATTTTAGCCGTCCCAATGTTTTTAGGTATTCATTTACAAACAATCGGACTTAAATATACCGACGCTTCACAATGTTCTTTTATTGCGGGATTAACCGTTATTATTATTCCGCTAATGAAATTGGGACTTTATAAAACCAATGCTTCTCTAAAAATCTGGATTGCCGCTTTTACCGCTTTAACAGGTTTATTTGTTATCGCCATACAAGATAAATTTACTGTAAACGTTGGTGATTTGTTTACCATTGCAGGTTCGTTTGGCTTTGCGGTTTATTTGATTGCGGTTGAAAAGCATTCGGCTACAAAGAATCTTTTGTATTCTATCGTTCCTATGTTTGCCTTTTGTGCTTTATTCACTTTTTGTATTGCTCTTACAGATGCTAAAGCTGTTTGGTTACCACAGAATGATACTTTTTGGCTTGGTGTGGTTTACTGCGCTTTGTTTTCCACCGCTTATATGTACACCGTCTCTAATATTTCGCAGCGTTATTTATCGGCAGAACGTGTGGCAGTGATTTATTTGTTTGAACCTGTTTTTGGGGCAATCGGTGCTTTCTTTATACTAGGAGAAGATCTTTCGTGGCGTTTGCTTTTAGGCGGAAGCCTGATTTTTGCAGGAACTATTATTTCTGAAGTCAATTTTAAAAGTCCTAAACTTAGGATTTTGACTAAAAGGAGTTGATTTTTTTACTCCCGCAGATTTAGCAGATTCAATAAAATCAATAGATTTAGTTAAAAAAAAATCTGTCGAATCTGCTAAATCTGCGGGAGTAAATATTTTAAATACTTATAAAGTTGTAAGTGAATCTTCAGGATCACAAGGGAAATAGATAATAATGTCGGTTCCTTGATTTGGTTTTCCTTCGGCACGGATGTCTCCTCCAACAGCCTGCATAATTTTTTTGCATAATGCCAAGCCAATACCCGAACCTGTGTATTGCTCCTGCGTGTGAAGTCTTGTAAATACTTTAAAAATAGATTGTGCATATTGCGGTTCAAAACCAATTCCATTATCCGAAAAACGAACCCAATGACAATAGACCTTATATAAATCATGAATCAAAACCGGTTCCTGTGATGCGGTTATCGTAATCTTAGGCTTTCTTTCGGTCGAAGCATATTTTAATGAGTTCTGTATAATATTGATAAACAGCTGTCGCATTAAAAAGCTGATAGCGTGAACTTCTGGAAGACTTTCATATTCAATTAAAGCTTCATTATCCAAAATGGTTTCCTGCATTTCCTTAATCGTAGATTCTAAAATTTCATTTAAATCTACTTGTTCCAAAGCATCTCTGGTATTTTTAATGCGGGTATATTTTAGAATATCATCCAGCAGTCCTCTCATTCTACCAGCTGATTTTGAAACACGTTGCAATGAATCGGAAATTGAATCGGTTGAAATTACATCCAGTTCCGACAGCATTTTAGACGTAATCAGCTGAATTTTACGCAAAGGTTCCTGTAAATCGTGCGTACTGATCCAGTTGATATTCTCAAGCTCCGAATTTGTTTCTTTCAGCACTTCACTTTGATAGCGGTACTTTTCTTCTTCCTCACTCAGCATAATCAAAATAAGCTGATTGTGTAAAGCATGGGCGTATTGAACCGCAGCGTTTATTTCATACTGTTTCCAAATACTGCTTCGGTTTTTAACGATCTGTTTCCAGATATTAAAAGAGTTTCTCGGATGAAGTCCTTTACTGTCTTTTATGATGCTTTTTTCGGGATCACCACCCCAATTAATTTCAGTAACAGTTTCTGGTCTAAACCATATTATGTGATCTCCATTTCCAAGTGAATGATAAATAATCCCCGCAAAATTAGAGTCTTGTGCTATTTCAGGAAACTCATCGCAAATTTTATGGGTTGTAAAAATTTCATTTTCGCTTTTGGCATAAATTTCTTCAATCAATTTAAAAATCTTCTCATCGCAAGGTGCTAATCCGTTTTTATAGATTTTTCCTCTTGAAACAATCGAAACGCCAGCCGCATTACAAATTTCCAGTAATTGCGGTGTAGCAATAATCGTTTCTAATGAATCTTGCGAAATCGGCAGATCCAGTCCCGTCAATTGTTCTAACGCTGCGTTTGTTTTCTGTGCACTGATATTCTCATCATTGGATTGCCTGATATCAATTTGAGAAGTAATAAATTGTCCTTGAAGCTTGGCAGCCAATCTAATTTCAGGCGAAATATTTTTTTCTGAATAATGATGACAGGCAATCAATCCCCATAATCTGTCATGATGAATTAGCGAAATAGTAAGTGTTGCACCAACTCCCATATTCTTCAAATATTCGACATGAATTGGCGATGTGCTTCTAAGAATTGAAAGGCTCAAATCTAAATTCTTATTTTCTTTGTCATCATCAACAGTAAAAATAGGAACAGGCTTATAACCAATATCAACAATAAGTCTCAATTGGTTTCTAATGTATAATTCTCTCGCTTGAGCTGGAATATCAGTATGCGGATAATGCAATCCTAAAAATGGTTCTAAATCTTCTCTGCAGCTTTCAGCAAAAACTTCGCCATTGTATTGTTCATCAAAGCGATAAATCATTACACGGTCATAACCTGTAATTTCTCGTGTTCCCTCTGCTACAAGTGCACACAAATCTTTAAGCGATTTGGTATTGTTCATTTGAGTCACAAACTGAATTGTTTGTGTGTAAACATCTGCGAGTTTTTCTTTTACAGAAAACTGTGGTTCGGCTTCTAAAACATAAATATCGAAGCTTTTATGTATCGAGATTTGAAATAGTTTACCAAATAATTCAATCTGAAGCGGAAAGACGTTTTGAATTTTATCTTCATTAATATAATCCAAAATCTGTTTTTCTACAGCTGCACCAAAAACAGAGGCAAAGTCTTTTCCTAAAACCTGATGATGAGTAATATCTAAAAATACAGTTATATTTTCTGTACAATAGTCTATTTTCCAATCGAGAGTAACACCAATTAAAAAACCATGTGGCTGTATTTGACCAGGAATGTGTATGGGTTCGTGCTCACAATTGGTTAACGTGACGATATCGCGATTAACTATATCTTTAAACTTCATTCTCTCTACCTGCCCTCAAAATGTTTGTAAATACTGTCAAAAGCAAACACTGCTCCTTCTATAATCTCCTCTCCACATTCGTGCTTTTGTTCGTATTCTGATAGGAAATTCAGAAAAGCTTTCCAAAAACTTCCTGTTCTTTCTCCATAACCACTAAAATAAGACACACCTTTTTCTCCTGAAAGTTCAGGACGTTTTGAAACATTTTTCAAGATAAATCGCCCGCCCAATGTTGAACCTTCCACAACATATAAAACGCCAAGTGCAAAAGGAACTGACATTTCATCTTTATGAAAAACTGTAGCCGAATCTGTTTTTTTAGAATTTAAAAATAAAAGGTCGTATTCTATAAGATGTTTCTTTCTTCTTTGTTCTAAATCTTCGATAAGATTGGAGAAAAAAGGAAAAATGATAGTTTCTGTATCGTTATGAACATCGTGCATTAAACTCAAATAATGAATATAATCTTCGAGTTCCATATTTGGCGACATGATCGATTTCGACACCGAAAGGTCTTCCAGTTTTTGATGAGAATCAGCTGTTTGCGTTTTTAGATTTTGAAGGAAATCCGAAGCTATCGCAGAATTTATATGTGTACTCATTTATAAAATTGTGTGTGGTTTATGAGCTTTATTTGCTTAAGCTCTTATCACAAATTTAAACAAAAAATGGTAGTACTAAAATAAAAAATAGTCCTTTACATTTTAAGTTAAAGTAGACGTAATTTTTACGATTTTGACATTCGTCAATGTTTTTCTGCGAGATTAGCTTTAATTTTGAAATTGATTAAAAACTGACCAATGATAAGTGAACTTGAGACTTTAATTAAAAGCAAATTAGAATTAAAAAATAACGAACTAGACACCATTCTTTCCTGCTTTAAATTAATACAAGTAAAAAGAAATGAACAACTACTGAAAAGTGGTGCCGTAGCCGATAAAATATTTTTTATCAAAAAAGGATGTCTGCGTTTGTATTACAGTACCGAAGATCATACCATTGCAACGCGATTTATGGCTTTTGAAGGTACATTTCTAACTTCTATTGTCAGTTTTATTTCCCGAGAACCCAGCGCAGAATATATTGAAACCGTTGAAACATCTGATCTTTTAGCTATTTCTTATAACGATTTTTTCAGACTTAGAAATACCATTCCGCAATGGGATAAAATGTACATTTATATACTTGAATACGGTTTAACAGTAATTACTTCTAAACTAACTAGTTTACTGACTCAAAACGCTGCCGAACGTTATCGCAATCTCCTTAAAAACAATCCAGAACTTGTGCAAAGATTATCCAACGTCAATCTTGCCGCTTATCTTAATATTTCTCCCGAAACATTGAGTCGAATAAAATCACAGATCTAATTTAGAGTCTGTTAACTATCAAAAAAAAACAAAAAAACAACCTTAAAAAACATTTTTTATCATGAGAAGTGATGAAGTAAAAAAAGGCGTTCAGCGAACGCCTCACAGATCCCTATTGCGTGCTACGGGTTTAAAAAACGAAGATTTCAGCAAACCTTTTATTGGAGTCGCAAACTCTTTTATCGAGATTATTCCGGGGCATTTTTTCTTAAATAAAGTATCGGAAATCATTAAAGAAGAAATTCGCGCCAATGGCTGTGTTCCTTTCGAATTCAACACTATCGGAATTGATGACGGAATTGCCATGGGACATGACGGGATGTTATACTCCTTACCAAGCCGTGAAATTATCGCCAATTCGATTGAAAGCGTAATGAACGCACACAAACTAGATGCCATGATCGCGATTCCAAATTGTGATAAAATCGTTCCTGGAATGATTATGGGCGCACTTCGTGTAGATGTGCCTACTATTTTTGTGAGCGGAGGGCCCATGTCAAAAGGGTATACCAAAAACGGAACTGCGATCGATTTGGCTTCTGCTTTTGAAGCCGTTGGAAAACACGAAGCAGGAAAAATATCAGACGAAGAATTGTACGATATTGAATGTAATGCCTGCCCAAGCGGTGGAAGCTGTTCTGGAATGTTTACGGCAAACTCCATGAATACTTTGATGGAAGCGATGGGAATTGCATTGCCCGGTAATGGAACTATTTTGGCACAAACTCCAGAACGCGAACAATTGTACCGTGAAGCTGCAAGAAGAATTTGTGCTATCGCCAAAGATCAGCAGGAAATTGAAAAATTCAAACTGAAAAATATCTTAAACGAAAATGCCGTAAGAAACGCTTTTGCCGTTGATATGGCAATGGGCGGAAGCAGTAATACCGTTTTACACATGCTTGCGATTGCAAATGAAGCTAATGTCGATTTTAAACTGAAAGACATCAATACTATTTCCGGAAACATTTCTCATATTGCTAAAATTTCTCCGAGTTTGAGCACGGTTCACATGGAAGATATTAATAGAGCCGGCGGTGTAAATGCTGTAATGAAGGAAATAAACAAAAGAGGTTCTGGCGTTTTGTTTGATAATCTGACGATCAGCGGGGAAACTTTATTGGAGAAAATTGAAAATGCCGAAATTAAAGACACTACAATTATTCATACCATAGACAATCCGTACAGTAATGTGGGCGGATTAGCCATTTTATATGGTAATCTGGCTGAACAAGGTGCTGTAATTAAAACTGCTGGACTTACAGGCGCAAGAGTTTTTACAGGAAAAGCGGTTTGTTTTGACGGTCAAGCCGATGCCATTGCCGGAATTATGATGGGAAAAGTAAAAGCTGGAAACGTAGTAGTTATTCGTTATGAAGGCCCAAAAGGCGGCCCTGGAATGCAGGAAATGCTCTCTCCTACTAGTTTAATTATGGGAATGGGATTAGGAAGTTCCGTAGCCCTAATTACTGACGGAAGATTCAGTGGCGCAACCAGAGGCGCTTCAATTGGACATGTTTCTCCTGAAGCAGCTGAAGGCGGCATGATTGCTTTGGTAAAAGATGGAGACGAAATTCATATCGATGTGGATCAGTATATCTTGTCTGTTAATTTGAGAGATGAAGAAATAAAAACCAGAAGAGAAAATTTCAAACCTTTGAAAAAGCCTTTAAATTCAAAATGGTTAAGTCAATATCGTGCTCTTGTAACTAACGCCAGTACAGGCGCTGTTTTGAAAACTGATTTAGATTAAAAATAAAAATTGCTTCGGAGAAGCAAAATATGTGTAGAAATTCTATATATGATTAATAGCAAAGCTCCATCGGAGCGAAATATAGTAGCATTGCCTAAAAAACATTTCGCTCCGATGGAGCTCTTTTTTCGTTGCCCTATTTGGAGTTCTATACATATTACGTCCCTCTGGGACTTACCTTTTTGATTATTTCAAACTGATTTCGATTACTATATTTTTTAGTTTTATTATTTCCAGTTATTTATCACAGAGGGGTTTCCTGCAAGGTCTTTTTTGACCTTGTCGGTATTATTCTCTTTATGTATGGATACCTACAAGGTTTTAAAAACCTTGCAGGAACTAATTAATAATCGAATTCAGTTTACTATTAAAAGGCGTTTCACTTGGATTAATACAAATAGCTATGTGTTAATGACTAGTCATTTTTTAAAATCTTAGGCAGATTTAAAATAAAAATCTATGTTTCTATGTGTTTAAATATTTTCTCAATTTAAATCTTCTACCAGACAAATTTCAAAAGTTGTTTTTCCTTTTTCATTTTTGTTGAGAATATAACCGCCGTGCGCTTCTACAATATTCTTAGAAAGCGTTAAACCAATTCCTGCGCCTTCATTTCGAGTGGTAAAAAATGGGAGAAAGATCTTGTCTTCTATTTCTTTTTCAATACCTTTTCCGTTATCGGTAATCTTTATGAAAACCCGATTTTCTTTGGCTTCAGCCGAAATAAAAATCTGCTTCTGACTATTTTGGTTTAATAATGCATTAATAGAGTTTGTCAATAAATTAATTAACACTTGCTCAAACTGCTGTTGATCAACATTAATATGATAATTATATTCAATCGAATTGATCACTTCAATATTATCCTTTCTCAATAACGGATTCATAATCTGAAGTACATTTTCTATCAAATTAATTAATTCTATTTTTTCCTTTTTGGGAGAAGGAAGCATTGCGAGTTTACGATAACCTTCAACAAACTTCTGTAAATGGTCACTTCGTCTCAGCATAGTTTCTACACTGTTTTTCATATCTTCCAAATCTTCCTCAGAAAGCGAATCTTGTTCTACTAAATCTTGTAAATTCTGGCAGATCGAACGAATTGGCGTTATCGAATTCAAAAGCTCGTGCGAGATTACTTTCATCAGATTAATCCACGCATCTTTCTCTTTTTTCTCCACCACATTCTGAATCGAATCCAGTAAAACAATAAAATAATCCTGTTCAAAAATTTCGGTGCGCGAAGCCTGTAAAACAAATGTCTGTTTGCTTTGTTCGTTAATACTGATGTCGATTGAAGTTTTAACTTCATGAAAATCATCCTCTTCTATAATTTCGCATAAAGCAGGTAATTGATTTTTTAGGTATTTCCATTTCGAAACTTTAGGTACATTAAAATGATTCGAAAAATAATCATTCATCAAAAAAATGCTCCAATCGTTTTCTTGTTTCTGCAAAATCACAACTCCAGTTTCTATATTATTTAAGATCGAACGATAAATAATGTCTTTAGAAATCTGTTCATTTTCCTTATTTTTCAAGGTTTCATATAACTGAAATAAATCGTTATAAGTTCTATTGAATTTGTGTTTGGAAAAATCCGACGAAAAATCATTCTGTAAAATGGAAGCAATCGTTTTGTCATAAATCAGAACAAAATTTCGGACGTAAAAATACATTTCACGCACAATCAAAAATACCATGCAGAGTCCGAATATGCCTGTAAACAATAATCCTATTTTGAAAAAATAAATAGAAAGTTCAATTCCTGCAACAATTAGCATTAATCGCAGAAAAAGTAGTTTATAAGTTTGTAATGTCTTAAACATATCAGCTAATATTGATATTATATTTTTCTAAACGTCTGTATAAAGCACCTCTTGAAAGTCCCAGTTCTTCTGCCGTTTTACTAATATTATTATTGTTTTTAAAAAGTGCTTTTTCGACGGTTGACTTTTCTACAGCAGAAAGTTGAATATCATCGGAACTTTCTTCGTAAGGAGTTATAATTTCTAAATCCAGATCAGAAACTGTGATTTTGTTATTTTCACAAAGAATCACAGCGCGCTCTATTTTATTTTCCATTTCACGAATGTTTCCGTTCCAAGCGTGTTTTTCAATTTGTTCTAATACTTTTGGATCAAAAACAATTTCATCTCTTCCATACTTCTCAATCATCTTTTCAAGAAGATATTCTGCCAGCGGAATCTTATCTTCATCTCTTTCTCGTAAAGGTGGCAACACAATTTCCATCGTATTAATGCGATAGTACAAGTCTTCACGGAAGTTTTTATGAACTACTTCTTCTTTCAGATTCAGATTTGTTGCTGTAATAATTCGGACATTTAGAGGTCTTGCTTTGGTTTCTCCCAAACGTGTTACCGTTTTGGTCTGAATGACCTGAAGAAGTTTCGATTGCAATTGAAGCGGTACATTTCCAATTTCATCCAAAAAAATAGTTCCATTCTGCGCCATTTCAAAACGTCCCGGCGTATCGGTTTTGGCATCTGTAAAAGCGCCTTTTGCGTAACCAAATAATTCACTTTCGAAGATATTTGAATTTAGCGAACCCAAATCAACTGCAATAAAAGGTTTTTCTTTTCTTTCCGACTGCGAATAAATATGATGCGCTAAAACGAATTTTCCTGTTCCGTTTTCCCCCAGAATTAAAACATTGGCGTCGGTTTTGGCTACTTTATCAGCAAGAGAATAAGCTTTTTTAATGGTTTCTGAACTTCCAATAAAAAAGTCATTTTTGATTTCAACTTCTTTTACTTTTTTCTGTTCTTTTCGGGCTTTGTCAACGGCTTGTTTTACCGATTCTAAAAGCTTTTTGTTTTCCCAAGGTTTTAAAATATAATCAAAAGCACCTGATTTTAAACCTTCAACGGCGGTTTCTACTTTTCCGAAAGCGGTCATTAATATCACAACGGTTTTCGGCGAAAGCGTTTTTATTTCTTTCAGCAAATACAAACCTTCTCTCCCATCTTCAAAACCAATTCTGTAATTCATGTCCAATAAAACGACATCAATGGTATTTTTTGCCAATAATTCGACAATATTTTTCGGATTATTGAGCGTATAAATGTTCTCAAAATACTTTTTCAGATACACTTTTGATGCAAAAAGGATGTCTTCCTGATCGTCTATGATTAAAATGGATGCGTTTGTTTTTTTCATTGTTGTTCGGTTTTGGACGAAAGGTGTCCATTAATGGACAGTTCGATATTTACTGCATAAATAAACCATTAAAAACAAGCTGTTTACAAGGTTTAAATTATTGGCACGAAAATCACATTAGAACTGGTAAATCATTAATAATTAACGGCTTTCAGAAGTAAAAATAACAAAATAATTAAGTACAAATTACATCGAAATTATCTTAATTTTCAGACTTGTTTCTTTCATTTCCGAAGGCATAAAATTTTAAAAGAAAATCAATCAAAAAACAAACAGTCAAATTATGATTACAATTAAAAAACTTTCAAAAGTATTTAGAACTGAGGAATTAGAAACAAGAGCTTTAAATGACATTTCATTAACCATTAATGAAGGTGATTTTGTTTCGATTATGGGGCCTTCGGGAAGCGGTAAATCAACTTTGTTAAACATTATCGGACTTCTAGACAGCGCTACAGACGGGAGTTACAAACTGCTTGATCAAGAAATGGTCGGTTTAAAAGAAAATTTAAAATCAAAAGCCAGAAAACAAAACATCGGATTCATTTTTCAAAACTTCAACTTAATTGATGAGTTATCGGTTTTCGATAATATTGAGCTTCCATTGCTTTACAACAAAATTCATTCTTTTGAAAGAAAGAAAAAAGTAGAAGATATTGCGTCTATTTTAGGCATTTCACATCGTTTGAAACATTTTCCGCAACAACTTTCAGGCGGGCAACAGCAACGTGTGGCTGTAGCTAGAGCTTTAATCAATAATCCGAAAATTATTCTAGCCGATGAGCCAACAGGAAATCTGGACAGCAAAAACGGAAATGAGGTAATGGAACTACTAACCGATCTTCATGCCAGCGGTTCGACAATCCTGATGGTAACGCATTCTGATTACGATGCTTCTTTTTCGCAGAAAACCATTTTAATGAAAGACGGAATGATTTTGTCTGAAAAAGTAAATCACAGGAATGTTGACGTTTTGATAACTGCTAAAAACTAAAATTATGCTAAAAAACTATATCAACATATTTATATACCACATCAAAAACAACAAACTCTTTACGGCTTTGAATGTTTTAGGTTTGAGTATTGGGATGGCGACCTTGATTTTCGCCATTCTCTTTTGGAATGACGAACATTCTTATGATCAATGGAATCCTGAAAGAGACCAAATTTATTCTGTTCTAAATGACATTGGACAAAATAATATTTGGACATCAAACCCTGCAACTACAGGCCCTTTACTAAAATCTGTTTCCTCAGAATTAGATAGTTATTGTTATTTCTATGCCGATTATGCTAAAGATGTTATTTCTTATAATGGAAAAAAAGAAATGATCAGCAAAATATTTACAGCACAAAGTAATTTTTTCTCCTTTTTTCCATTTCATTTTGTTTACGGAGATGCAAAAACTGCACTCAAAGACCGAAACAGCATTGCATTATCTGAAGAAACTGCAATACGTTTATTTGGAAACGAAAATCCGTTAGAAAAGCTAGTAAAATATGAAGATCAGATTTTTACAGTTCGCGGTGTATTTAAAATTTCTGAAAAATCATCCGTCATGCCAAATGCAATTACAACAATAATTGAAGATGATTTAAAAAAAACAAAAGACCAATGGACTTATCATTATGGACTTATTCTTAAATTTAAAAATCCAAAAGCATCCGCTGGAATAGTAAAAACCTTAGATCGGCTTTTTTTTGAAAACTGTACCAAAGTGTATGCAAAAATGGAAGGTTTGACTGTTGCTGAATTCATTAAAAAATATGGAGAACCAGTAAAATCAAGCTTACTTCCTTTACCTGAAGCACGATTATACAAAGGAAATTTTCCTTTTCCAGAAGAAGGCGGAAAATTGCAGTACCTCATAATTCTTATGGGCTTATCCATCCTGATTTTATCGCTTTCTATTGTAAATTACATCAATCTGGCGACAGCAAATGCTATAAAAAGAGCCAAAGAAATTGGCGTTAGGAAAATTGCTGGAGCTGGCAAAGGACAAATTGTAGTACAATTTATTTTTGAAACTGCTTTAACTACGATTTTTTCTGTTCTACTAGCTTTGGTTATTGTCGAAATTTCTCTTCCTTCTTATAATGCATTCTTAGATAAAGATTTAGTTTTAATTGGCTCTCAGTTTTACATCCAGCTCATTTTAATTACAATACTGGTAATTATTGTATCGGGTATTCTTCCTGCTGTATATGTTTCCAATTTTGAAACTTTAAAAGTTTTAAAAGGAAACTTTAGCAGAAGTAAAAAAGGTATTTGGCTTCGAAACGGAATGTTGGTCTTACAGTTTTCTGTAGCCGCTTTTTTTATCATTGGCTCCATCATTGTTTACAAACAAGTTAATTTCATGGCAGAGAAAGATTTAGGCTTTAAGGGAGCGCAGGTTTTGGATATTACTTTTAAAGCCAAAAAAGATAAAAATCAATTTGAACGGTATAAAATAATCAAACAGGAAGCCAGTAAAATAAAAGGTGTAGAAGCCGTTTCTACCGCATTATTTGCAATGGGATCGATGGAAAATTCTTGGTCAAGTGCCAGTTACAAAAATGACAAACCCTTTTTGATACAGGAAATGGGGATGGATTTTGAAATGCTGGATATGCTCGATGTTAAAATTTTGAAAGGCCGAAAATTAAACCCTGCCTTTTCTTCCGATACCATTTCATCTGTTATGCTAAATCAGGAAGCGGCCAAATTACTTCCAGAAAAAGACCCATTAAACAAAATACTTTACTGGAGAGATCAAAAAGTAAAAGTTGTGGGAGTCGTAAATGATTTTAATTACTTCGGCATGGAAAGCAGAATTGCTCCAATGATCTTTTTCTATGTCACAAAAATTGATGGTGTTAGAGATGACATTCGACATGTTTTTGTAAAAATTTCGACAGATAATGTGCAGGAAACTATTACGGCCATTAATAAATTCTGGGTACAAAAAGTAGATACTGAATATCCTTTCGAGTATAATTTTGTAGATAAAAACTATGCAAAAACATATAAGAAATATGAAAACCAAAGAGATTTATTTGCTTTGCTCAACATTATTGTAATCTTGATTGCTGTATTCGGATTATTTTCTCTAGCCTCTTTTTCCATGGAAAGAAGACTTCGTGAAATTGCTATAAGGAAAACACTTGGAGCCGAAACGAATATTCTATTAAAAGAATTATCGAAACAATATGTCGTTTTCTGTATAATCGGATTTTTTATTGGAATTATTCCAGCTTATATTTTACTGCAAAAATGGCTGGAGAATTTTGCCTTTAGAATAGATATTCCAATCCCGCCTTTTATTCTAGCCTTTGTGTCTTTGCTATTTCTCACCTTGACCATCGTTTTAGGAAAAGCTTACCAAGTGACAAAAGTGGATGTTTTACGTTATTTAAAATACGAATAAGATGCTTAGAAACTGGACAAACATTTTCATCTATCAAATAAAGAGCAGTAAACTTTTTACTGCTCTCAATATTCTCGGATTATCAATTGGTATTTCGGGATTAATTTTCGCGCTGCTTTATTGGAACGACGAACATAATTATAACGACTGGAATCCGGAAAAGGATCATGTTTATCAGGTATTAGCCCAATTAAGTGACATGCCTGTAACAACAAATAATCCTGTACGTCTCAAACCCCATTTAGAAAATGATCCTAATATTGAAACTGTCGTTTTTGCAGATGAATGGTATCAAAAAGACAAAGTGGTTTATAATGGACAAAAGGAATCTGTAGATAAAATCATAAATGTTGAGCGGGATTTCTTTTCGCTTTTTCCTTTTAAATTTATTTATGGAAATGCCAAATCGGCTATAAAAGATGGAAATAGTATTGCTATTTCAGAAAAACTTTCAGAACGTTTTTTTGGTGACAAAAACCCTATAGGCAAGCAAATTAAATGTTTTAATTCTACGTTTACAATTGAAGCAGTATATCGCGTTCCGGGAAATTCATCGATTGCGCCAAATATTGTGGTAAACCGTATGAAAGATCTAACAGATCCTGCGCAAAATCCTGGACTTTTTGTTTTAAAAATTTTAGTAAAACTAAAAGATCCATCAAAAGTAGAATTAACCCGAAAAATGCTTGAAAAAGTATTTTATGACGAAGTTATTGTAAGAACTGCCAAACAAGCGGGTTTTACACCTGCAGAAATGATCAGGAAAATGGGAAGTTTTAAAGTTTTCATGGAACCGCTTTCAACTGCAAGACTTCATTCTGCAACCGATGGTTATACTGAAGGCAGAGGAAATTATCAGTTTTTGGTAATTATGGCTTGTTTATCTGTCTTGATTCTAATTCTGTCTATTGTCAATTATATCAATCTGGCAACTGCAAATTCGATTAAAAGAGCTAAAGAAGTTGGAGTTCGTAAAGTTTTGGGAGCTTCAAAAAAACATATTGTTTACCAATTTATTTTTGAAACCATTCTTATAACAACCTTTTCAATTTTATTAGCGTTAATGATTGTTGAAATAACGCTTCCCTTTTATAATTCCTTTTTAGAGAAAGATTTAAAAATGGTACAAGGTCAGTTTTACCTTCAATTGTTAATAGTTTTTGCCGTAACCATTTTATTTGCCGGAATATTTCCTGCACTTTATGTTTCAAATTTTAAAACTTTAAATGTATTAAAAGGCAATTATGAAAGAAGTAAAAGTGGTGTTTGGTTCCGAAACGGAATGTTGGTCTTGCAATTTGCAATTGCTGCATTTTTTATAATTGGTTCAACTATTGTCTACAGGCAAATTGAATATTTAAGCAATAAAGATTTAGGTTTTAAAGGAGATCAAGTATTGGCTGTTTCATTAAATTTTCCATCTTCTTATTATAACGAAGAAAAAAGTAATCAAAAAATATATTATCGATATAATACGATAAAAGAAGAATTATATAAGATAAAAGGAGTTTCTAAAGTTTCAACGGGTTTAATTGCATTCGACGGAAAAAACAATTCATTGTGGCCTGTTTGGTATAAAGAAGAACTCTTTAAACAAAAAGCAATCGGAATTGATTATGGAATGCTGGATTTGATGAAAATTAAAATACTACAGGGAAGAGATTTTGATCAAAAACTGGCTTCGGATACTACTAATTCTGTTTTGATAAATGAGAAAGCATTAAAACTGATGAATATTAAAAATCCGATTAATACTGAAATTAAAATTGGGAATCAACCCATGAAAATTATAGGAGTTGTCAAAGATTTTAATTTATTAAGCCCAGAATCTGCTATTGTTCCAATAACTTTCTATCATATTAAATCTTTGGACATGGCTGCAGAAATGAATGTGGTTTACATAAAGATCGAACCTGAAAATATGCAGAATACAATTGCAGACATAGAAAGTTTCTGGAAAAGAAAAGTAGATACCGAAAATCCCTTTCAGTACAATTTTGTCGACAAACAATACGCCAGAACTTACGAGTCGTATGTAAAACAAAAAGATTTATTCTCACTGTTGAATATCGTTGTAATCTTTATTGCTCTTTTTGGACTTTTTGCTTTGGCATCATATTCTATTCAAAGAAGAATGAAAGAAATCGCTATTAGAAAAACGCTGGGTGCCGAAACTAATATTCTACTGAAAGAATTATCAAAGCAATATATTCTTTACTGTTTTGTCGGATTTATATTAGCGATTGTTCCTGCTTATCTTTTATTGCAAAAATGGTTGAATAACTTCGCTTTCAGAATAGAAATTCCTCTAATGCCATTTCTACTTTCTTTCGTTTTATTATTGTTCCTTACGCTGACTATTGTTCTTACAAAAGCTTATCAAGCCACTAAAGTGGATGTTTTACGTTATTTAAAATACGAGTAAAGTACCAATCAACTAAAAAAGCGTTCGCCATGGCGAACGCTTTTTTTATAATTTCGATTCAATGTCAATATCAATGTCAAATTTCTAACTCATAACCTATAACTCATAACCTATAACTCATAACTTCCCCCTACTTCTTCGCAAATCCTTTTCTGGTCATTTCGCCCCAGCCTTTGGTTCCCATTATTTTTTCTTTGTAACCGACTAAAGCGGCATAAACTGTCAGCGGATGGAAATAAAATGGTTCTATAAAAGCGGCCATTAAAAGCTTAAAGAAATCGGCTTGTTTTGGGTATTTATGATAGGTTTTTTCTTCGCTGAACAAAGCAATAACCGAAAAGAAAACGGCGAAAGTATAAACAAACAACAAAAGTAAAATAAAGAAATGCCAATGAAGCAGTCCAAAAATGATAAACAAAGCGGTTATCACCAATCCGATAAATTCAATTCCCGGTGCTAGAAATTCGAACAAGGTCCAATATGGTACACTCAGCATTCCTAATAACTTATATTTTGGGTTCATGAACATTTTTTTGTGGAAACTTAATGTTTCTATTGTTCCTCTCATCCAACGGCTTCGTTGCTTTTTAAAGATTGAAAAATCTTCAGGAGCTTCTGTCCAGCAAAGTGGATCTGGAATGTAACTTACAGCATACGGAAGCTTATTCTCCAACATATAACGACGCATTCTTACAATAAGCTCCATATCTTCTCCAACCGTTTTGGTACTGTAACCGCCGGCCAATATTGCTATTTCTTTATCAAATGCTCCAAAAGCGCCGCTAATTAACAATAAACCGTCCAATCTTCCCCATGCCATTCTTCCCAAAAGAAAAGCTCTCAGATATTCTAAAACCTGAATTCTAGGCAGCATTCGATCTGGAATGTTCACTTCGACCAAACGACCGTTTTTAATAATACATTGATTCGCAATTCTCACAACACCACCTGTAGCAATAATACGTTTTCCATGCGATTCTAAAAATGGTTTTGCTAGTTTTAAAAGTGAATCTTTATCTAAAATACAATCCACATCAATACAAACTACAAAAGGATTTTCGGCAATATTAAGTCCCACGTTTAAGGCATCAGCTTTACCTCCGTTTTCTTTGTCTACGACAATCAGTTTTTTATAAGCTGCATTTCTGGAAACATAAATTCCTTTTATCTTTTTGGTTTCAATCTGCGGATGAAATTCACGATCCGATAAAACCAAATCGTACGTATTAATCAGGATTTCCATTGAATTGTCCTTGCTTCCATCATTCACCACGATTGCCTGATAATTATTATAATTCAGAGACAATAATGATTTTACATTTTCTTCGATGGTTAAACCTTCATTATAAGCAGGGGCAATCAAAGAAAGTTTTGGAGCAAATTCACTTGTTAACAGCACATCATAATCTACAAAGCTATTTTTCTTCAAATAACCTCTTAATTCTTTAGTAGAAAGATAGGCTAAAACTAAATAAGAGGACATAATTAATATGGCGTAGCCAAGTATCAGGAGTATGTATACATCCAAAAACCACATTAATTCAGTAGTAAAAAAAGTCATTTTCTAAATCAATTAAACCGTTAGTGTCTGCAAAATACTTTGCGCTTCATACTTTATTGTTGTGTTTGTCGCTTTGGATGCCAATTGTGCCACAAAAGGAACTTTCTGTGTTAATTTTAACTCTTTTATCAGCTTTAATCCCAAGGTAATAACTGTTGTATTTTGGGATTCCAATAAAAGCTCAATTCCTTTTGTGTCTCCAATGTCGTGTTTTTTGAAAGCTCCAATAATATTCAACTGCGTCCAATCGTCAATAGGATCTGAATGTTCAACCAAATGAACTATACCTCTTGTGCCTCCAAGTTTAATGCAGGCATTTATGGCCGTAATTTTTAAAGTTTTGTTTCTTCCTTTAGAATAAAGAATAATTTTATCAAACGCTTCTTTAATATTAAACTCGGCAAGTTCAGTAATTCCTTTACATTTTATTTCCCATTTAAGGCTTTTCAGCTTTCTAAAGGAATCCTTTATTAAACCTGATTCTTTATAAAACTGTTCTAATTTTTCAGCATAAATACCTTCATAGTTTTTATGCAGATTAATAAGAGATTCTGTCAGCACTTCCCTAAAAAAAGAAGTATCAAACAGCACTAGAAAGCTTTTATTTTCTTTGATTTGGGCAAATGCAACATCTTCAAAAATGACCGATGCTAACAATTTTTCGATTTCCGCATTGTATTCAACCCGAAGTCTTTCTCTTCTGATTTTTTTGTTTCGGCTTGCTACGATGTACAGGTATAAGACAAAAGAAGCTGCAACGAAAAAGTAGATCGAAAAAGTGAGAAAGGACACTACCCATTTACCGCCTTTATAGATTTCCCAGATTTCTTCCATACTAGAAACGTTTCGTTACAATTAACTGAACATTGAATCGGTTTCTGTATTCTCCTGGAATATATTCTTCTCTTTCGTAAAGGAATATCGGGCGTACAAAAAAGGATTCTCCTAAACGATGCTGGTATTGAATTCCCGCTCTATAGGCTTTTAATGGCGTTGTAAAATTATTGTACAGATACAAATACGGAACATTTCCATATTGAAGTTCAAATCTTAGCAGACTTTCTTTTTCTTCATTTACTTTCTGCAAACTTAAAACATGAGAAAACAATTCATTTGAAGTATCGTAATATGGTCTGTAAGCAACAGTATAAGTTCCTGCTGTATAAGCCAATTGTCCTGTAAGCAATGTAATATCGTCACTTTCAAAATGCATAAATCGTGCTCCAAGGGAATAATCAAACTTTTTATGCGGTTTAAAATAGTATTCTAAACCTGCTTTTGCCACAGGAAATATCGTTTCGCCTGTAGAAATACCTCCATTAGCATACAAATAGCTTTTATTGGAAAATGTCTGATAATAGTCGGCTTCAAATAAGGCTTGGGTATCGTTACTGACATTTCCGACATTGGCACGACCTACAATAGCCGATTTACTGAATTTATGCGAATACTCTACATAACCATAATGAAACGGAGACTGTCCCGGTTCTGAGGTCGAAACATTTAAGTAAGAAACAGAAAGCGCGTTTTTAGATTTATGTCCAATAAGCGTTCGTATTCCTTTAAAGGCTTGGGTGCTATTGTCTATATAGGCCGATTTTTCAATTAATTCTAAAGCTTCCTGATCTCTGTTTAGTTTTTCCAGACAAGTTGCTTTTATTTTTAAAACCTCAAGAGATTTTGGGTCTAATACCAAATATTTATCGCAGTAAACGACACATTTTTCATATTGTTCTGTCCAAAAATAAACATTGATTATCGCCTGCAAAGCCTCCTGATTTGGATTGACTCTGTCTGTCATTGGAGACAAAATTTTTATTGCCGTTTTATAATCTTTCTTCCAGCTGTAGATGCGTCCGGTATATGTCTGAATATCTTCGTCCTGTGGAAATTTAGCACGCAAAGGTTCAATCAGCGATAATGCTTTATCGTAGTTTTGTTTTTCAACCTCGCGCTTAACATTTGATAAAGTTTCCTCTACATTGATTTCCTGTCCAATGGCAATAGAAGAAATAAAAAGCAGTATTATTGAATAATAAATATACTTCATTAGAAACGTGTTTTTAGCAGTTTATTAATTCGCACTAAAAGCACGGCTGGACTTACAGGTTTGGCAATAAATTCATTTGCGCCTATATCAAAAGAATCCAATTCTGTTTGTTCTACTCCCGAAGAAGTCAATATAATAATGGGAGTTTCAGAATTTATAGTTTGTCTTACATATTGGGTAATTTCCATACCGCTTTTACCCGGCATGTTGATATCCGTAAGGATTAAATCGTAATTATTGGTTTCGATTGCGTCTAAGGCATCTTTTCCATCCGAAAATTGGTCAACGGTAAATCCTTTTGATTCTAAGAAAAAAGATAACGATTTGCGTAGGATATCATTATCTTCGGCTAAAATAATTCTCATTTTTTTTCAAATTTTAAACTTGGGGGCAAACTTTATTATAACATCCTATTTGTAAAGCTAGGGCTTATTTCTCTTTTATCATAGCTCCTTTAGAATTTTAACGACTTCAGTGATTCCACAATGCAGTACATTCATTTTATCTAAAGTTTCAGTAGTAAATTCTCGTGCTGCAGCTTCTTCTTCAATAATAGCGGCACAATTACTTAGATCTTCAAGCATAAAAATATCTAAACTCGATTTCATATTATGCGACAACATTTTTACAGCATCATGATCTTCTTTACGGAAGGCTTCTTCTAACTGTTCTGTCTGACTTGGAATTTTTTCTATGAAAAGGTTAATCATTTCTTTTTTAAATTCAAGATCACCGCAAGCCATTTCATCTAAAAAAGATAAGTCTATAATACGTTTTGGAGTAAGCTCAATGTTTGGATTCATTACTGTTTTTATCGCTTTCAAAAGAACCGCCTGCTTAAAAGGTTTTGGCACATAAGCATTCATTCCAACTTTATAGCAGCGTTCCTGTTCTCCCACCAAAGAATGCGCTGTCATAGCGATAATTGGAATGGTTGAATTCATCTCGTTTCGAATGTATTCTGTGGTTTGATAACCATCTTTCACAGGCATCTGCAAATCCATCAAAACCAAATCATATTTATTCTGAGATAAAAGTTCAATACCTTCTTCCCCATTTTGGGCAATATCCAAATCAAATCCGAAATTATTTATAACGCTTTTTGCTAATTTCTGATTTAAGGCATTGTCCTCGCAAAGCAATATTTTAAGTCTCCCTAAATTATTTATTGACATAGATTTAACGGCAGGCTGAGCAGGATTTCCTTTTTTATATGAGATGATAAAAAAGAATTCAGATCCGCGGTTTGGGGTGCTTTTTACATGAATTTCTCCATGCTGCAACTCTATCAATTCTTTTACAATATTAAGTCCCAATCCAGTGCCTCCGTAAGTACGGGTAGTACTTTCTTCGCCTTGCGTAAATCTTTCGAAAATAGTAGTTAATTTATCTTCATGGATTCCGATTCCAGTGTCTTTTACAGAAAATTTAAGTGTGTAATTATCTTCTGTTTCCTCCAGTTTCTTTACCGAAACCGTTACTTCTCCCTCGTTTGTAAATTTCAAGGAATTCCCAATCAAATTAACCAATATCTGATTCAGTCTTCCTTGGTCTCCCACTACATTATCAGGCATTTCGGCATCTAAAAAGAGGTTGAAATCGACTTCTTTCTGAGCTTTTACCTTTAGCAGATTATAAACGTGTTTTAATGTCTTTTTTAAATTAAATGGTTCCGATTCAATCGCTAAATTCCCTGATTCTATTTTGGAAAGATCCAAAATATCATTTACAATCAGCAACAGGTTTTCTCCCGCAATCTGAACACTTTCAATGTAATCGCGCTGTACTTCATCTAATTCAGTCTGTGCCAAAAGATCAGTAAAACCAATGATTGAGTTTAAAGGCGTTCTAATTTCGTGGCTCATATTAGCCAAAAAACTATCTCTTGCCAGAACTGCTTTTTCAGCAATTTTTCTCTGTGCATCTAATTGAATATTTTTTGTACCAATTTCTAATTGAGCCATAACGTGCTTGGCCACAATAGAAAGGGCATTACGCTGGTTTTCATTCAATTCTTTTACCACATGATCGACAGCGCATAAAGTACCAATATTATAACCGTCTGGTGTTGTAATTGGTACACCGGCGTAGAATCTAACATTAAAACCTCCTGTAACATTAGGATCATTTTTGAACCTTTCACTTAAATGAGTATCGTTTATTTCTACAATTTTAGTATCTAAAATGGTATAATTACAAAAAGTTATTTCTCTCGGAACTTCAGAAACACCAATTCCTATTTCGGATTTAAACCATTGTCGGTTTTCATCTATAAAAGAGATATGTGCAATAGGAACACCGCAAATATAAGAAACCAGTTTTGTGGCATCATCAAAAGCGTTATCAGGAAGTGTATCAAGTATATTGTAACGTTTTAAAGCTGCTAAACGTTGTAATTCGTTATCTGGGATTGGGTAATCGTTATTCATTTTTATTACAGTAGGAAAAGCAGGCAAAGGTAAATCAATTTAAGCTAAAACATTTGTTTCGCAGTGAGTTTATTGCATATTTATGCCAAATGTGACTTAAGTATTACAGTTTGGATTGTTAATCTTTAAGTCAAGGTTTATTCCGAAGATGAAATGAATTGTGATTTTTGCTATTGAGGAATAAATCCAGTCTTCTTATTTTATAAAAATGCGTTTTGATTATTATTTTCTAAAGTTCTAAAATACTTTTAAGTTCTAATGTTGTTGTTCCTGATGAAATTACTTTTGGAGCTTTTGCCAATTTCCCAGCTAAAAACTCAGTTGAAATGGGTTTCAAATTTTTAAAAAGTCCAATTGCGTTGAAGACTTTAATAATTCTAATAGAAATTTTTTCGCCCCAACGATCTGTGTTTTCACGAATTAACGGCCCTGGTCTGAAAATAATATATTGAGGAAAATTAAGTTTTTTAATATATTCTTCCAGTTCTCCTTTCATTTTAGAATAAAAAACTTTGCTTTTGGATGAAGCGCCATAAGAAGAAACTAAAACAAGAGATTTAACCTGATTTTTAATGGCAATTTCTGAAAAATCGGCTGGAATATCATAATCGATTTTCCATTGTTTTTCTTTAGAACCTGCATCTTTTAAGGTTGTTCCAATGCAGGAAAAAAGCACATCTCCCTTAATTAAATCCTGAAACGAATTTACATCTGAAAAATCCACAATATGTTCGGTAAGCTTTGGATGGGATTTTCCAAAAGGACGTCTCACAAAAACAGCAACCGAAGTATAATCTTGATCTTCTAAAAGTTTATCAACCAATTCTTTTCCTGTAGAACCAGTGGCTCCAATTACCAATGCTTTCATAATTCAATTGTTTTACTGTTTGTGCAATTCATTAAACACATAGAAATATTGATTTTTTTGTCAACAAAGGCGTTTCACTTGCATTAATACACATAGAACTATGTGTTAGAAACTAGTTTCTTTCTTATTTCTTTCGTAAAACAAAAAAACTATGTTTCTATGTGTTTAATACTTTTTAAAAACAACAAAAAAAGATTGTTTTGGTAAATATAAGAAAAACCCCTTTACAAAATTTGCAAAGGGGTTTCTTTAAAAAATTAGCTTCTATTTTATTTAATCAACTCTCTTAACAGAAAGTTTGTCTAAACAGAAATAAGCTGCTGTATTCATTCCATAAAGTGGGTCTGCATCTGTTGAAGCCATTTGGAAAACCAAGTACTGAACATCTCCTAAAGCTTGAAGTTTAGTTGCCGCCACATTTACCCATCCTGTTGGCATAACTAAAGATGAACCTGTATAATCTGCCAGAGACTGTGTTATCGGACTTGAAATAGTTCCGTTTTCATCAACACCATAAATCAGCAATTCAAAATGATCTCCTGAAGAAAAAGCTCGTGCAAACCCGTCTCCACTCAAACAACCATAATACGGCCAAGGATGCATGTTGATTTTTAATCCGAGTACTTCATAAATTCCAGTGTTTCCAACTTTAATCCAGTTAGAAAAACTAGATTCGCTAAAAGTTGTTCCTTGTGGAGAAACAGGATCTAAATAACTTGACCAATAGGCCACAATATATGGATCGCCAGATGTTCCAGGTGTTCCAGGCGTAATTGTAGTCGAAGTTCCAAAACCACTTCCTGCCATAGTCCCCCATTGATGAGGCACCCATCCGTCAGATCCGCCTGGGCCTGCACCAGAACCGTAATTGGTAATATCATTTACGTTAGACACAATAAATCCGTCCCAGTAATTGTAACCAGCCGATGTACCAGTGTGAGAAAATGTAAAAATATCTACACTTAAATTGGTGTTAGCCACATAGGTATTTTCCCAGTACTTTCCTCCTGTCGTGGTAATACCGCTGCTTAATAAAGCGCTTGTTAGGTTAAGCGTTGTTGTGGTTCCAATTGCAGGATCTGTAACCGCTGTTCTTGCTGTTTTCGATGTAGAATTTACTACTGAATTAGTGCTTTCACTGCTTAAAACATCCTCATCACTACTACAGGATGAAAATCCAAACATTAGACCTAAGGTCAAAAAATAAACTACTTTTTTCATTATTTATAAAATTTAGGGTTAATATTCCATTTTATTTCTTCTGAAAATTTAAATCCGAAACTTCTTTAAAAATGCTCATCAACAAATCGCTGGATCCTAAAGCAGTAAATGTTGGTACATACACTTTTACAAAATCAACTCCCGGTAAATGCACTTTTTTACCCTCTTTATCCACTGCCCAAGAAATATCAATTGAAGGATCTTTAATACCGCCATAACCCCAGTCAAAAGTGCCAACATTGTAACTTGTACCCGCACCATCGCTTACATCTTTTGTTGGTATAAAAACTTTTGTTCCTTTTAAAGTATAAGAATCCCCAACCCATGCCGGATAGTAATTACTTCTTCTTCTAGTATTGGTTCTTGTAATGTTACCTGAAGCATTTTTGTTATCAGTCCAAGGAAGATAAGCAGTATCGTACTGCCAGCTTAATGTTCCCGTTACTGGAGTTGCGGTTGCATTCGGTTTCTTATACGTTAGTTCGTAGTTTTTAACTGTTGTTGATTTATAGTACTCACTTCCTGCGATTTCATACCATTCATTTTCATCAGGTTTCCCATTTTTATTGGCATCATAAGCCACGGCAATACTTACTGGAGAATATTTAACAGTAGCACTTCCCATTTCCATTTGAACAATAAAATCACGTTGGCCATACGCATTCACAACTGTATGGTCAAAAGCGGTTACAATATATCCGCCAAATGTTCCTAAATAAACTGAACTTTCTTCGTTTAAACTTGTTTGTACTGCCTGCAAAGATTCTTCTTTTGTTGCATAACTTTCCATTGCGTAATTTGGTGCAGGCAAATAATCAATAAGTTTTAAAGCTTTAGCGGTATACGTATTACCAGTTTCAGAAACCGTAACTTTAGCAGACGCTTCTTTTACAATTTTATCTACTGTTACTTTATAACCTAAAACATAATCTGCTGCTTTTGGCGTAATAAATAATAAGTTTTTGCTTTCGCCGATGATTGAATCTTTAACAGCACCATCTTTAGTTGTAACTTTTACAGACCATTGATAAGCTGGAGTTTTTCCTTCTGCATTTTCTAATGTTACTTCCGGTGCTATTTCTACAACATTATAGCGCTGAACGGTAAAATCTGATGCAAGCTTAATAGTAATCGAAGGATCTTTAACCGGCACTACAATTTCTTCCTGTTTTGAATCGTCGTTACTGCAAGCATAAAAGCTAACAAGAGTGATTAGCACTAAACTATACTTTAAATACTTTTTCATGGTCTTATTTATTAGCTTGTTTTAAATTGTATTTTTTTACTATATGAAGATCTGCAGCACCTGCAAATACAGTTGCCATAGAAGATTGCTGCAGACAGCGTCCCATTGGTTCGCTTACACAGTTGACTACTTTTATAAAATCGATTCCTGGGAGATTGGCTTTGTTTCCGTTTTTATCTACCGCCCAGTCAATATCGATATCTGGATTTACGGCATTTACATAACCCCATTCTGGAGGTGTTGAATACCATAATGTTGTTTGGCCTGCGCGTGCTGTTTTAAAATCTACATCGAGTTTTAATCCTTCATAACTCACAGAAGTTTGGGTTGCCCATAACGGATAAAATTCTTTTTTACCTCTTGGTCTTTCCAGATAATACTTGTCTCCTTTACTGTTTTCACAATAAACATGTTCGTAATCTGTCCAAAGAGCACTTGAAGTAACCAAAGGTTCTCCAGCTGCTTTTTTGTTATAAGTAACTTTGAAGTTTTTAAGAGTAGTTGATTTAGCATGCTGACTTCCGATAATTTCATACCATTCGTCTGCATCTGGTTTTCCGTTTTTATTTTTGTCATAAGCTACATAAATCAATCCTGGAGCTGGAGGATTGGCTTTTGCAACTGTCGGATTGGTTACATCTCCTCCATATACTCTAAAATCACTTGTTCCAGGAACATTCACAACTGTATGATCAAACCCAACAACGATAGAACCTCCAAAACCGCCTAAGTCTAATAAATACCCAACATTGGTTTCGTTGATTCTTCCCAAAGCTGTTTTCATTACATCTTCTTTAGAATTGCCCTCTTTGTAAATATCGTTGGCAAGCATTCCCGGAGCGGGATCAAAATCAAAAATTCTAGTGATGTACGGATTGAAATTTGAAGCTTCGTTGACAACTGTTACAATTGTACTTTTACTTCCTTTTTTATTATCTGCTGTTACGTTCAATGTAAATTCATAAGAACCTGCATAAATGGCTGTAAACCTTAAATCTTTTGTATCTCCAACAATTGAATCTGTTACTTGATTTACTGGATTTTTAGTCATAATCCATTCGTATTTAGCAGTGGCTCCAGCATCCGAAGCTGTAATATCTAAAACCGTAAAAGTTGGCGTTTCATATTTTTCTTGAAGTGTAATTGCAATTACATTTTCATCTTTATCATCACTGCTGCATCCAATGAAGGCGAATGCAAATGCCAGCAATAAAAATTGGGTAACTTTTTTTTTCATAAATTGATTATAATAAATTGATTTGATACTAGTTAAAATTATCTCGTTGGAATATTTTCTCCTGAAAGATGCAGATCCGTTGCTCCCATAATTTCAGTTGAAGTTTCTCCAAGCCAGCCCGCCTGCTGATTAAGTCCGTTATACACTTTTACAAAATCTATGGCCGGAAGCTGTACTTTTTTGCCACTGCTGTCAATTGCCCAATCAATGTCAATTGCCGAATCGTCATCATTATTGGGCGCATTGTCCGCATAACCGTATAAAAAAGCATATTGAACATAATAGCTTCCGTTGCCGCTTTCATCAACAGCATTGTCTGGCAATCTTGTTCCTTTGAAAGTAATAGAAGCCTGATCTTTAAGCCATTTCGGCCAATATTCTAAGGAATGATTGTAAGCATTATTCTGCGCCAGATAACCGTCTTTTCCCTGATTGTCTTTCCAGTAGATGTATTCCAAATCGGTAAAAGTTACCGTTCCTGTTCCACCGCCCGGAACTGGAATTTTATTAGGATCTGGTCTGTAATAGGTTATTTCGTAGTTGCGGATTGTTTTTTCCATTTTGTGGCCTGCACCTTCAATTTCGTACCATTCGTCATCCGGAAGTCCATTTTTATTTTTATCATAAGAAACCAGGATAACTCCCGCTTCACTGCTTCCCCCACGTAATTCCGCATTCTGATTCGGATTGGCTTCTGCCCAAAAAGCATTTCCTAAAACCCTAAAATCACGTTTTCCCTTTAGGTTTACAATACTGTGGTCAAAACCAAAAACCACATAACCGCCAAAAGCACCAAGCGAAATAAGATCGCCGTTTTTCTTTGCCAAATACGAATTAGCTCTTGTTAAAACTCTATCAGCCGTGTCTCCGTCATTGGCCACAGGAAGATCATTTACAAATTGCCCTGGCGCAGGTTTAAATTCGAATACTTTAGAAATAAACGTTTTTAATTCTTTGCCTTCTGAACTGACAATAACTACTACTTTTTGGGTCTGAGTCGTTCCTTTATCCGTAATTTCTACTTTGAAAGTGTAAGTTCCTTCAGCAGTTGAAGCAAACAGAGCTTCTTTTGAAGTAGTGTTTACCAAAGAATAGTTTTCTGAAGAAACACTTTCAACTGTCCAATTGTAAAGGGCATCAGTGCTCACATTTGTTTTAGCACTCAAACTAATAATTGAAAAACGAGTGGTTTTAAATTCGTTCGTTACCGATTCTCCTCCAGAATCCGGATTGTCATTATCTCCGCCTGAACAATTTGCAAGTGAAATGACAAAAAAAGCGAGCATTAATACATGACAATACTTTAAAAATCTCTGATTCATATCTTTATTTTTTGGTTATAAAAGCAATATGCGCAGGAATATTTCCCGCTGTAGTTTTCCATTTTAATCGGCCATCTGGCGTAAAACAGTAGATGTAGCCTGTTACGACATAATTTTGGGCATCGGTTATATAAATTTCTTTGGTTTCGGGATTGACCTGAAGTCCATACGGAATCATGATTTTTTTGTCGGTTCCATCCGTTATGATTTTATCGCTGATTATCTTTTTCGTTTTGGTATCCAAAATTCCGTACGTAATCTTATTGCTGTTCGTGAGATAACTCCACGAAACACTGTAATAATAAAGCAGATCATCAACCAGACACATTCCCAAAGCCGGAATATCGAGTTGCATTTTCTTCTCGTCTGTTTTGGTATCAATCACAAAAAGATTGGGTTGCGTATTGTAGTAATCACCTCGTGAACTCACATAAATATCGCCACGGCTGTCAATCTCCATACTGTACAAATTAATACCAACATCTATTTTTTTGATTTCTGTGAAAGTTTCTAAATCAATTACCGAAACCGTTCGATCGTAATTAGGAACTCTGTAACCGCCTGAATTCGCTACATACAATTTTCCGTTATGCACTACCATTTGTTCCGGCTGATAGCCAACGGTCACTTTTCTTTTTATTTCTAAAGAAGTCGTATCGATTTCGGCAACAAAACCAATTTCTGCATTCGGATTAATGGCAACCGGGCCTGAATAGGAACTTACATAAGCTTTGTCTTTGTAAAAAGTCACATAACGACAGTTTGGGATATCAATTTTCTTGATTCGTTTTGCCGTCCATTTTTCTAAAACTTCTACTTTGTTCGAGACATTGATGACTGCATAAACCTTATTCCCATAAATTTGAATATCGTTTCCAACATCGCCTAATTCTTTTACAACTGACGGATTTCGTTCTGAATAAACATCAGTGGTATAATTTCCTGTTCTGTAATTGAAAACGTCAATGCTGGCACGGTTCATTCCCATATTCCCTTCATTCAGCAGATAAAAACCTTCAATATTGCCGTCGTTGGTCGGCACAGCAACATTGGTATCTGAAGACAGAAATATTGTTTCATCTTCCCTGCAGGAAACCAATACTATAGCTGTAAATAAGCTAATTATTATTTTTATAAAACCCTTTTTCATAACTCAAAACCAATTATAAATTTGAATGTTCTGCCCGGCATTGGATAATTGTAAATCACTTCGTATTGCTGATTGAAGGCATTGTTTACTTCTACCGTTGCATTTAATTTGTATTTATTGAAGAGGAAAGATTTTTGAACCGCCAAATCATGAGTGTACCAAGGCTGTACTTCGTTTACTTTGATATTGTTGACGTTTCCGTTGTAGCGTTTTCCAACGTATATAAAACTGTAATTGAAATTCCACGTTTCATAACCCGCATTTAAAATTCCTGAACCACTATGCCAAGGAGTGTACGGAATCTGATCGCCATAAGAAGACATTTGCAAACCGGAAACTTTGGTAAAATCCTGACTTTTAGAATAGGTATAAGTCAAATTGGCATCCAGATTTACTTTGTGAATATGAGTTCCTAAATTCACTACAGTTTCAATCCCTTTTCCTTTTACCTGCCCAATATTGGTCATCATCCAGCGGAATAAATTCCCTGTCGGCGCGGCTACAATTTTGTCTTTTGTATAGGTATAATAACCATCTGCCTGAATGGAAAATTTATCCATAAAGCTTTCTTTTACAGGAAAATTATAAGTAAAACCAACATCATACTGATTCATATATTCTGGCCGTAAAGTACTTGAACCGACCATTGTATAATACAAATCGTTGAAAGTCGGCATTCTGAAAATACGTTTAGCGAATGCTCTTAAATTAAAATCGTATTTTTTGAAAGGAGTATAACCGAGGAATAATGCAGGCGTAAATTCGGTTTTATTGGGCGCTTTGGCGTTGTATTTTACTTCTTCGATCACTCTTGTTGCGAGTACATTTCCTAAAACTTTAAAACCTTCGTATCGATAGGAAGTTGCCAAAGAAACCAAAGCCGTATAACGCTCTGGAAAAGAAAACTGCGTCTGGATTCCTCTTCTCGTTGCGTTTAATTTATTGTATTGAAAATCGGTTGAAAGCGAAACATCCCAGGTAGGTAAAATGCTGTACATATTCACTGCCGAAAAATAAGTTTCCTGCTGGTAATAGCTGTCATCAGACTGAACACCTTCAGTTACCGTTTCGCCTAAAACGTTCGTTGTATCGCGGGCAATATAATGCGTATAATCGTAAGCAAATTTTCCTTTTAATTGAAATTTATACTTTTCTGAAACGTCTTTTATTAAAAAAGCCTGTCCGAAAAAATTCTTATCAAACTGTCGGAAACCGTCTCTGAATTTGTTTTCTACAATGGCTCCGGGCGCACCTCTTTCAGAATCATAATAATACACTTTGGCATCCCAGGAACCTTTGTTTATTTTTCCGTACAAACCAGATTCAAATCGGAATGCTTCAATATCGCTGTTCCATCTCGTGGCTGTGGTATCATAAGCGGTAGTTCCGTCCAGATTTTTTCTTTTATATCTAAATTTATACTGCCCGTTAGATTTAATGTATTCTGAACTGACGCTCATACTCACTTTGTCGCTAAGTTTCTGCTCCCATCTAAAACTCGGATCATGATAATTGATGGACATCGTTTTGTAACGAACCAATAAATTTGTCTTTTTATCACCAGCAAAAACAGGTCGTTTTGTTTTTAAATAAATGGCTGAAGCCGAAGCAAAATCCTTAGCCGATTGGAAAATTTCACTTTTTTGTCCATTATACATGGTAAGCGATTCCATATCGTCAAGCGAATATTTTCCGAGATCTGTAACGCCGTTCTGGGCATTTCCAAGCTGGATTCCGTCATAAAAAACACCCACATGATGTGTTCCCATATTGCGGACATCAACAGTTTTTAGTCCGCCGACTCCACCATAATCTTTAATTTGAGTTCCAGCAAAATAACGAAGCGCATCGGCCACATTATGACTCGCCATTTTTTCGAGCAGAACCCCCGAGAGACTTTGCACAGGAATCACTTCCTGATATGGTTTTCCTTTTAAAATAACTTCTTTTAAAACACGCGAGCTATCTTTCTCCGTTTGTGCATGAAGCCAAAAAGGAAGACTTAAAATAAAAACAGTTAGTAAAGTTTTTTTCAAATTATACATCACAATTGAATTAAATCAACTTTCTGTGATGTAGTAATTACATAAACGTAGAATTGACCCCGCTGCAAAACAGCTGGTCATTATCTTTGTCATCAACTTCATACCACGAAAGTTTTAAACTATGTGATCGTGGCAGGTCTCCTGACTTATTCTATCTTTAAACGGCCTTCTCATCCGCCGCGGCGAACAATGACATTAGTAATGTTTAAAGACTTTGTGTAGAACTTACAGTAGCGGGTCTGTTCAGGATTTGCACCTGATTCCCTTTTAACTATTTTTTCTGATGAAAAAACAGACCAAAATCAGGCGCAAATATAGGGCGCATATAACGGGTCTGCAAATTCGAAAGAACTTTTTTACAAAATAAAAAGTTTATTGCAATGAATAAGCAGGACTTTATACATCATAAATATTTGTCTAACAAAATCCTAATCTGAGTTGTAGAAGGCCTTGGTGCATCCTTATGAATAATTTTTCCATCTTTTCCAAGCAGTACATAACGCGGAATTGTAGTCACATTTATTTCCTTTAGCAATTCATCTTTTTCAGATTTTGAAATAAGCACACTATTTTCTGTATTCAAAATATCTTTGTGCTGTAACATTGCTTTTTTCCATGACGTTGCACTTTTATCAATAGAAATAAAAACAAAAGCCACGTCTTTATATGCTTCCATCAGCTTCTTTTCACTTGGAAGTTCTTCTCGGCAAGGCATACACCACGAAGCCCAGAAATCGATCAAAACCAGTTTTCCTTCGTGTTTTTTCACTATATCTTTTAAAACCAGAGGTGTTGCAGTTGGTTTTAACTCCGCTTCTATATTGGAAACAAAAGCTTGGTTTTTACAGTTATTTCTAAATATTTCCAGCGCTTTTGCGTCAAAAGGAACTTTCTGGTCTCTATTGTTTACAGGATAATACATATTGATGTACAATAGATAATCAATAATAGCCTGATTTTTAAAATTTGCAGAAATAAAGTTCAGTACATTAGGAAGAGTCTTTTTTAAACCTAAAAAGTTCATTCGTTTTTTGACATAATTTTCAACAAGTTCTCTGTAAGCCTGTACATCAAGCAAAACATCAGCCTGATCGAAACTCTCTTCTATTGTGGTAAATGTGGCTGGATTTAAAGGTTGAGCTTCCAGAGCATTGTATAAAGTCAAACTCCAATACATAGCAGTAAAATATTCGTAAAACTCTTTCGAAAGTTTGTTCTCTTTATAATAGGTTTCTAATAATTCTTTTTGCTTGAGGTAATCTTTATCAAAATAAGAGTTGAGTTTGGCAGATGCCATAATAATTTTTAACTGATTGTAACTTGGAAGATTTTTAGTTGAACCGTATTTGATAAAAGATTCATTTAAAAATTCCGACTCAGACTTACGGATTGGATTTTCATTACAATAATAATGAACCAAACCTTTATCGTCGAGATCAAATTCTATGGTTTCATTTGGCAGAGCATAAATAGAAGTTGCTCTATTTATATCGTTACAAGATATAGTCGAATTATTATCAACCTTTAATTCCCGATTGTTTGTATTCAGAACTGCACGTTCATAAATATTTTCTCTTGAATGCGAGGTTAGATTTATAACAGTTTCTTTATTTCCGACATATTTAATGGTAATCTGCTGTGCAAATGAAGCTGTAGAAATCAGTAAAAATAAAAGAGCATTTTTTAGTTTAAACATTTGTTTTCGGGGTTGGTTTGATTAGTTAGTTTATTTTTAAAACTTGTGTGGTCAAGTATTTAAAAATGTACCGTAAATATAAATACTTCGCTCTAATTGACAAGAATATTCTTAATTACTTTTAAGCTAAAAAAAAATTGAAATAAAAAAATCTCGCAATTTCTTTTGACATCAAATCTTTATATCGTAATATTGCAATATTAAATTTATAAAAAAAATGGGAGCAACTAAAACAGAACATTTTACTGATGCACAAAACCAGATTGCAACTATTGCAAAAGCATTGGGACATCCTGCAAGAATAGCCATTTTAGAATATTTGCTTAGAGTAAATGAATGCATTTGCGGTGATATCGTAAACGAACTTCCACTGGCACAGCCAACCGTTTCCCAGCATTTAAAAGAACTTAAAAATGCCGGAATCATTAAAGGAAATATTTCAGGGAATTCTATATGTTACTGTATTGATGAAAAAGCTATAGAAATTTTAAATGCTTATTTTTTAAACATCACCCAAACTCTTTCAAAATCAGAATGCTGTTAAGGCATTTTTTTTGAAAACATATATCGTAATATTGCAATTAACAAATAAATAAAAGAACATGAAATTAGCAGAAATAAAACAGATTTTACCAACATTAGAGAATGTAGAATTTCAATTGGAAAATGGAACTTTTGTCCCGGAACATTTCCATGTAACGGAAGTCGGAATGATTACTAAAAACTTTATTGATTGCGGCGGTGTTATTAGAAACGAAGAAGTGGTAAACTTTCAGCTTTGGAATGCAGACGATTTTGAACATCGTTTAAAACCAAATAAGTTACTGCATATCATTGAGCTTTCTGAAGATAAACTGGGCATTAAAGATCTTGAAATTGAAGTGGAATACCAGAATGAAACAATCGGAAAATATGATTTGGATTTTAACGGAAAAAACTTTGTTCTTAAAAACAAAACAACAGCTTGTTTAGCTCAGGATTCATGTGGGATTCCAGCTGAAAAACAAAAAATAGTTCTCAGAGGACTGGAAAATAACAGTTCTTGCTGCACGCCAGATTCAGGATGCTGTTAAGCAATGAAAGCCAAAATTATTCAATATAAAAAACCAATTATTATCACCAGCTCTGTTATGGTGTTACAGCTTATTTTTGGATTCGATCCAAAATTCTGCATCATCAATATCATTTGGCTGTTCGTTTAAATTATGGAAAAGAAAATACTAATATTGTGTACCGGAAATAGTTGCAGAAGCCAGATTGCAGAAGGCTATATCAAACATTTTGCAGGCAACAAAGCAATAGTTTACAGCGCCGGAGTAGAAACACACGGCGTAAATCCGAAAGCCATTTCTATTATGAAAGAAGATGGAATTGACATTTCGAATCACACTTCAAATAACATTGACGAATACTATAATATTGATTTTGATTATGTTATTACGGTTTGTGACAATGCCAAAGAAAGATGTCCATTTTTTCCAACTAAGGCACAAAAATTTCATTATAATTTTCCCGATCCTGCCAAGGCAACGGGAACAGATTCTGAAATAGAAGAACAATTTAGAAACGTTAGAAATCTTATAAAAGAATATTGCAGGACTTTTGTTGACAATAATTTAAAGTAAAATAAAACAGACAAAGAAGTGCAACGAATTATTTTTTTTTGAAAGCTTCGGAGAAGTGTAATATTTATAGAAAAGAACAAACATTTACAATATAAAGCTCCGGAGGAGTGACATTTTTTATACAATTTATAACAATATGTCGCTCCTCTGGAGCTTTTTTGTGTAGCTTAATTGGAATTCTATAAATATTTTGCCCCGCCGGGGCTTTTATTTATAAATAATCAATTAATCATGATTTACCATTTGTCTAAAAAGCATTAATTCTCCACTATCATTCTTTTGCCAGACATTCATGCTTTTTCCTTTTACATTGCCTTTGCTGTCACCATCTTTCCATTCTACGCTGTAAAAACCGAATTCTACAATTGCTTTTTGTGCAAAAATAATTCCTGATGTTTTAATTGAAATCTCTTCAATGACTAAAGTTCCAGGCTTTTCATGTTCTGCAAAATAAGGCGTTATCTCTTTTTCTCCTGAAAGGATTGGCGTGTAATACGTTAAATACATCGCATTTGGCAGGAACATTTTAGCATGCTCCTCTCCTAGCCTTTTTTGAACCATTTCTTTAATTTTATTATTTCGTTCTTTTACTTCCAGTGTAAGCTTATCCGAAGCTGTATCTTCCTGAGTTGGAGAAACGGCACTATCATCAATTTCCGGAATCAGTTTATCGTCAAAATAAGTGTTGGATCCCCATATTTCCGACGCAATTGTCATGGAAGATTTCTTCCACAAAACCATATATTTTCCAGAATAGCTATAAGGCTTTTGTTCTTTAACATTGAGATCTTCATTAAAAGTTCCAATTTCAAGAATATAATTTCCAAAATCTTGCAGGTCAACAATTTCTTTTTGATAGGAAGTAATGACGGCCTGAGTTTTCCATTGCTTATAAAAATCAACAATCTCTTTTTTGCCGATTCTCTGCCTGCTGTGTTCCGGCATCAAAATCGATTCGTCTGTATATGCTTTTAACAAATCTTCTGTTTTTCCGTTAATGAAAGAAGCGGCAAAAGAAGTATTATAATCTTCAATCTTTTTACGAAGATTAGTATTGATTCTGCTTTCCTGAGCAAACATGCCAATTGCCAGAAGAAAAAAGGTAACACTCAATTTCATAACAATTTGTTTTTTATCTATTCAAATATAAATATAAAACATTGAAAATCATTATTTTAAAAACAAAAAATCAATTTACAAAAACCAATCAAATACGTTAATTTTTAGACAAAAAATACTTAAGAAGGCAATAATTGCTTTTATAAAATGTTTATATATAAAGATCGAATAAGTCTAATCTTTTTAAAAATCAATATCCCTAGATTAATAATATAAAACATGAAAAAAATATTTTTGATAACTGCCATTACTTGTTTCTCAGCGCAGATTTACGCTCAGGAATTAAACAATAAATTCAAAGCCATTCCACCAAAAGATGCTGAAAAAAAAGAAGTTGTGCCACCTAAAGAAACAGCTCCGAAAGAAAATCCGCCGGCACCTGTAGAAAAACCAGTACCGTTGCAGGTGAATCCGGATGATCTTTTTAAAGACACCAATAGATACAAACAGGAAGCAAATGTTGAAGGCATTTTTTACAGAAGAAACCAGTTTTTAGGAAACTTCAACACTACTGCGGTTACTTCTACTATTATGTATCGTGATGCTGCTTTTGTTGATGGCGATAAAGTAAAAGTATATTTAAATGATAAAGTAATTGAACCTGAAGTTTTTCTAACTGGTGACTTTAAAAGCGTGAAAATAAATCTCGAAAAAGGAATCAACAAGATTGATATTGAAGCGTTAAACGAAGGTTTTGCTTCTCCAAACACAGCCGAATTTAAGGTTTATGATGACAAAGGAAATGTTATTTCGTCAAGCGAATGGAATGTTGGAACGGGTTATAAGGCTGTTATTGTTTTGGTTAAAGAATAATCTTTTTTTAAACACATAGAAGCATAGATTTTCATAGCTTTTAAAAGGCGTTTCACTTTCAACAAAACACATAGTTGTGCGTCCTTTCAATTTAATCAATCATTCTAAAAATCATAAAAAACACTTAAAACTGCTGTCTTCAGCAGTTTTTTGTTTGTGTATATGTAGTTAACTACGTAGTTTTGTACTCATATTTAATTATTAGAAATAAAATGCAAATTCAACCTATACAAAACGAGTACGAAAAAGAGATTGTAGATTTAATCTTAAACATTCAGCAAAAAGAATTTAATGTTCCTGTGACTTTAGAAGATCAACCCGATTTATTGGATATTGAGAATTTCTATTTTAAGCCAGGCGGTATTTTTCTTGGTGCATTTATCAATGATAAATTAGTGGGAACTATTGCTTTAGTAAAATTTAATCCTGAAGCTGGAGCTATTAGAAAAATGTTTGTAAAGAAAGAATATAGAGGAAAAGAATTCAATATTGCACAGCAGTTATTGGAACAACTAATTAATTACAGTGAAGAAAACGGAATTAAAAATCTATATTTAGGAACTGTAACCATATTACAGGCGGCATTACGTTTTTACGAAAAAAATAATTTTATTACTATTCCAAAAGAAGCGCTTCCGTCTGATTTTCCATTAATGAAACCTGATAATGTATTCTGCCAATTGACTTTAAAACCAACAAAATGAATATAATTGATGAAATAGGCATACTTGCCATATCTACCCGATTGCAGCGTTTGAGTGAACAATTGCGCAAAGACGGCGCACAGATTTATGCTTATAACAATATTGATTTTGAACCAAAATGGTTTCCTGTAATTTATACACTGCATGTAAAAGAAATGCTGGGTGTGGTCGAAATTGCCAATGAAATTGGTTACAGTCACCCATCTACCATTAGTTTGCTAAAAGAATTAGAAAAGCAAAAAATCATCAGTTCTAAAAAGGATAAACTTGACGAACGAAAAAGACTTATTGTACTGACAACAAAAGGAAAAGAACTGGTAGAAAAAATGCAACCTGTCTGGGAAATTATGTCGAAAGCCTTAAACGAAATTACAAACACGCAAAACAATCTTTTAAAAGCAATTGAAGAGGCCGAAGAAAACCTAACACGTCAGGGATTTTTTCAAAGGGCCTTAGAATTGAAAGGCTAAGTTTAGCTTTTAAAATATCCGCCGAATCAGCAAAATCTGCGGGAAAAATTTTTTCACGCTCCCGATAGCTATCGGGATAGCAGATCAGCAGATAAAATGAGATTTTAAAATCTAGCTGTGTATATTAAAATTAAAACCTTTTTTCAATTTACTCTCTTCCAGTAATCTTTTTTCGGTGGTTTATTCCCCATTTCGCCAGTGAATCGATTACTTCTTTCAAAGTATGTCCGTATGGCGTAAGTTCATATTCTACGGTAATAGGCTGCGTATTTAAAACAGTTCTCGTAACCAATTGGTTTTCTTCAAGATTCTTTAATTCTCTGCTCAGCATTTTACCTGAAATTCCTTCTACTTCGCGTAAAAGATCAGTGAATCTTAAAGTGTTGAAACATAATGATGCGATTATGGCAATTTTCCATCTTCCGTTTAGCACGTCCATAGCATCCTGAACTGCCAATAATCTTTGATTGCAAGTATTTTTATCGTGTAATGCCTCTTTTATCATACTGTGTCTGTTAGTTACCTCGATGTTACAGTTACTTTTGGTAATTGGATGACAAAAATACACTTAAAGTTTTTACATTTGAATTATTATTTTAAACACTAGAAAAAAAATGGCCTTAATAGAAGCATTAAATTGGCGTTACGCTACAAAAAAAATGAACGGACAAGTGGTTCCGCAGGAAAAAGTAGATTATATTTTGGAAGCAGCAAAACTAGCTCCATCTTCATCTGGATTACAGCCTTACAAGATTTTTGTTATTACAAATCAAGATTTAAAAGAAAAAATTAGAGCGGTAAGTTTTGACCAAAGCCAAGTTACTGACGCTTCTCACGTTTTGATTTGGGCAGCTTGGGATGGATACAGTTTAGAAAGAATCTCTGCTGTTTTTGAAAGAACTACTGCAGAAAGAGGTATTCCTGCTAGCGCAATGGACGAATACAAACAAAGACTTTGGGGAATGTACGAACCTCTTGGTCAGGAATGGCATGCCAACCACGCAGCTAGACAAGCTTATATTTCACTTGGAACAGCTGTTGCTGCCGCTGCTGAACAAAAAGTAGATGCTACGCCAATGGAAGGTTTTATTCCTGCTGAAGTAGATAAACTTTTAGGATTAAGCGAACAAGGACTTAAAAGTGTTTTGATTCTTCCGCTTGGTTATAGAGACGAAGCTGGCGATTGGTTGGTAAACTTGAAAAAAGTAAGAACACCGCAAGAAGAATTTATCACAGAAATCAAGTAAAAATTATTTTTTCACTTTGTTAAAAATGCTTCTGAAATTGCTGAATATGCTTTTTCAGGAGCATTTTTCTTTTAAATATTTCATTCTGAACTCTTAATTAAAAACAAATTCAAAAAATCAAGAAATACAATCCAAATTAGACTTTGTTAATTTTTAATGCTTATCTAAAAAAGGTACGAAAAACGGATAATTAAATAATATTGTATAACTAATTTTGTCAAGTCCAAAACAATTCATTCTAATTACAACACATTAAATTTCTAACACTATGTCTGATTTTTTAACTCAATTTGGTGAAGACCTAAAAAAAAACGTCCCAGGTTTTATCGCTGTATCTGTAGCTGAAATCGCAAGCGGTATGTCATACTACTCTCAGTCTGTTGTTGCAGATTTTGATCCTGAATTAGCATCAGCTTATAACCTTGAAGTGGTTAAAGCAAAAATGAACGCTATTAAGGCTCTTAATTTACAAGGCCAGGTTGTTGACAATGTTATGATTACGCTGACTTCACAGATTCACATTATTGACGTTTCTGACAATCAACAATACTTTATTTATTTAGCTGTAGATTCAACTAAAGCTAATTTAGGTATGACAAAATCGATTTTAAATAAATACAAAAAAGAAATCGCAACAAAACTGTAGTACCCGTATTTTTATTACCCAAATAAGAAGGAATATTCAAATTGAATATTCCTTCTTTATTTTTATACAAGTGCCTTTTCTTTTCTTTAAAATATTTTATACTTTCGACAAGTAAAGGATCCCCAAATCACTTAAATGGAATTACGCGCGTATTTCGAAAAATATCACGACGAAGCTACTTGTATTGAAGAGCTTAAAAACCAACGCATGCAAAATGGCATCATTTGTAATAAATGCGGTCATGATGCACATTCCTTTAGACAAAATGATTTAAAATTTCAGTGCCGTAAATGCCGTAATCGTATTAGTTTACGATCTGGAACTGTAATGGAAAATTCAAATCTACCCATTCGATATTGGATGATTTGCATAGAATTAATGACTTTATCGCACAGAAAAATGTCGATTCTTAAAATTCAATATTTATTAGGACACAAAAGATATGAACCCATCTGGCTAATGGTGCAAAAAATACGTTTGGTCATGAAAATTAGGGATGAAAAATACAGATTAAGAGCCTATTCTCAGTTTGATCCTGAATTTCTTCAAAAAATAGACACACTGATGTTAAAGAAAAAAACAAAAAGTGCCTCCAATTAGAGGCACTTTTTGATCTAAATAGTTTTGCTATCCTATTTAATTGTAAACTATTTTTTCTTATTCTTTTTAGCTTTAGTTCTTTTCGCTTTTTTCTTAGCAATCTTTTTCGCTTTTGCTTTATCTTTTGCTTTTTTAGCTTTGTCTTTCTTTTTAGCTTTTGCTTTAAGTTTTGCTTTTTTAGCTTTTTCCTTCTTTTTATCTTTCGCTTTTTCTTTTCTCTTAGCTACAGCAGCTTTTTTCTTTTTCAATTTTTCTTTTTTCTCAGCTACCTGTTTTTTCTCTTTTTCTTTCATCTTTTTACTTTTCTTTTTAGATTCCTCTTTATCCTCTTCCACTGTTTCTTCTTCGATTTCAGACGAAACAATCTCTTCAACTTCTTCTGTTTTTTCTTGCTCTTCAATAACAACAGCCTCTTTTTCGACTGTTTTTCTTGGAGCTCTTTTTGGTTTTGGTTTTGATTCTGGAGTATCAGTCACAACTGATTCTGTTTCTGAAGCCGGAGCATCAATCTGCTCGTTTTCCTCAGTAGGGATCACTGGAGCAACTTCCACCTCTTGATCGACTTCATTAGTAAGCACTTCTTTTGCCATTATTCTGTTAATTTTAAGAAATTGATTAAATTTACTTTGTAATAAACTAATTTTTAATGTTATTAAATCATTAAATTAACATCAAAAAATAATAAACAAAGATAGACCGAAAAACACATTCGCCAATGTTAAGTTTTTCACTCAACTACAAAACCAATTATAAACAGCTAAATAACAATCAGTTACCCAATGTTAAGTTTTTCATAGCTAAATTACATAGCGATAAAACGCTCCTATAGGCAATCGAAATCTGTACGTTTTCAGAAAAATGATTAACAATTTCTATAAATTAGCTTAAAATTAAACTTCAAATCCTTTCTTTATATCAATGCACCATGATTTAGAATACAAATCCATTTCTCCTCCGCAAAATCTTGCAGCATTTGTCGATAGTTTTTGGTGTATGCATAATAAATCGGATAAAACTATTGAGACAATCGGTCTTCCAGATGGAAGAATTGATTTGTCTTTATTTCAATCTTCTGAAGAACCTTTTCGCATTACACTTTTAGGTTTAGGAACACATCAATATGAAAAAGGAAAAATTCCAGCCAACAGTTTGACTTTTGTTATTAGTTTCAAACTTCCAGCTGTCGAATATATTTTTCATGAACCTATTGTGACTCTCTTAAATGATGCAAAAATACTTGGAGATGATTTTTGGGGTTTTAAAAAAAAGGACTTAGAAAACTTTGAATTGTTTTGTGAAAAAGCTTCTCAAAAATTAGAGTCTTTAATAGTAAAGGAAATGGACAGCCGAAAACAAAAGCTCTTCAACCTTATCTATGAAAGTAACGGAGCTATGACAGTGAAAGATTTGGCTCAACAATCTAACTGGAGCAGTCGCCAGATCAATCGCTATTTTAATCAGTATTTTGGAATTTCTTTAAAAGGATTTTGTTCGATTCTTCGTTTTCGAGCTTCGCTGGAGCATATTGCTAAAGGAAAATTGTTTCCCGAAGAAAACTTTTCAGATCAGACTCATTTTATTAAAGAAATTAAAAAGATTTCAGGTTCACTGCCTAAAGAATTGTTCCAAAATAAAAACGACCGATTTATACTATTATCAGCTCTTTCTTCAAAATAACTTTGCAGCATAGATTTAAAAAAACAACTATGCTTTTACAAAATAAACAAGTCGCCATTGTCGGCGGCGGAATGGGCGGTCTGACTTTAGCCCGACTTTTACAAATGCAAAATAGCAATGTAAAGGTTTACGAAAGAGATTTGAATAAAGAAGTTCGCGTACAAGGATCTCCACTTGATTTGCATGAAGATTCAGGTTTGAAAGCCATAATCCAAGCCGATTTACTTGATGAATTTTATGCAAATGTTCGTCCAAATGCTAGTAAAGCCAGAATTGTATCAAAAGATTTTCAGCTTAAGTTTGATGAACATTCTGTACAAAAAAACGAAGTACGAAAAAATTTGGATACTGAGATAAATTCGCTTGACGCAATTTCAAAACCACGCCCAGAAATTGATCGTTTTGAACTAAGAAATATATTTCTCAACTCACTTTTATCTGAAACAATAGTTTGGAACAGTCAGTTTGATTTTATGGAAAAGGAAAACGAAGGCTGGAAATTACATTTTAAAAACGGTTCTACTGCTTATGCCGATTTAGTAATTGGAGCTGATGGAGCAAATTCTAAAATTCGTCCTTATATAAGTACAGAAAAACCAATTTATTCTGGAATTACTTTAATTGAAGGCACTATTTATAATGCCAAAGAAAACGCACCAAAGCTATTTGAATTCTCAAGAGGAGGAAAAGTTCTTGCTTTTGGAAACGAGCAAACCTTAATGTACGGTACAAAAGGAGATGGTTCCCTGATGTTTCTACTGAGCAGTAAAATCCCTGAGAGTTGGCTTTCGAAAGGAAATTTAGATTTTAAAAATAATGAAGCTGTTTTTGAATGGTTTAAGAAAGTCTACAAAGACTGGAGTGCAGAATGGCATGAATTATTACAAGCTGAAGAGCTATATTTTATACCGCGTCCGCAATATTATTTTCCATTGAATCAGACCTGGGAAACTCAAACTAACTTAACCATAATTGGAGACGCCGCACATAGAATGCCACCTTTTGCGGGTAAAGGCGCCAATCTAGCTATGCTTGATGCTCTCGAATTGGCAGATTTTTTAACCAATAATCAATTTAATTCTATTGAAACTGCTATTTCCATTTTCGAAAAACGAATGCTGGAAAGAGCCTCAAACGCAACAAAAGATACTTTGGAAAACAGCGAGCAATTGCATGCTGAAGAAGCGCTGGAAAGATTGGTTTCTATCTTCAAAAAGAACATTTAAAACTAAAATATGTTTATTTTCAATAACTTATCTTTATTTTAATTAAATTTACTAGTATCACAAAGACAGACTTTTAAGAATTTACAAGCCGAAATATAACGTTTCATTCAAAAAAACATACTATGAGGCATTTTCTACTCTTACTCTTTTTTACAGTTTTTGTTACTTTTTCTTTTGGACAAAAAACAAATGATTCCATTCCGAAAAAAGAAAAGAAAATAGAATTAAGAGTAATGCCTTATTTGAGCTACAATAGAAATCTTGACTTTATGTTTGGCGCTATTCCGATGATGATGTACAAAGTCAATCAAAACGACAGTATTTCTCCTAAATCATTATCTGGAATGTCGGCTATTTATACCACAAACAAGTCTTATGTTTTGGCTTTCTTTAATAAATGGTATCTGAATGAAGATAAATGGCGGCTAAAATTCTTCTTTTTTAATGGGAATCAGAATTCACAATTTTTTGTTGACGATATCGATCAGCCCGACTTTTATGATTACGGCACCAAAACCACTATTTTAAGCATTGGCGGACAGCGTAAAATTTTTGGTAAATTCTATGGCGGTTTGTCTTATACTTATGCTCATTATAATACCACTTATGAGGACAATATTTCTCCTTCTTCTGTCTCACACAGTAATGCTTTGGTTATAAATCTTTTGTATGATACAAGAGATGCTGTATATTATCCAACAAAAGGATATAAAATCAAATTGGATTGGTCGACTTATCCAAGTTTTTTATATAACGAACTAGCTTCTAACCGAATTGCTTTTCAGGCCAACAAATATTTCCCTACTAGAAACGAAAAAGATGTTATTGCCGCTCGTTTTTATGGGAAATTCGGACTTGGAAATGTGGCTTTTGAACAGCAGAGCACTATTGGAGGTGTCGATATTCGAGGTTATTCTGAGGGAAAATATAGAGGAGCTGGTTTAATGGATATTCAGGGAGAATATCGTTATAATTTTGGTAATATGGGTCTGGTTGGTTTTGCAGGTCTTGCCACAATCTACGGTTCTGATACTCCAAACTTTGATTGGAAACTATATCCTGGCGCTGGTGTTGGATATCGTTATAATCCTTTTAAAAAATCAAAGTTTAATGTGGGATTGGATGGTGCTGTTGGTAAAGGTGACTGGGGTGTTTATTTTAGAATCGGCGAAGCATTTTAGTTTTAATACTTTTGTTTTTTTTAAACACATAGAAACATAGTTTTGCTTTGTCTAGATAGGCGTTTCACTTGTAATAAAACACAGAGAACCTATCTGCTAAAAACTTCATTGTTATTAAAAAAAGCTCTAAATCGAAAAATTTAGAGCTTTTTTATTTTGCTTTATATTAGAATCAATCCCATTTATTATTGTTTGAAATTGCATATTTTCCAGCGCCTGTAAAAAACAATGCTATGGCACCTAAAAGATAGAGTGTTATTAATTCGTTAGCATAACCGCCTTGTTCTCCAATTGAAAAAATATCTTTTGAATGCGCTACAGCAATGGCCACAATACAATTGATTGCTAAAATAACAGATGCAATTCTAGTTCGCCACCCAAATAAAATGGCTAATGGAGCTAAAACTTCTCCAATATAAACGGCATAAGCAAATGCTCCCATATTCTCTACCAAAAATGAAATACCATGTAAAATTTTTGATACACCATGAAAAAGCATTAAGCCTCCAATACTAATACGCAATACTAACAATCCAAAGTCTGTGTTTTTTGAAATCATAACAATCTAGTTTTTAAATTAATATACTAATTAGGTTTTGTGATGATACTAAACTACAAAATAATATATTGCTGTAACTATTTAATTTCAAGCTAGTTTAAACAGATATTCACATAAAGTCGACCAATGCAGCATAAAAAGTTAAAAAGTGAGATATTTTTTACTTTTAAGTTGTTTCAATATGTGTTTTCTTGTTTCATTTTATAATATGCAACATCGAAACAGATAACCCTATAGCCTACATTAATTAATTTTGAAGTACCCCATTAGTTTTTCTTAACCTCACTCCGAATTAATACATAACCCAATTTATTAATATAAGGTGGTTTTCGAATTCATCAGTCTGCCTTTTTTATTCTGATTGCTTATGGCTCAATTTTACGTTTCCTCGACTTTTCGTAATTTTTCCAAGAAACTTTTTTTAGCATTTATTTTATTATTTTTAAATAGCAAAATAAATGCTCAAAATTGTACCGTAAATGCTGGAGTACTTAATGTCACCATTTGCGAAACCGATGCTTTGGTTTTAACCGGAAATACTCCTTCTCCTATTGTCGGAACTGTTTCTTGGACTCAGATATCTGGCCCAGCAGTAGTTATTGATACACCAAACAATCCTAGCACTATTATAACAGGTTATACAGGAGGAAATACTTATATATTTAGATATAGCGCAACCTGTGGCGATGGAGTTTTGGCTTATCAAGATAAAGTTGTAAATGTACAACCCATTACAATTGCTAATGCAGGAGGCAACATTACAAGTTGCCCTAATAGTTCCGGAAATTTGTCTATTACTGCAAATGCGCCTCAAAATACAGGAGAAACAGGCCATTGGGAAATAGTGGGCGCTAATAATGCGGGAGTTATAATTAATTTTCCCAATTTACCAACCTCAACCATAAACCTTCCTTCAACTAGTTGTGGAGTTACTACACTTCAATGGGTTATTGAAGGACCAGAATATGCTCCAGGGCAACGCTGTAGAACTACTTCTCAGATTACTGTCACTAATTATGGTGGTGTTACTCCAGTTTCAGCAGGTTCTGATCAAACCTTAAGTAATTGTTATACTACTACACAATCTACCAATCTTACTGGAACTTATGGAGGCTGTGGTCTCAACGGACAAAGCGGTCAATGGACATTTGTAAGCGGGCCTAATACACCGACTATTGGAAGTCCGGGTTCTAATAATACGTCTGTTTCTAATCTGGTTCAGGGAACTTATACTTTTAGATGGACTGTTACTGGTCCATGTGCTTCTGGAAATGATCTAGTAACAATTATTGTTCCGGCTGCAACACAAGATGTAACAACACTGCCAGGTGGTAATGAAGATATATTCCTTTGTGATAATACCATTACACAGGTTACTCTTGTAGCTCAAACACCACTTTACGCAGGAGAAACTGTACAATGGACACAAATAGCTGGAGATCCAGGTGCTGTGATTGTTTCTCCAACAAACCCAACTACTTTAGTTACTAATATTTCAGATTCTGGTGACCCTTACACCTTTAGATATACATTAACCAATAGTAATACGGGCTGTATTTTTACTAAAGATTATAATGTTCAGTATAGCGGGCCAACAAGAACCATTGTAGCCAATAACGGTAATGATATAGTTGGAAGCTGTGATGCCACAGTATTTACAATTCCGCTTACCGTGACGGGAACGGGAGTAAATCAATATCGGATTGTTAATGGCCCATCTACTTCTCCATTAGCGCCTTTTCCAACTGCTTTACAAGATGCAGGGAATTCATTAACTTTAACCCTTACAACGCCTGGAGATTACACAGTTGAATTTATACGAAGTCAGAATGGCACGCCTGTTGGATGTAATAAAGGATTTGATACCCTAAATATTCTAGTTTCCGGTGATCCAACTCCTTCAAATGCAGGATCCGACATAAGTCTGCCTTGTGGTGATACAAGCACATTGCTCTCAGGTGTTATAACTGGCGACGGCATGCACTTTTGGAGTCAGCTTAGTGGTCCAAACACCGCTGTAATTACAGATAATTTTGCTGTAGACACACAAGTAACAGGACTTATCCCAGGAACTTATGTTTTTCAATATATAACAAAAGGTGGCGGTGCAACCTGTGGTTTTTCAGTTTCCACCGTAACAATTCATGTTTCCGGAAGTTCATTGGCAGCACCTGATGCTGGGCCCAACCAGGTTGTTTGTGCTAATACTCAAGTAATACTTGATGCAGTACCTGTGCAAAGCGGCGAAATTGGGACTTGGAGCCAAATCTCTGGTCCAAGCACAATATCTTTTTCCAATGTTAATGATCCAAATGCTACAGCGACAGGTTTTACATCCAATACCGCTCAATACGAATTACAATGGACAGTTTCTTATCTTCATCCCGGACCTTCTTGCAGTGCTCCTGTTTCTGATACGGTAACCATTATTACTAATAATTCAACTGCCGCATCAAACTCCGATGCCGGACCAGATGCTTGTTATCCAGCGGGAACAAGCTCTTTCAATCTTAGTGGTAATACTCCAGGCATACTTGAAGTAGGGCTTTGGTCTGTTACTCCATCTACCGGAGTTGTTTTTGCTGATACGAGCGATCCAAATACTTTAGTCACAGTTCCAGGGAATGGAACTTATGTTTTCACTTGGTCTATAGAAACAATAACAAGGCTTTGCGCACCAAATACAAGTCAGGTTTCGGTTACTATTGCAAACACTCCTCCTGCTGCAAATGCTGGACCAGATCAAGAAATCTGTGGCAATACTATCACAATGGCCGCAACAACAAGCAGTGGTGCCATAGGAACCTGGACAAGAATTTCTGGTGTAGGTGGTTACACCATTAGTGACATACACAATCCGAATGCTGTATTCACATTTACTTATAGTGGTTACTATATTTTTAGATGGACTGTTGATGCCGAAGTCTGCGGTGAAGCTTTTGACGATATTAATTTAACAATTGGAATTCCGCCTCACCAAGCCGTTGCTGGTCCAGATCAAAATATCTGTAATAACACTAGTGTAACTATGGCAGGAAGTATTTATGACAGTTTTTTTGAAACAGGTCAATGGTCTGTTTTAACTGGAGCGCCTAATCAGCCAACTATTGTTGATCCTACCAATCCAAATACTGTAATCAACGGACTTGTAGCTGGTACTTATACTTTTAGATGGACTATAACCGCTAAAAGTATTTTCTTATGTCAAGGTACTTTTGACGACATGATTGTCGTGGTTAGTCCTACTGCTAATGCAGGAGCAGACCAAACCTATTGTGATGTAACCAGTATTCAGCTTAAAGGAAATGAAAACTCAACCGGAACATGGACACTTACCAGTACTACAGGAAATCCCGCTTCTGTTATTATAACACAATCGCCTCCTAACAGTTATATTGCCAATGCAACCGTAGTTCCAGGGAATGATTATGTTTTTACTTATACCACGTCTTCTACAACTTTTCCTAATGGCAGTAGTTGTCCAGGTTCAGCTGATAATGTAAATATTACGATTTTCAGCGGGGCAAGTATTGATCCTGATGCAGGACCAGATCAAACATTATGTATTTCTGATGTTGGAGGTATCGCTACGTTACAAGGAAATATGCCCCCTCCAGATGTTTCTACAGCTGAATGGCGTTTTGCATTTCAACCTACTGGAAGCGTTGCGGTTATCACTACTCCATCGGCTCCTTTGACTACTGTTACAAATTTGACGGTTCCCGGGCTTTATGTTTTAGAATGGGTTTTCGAAAATCAGTCTTGTAGAACACTATCAGATGTAGTTCGAATTGTAATGAATGAGGCTCCAAGTACTGCAAATGCAGGACCAGATGATGCCGTAGCCTGCCAAACCACTTATCAGACGAACGCTGTACCTCCTACAGTTGGTATTGGAACATGGACCATCACTAATCAACCTGCAGGAGCTGCAGCAGTTATAGACAGTCCAAATAGCCCTACTACCACTCTTTCCAATGTTACCGTTTTAGGAACTTATACTTTAACATGGACAGTGACAAATGGACCTTTTACCAGTCCATCATTGTGTCAGCCTTCTTCAGATACTGTCGATATAACCTTTAACGACGATCCTCCAACTGTTGCAAATGCAGGACTAGACCAGGAGTTATGTGATGTGGCTTCAGTAGCTATGGCAGCCAATACCCCTGTTATTGGCACAGGAACATGGACTCAAATTTCTGGGCCTAATACCGCTACTATAGCGTCACCAACCAACCCTAATTCATTAATGTTACAATTAGTCGCTGGAACTTATGAGTTTAGCTGGACAATTGCAACAACAGGATGTAATTCTGAAGATAGAGTTATCGTAACTATTTACGATTTACCATCAACTGCCAATGCAGGTCCAAATCAGATTATTCCACAGTTCTCTCCTGTCAACATGAATGCAACAATACCAACAGTTGGTACAGGAGCTTGGACTCAGGTTTCTGGACCGAGTATTGTAGGTTTTACAGATGCCACCTCTCCTACTACAGCCGTGACAGGTACAATTGCTGGAATATATGTATTAGAGTGGACAGTAAGCAATGGAAATTGTGCAGTTTCATCGGATACAATGACTTTAACTATTCTATCAGTTGCTGATCTTGAATTAACCAAATCAGTGACTCCAGTTACGGGAAGCGCAGGAGATACGGTTACTTTCAATCTTCAGATTTTTAATAATAATTCATTAGGCGGAACCGTTACAGCTACGGGAGTTTCTGTACGAGATTATATTCCTTCTGGTTATACTATAGTGCCAGGTTCTGTAAATCTTGCAGGAATTTATAATTTAGGAGACAATACTATAACATGGAACAACCTTACAGTTCCTGTTGGGGGGAGAGTTAATCTCACTTTTCAAGCGGTTATAAAAGCTACAGGATCTTATGTAAATAATGCCGAAATAATCGCTTCCGACCAATTTGATCCTGATAGTACACCAAATAACAATATTGCTACCGAGGACGATCAAGACGATGCGTCAATTATTTTGGATGTTGCCGATTTGTCTTTACAAAAAACGGTCTCACCAGCAACAGTAAGTATAAATGACAATGTTATTTTTACCATTAGAGTTACCAATAGCGGGCCTAATAATGCTACTGGAATTACAGTATCAGATCAACTTCCTCCTGGATATACGTATGTAAGTGATAACGGTGCTGGAAAATATAATAATACTACTGGAATTTGGAATGTCGGCAATCTGAACAACGGAAACTCGCTTTCTTTACAGATTACGGCTAAAGTAAACGTCGTTTCAACAGGAAACAATTATATTAATGTCGCAGAAATACAAACTGCACACCAACTAGATCCAGACAGTACACCTGGAAATGGACTGCCTGAAGATGACATGGCTAGTGCCACTGTATCATTAAAACCTGCCGATTTAGAGCTTACCAAATCTGTAACTCCAACTTCCGTAGCAGCGGGACAACAAGTCGATTTTACGATAAATATTCTGAACAGAGGGCCTGGAAATGCAACTGGGGTTGATGTACAGGATTTAATTCCAGTTGGATATACCCTTATTCCAGGATCCGTTTCAACTGGAGGTACTTATCAAGTTGCAACTGCGGCTTTAGAATGGAAAGATTTATATCTGCCAGCCAATTCTAATGTAAATCTAACTTTCAGTGCCTTCGTCAATCCACTAGGAAATTATCTGAACATTGCACAGATAACCGCAAGTGATCTGCCTGATCCAGATTCAACACCAAATAATAATATCGCTTCTGAAGATGATCAAGATGATGCCGAAATTATTTTTATTGGCCCATCTGCTGATTTATCTTTAGTTAAAAATGTGGTTGCAGGCAATACAAGTCCTGTCGTTGGAAGTCAGGTTTCCTTTGAACTTGTTATTTCAAATGATGGTCCAAACAATGCAACAGGAGTTCAAGTAACCGATTTACTGCCTTCAGGTTTTCAATATGTAAATTACAGTTCATCTGCTGGCTTATATGATAGTGTTACAGGAATTTGGAATGTGGGCACCGTTGATGTCGGAGTTTCAGAATCACTGATTTTAGATGCAAGAGTACTGCCTACAGGAAATTATTTCAATATAGCTCAAGTTACAGCTAGTAATCTTCCTGATCCTGATAGCACACCAAATAATGATGATGGAGACCAAAGCGAAGATGATGAAGATAATGCAGCTGTAACACCAGTTCAGCCTTCGGCAGATTTATCTTTGACTAAAACTGTAAGTAATCCAACACCTTTAGTTGGTTCAACAGTAACTTTTACCATCATCACAACAAACAGCGGTCCGCAAGATGCTGCTCTTGTGCAGGTGACCGATTTACTGCCTTCTGGTTATACATTCAGCAGTTTTAATGCAACAAGTGGTACTTATGACAGCACTACAGGTTTATGGACATTGGATATATTAGAGAGTAGTGAATCTGAAACCTTACAGATTAATGCAATCGTCAATCCAACAGGAGACTACTTGAACATTGCTGAAGTTACCAATAGTGATACTCCTGATCCTGATTCTACTCCAAATAACGGAATTTCGACAGAAGATGATTATGGAACTGCTTCCACTACTCCTATTTCACAGTCTTCTGATTTATCATTAACCAAAACAGTCAATAATGCTACTCCTTTAGTTGGTTCACTTGTTACTTTTGAAATTGTAGTAACCAATAATGGACCACAAGATAACTTTGGAGTTCAAGTTACAGATGTACTACCATCAGGGTATACATTTGCTGGATTTACTGCCTCAACTGGAACTTATAATTCGGCAACTGGTTTATGGACTGTAGGCAATTTAGTGAATGGAGATTCAGAAACGCTTCAACTTGTAGCAAGAGTAAATTCAACGGGGAATTATACTAATACTGCCGAAATAACAGCAGCTAATCTTCCTGATCCTGATTCTACTCCAAACAATGGAATCACAACAGAAGACGATTATGCAGAAGCTACGACAGTTCCGGTTCCAACATCGGCTGATTTATCGTTGACTAAAACCGTAAGTAATCCTATTCCACTTGTGGGTTCTTCAGTAACATTTAGTATTCAGGTAACGAATTCCGGACCACAAGAAGCAAATGGAGTTACGGTTACCGATTTACTGCCTTCCGGATATACTTATGTTTCCTATAGTGCTACAACAGGAACTTATGATCCTGCAAATGGACTTTGGGATGTTGGAAATATGCCGATATCGGATTCTTATACTTTACAAATCACAGCTTTAGTCAATGCAACAGGAAATTATACGAATAGCGCAGAAATAACAGCCAGCAGTCAGCCCGATCCCGATTCAAGTCCAAATAACGGAATTACAACGGAAGACGATTATGCTGAAGCGACAACAACACCAATTGCAACCTCTGCCGATTTATCTTTAACTAAATCAGTAAATAATGCTACTCCGCTTGCTGGTTCACAAGTAATTTTCAACCTTCAGGTAAACAATGCAGGACCTCAGGCTACAGATAATGTTACCGTTACTGATTTACTGCCTTCTGGTTACACTTATATTTCTTACACTGCAACAGCCGGAAGTTATGATGCTGTAACTGGACTTTGGATAGTTGGAAGCATGCCAATTGCAACGACACACACTTTACAAATCACAGCTTTAGTCAATGCAACAGGAAATTATACTAATAGTGCAGAAATAACAGCCAGCAGTCAGCCTGATCCAGATTCGACTCCAAATAACGGAATTACAACGGAAGACGATTATGCTGAAGC
>NZ_WWEM01000040.1:0-42989 GCF_019308285.1 Flavobacterium quisquiliarum
GTTTTGGTTTGGTTACGAAAATTTGGTAACTTAGACTGGAGCAAACCTAATCTTCTTTTTATGTCAAAATCAAAAGAAACTCCGGCACAGATTATCAAAAGATTAGAAAAAGAACTGGCAGATGAAAAACTGAAAAACATGGTTCTTAATACTATGATTGATATTTCTGACAGTCAATATGGAACTCAAATCAGAAAAAAGTTTTCTCCCAAACCATCAGAAGCATCCGGCAGGAAAAAGGAATAAGTATGTCCTATGCCTGTAGATTATTTGGGATAAGCCGACAATCGATTTATCAGCATGAATCACGTTTACTAATACGCGAAGAACAATTGCTCAAAGTTAGGGAACTGGTTGAAAAACAAAGAAGAATAATGCCTAGATTAGGCACAAGAAAACTTTATTTTTTATTGGAGCATTGTTTTGCTGAAAATGGAATTAAAATCGGTAGAGATGCATTTTTCAAGTATTTAAAAAGAGAGCAGCTGCTTATAAAGCCTGCAAAGAGTTATATTAAAACAACTTTTTCTAAACACTGGCTTCATAAATATCCTAATCTTCTAAAAGATATTAATGTGCATAGGCCCGAACAGGTCTTTGTAAGTGATATAACTTATGTAAAATCATATGAAAGAACCCATTATCTCTCATTAGTTACAGACGTTTTCAGCAGGAAAATTGTCGGCTATCATTTAAGTGACGATATGAGTGCAGAGAATGTTGTTAAAGCCCTGAAAATGGCAGTTAAAAATAGAAAAAACAAACTTGCACTTATACATCATTCAGACAGAGGGCTTCAGTATTGTTCCCAGATTTATCAGAATGAATTAAGAAAGAACAATATTGAACCATCAATGACCGATGGATATGATTGCTATCAGAATGCTTTAGCAGAAAGAATCAATGGGATTTTAAAGCATGAATTTTTAATCTATAAATGTAAATCAGCAGTAGAATTAAATAAATTAATTAAAGAATCTATAGAATGCTATAATCAAAAAAGGCCGCATTTAAGCTTGAAAATGAAAACACCTAATTTTGTATATCAAAAAACCAGCAAAGAGAACTTTACTGGTTTTAATTAATATTGTGAAACCTGTCAACCTATTTCAGGACAACTCATTGATAAACTTCTTTTAAAAATAACGCATTGTACTGAAGAACTTGTTATCTATAAATATTTCACTTCTCTGAAACACATAAAAAAAAGGAGCTGTTTTTTAAACAGCTCCTTTTAAGTTTTATACGAATTTAAATTTTAAACTTTTCCTAAAGTGTAAAGTTGTTCCATTGTTGGAGTTGGACTTCCTCCAGCAGGCTCTAAAGTAATTCCAAAAGCTTCTGCAGAATCTGTTTGACTTACAGCAAAGATTTTTTGAGTATTTCCTTCAAAATTATCCAATAAACCGATACTTGTTGGTGTAAGAACCGGACTTAATTTTAAAGACCATACTTGATAAACCATTCCTTTTGGTGGAGTTGGTAATCCAGCAGCATCGATATAAGTCGTTTTAGTTTGCTGGTTCCAGTATACTTTTGCAAAAGAAGTTGGAGAAACTGCCTGACCGCCAAGAGTAACACCAGTATTTTTAATATCTCGAACAATACTTAAGTTTTTCTCTGTTTGTTTATTCTGCTGATCTAAGAAAGCATATTCTCTTTGAATTTTATTTTTCTCATTTCCAAATGTAGAAATAGCGTCTTTGGTTTTTGATAATTCCAAAGTTTGATACCCTAAACCTAACAATAGTAATACAGCGGCGGCCCAGCCCACATATTGAGACCAGTTTGAAGCTGGCTTCATTTCGACTACTTTCCCATGTTTAAGCTCTAGACGAGCTTTAATCTTCTCGAAATTCTCCACAGAATGGAAAGGAGAGAAGCTCGATGATAAAGCTATTACAGCTTTTTCAATAGAAATGATTTCCTGATCTACTTCTGGGGTCTTTTTTGCTAATTCAGCTATTTCTAGGTTTTCCTTTTCGCTTAATAAGCCGTAAACGTACAACTCTAGAATTCCTGATTCTATATATTCTTGTGCTTCCATTATATTTTTAAATAATTACGTAAATCGTTAATACAGTTTCTGTTTTGTGTCTTGATAGTTCCCAGTGGCATTGCCAATTCTTCTGAAGCTTCTTGCTGGGTATATCCTTTAAAGAATAATAAATTAATAATTTCAATACATTTTGGTTTCAGTTTTTTGACAAATTCCTGAATTCCGATTGCATCTAGTTTATTGGCTAATTTATTACTGTCATCTAACAGATTTACGAAATTATCCGAGGAAAGGTTTTTTTGACTGTTATTAAAATTTTTTGAACGAAGCTTATCGATCGAAGTATTTCGAGCAATATTAAGGATCCAAGTGTAAAATCGACCCTTACTTTCATTATAAGAATCGATGTTCTTCCAGATTTTTACGAAGACGTCTTGGAGAACATCTTCCGCTTCTTCTCGATTTTTAATTAAGACATGAATGACGGCAAATAAGCTTTTAGAGTACATATCGTACAAGTGTGTAAAAGCTTTTTCGTCTTTTTTATAAATTAAAACAAGTAACTCTTCTTGACTCATAGATTTGGATTTTTAGATTTAAACTTGAAATTTTAGACATTTAGTGGTAACTGTTATAAAGGTAATTTATTTTTTCTGGATTTTTTTTATTTTTTTTTGTAGTTAAAACCCTAGGAAAATAAAGGGTTTCGAAAAAAAGATGATTTTTTTTACTTTTTTTTAAAACCAAAAACAATCCAATTACGTAAATGATTTTATAAGTAAGAAAAAGATCATAATAATTTGATTCTAAATAACACGCTTTGAATAGTATAACTAAAGTCGTTCTTTAAAAAACAATATTATGGATAGCAAGCAAATAATAAGAATACTCATCGTCGGATTAACCACTGTGTTAGCGATGACCGTTTTTAATGAGAACGACTTTAAAAAAGAAGCGGCAATTATAAGCCAATCTGAAATTTAGTTGAGATTGAAGAATTCATTATAAATAGATAAACTTTTAAGATTATGGATTTTATAAATATTTTCGATTTGCTGGTTTTTATTTTGGTGTTTATTAAGTTGTATAAGCAGTGAGATTGGATATGTTCTTTAAATTTTAGATATAAAAAATAATATAGTTGATGTACTCGGACTTCCAGATTGAAGACTTTTTATTATGTCATAACGATTAAGTAAGATTCAAGTAAATACAATATTACAAGCCATTTGAAAATATTTTGAGGGTGCGTTAGGCATTGGGGGATAAAAAGATTTTCAATACAACCGAGTCATCAACTATAATTTTAATGAGATATTATTTTACTAATAAAAGATTGCATAATAATTAATTCATGGTTTGATTTGTTTGTATGGGGGGAAGCCTAACGTCTGATTAACGTTAGGCTTCATTTTTTTATTTAACTTTTGATTAATAAAATTTAAGTTTTAGTGAAATGTATTTTAGTTAATTTTATAAAAAAATTATACGATGAAAAATATAGCAATTTTAGTTTGCAGTGCATTACTTATGATAACCTCGCAAGTTCAGGCTCAAACGAGTCATAAACCTAAAAAAGAAATTATGGCAAAAGAAAACATTTATCAATTTAAAGTTGAAGATTTATCAGGAGATACTTTTGATTTTGCGTCTTTAAAAGGCAAAAAAATCATGATTGTAAATACGGCTTCAAAATGTGGTTTAACACCTCAGTACAAAGATTTGGAAGCTATTTACAAAGAATATAAAGATAAAGGTTTCGTAATTGTAGGTTTTCCGGCTAATAATTTCGCTTCTCAAGAGCCTGGAACAGCAAAAGAAATTGAAAGTTTCTGTCAACAGAATTATGGTGTAACTTTCCCAATGATGAACAAAGTTTCAGTTAAAGGAAGCGATATGTGTGAGGTTTATAAATTCTTAACTCAGAAATCTAAAAATGGTTTACAAGATTCTGAAGTAGAATGGAATTTCCAAAAATACCTAATTAATGAAAAAGGAGAGTTAGTTAAAGTAATTAAACCAAGAACTCTACCAACTGATCCAGAAGTTGTTAATTGGATAAAAAGTTAAAGAATAAAAAAAAACTCAAATTTGAAATATTTCAAATTTGAGTTTTTTTTTAAGTTTCAAAGATACAAAGTAGCAAAGAGACAGAGTTTAAAAATGAGTTGCGAACTTTGCGAAAACTTCTTGTGTTAGTAGTGATTAAACCAAAATCAGCTGCATGAAAACCAAATCCAGCCAGTGGTCAAATTTGTAGCCTACTTCACGAATGGTTCCCGTTGCCATGAAACCAAATTTTTCGTGAAAAGCAATACTTCCAGCATTATCGGCATCAATGGCGCCAATCATAACGTGATAACCTTGTTCTTTTGCTAGTCGAATTAACTCAGTTAAAAGTTTAGAACCAATTCCTTTTCCAATTATATTATCTACCACATAAACCGAATGTTCTACAGTATATTGATATCCGATTTTTTCGCGAAATTGCCCATAACTTCCAAAACCAACTACTTCACCATCTAAATCTGCAACCACAACCGGAAGATTTTTAGCTTTTTTATCTTCAAACCATTTTTGCTGCACTTCTAAAGTTTGAATTTCATAGCTGTAATTGGCTGTTGTATGTAAAATGGAATGATTTACAATTTCTAGAATTTTTTGCAAATCGTTTTCAGTTGCTGGTCTTAAAATGATACTCATTGTATTTATGTAATTATTTTTTGTTTAATTCGGCCAGTAAAGCGTCAACATCTTTAGAATCCCAGCCCATTTCTTTTGCAATGGCTTTGGCTTCTTTAGCATATTCTAAAGCTTTCTTTTTATCTTTTATTTTGTTATACAGCTTAGCTTCGAGTAAATTTCCGTCATACGAATCATTTAATTCCAAAGAATGATTTACCCAAAAAATAGCTTTTTTCAAGCTTTCTGTATCATTAATATGTTTGAAATAAGTATTCCCAATTTCTTTAAGAAAGCTCGCATCTTTCCAAGCTAATTTCTCAGTATCTTCAAGAGTAACTTTTTTATAAAAATCCCATTTTTCAGTTCTTTCTGCCAAAGTTAAATCAAATTTAAAAACCAGCGAATCTGTTTTCTGTAAACGAATTGATTTTGCTATTTCTCTTTGTTTGTAATAGTTGACAGTATCCAAATTGTCAACCAACGGACGCAAGAGTTCATTTACAATACTTTCAATCTTTCTGTCAATTCTAGTTTGTGAAGCAACAGCAGCAAATTCTTTTTGATGTTTTAAAACATACTGAAATTCTCTGGATTTAATATCTGTAACACCATTTGCAATCACTCTCCAGTTTAATTCACTAACCAATTGAGCATCGGATTGTGTGTTTAAGTAAGTGTGTGTTGCCGGAGACAATTCCGTTCTGTCTTTTCCTTTCTTTAAAGTATTCAAATAAGTGAAGTATTTATCTGAATTACTTGGATCAGCCATAAATTCTTTTTCTAAATAAGGCAACTGCATTTTAGGATTCAATGAATATCGAAGTTCATTTAGAAAATCTGCTTTTTTCATTTCTCCTTTTAAGGCGTAAATCAAGGTTTCATTAGCATCAAGAAACAAAAAAGTAGGAAGTGATTTGGTAGTGAATTTAGTCTTTAAAGCAATTCCTTCTTCTTTCTCGATGTTTTTATATGTGCAGACAAAATTTTTGTTCAAAAAATCCATTACAGCAGGATCGCTCAAAACTTCCGCTTTCATCAAATTACAATGCGGACACCAATCGGCATAAAGCATAATAAAAAGTGGTTTTCCTTCTTTTTTCGCAGTTTCTAAGGCTGTTTTGTAAGGAATATCAACAGGAACAAATTTATTTTGAGAATTTACAGTTTGAAAAGTAACGGCTAAAAAAAGTACTAAAAAGAAACGCATAATTAAGTCAGGCTTTTATTAATAATTCGATTTTACAAATATATCTCCTTTTTTGAGAAAGAGCCTTAATATATTCCTAATTATAACTTAAATCAACTGCGAAGTTTGTAACTTTGTAAGCAAGATTAAGAAAAATCAAATCAGGGATTTTCTTTATAAAAGTAATATACGATCAGAATGATTTACCCCAAAATAGCGCTTGCACAAAGCATTATCGAAATTTTATCTGCCAAAGGCATTACCAATATTATTATTTCTCCAGGATCCAGAAATGCACCTTTAACAATTGGATTTGCTCAAAACCCTAATTTTAAATGTTACAGCATTGCAGACGAACGATGTGCTGCTTTTTTTGCGTTAGGAATCGCACAGCAAACCAAACAGCCAACCGCTGTAGTTTGTACTTCAGGATCTGCTTTATTAAATTATTATCCAGCTTTTGCGGAGGCATTTTACAGTCAGATTCCGTTAATTGTTATTTCTGCTGATCGTCCACAGAGTAAAATTGATATTGGAGACGGACAAACGATTCGCCAGCAAAATGTTTTTCTAAATCATTCGGTTTTCAATGCCAATCTTACGGAAGAAGCTTCAGAAGAAAATGATTTAAAAATCAATCAAGCAATTGAAACGGCGATTTTACAAAAAGGACCAGTTCATATCAATGCCCCTTTTGAAGAACCATTATATGAAACTACAGAAGAACTTTCTATTAAACCAATAATTACCAAGTTCATTTCAAATAATAGTCCGAAAAATATAGAAAATAGTGAGGAATTCATTTCTATTTGGAATAAAGCAAAAAGAAAATTAGTTCTCGTTGGAGTAAATGAAGCCAATACAGTTGATAAGGAAATTGTTGAAAATTTAGCTTCAGATCCTTCAATTGTTGTACTGACAGAAACAACTTCTAATCTTCATCATCCAAATTTTATTAATAGTATTGATACTTTAATTACTCCTTTTGATGATTCTGATTTTGCAGCATTTAATCCAGAAGTTTTAATCACTTTTGGAGGAATGGTCGTTTCTAAAAGAATCAAAGCATTTTTACGAAAATACAAACCAGAACATCATTGGCATATTGACACTTTACGTGCTTACGATACTTTTGGTGCATTGACGAAACATTTTGAAATGCAACTAAATGATTTTTTTAAAGATTTACTTTCAAAAACTTCTTTTGCAGAAAGTGATTATTTTAAAAGTATCGATTCTGTTTACAGAGAAAGACTCGAAAAGAGAAAAGAATATCTAAAAGAAATTGTTTTCTCTGACTTCAAAGTTTTTGAAAAAGTAATTGAATCCCTTCCAGTAAACAGTCAGCTTCAAATAAGTAATAGTTCGGCGATTCGTTACGCTCAACTAATAGATATTGATGAATCGATAGAGGTTTTCTGCAACAGAGGAACTAGCGGAATTGACGGAAGTACTTCAACAGCAATTGGTGCTGCAGTTGGTAATTCAAAACAAAATGTATTTATCACTGGTGATATTAGCTTTTTATATGACAGTAATGCACTTTGGAATTCTTATATTCCTAAAAACTTCAAAATTATTTTAGTAAATAATGGAGGAGGAGGGATTTTCAGAATCCTGCCTGGACATCAGGAAAAACCAGTTTTTAATACTTATTTTGAAACCTCACATCATTTAACTGCTGAACATTTAGCTAAAATGTATCATTGTAATTATTTTGCAGCTAATGATTTGGAATCATTAAATAGCGGTATAAAATCATTGTACAAAACAAATGATGCTCCAACGATTTTGGAAGTTTTCACGCCGACAAACGAAAATGATGTTATTTTGAAGCAGTATTTTAGAAATTTGAATTAAGTATTCTACCTATCATATAAAAAAAAATAGAAATAAAAAGTGTCGTTTAACGGCACTTTTTATTTTATATTAAACATTTTCGATTTAACATTTTCAAACTTCGTACCTTTGCACGACAAAACTTAGTTGCTTAATCAACTTAGAATATTTAAAAAATGCTTGAAATAGGAAAATACAATACTCTTACTATATTACGTGATACCAAAGTTGGTTTATTTTTAGGCGATCCTGAAAATGATCCAGAAGGTGTTCACGATGTTTTATTACCAAACAAATATGTTCCAAAAGAGTTTGAAATAGGGGCAGAATTAATCGTTTTTGTTTATCTGGATCACGAACAGCGTCCAGTTGCAACAACGTTAGTTCCTTATATTTTATTGAATGAATTTGCACTTTTACGTGTCAATTACATTAATAATGTTGGTGCTTTTATGGATTGGGGAATGGAAAAAGATATCCTTGTTCCATTCAAAGAACAAGCCCGTCCAATGGAGAAAGGAAAACGTTATTTAGTTTATTTATATATGGATAAACAAACGAATCGTTTAGTTGCATCCAGCAAAACCAATCAGTTTTTAAGCAACGATCAATTGACAGTTGAAAAAGATGAAGAAGTTGATTTAATCGTTTCTCATATTACCGATATGGGAATCAATGTGATTATAAACGAGCGTCACAAAGGTCTTTTATATAAAGACGAAGTGTATGACGATTCAATTAGAACAGGTCAGAGATTACGTGGTTATATCAAAAATATTAGACCTGATAATAAAATAGATGTGGCGCTTCAAGCGCAGGGATTTGAAAGTATTGAACCTAATGCAGAGAAAATCTTAAGCGAACTAAGAGCAAGCAGAGGATTCTTAAGGTTAAATGATAATTCGCATCCGGAAGATATCAAGACCGTTTTAAAAATGAGTAAAAAATCATTTAAAAAAGCAATTGGCACTTTATATAAAGAGAGACTTATTGAAATTAAAGAAGACGGAATTTATTTAATTAATTAAATTCTAATATCAAAATTCCAAAATCCAAGCTTTGATTGAATACAATAAAACTGGAATTTGGAATTTTTATTTTTTTGCAATTTACGAAGTAAAGTTATTATAACACAAAAGGCTGCCCATTACGAGCAGCCTTTCGCTTTTTATTCTAGTTTTAAAAAAAATTGTAATTAAAAAAAAACAGAAATAAAATAATTCGAATCCATCTCAGAATAATAGCTTTACGTATTTTAGAGATTATTCCATTGACGGTATGTCTTTTAAACAATTCATGTAAATATCTTAAAAGCAAAAAGAGAATTTCACGGCTGTTCCATTGGTTTGTAAAATAACTTTTAGAAAGTGTGAATTAGTATTTTTTCTCTTTTCGTTATCATTTATATACTAATTATAGATACAATTCTAACCTTTAACCTTAGGTGTTACTTTTTTCTTTTTGAAGTTTCGACAAACACATAAATCATTTGCTCTTTACTTTGAGGTTTGTTAGTGAAAACCCTAAAAAAATGAGCGACAAATTTTTTAAATTTTCTCAAAAAAATCATTTTTTAGGTTAATAAATCAGTGAAAGAAAATCAATCTGAAATCAATGAAACAAAATGTATCTCATTGATTTCTAGGGTGTAAAATTAATTATTATTTTTCTAAACTAATGTTAAAAAATGTTATTTTTTGTAAGTAAATACCAATTGTTAACATTGCATATCGATTTCGTCAAGACTTAACCCAAATTGAGTAGGTAAAATTGTAAAAATGACTTATTTTTACACTATAATATTTTAATACAAAAATCAAAATGGATTGGATTACAGCCAGAGAATTTGAAGATATAACTTATAAAAAATGCAACGGAGTAGCTAGAATCGCCTTTAACAGACCGAATGTTAGAAATGCATTCCGCCCAAAAACTACTTCAGAATTATACCAAGCCTTTTATGATGCACAAGAAGACACTTCGATTGGAGTGGTTTTGCTTTCTGCTGAAGGACCTTCAACAAAAGACGGAGTTTATTCTTTCTGCAGCGGTGGAGATCAGAACGCACGTGGACATCAAGGTTATGTTGGTGAAGATGGACAGCACCGTTTAAATATACTAGAAGTACAGCGTTTAATTCGTTTTATGCCAAAAGTGGTAATTGCTGTTGTGCCAGGATGGGCAGTTGGAGGTGGACATAGCTTGCACGTAGTTTGCGATATGACGCTTGCAAGTAAAGAACACGCTATTTTCAAACAAACAGATGCTGATGTAACAAGTTTTGATGGAGGCTATGGATCTGCTTATTTAGCTAAAATGGTAGGTCAGAAAAAAGCTCGTGAAATCTTCTTCTTAGGTAGAAATTATTCTGCACAAGAAGCTTTTGAAATGGGAATGGTAAATGCCGTAATTCCTCATGACGAATTGGAAGCGACTGCATATGAATGGGCTCAGGAAATTCTTCAGAAATCTCCAACTTCTATTAAAATGCTGAAATTCGCCATGAACTTAACAGACGACGGAATGGTTGGACAGCAGGTTTTTGCTGGAGAAGCAACTCGTTTGGCCTATATGACAGAAGAAGCCAAAGAAGGAAGAAATGCTTTCTTAGAAAAGAGAAAACCAAATTTCGGTGAAAATAAATGGTTACCATAATAATTTTAGATTTCTGATTTTAGATTTTAGATTCTTAATCTATTATTTTTAATCAGAATACAATATCTAAAATCTACATTCTAAAATCTAAAATTACAATATGAAACATTGGATTGAAGCCGCAAGATTGCGCACATTGCCTTTATCAGTTTCTGGAATTATAGTTGGAAGTATTTATGCTTTATCAAATCCAACAGAAACTATTAATACACCAACTGAAGTATTCAGCTGGAAGATTTTTGGTTTCGCACTTTTAACAACATTAGGGTTACAGGTTTTATCCAATTTTGCCAATGATTATGGCGATGGAGTAAAAGGTACCGACAACGCAGATCGAGTAGGGCCACAACGCGCTATTCAAAGTGGTGTTATTACGCCTCAAGCAATGAAAAAAGCAATTATAATTACTTCTTTGCTGACTTTATTAACTGCAATAATCTTAATTTATTTTGCTTTTGGCAAAGATAACTTTGGATATTCAATCTTCTTTTTATTACTTGGAATTGCTGCGATTGTTGCTGCAATTAAATACACTGTTGGTAGTTCTGCTTATGGTTACAGAGGTTTTGGAGATGTATTCGTATTTATTTTCTTCGGATTAGTGAGCACTTTGGGAGTAAACTTTTTATATGCAAAAGAAGTAGATCCACTTTTAATTCTTCCGGCCATTTCAATTGGTTTATTGAGTGTAGGAGTTTTGAATTTAAATAATATGCGCGATCAGGAATCAGATAAAAAAGCAGGAAAAAATACTATTGTAGTACAAATTGGCGCTGCAAATGCAAAAGTGTATCATTACACTTTAATTATAACCGCAATGCTTTTGGTTGTAGTTTTTGCTGTTCTAAGCGATTACAACTTTGACCAATATTTGTTTTTATTGGCTTATATTCCTTTAACTAAACATTTAATTACTGTTTATAAAAATCAGAATCCTAAATTGTTAGATCCAGAATTAAAAAAATTAGCATTAAGTACATTTTTACTTTCAATATTATTAACGGTTTGTATGATTTCATTGATTTCAGACATTATTGTAAACCTGTTTTTGGGCGGAAGATAAAAATACTTTAAACTTTAAATTATACAAAAATGAAAATTACATATTACGGACATGCTTCTTTAGGAATTGAAGTAGGAGGAAAAAACATTATCGTGGATCCATTTATTACTGGAAATCCTAAAGCTTCAGGAATTGACATCAATTCGCTAAAAGCAGATTATATCTTGGTTACACATGCACATGGCGACCACGTTTTAGATGTAGAGACTATTGCAAAAAACACAAATGCAGTAATTGTTTCCAATGCAGAAATCGCAACTTACTACGGAAGTAAAGGATTCAATTCACACCCGATGAATCATGGCGGAAGCTGGAAATTTGATTTCGGAAAAGTAAAATATGTAAACGCAATCCATTCAAGCAGTTTTCCTGACGGAACTTACGGAGGAAATCCTGGTGGATTTGTAATCGAAGGCGAACATAAAAACATTTATATCGCTGGAGATACAGCTTTAACTTATGATATGAAATTGATTCCGCTTCGTACAGAATTAGATTTAGTAATTCTTCCAATTGGAGATAACTTTACAATGGATGTCGAAGATGCTATCATTGCTTCAGATTTTGTAGAATGTGACAAAATCTTAGGATATCATTTTGATACTTTTGGATATATCGAGATCAATCACGAAGAATCTATTCGTAAATTTTTCGATAAAGGAAAAGATTTAATGCTTTTAGAAATCGGAGAATCTATTGAATTATAAATATTCCTAAGTATAGCCGAAGAAAGGAGATAATTCCTGATTCGGCTATATCTTTTAAAGGCAAAAAGAAATTGTTATTTGGCACAATCTATGTTATTGAAATACTGGAGTTTTTAAAATAAAAATCATTTTAATCTGTGAAATCTGTGGCAATTCAAACATCCTCACAAAATTCAACTTTCAAAAAATTATTATTAGCTCTTTTTATTGTAATTTCTTATAGCGTTTTTGCTCAAAAAGACGGTTATTGGGATAAAGAGCGAGCAACTACAAAAGAAATTTTGGTTCCAGCACGCGATAGGATCTCTATCGCAACAGAAGATCTTCCCGTTGGAACTACAGAAATCGTTTACCGAATTACACTTTTAGATAAAAATCAAGAACTGACAAATAGCTTGGTTTCTTTATTAAAAGCTATTCCGGATCCAACAGGAGTAAGTCAGGGATCGGCTGGAGCAGTTTTCTTGATGTCTAAAATTTCAGGAGACGACGAATGTACTTACTCAATTTTTACTTCGAATGAAAATGCAAAAAAATACGTTGCAGATGGCAAAATCAGTGAGGCTTGTTATTCTCAAGCTGAACCTGTAAGTAAAGATGCTAAACGTTTGTCTGTTGGTAAATCATCTTGTTTAAAAGAAAACCTCAGTACCATCTGGTTTGGTTTCGAAAGTAAAAACTGGATTTTAAGCCAAAAAGTAGTTTTAGAAGTTGTGCCTTGGGTTGATACTAAGCTGAACCGAGGCTGGAATCAAGACAATAAAAACGAAATCATAAGTTTATGCAAAACTTCCACAATGGCACAAAAAATGGCCAATTCTGATGATTTTTGTGTTTGTATTTTAAATAAAATCATGAAACAATATCGTTATGATGAGTTTCAAAAATTATTGGCTGTTGAAAAAACAAAAGTTTACAAAGATTTTGGAAATGCTTGTTATAAAGACGCAGATATTTCCAAAAATGTCTTTGATGATTTAAGAAAACAAGCGTCTTCTTTAATCAAAACACAAAAATACAATGAAGCGATTCCTAAATTAAATACCATTGTTAGTGAAGGAAAAGCAACAGCTTTAGATTATAGTTCTTTGGGTTATTGTTATATTTTGACTAAACAATATGCAAAAGCTTTAAAAGCACTTCAAGACGGAGAAAAATTGGACGATACAGAGTTATTAGTAAAATTAAATTTGGCACATACTTATTTAGTAAGCAATGATTACAGCGCAGCTAAAGCTATTTACAAAAAATACCAAACTCAGAACGTTACAGACAGCTTAAGCTGGATTGAGAAAACAAAGCTTGATTTTCAAGCTTTTGAAAAAGCAGGTTTACCTTCAAAAGATTTCGAAAAAATCTTAAAATTATACAATTAAGTTTCTTAGATGTGAAGTGCTTCTAGAAAACTCAGCATCTCAGTACCTTAGTATCTTAGCATCTAAAAAAAATGAACGCATCTTATCAAAAATATTTATTAGACTTTAAAAGGCCTTCAGGAACTTCCCGAGGCATTATGACCGAAAAAGAAACCTGGTTTATAATTCTGGAAGAAAATGGCAAAAAAGGAATAGGAGAGTGCGGTATTCTTAGAGGATTAAGCGCAGATGATCGACAAGATTATGAAGAAAAGATAAAATGGGCCTGCGATAATATTCATTTAGGAGAAGAAGCACTTTGGGAAGCATTGTCAGAATTTCCATCAATCCAGTTTGGAATTGAAATGGCTTTTTCATCCTTAAAAAGTGAAAATTCATATCTTTTATTTCCATCAGATTTTACTAGAAATTTAAGTTCAATCAACATAAATGGTCTGGTTTGGATGGGAGAATCTGCTTTTATGAAACAGCAGATTGAAGATAAATTAGCTGCTGGTTTTAATTGTATAAAACTTAAAATTGGAGCAATCGATTTTCAAAAAGAATTGGAATTATTAGCGTTTATAAGAAGTCATTTTTCGCCAGAAGAAATAGAAATTCGAGTAGATGCAAACGGCGCTTTTTCAATAAGTGAAGCTTTAGATAAACTGAATCAATTGAGTCAATTTCATTTACATAGCATTGAACAGCCAATCAAAAAAGGCAATATAAAAGAAATGGAAAAACTTTGTAAAAAAACACCATTTCCAATTGCTTTAGACGAAGAGCTTATTGGTGTATTTACATTAGAAGAAAAAGAAAAATTACTGAAAGAAATAAAACCACAATATATTATTTTAAAGCCAAGTTTTATCGGAGGTTTTAGAGGAACACAAGAATGGATTACACTTGCAGAAAAGTATAATATTGGCTGGTGGATTACTTCTGCTTTAGAAAGTAATATTGGTTTGAATGCCATTGCACAATGGACTTTTCTTCAAAACTCAGAAATGCCACAAGGTTTAGGAACTGGAGCATTATATACTAATAATATAGATTGTCCCTTAGAAGTTAAAAATGGGCAGCTTTGGTATAATATGGAAAAAGAATGGCAGAAAGATTTTTTTAAAGTGACAAAGTAACAAAGCAAAAAAGGTACAAAGTTTTTACTCTGTACCTTTTTTGTATTATTAAAAAAAAGTAAAGAAGACAAAGCTTCAATACAAAAGTTTAAAACCTTTGTAACTTTGTCACTCTGCCTCTCTGAACCTTTAAAAAAATCACTCTTTTCCACCTAAAAGACTATCTTGCCAGTCTTTTAATTCCTGCCATTTCCCCTGATAAGCCATTAAAGCTTGTCTTGCCCAAGTGCTTGGATTATGAATGGCGTAGTTTTCTCCACCAGCATCTAGAATAGACTGTAGTTTTTCCGTTGAAGCCTGAGAAAGATCATACCACGTTTTTATTCCAGCGTCATTGAATAAAGCTTCTATTTTTGGTCCGATTCCTTCTACAACTTTCAAATCATTTTCTTTTATTTTTTTACCGAGAACAGTCACTGCCAATTCACTATTAAATGGAATCACAGTTGGAGCGGTTCCAGCGAATGATTGAGGAGCTGGATTGGCTTTTGCTGCAGCTAAATCGGCTTCTAAAGTAGTAATTCTTGCATTGAGATTTCGTGTATTAGCTTTACAGGCGTCTAAATCTGCCTGAAGCGACAATGCGAGAGAATCATCATTTTTCGAATTCATTTTTCCTAGTAAGTAACCTAAAATTCCACAGATTAATCCCACTAGCACAGGTATTAAGATACAAGGTATATTCATGATCGTATGTTTTGATTAATTATTTAATAGTAATTACGGTTCTTCTGTTTGATGCTTTTCCTTCAGAAGTATTGTTATCTCCAATTGGTTCATCTGGCCCTTTAGATTGCGTTTCAATCCTTGTGGCATCAATACCTTTTTTAGAAAGATAATTTTTAGAAAACTCTGCTCTTTTTTGTCCTAAAACAATGTTTGAATCACGGTTTCCAACATTATCAGAATGACCTACAGCTAAAACAACAGCCTCTTTTACATGTTCTGTATATTTTACAATATCCGCAACTTTTTGTTTTTCAAGAGTGGTTAAAGTTTCCCTAGACTGATTCGTATTGAAATGAAGAATTAAAGGATCTGCATTTATTTTATCCTTTAAAGCTGTCCATTCATCGGTCGTTGCAGCAGTAGCAGTAGAATCTATAGTGTCAAAGGCATAATTTGCTGGGCCTAGAAGTGTATCTGCACTCATTTTCCATTTGTCTATAATTTCACCTTTTGTATTGAATTGTTTTTCTGATAATCCTTCAGAGACAAAATAATTTTTGACTTCGTTTGCTCTTGCCAGACCTAAATTCTCAAATGTGGTGGAATTTGTTTCGTCTGATGTTGCATAGCCCGTTATCGTAACTTTTTGCTGAGGGTTTGAAACCAAGAATGTCTTTAATTTTTGAATACCACTAATGACAGAATCACTGACAGGTATTATTAAAGTTGCGCTGTTTTTAAGGAACTTGAGATTATCATGTGTCTGATATTCAATTCCAGGACCATTTAATACAAACGGAACAAAATTAGGCTCTTGAACAGGTGTTGAAACTGTTTTTGGAGTATCATCCGTTGTAATTTTCTCAGAGCAGTTGCAGCAGAATTTTAGATATAAAAAGGTACCTAAAATAATGGTAATTGCAATGCCTAATAGATAAAGTGCTTTTTTAGACATAGATGATGAAGTTAAGATTCTATCAAATTTAACTAAAAAAATAACACGTAATATATTAATAATCAGTTATTTTAATGTTTTTAATTTGAAGTAAAATATTCAAATTAACATATTTTTCATTTTTTATCTTTTCTCGGACTTGATTAAAATGAGTAACTTGCATCAAAATAATTTACGTTTTAAAATGGTCGAAATAGAAAGAAAATTTCTTGTCAAATCTGACGACTTCAAGAATCAAGCTTTTACTCAAAATAAAATTGCTCAAGGATATCTGAGTTCTGCTCCAGAACGAACCGTTAGAGTTAGAATCAAAGGAAATAAAGGATTTATTACTATTAAAGGAATAAGTCAAGGCGGTGGCATGTCTCGTTTTGAGTGGGAAAACGAAATTCCGTTGGACGAGGCTACAGAACTACTGAAATTGTGCGAGAAAGGTAAAATTGAAAAAACACGTTATGAAATAAAATCAGGAAATCATGTTTATGAAGTTGATGAATTTTATGGAGAAAACGAAGGTTTAGTCATGGCAGAAATAGAATTGAGTTCTGAAACAGAATCTTTTGAAAAACCAGACTGGCTTGGAGAAGAAGTGACCAATGACGAAAGATATTACAACGCTTATTTAAGTAAAAATCCTTTTAAAGACTGGCAGAAATAAAATGACAGAAGCAATATACGACCTAATAATAATAGGCGGAGGACCAATTGGACTTGCCTGCGCCATTGAAGCCGAAAAAAAAAATCTGAAATATTTAATCATAGAAAAAGGTGCAATCGTAAATAGTATTTTTAACTATCCGCTTTATATGACCTTTTTCTCAACAGCAGAAAGATTAGAGATTGGAGACATTCCATTTAATTGTCTAGCACCAAAACCTGGACGTCAGGAAGCTTTAGAATACTATAGAAATATTCATCGTTATTTTAAATTCAATATTAATCTTTTCGAAAAAGTTATCGATGTACAAAAAGACAGCAATGGGAGTTTCCATGTAAAAACAGACAAACAAGAATATCTATCTAAAAATGTAATCATTGCGACCGGTTTTTATGATATTCCAATAGAAATGAATGTTTTAGGAGAAAATTTACCCAAAGTCCGTCATTATTATAAGGAAGCACATGAATATGCTTTTAGAAAAGTTTTGGTCGTTGGAGCCAATAATTCTTCTGTAGATGCAGCTTTAGAATGCTGGAGAAAAGGAGCAGAAGTTACGATGGTGATTCGTAAAAACGAAATCAACAGCCGTGTAAAATATTGGGTAAAACCGGACATAGAAAACCGTATCGAAGAAGGAAGCATTAAAGCTTATTTTCAATCGAATATTACTGAAATCCGCGAAAATGAGGTAGAAATTGAAACGCCAAACGGCAAAATTACAATTGAGAATGATTTCGTTTTAGCCTTAACTGGTTATAAACCAGATTTAAATTTTCTGGAAAAAATGGGAATCCAGCTTTCTGATGATGAATTGAAAATCCCGGTTTACAATTCAGAAACTATGGAAACCAATGTAGAAGGTTTATTTTTGGCTGGTGTAGTTTGCGGCGGTATGCAGACACACAAATGGTTTATAGAAAATTCAAGAATCCACGCTAGTATGATTGTGGATTATATTACTTCTAAATAATTTTTCCGCCACGAATTCACAAATTTTCACTAGTAGATTGTCAAAAAATAATTCGTGAATTCGTGGCGGAAAAAATTAAGAACTGCAAGAAAGCATGGAACAGCCAACTTTTGTTCTAGCCCAATCTGGACGTTTCGCGAACCATTTTTCAGATTCCGGCTGTTCGTCATAAGGTTTCTTTAAAAGCTGGAATAGTTCATCTACTAAAGAATAATCTCCTTTATCAGCCGCATCTATCGCCAATTGCGCCATATAATTTCGAAGCACATATTTTGGATTTATTTGATTCATTTTTGACGCACGCTCTTCATCAGAAAGTGTTTCATTCTTCAATCTCTTTAGATAAACTGAAAGCCATTTCTGCCACGCATCCAGAATTGTGTCTTTTATTTCTTGAGGCAAATAAAAGGCATATTCAATCTTTTCGAATGCTTGTTCTACAGAATCCCCTTTTTTAATCTGACTAAGATTTCTAAAAAATATGGTCATATCGGTTTCTGATAATTGTAAAATTTCTTCTAAACCTTTTATAATTTTATCATCAGTAATACTTGAAGTAAATATCCCTAATTTACTTAAAAACATATTTTTATAATCTTCTTCAAAATCAACTATAAACGAATCTAGAATCTTTTCCAAAGGCGCGGCTTCATTCACAAGAGGATAGAGTGCATTTGCCAATTGAAACAAATTCCATTGCGCCACCTGAGGTTGATTTCCGAAACGATATCTTCTATTTTGGCTGTCTGTTGTATTCGGCGTCCAATCTGGATCATAATTTTCTAACCAGCCATACGGACCATAATCAATTGTGATTCCATGAATGGACATGTTATCGGTATTCATAACACCGTGTACGAAACCAACCCTTTGCCAGTGCAAGATCATTTCGCGAGTAGTATCCGCAACTTTTTGAAAGAATTGAATATATTGTTCTTTTGGTTCCCCGTTAATTTCTGGAAAGTAATGTTTGATGGTATATTCCACAAACTGCTTAAGATTCTTAAGTTCATTTCGGGCCGTTAACATTTCATAATTTCCAAAACGAATAAATGATGGAGCTACACGGCAAACAACTGCACCTTTTTCATAAGCTGGATTTCCGTTATATAAAATATCACGCAACACTTGGTCTCCAGAAAGAATCAAAGAAAGCGATCTAGTAGTAGGAACTCTCAAATAATGCATAGCTTCAGCGCAAAGATATTCTCTAATCGAAGAACGTAAAACTGCCAAACCATCAGCAGTTCTAGAATAAGGTGTTTTTCCAGCTCCTTTTAATTGCAATGTATAAAATTGATTGTTGTTTTCAACTTCAGTTAAATTAATAGCACGACCATCTCCAAGTTGCCCAGCCCAATTACCAAACTGATGTCCTGCATAACACATTGCATAAGGTTTTGTGTTATCTAAAATATCTTTACCCGAAAATACATTTACGAATTCTTCTGATTGAATTTCTTCTTTTGAAATCCCGACTAATTCAGCTACTTCTTCAGAAACATGAATTAATTCCGGATTTAAAGGTTTTGTTGGATTTACATACGAAAACAAAGTGTTTTTGACCTGACGAATTTCATTTGTTAATTCTGGATCCGCAGGTAATTCAGTTGTAAATCGGTTGTTTATTTTTAAATTTTTCATTTTACTTTTTTATTTTGCCACAGATTAAATGGATTAAAAGAATCCTTTTTAATCCATTTAATCTGTGGCTAACTTAAAAAATTAGTCCACTAACATATCAGCGTACATTTTTTTTAGTTTTTGAATTTTCGGATCAATTACTACTTGGCAATATCCAGCTTCTTGATTTTCATTATAATAATTTTGATGATAATCTTCTGCTTCATAAAACACTTCAAAGGGTTTCAATTGCGTTACAATTGGGTCTGCGTATGCAGGTTGTACTTCTTCAAAAACTTTTTCTGCAATTTCTTTTTGTTCTTCATTATGATATAAGATGATAGAACGATATTGCGTTCCGCTATCTCCTCCCTGACGATTTAAAGTTGTAGGGTCATGACTTGTCATAAAAATAAAAATTAAGTCATGATATGAAATTATGTCAGGATTAAAAGTAACTTGGATAACCTCTGCATGTCCAGTTCTGCCAGTGCAAACTTCTCGATAAGCAGGATTCTTTATAAATCCATCTGAATAACCTGATTTTATTGATTCTATTCCTTTTAAACGCTGAATAACAGCTTCAATACACCAAAAACAACCGCCACCAAAGGTAGCTACTGATAAATTTCCCATAAATAATACTTTCTGTTTGTTTATTGCCTATTAATTCGATAGGATATTATGATAATTTGTTAAAAAATAGTTCTTTTAACTAAAGATACCCGATAGGAATGTAATGTTTGAAGTTTGTTATTGATAAATTCGCAATTTTATAAAAAAACGATATATTTGCAGTCAAACACAAGGCACAACTAATGAATAGCAAAAATAGTACCATCACACTTGAAACTTATTTTCAGGAATTTAGACAGAATATTGTCGGTATAAATCAGGAATTTACATCACCTTATGGCAGAAAATCAATTGTTTATACTGATTGGACTGCCAGTGGAAGATTGTATCGTCCAATTGAAGAAAAATTATTGAACGAATTTGGCCCTTTTGTAGCCAATACACATACTGAGACTACTATTTCTGGTACTGCTATGACAAAAGCTTATCATCATGCCAGACATATTATTAAACGTCATGCCAATGCAAATAGTGACGATGTTTTAATTACTGACGGAACGGGTATGACTGGAGTTATCAATAAATTTCAGCGCATCTTAGGTTTAAAAATTCCAGAAAACTTAAAAAGTTTTACGAATGTTCCTGCGGAAAAGAAACCAATCGTTTTTATTTCGCATATGGAACATCATTCTAATCAAACTTCATGGCTGGAAACTATTGCTGATGTTGAAATTATCCCGTCTTGCGAAAAAGGACTTTTCAATTTAGAAAATCTTGAAGCTTTATTAGAAAAATACAGTGATAGAACGATTAAAATTGCTTCGATTACAGCTTGTTCTAATGTTACAGGATTAAGAACTCCTTTTCATGAAGCTGCAAAATTAATGCACGAATACAATGGTGTTTGTTTTGTAGATTTTGCTTGTTCTGGTCCTTATGTAGAAGTAGATATGCATCCTGCTGATCCTGAAGCATATTTGGACGCGGTTTTCATGTCTCCACATAAATTTTTAGGTGGCCCTGGAACTTCTGGTGTATTAATTTTCAACAAAAAATTATACAATAATATGATTCCGGATTGTCCTGGAGGTGGAACTGTAAGCTGGACAAATCCTTGGGGAGAACATAAATACATTGATAACATTGAAGATCGTGAAGATGGTGGAACTCCTGGTTTTCTGCAGGTTATTAAAACAGCTTTGGCTATTGAGCTTAAAGAGGAGATGGGAATTGAAAACATTATGCAGCGAGAACATGAAATCGTTGATTATGTTTTCAGCGAATTAGAAGCTGTTTCAAATATTAAAATTTTAGCTGGGCAGCATAAAGAGCGTCTTGGTGTAATTTCGTTTTTTATTGATGATCTACATTTCAATTTAGGTGTAAAAATCTTAAATGATCGTTTTGGAATCCAAACTAGAGGAGGATGCAGCTGTGCTGGAACTTATGGACATTACTTATTACACGTTGATCAGGAGACTTCTAATAAATTGGTTAACGAAATTACAATTGGTGATTTAATCAAAAAACCGGGGTGGATTAGAATGTCAATTCACCCGACAACTACTGATAAAGAGATTGCTTTTGTTTGTCAAAGTATTAAAGAATTAGCAGCAAATCATAAAGAATGGGCTTTGGATTATTCTTATGACAAAAGCAGAAATGAATTTATTCATAAAGACGCTACCTCATTTGAAGATGAATTAGTAGAGAGCTGGTTTAAATCTTAGTTTTTGTTTAACCGATCAGCAGCAAAGATTTACCTAAAGAACGCTGTTATATAAAATGCAAACCCGATAGTCTGAACGCTATCGGGTTTATTGTTTTTTTTAGAAATGAATGTTTATAGTTTAGCCCCGATAGAAACGGTATCCTTTTATGGTGGGGTTCACCATAAAAGATAAAGTGGATAGCGGGACTGGAAGTTATTAGAAAACAAGTGTTTCTGCTCCTTAAAAATTACATAATTAATCTTACTCCGCCAAGGTCAGAAACGCGATAGGAAAACTTATTTCCAGGAGAACCTATAAACATAAAATTCTTAGGGATTTTCCATTTCTGCGAAAGTTCATCAATTATTTCCGGACCGAAAATACCTTGAATCTCTAAATATTCTATATCAAGTCCGTCATAGGCGCGATCTAGAACTTCAAGATCTTTTTTAAGCGCTTCGTTATTTGTTGAGTCGTTTTTTACATGCACGATTTTTAGTTTTTTGGTGGTTTCATTGTCTTCAACATATTGCAAAACCTTGTTTAGAATTGTAATATCGTCGCCTTTAGTGAAAAAGACAAATTCCTGCGAATTGATTTGTGTGCTTAAATTTTGAAGATATCGATTACTGAGGATAACCATTTTTCTTAATGGCTGATAGAAGTATTCTAAAGCTTCGATTAATAACCGAATTAATATAACACGATTCAGCATGATTCCTATAAAAATCAAAGCAGGAATCATATATTGGAGAAAAGTATAGAACGAATTAATGTTGAGTTCCATGTTACCAATAAAAGCAGCGATAACAAAACTTACAGCAGCAACAACTGCAATACCACGAGCGCGTTCTGGTCTTGGAAGTTTTTTTCGTTTATATTTCAAGAGTAAATTTCCGATTCCGAATAAAGCCATAACGGCTAAAAATGAGAAGGTATAAACTCCCGCTAAAGATTCTAAATGCCCGCTTGTAGCAAAAAGCACAGAAATACAAAGAATTAAAAAACTAATGACAATTCTATAATGTGCACCTCTTTTATTTGTTTTTAAGAAATAATTTGGGAGAATTCTATCTAATGTCATTCGGTTTAAAAGCCCTGAAACCCCAACAAATGAAGTTAGAACTGCACCACAAAGTACCATAACAGCATCAATAGAAATCAACCAAGCGAGCCAGGCTCCGCCAGTAGTTTGTCCTAAATGTGCCAGAAGTGATTCTTTATTTTCACCAACTTCTGTTAACGGAATAACACTAATCAATAAAATAGCAATTATAGGGTTAAAGAAACTCACAATTCCCCACATGTTTCGAAGTGTTTTAGGAAAAACTCCGTGTTCTTGTTCTTCTACAAAATTAGCTGAACTTTCAAAGCCTGAAATTCCTAACATCGCCGCTGAGAATCCTAGAAAAAGAGCTATTTTGATATTTTCATAAGCAATAGGAGTGTGCCAATTTATATGAAAAGTTTCCAAGCCATGAGTTAAAACAAACCAAATGGAAGCCAAAACCAACAAACTTAATGTTCCAATATGTGTCAGGAAAATTATAACGGCTACAAATGCTGATTCCCCGATTCCTAGAATAGCTAAGCCAGTAAATAAAACTAAGACAACAACAGTTGCAATTGTGACATTGAGTCCTTCAAAAATTCCGTGCAAATAATGCATTCCTTCTGAGGCTGAAATAACTGCTGTTGCCATATAAGACAAGACGGTCAGCGTAGCGGCCAAAGAAGCCAATCGTTTAGTAGAAGTATTTAATAGAACATTGTAGGCACCACCATTTAATGGAATTGCACCTACAACTTCTCCATAAATTTTTCTGAAAAGAAATAAAACAACAGCAACAATAAGCAGTGAAATCCATGCATATTGTCCGGCATATAATATTGTTAAAGCAGATACATAAAGGCAGGAAGAACTAATATCATTACCACAGATTGCAGTTGCCTGTAATTGATTTAATTTTTTGTGTACGATTTCTTTCATTAGTATTTGAGATTTACACTTTTAGTAAAAAACAATAAGCAACAAATAATTATAATCGGGCAAAAAAGGCAGATATTAATTTAAAAACTTATTGAAAATTAAAGTTTTTAATGAAGGTATTATGTAGATTCCTGAAACTTTTGGAGTGATAACAAGGCTTGTTTCTGCACTTTTTTCTGAAAAAAACCTGTCCAGCCTAACAAATATCCGGTTGGACCAAAGGCTTGTTTAGACCATTCCCAAACGTCAAAGTTATCAGTATGTTTAATGATTAATCCGTCCTTAAAAACAAACTCAGCTCTAATTTTATTGATTACTTTTCTATTTGTTTTGCTGAAATTATAAGTTGCAACCCAATTGGCAGAACCAGTAGAATCATCGGCTTTTACGTTTGAAAACTCAATTTTTAAGTTTCCTTTGCTTTTTATAAGGAGCATCTCCCACATTTTTGAAACCTGATCTTCTTTAAGTAAACCGAAAGCTGGATCAACAAAATGAACTTTTGGATGATAACATTCGCTCATTGTTTTGGCATCGGCATTTGCAAAAGCAGTATAAAATTTTGTTATTAGGGTTTCGTTTGGATTCATAGGAAATTTTTGATGTTAAATATAAGATTTTATTAAATTCAAAAATCATTACAAAACACTAATTTCTTTAGCTGTATCAAATGTTTTTTTACTTTTATCGAATGCCGTCGAGAAATAATTCATTTTGTTGTAAGCGGTAAAATATCCTGTCTGATTTCCAAAATCATTTGATCCTCCGGCAATTATAAATCTAACAGCATAGATATCGGTCTTTTTTAGTTTTAACCATTCTGTCGGAGTAAAATAATAATAAGAAGTTGTTTTTCCATCAACTGATTCTTTTACGTTTTTATCTGTACACGCAATAACATCTGCATTGGTTAAATCTATATACAAACCACCGGCAATTCTTGCTTTGTCATTAGCAGTATCAATTGTAATTTTTAAAATACCGCCTTTATCTGTTTTTGCTATTTGAATCTTTGCTTCGCCTGTATAAGCATATTTTTCGCAGATAAAAGTGTATTCCTGAGTTGCAGGAAAAGGAGCCGAACCTTTTACACTAATAGTTTGCTGTGCTTTTGCAAATGTCGAGATAAACAATATTAGAAGAAGGGATAATTTTAAATTCATATTTTTAATTTATTGATTAGCCAATTTAGCGTCAAATTTTTCATCCCAATCCATTGATTTTATGGCAGAAATGAGGTTTTCATCATTCACAAAGACTCTTAATTCTTTGTTTGCTACTTTTTTACTGTATAAAGCGTGATAGCGGTAAATGACTTCTTGTTTGGTTTTGTAAACTCCGTCTAGTTTTAAATCAATAAAGCTTCCGTAATACTGTCTAAACCTTTGACAGGTTTTTGTTAAACGCTCCTCGGTTGTATTTTCCATTACCGATTTGGTTACTTCAGTTTCGTTAAAAGGTTTAAATTTTGAAGTATTACAAGTCGACAGCACTCTTTTTCCTAAGTCATATGCTTTTTGCTGTTGATTTGCATTTATTTCAGATCCGGAAACCTTCTTTATTTTTAAATCTTCAGTATCTCTGTTTACTGTTTTAGATTTACATCCAATTAATAATAACAAACATATAATCAATCCTGCTTTCTTCATAACTATTTAAGTAATTTTTAATAATAAGTTAGGATCGGGACAATTTTCGATATAAAAATTAAGGTCTTTTGTATTGCAGACACCAGGATAATCTCCTAAGTAATTTTCAATATTGTGTATGATTTGAAAATGGACATGCGGTGCATAATCACCATTTATTGAGGCTTTTCCTAAAGTTGCAATCTTTTCGCCTTTTTTGAAATAGTCTCCGATCGTTAAGTTTTCTATACTTTCTAACGACAAATGTCCGTATAAAGTATAAAATTTTTCATTTTCTACTTCGTGTTCCAATATTATGGTTGGACCATAATCTCCCAATCCGATGTTGTTTTTAAAACTATGAACTTTTCCATCCAGTGCCGAAAGAACAGCCGTCCCGGCATCTGTCCATAAATCTAAACCAATATGAATATTGCGTTCAGGTTTTGATTCATTCAAAAAAATGGAACTTCTCTGATATAAAGAACGTCCTTCTATATAACCGCCAAAAGCAACTTTTGCATTTTTTCTTTCCAGATAATTTAAAATATATTTTTCAAAATCTTCCGATGTATCCAGCTTTGCATCAATTAGTTCCTGATTTGAAACGGAGAGATTAATTGGTGTGTATTCTGAAATACTAATTGTTTCATCAATAATTTTAGTAGGAGGTAAGGCGTTTAAAATGGAGGTAAGGGGTCTCATGAAATTAGGCTACTTTATTTATAATTATTATTTCGTTGTGTGTTTCAATTCGCGGCAACATTTTAGTAGTAAACAGTTCTGAATTTACTTCAGAAATATATTTTCGATTTCTAACATTATGTGCTTCATCCAGAATCATGGTATTGAATAAAACATAACCATTATCTTTTAATAAAGTACAGATTCTATCTAGAAAAAACTTTTCGAACAAAAAGTTAGGCATATGCGTATCCTCGAAAATATCTATAATGATAAGGTTATATCTGTCTTTTGTTTTCAAAACAAATTCAAAAGCGTCATCAATAACTACTTCTAATTGTTTAATCTGATTGAGGTTGAAATATTGATTTGCAATCTGAATCATTTCGGAATCAATTTCAACACCCGTTATTTTTTCTTTATATTCAATTTCATCTACTAAGGTTTTAACAACGCTTCCGCCGGCAACTCCTAATAATAAAATATGATTCATTTTTAGAATATTCTCATAACCTATATTTCGAAGTCCGTACCTTAATATACGCTGTAAACTTCCATAGGAATAGTTGGTGTTTTCAGTATCTAAAACCAGTTCGCCATTTGCCCATGTAACTTCAATCATTTTGCTTCTAGCTGATTTCTTTTTGAATATTTTTATAGGGATAATGTAACTGAAAAATTTTCGAATCATTTTGTATGCTTTTACTCAAATTTACCATTAAATCTTTTATTTTGCATCAAATAATACATCTTTAATGAAAAAACTATTATACAAATTCATCTTTTATAAGCTAATGGGCTGGAAGATAGTGGGGCTGGAGAATGCAGAAGTAAAAAAATGTATATTAGTAGTAATGCCTCATACGAGTAATCATGACTTTTACATAGGGCTTTTTACTCGTGGCATATCCGGATTACAGATGAATTTCGTCGCCAAAAAGGAATTATTTAGATTTCCGTTTGGTTATTATTTTAGAAATGTTGGCGGGGAACCTTTAGATCGTACTGGCGGATTAAATAAAGTAGATGCTATTGCTGCAATCTTTGAAAGAAAAGAAGTTTTTCGTCTTGCCGTTGCCCCAGAGGGAACTAGAAAAAAAGTGAACGAAATCAAAACCGGATTTTATTTTATAGCGCTTAAAGCAAAAGTGCCAATTGTCCCCGTAGCTTTTGACTGGGGTAAAAAAGAAGTAAATCTTGGAGAGCCATTTTATCCAACTGGAAATTACGAAGCCGATTACGAAGTTTTGAAAAAACATTATGAAGGCGTTTTAGGTAAAATTCCTGAAAACGGCATTAAATTGTAAAAATTGACTTTTTTTTCAAACGCGTGAGAATCGCGTATTTGAAAATTTTCTGTACCAATATCCAAATATGCGCTAATTTTTCAATTATGAAAAATTAGGTATAAATATACTTTTTATAAAGATTAGAATTTTACAATAAAAAATTCAGTTGTTGTTTCAAAAAAATGGTTACACTATTAAATTGTTAAAGCTTTCGAGGTTTTATAATTGTAAAAATAAAGATCTTTACTTTTGTTAACTAATCAAAACATAATGAATTTAGAAAATCTTTTTATACAATACAAAGAGCAGAGTATATCTGGGAGATATTTGACATTAGATCATATTCAGCCCATTTTAGATAGATTAAATACCAACAATCAAGTACAAATTATTGGAAAGTCTGTTTTAGGCGAACCTATATATAGTTATCAAATTGGTACTGGTCCAACGCGAGTGTATTTATGGTCACAAATGCACGGAAACGAAAGTACCACAACTAAAGCATCATTTGACTTTATTAATTTATTGAATGATGAAACGGACTTCGCTAAAAGAATGCTTAGCAGCTTTACTTTTTATTGGATTCCTATTTTAAATCCAGATGGAGCTAGATTATATACGAGAGCAAATGCCAACGAAATTGACTTAAATCGTGACTCACAAGACTTAACTCAGCCAGAAAGTAATGTTTTGCGTAAAATTTTTGAAGACTTTAAACCGCATTATTGTTTTAATCTTCATGATCAGCGTACTATTTTTGGAGCAGGAACTGAAGGAAAACCAGCAACAGTTTCTTTTTTAGCGCCTTCTTATAATGAGGAAAGAGAAGTAAACGAGAACAGACAAAAAGCCATAAATATCATAGCAGGCATTAATAAAGTGCTTCAGGAATATATTCCAGGACAGGTTGGACGTTTTGATGACTCTTTTAATATTAATTGTATTGGAGACACTTTTCAATATTTAGGAGTTCCAACAATCTTATTTGAAGCAGGACATTATCCAGGCGATTACGAAAGAGAAATTACTCGTAAGTACATATTTTTCTCGTTAATTCTGAGCTTCAAACTTATTTCCGAAAACGATTTAGTAAATAATCGAATTGGTGAATATTTGAATATTTCACAAAATAACGTGGTTTTTTATGATTTTATGTATAAAAATGTCAAAATAAATTATGATGGTATCGAAATTATTACGAATTTTGTCGCACAATACAAAGAAGAATTAATCGAAAATAAGATTCATTTTAACGCCTACATTGCTGAAGTAGGTGATTTGGAAAATTTCTTTGGACATTATGAATATGACGCAAAAGGCGAAGAATATTCGGATGATTTCTCAAATTTTCCAAAAGTGGGTCAAAAAGCAAATTTTTATTTAAATAAAAATGTTAAATTTGTTAATGGATTAATAAAAAGTTAATTTTTATGTGAATTTCTTGTTTTTTATATATAATTTTATACTTTGTAATAGCAATTAGTAATATTAATTAAACAATTATGAGTAAATTTCGTTTAGATGAAGTAGATCACCAGATTTTAGATATGTTAATAGACAATACGAGAGTTCCGTTTACTGACATTGCAAAAAAATTATTGATATCTGCTGGAACAGTACATGTTAGAGTAAAAAAGATGGAAGACGCAGGTATAATCATGGGGTCTTCTTTAGCTTTAGATTACGATAAATTAGGGTATTCTTTTATTGCTTATGTGGGTGTATTTCTAAATAATACCTCTCAGACAAAATTTGTATTAGAGCGAATTAACCAAATTCCATTCGTTACTGTAGCTTCTGTAACTACAGGAAAATTCAATATCTTTTGCAAAATTAGAGCAAAAGATACTAAGCACGCAAAAGAGGTTATCTTCATGATTGACGACATCGATGGTGTTTACAGAACTGAAACTATGATTTCTTTAGAGGAAAGTATAAACGATAAGAAACGTTTGATGCATACTATTTTCAAAAATATGTAATAACTTTTCTTGAATGCTATATAAAAATATACCTCAAGTTTATTCTTGGGGTTTTTTTATGACTAATTAACCAATCAACTATAACACGATTATGTATACGTTGCCGAAAATTGAGCGTTTTAATCAAGACGTTCTCTCAAAATACCACATTTATAATAGTGTTTTTATAACATTACCATTTGATTCTATAGATAATACAGGAGTTTTACTTCCTTTATTTACAGAAACTTGCGAAACGGGTTTTAAAAAACAAGAAACACCAAAAGAAATTTTTGATTTCTTTTCTAATAAATTTCTAAGTAATGCTTCTGAAACTGAAAAAATTGATTTAATGTTTCGATTTATTCAGTACATAGAGCGCCAGATTGTATTATTTGATGCTATTGAAGATGCCGCATTTCCAGAAGTAAACAATATGGAAGGGCGTGGCTCTTTACGTGATATTAAAGAAAAGTCAGATGCAAAAGAAAAAGATGATGAATTAATAGAGTTTTTAGAAAACTTTAATGTTCGTACAGTTTTAACGGCGCACCCAACTCAGTTTTATCCTGGTCCTGTATTGGGAATTATTAACGATTTAACAGAAGCTATTCGCCAGAATGATTTGCTTAAAATCAAACAATTACTAGCGCAGCTTGGAAAAACGCCTTTTATCCAGCACGAAAAACCAAATCCTTATGATGAAGCAGTAAGCTTGATTTGGTATTTGGAAAATGTATTTTATGCTACAGCTGGAGAAATTGTACATTATTTGCAAAAAAATATTAATGAAGGAACACCGATCAAAAACCAATTGATTAAGCTTGGTTTCTGGCCAGGAGGAGACCGTGACGGAAATCCATTTGTTACTACAGAAATTACACTTAAAGTTGCGGATCGTTTAAGAACTTCAATTTTAAAATGCTATTACGTAGAAATGAGAAATTTAAAACGTAAGCTAACTTTCTCAGGTGTAGACACTTTAGTATCCGACCTTGAACATAAACTTTACCGTTCTGTATTCTATTCTAAAGGAGATATTTTTATCACTTTGGATGAATTATTAACGCAGTTGAATAAGGTAAGAGAGATTATCATTGAAAAACATCAGTCTTTATATCTAGATGAATTAGAAGCTCTTTTAGTGAAAATTAATTTATTCGGATTCCACTTTGCTACTTTAGATATTCGCCAAAACAGTAAAATTCACAATAAAGTATTTAAGGATGTAGTTGATTTTTACCAGAAATCTGGATCTTCTATTTTCCCTGGTAATTATTATGAACTAACAGAAGATCAAAAAATTGATGTTTTGTCTAAAATGAAAGGAGATTTAAATCCAGCTGATTTTGAAGATGAAATTACAAGATCTACTTTAGAATCTGTTCAAGCGATCAAAACTATTCAAAGAAATAATGGTGAAGAAGGAGCAAACCGTTACATTATCAGTAATAATGAAAGTGCTTTGAACGTGATGGAAACTTTCGCAATGATTCGTTTGAATAATTGGGAAAATCCTACTGTAGACATTATTCCACTTTTTGAATCTGTAGATGATTTACAGAATGCTCATTCAATCATGGAGCAGTTATATACTAATCCTGAATATGCGAAGCACTTAAAATCTAGAGGAAACGAGCAGACAATTATGCTTGGTTTCTCCGACGGAACAAAAGATGGCGGTTATTTAATGGCTAACTGGAGTATTTATCAGGCAAAGATTTCATTGACTGAAATCTCTAGAAAATATGGAATAAAAGCTATTTTCTTCGACGGACGCGGAGGACCACCTGCACGTGGTGGAGGAAAAACGCATAAATTCTATGCTTCTCTAGGACCAAAAATTGAAAATAATGAAATTCAGATTACTGTTCAAGGGCAAACTATCAGTTCTAATTTTGGAACTTTAGATTCTTGCCGTTACAATATTGAAAACTTAGTAACTGCCGGAGTTACGAATCAGGTTTTTGCTAAAGATAAAAATGAATTATCAGCAGATGAAACGCAGATTTTAAATCAATTAGCAGATTTGGGTTATCAAAAATATTTAAGTTTTAAGAACCATCCAAAGTTTATTCCTTATTTGGAAAAAATGAGTACACTGAAATACTACTCTAAAACAAACATTGGAAGCCGCCCATCTAAAAGAAGTAAATCAGAATCTCTTGATTTTGCTGACTTAAGAGCGATTCCGTTCGTGGGTTCATGGAGTCAATTAAAACAAAACGTACCAGGATTTTTTGGCGTAGGTTCTGCATTAAAACATTTTGAAGAAAGCGGTCAGTGGGATAAAGTAAGTGATTTGTATCACAACTCTTTATTCTTTAAGACTTTATTAGAAAACAGTATGATGTCATTGGCAAAATCATTCTTGCCTTTAACTGCTTACATGAGTAAAGATCCTGAGTTTGGAGAATTCTGGAATATTATCCACACTGAGTTTTTAGAAACAAAGAGACTTCTTTTGAAAATTGCAGGTCACAAAACATTGATGGAAAATTATCCTGATGGTATTGCTTCAATTCAGATTAGAGAGCGTATTGTATTGCCTTTATTGACAATTCAGCAATATGCTTTATTGAGAATTAATGAATTAAACAAAGCAGAAACTCCGAATGAAGATCTGATCAAAGTTTACGAAAAAATCGTAACGAGATCTCTTTTTGGAAATACTAATGCAAGTAGAAACTCTGCTTAAAACGAAATTTTAAATTTAAAAACATGAATGTCAGCGATATTTTAGAAAATGAATACTCAGGTCATTTCGGGACTTATCTGAAACAAGCGGGTGACGGAAAATTGATTGAAGAATTGGAAATCTCTCTACATGAATTTATCCGATTTGTTCAAAATATTCCAATGGATAAATTTGATTATCGTTACGCAGAAGGAAAATGGACTATTAAAGAAATAATTCAACATGTCATTGATACTGAACGCATTTTTGCTTACAGAGCTTTATGTTTTTCAAGAAATGATAAGACGCCATTACCAAGTTTTGAAGAACAAGATTATGCAGATAATACCGATGCTAATTCAAGACATTTACAGGATTTGTTAATGGAACTTTCTGCTGTAAGACATTCCAATTTATTGTTTTATAAAAGTTTATCTGACGAACAGCTTAAAAGAATAGGAACTGCCTCTGGTAATCAAATTTCTGTTCGGGCTTTGGGTTTCATTATGATTGGACACCAAAAACATCATCAAAAAGTTTTCGAAGAGAGATATTTATAAGTTTCAATTTAAAGATAAATTAAACCCGACAAGTTTTAAAAACTGTCGGGTTTGTTGTTTGTATACAGTTTGTCATTTCGACTGAAAGGAGAAATCGCACTCGAAACTCTACAAAGATTTGCTATTGTCTTTGTGGAAAAACTAGTGCGATTTCTCCTTTCAGTCGAAATGAAAAAAATGAAGTTTTTATTTAGTAGTTTGAAGTTTTCTCTCCAAAAACGCCAATCCAAACCGAATTTTATCATAAGACATTTTTTCTTCAAAATATTCAAAGTAAGGTCTTAGTGCTTCAGGCTTCTCTAATTCTATCTGAGCTTTTTCAATTTTCAAAATTTCATCTTCAGAAACAAATTGATTTAAATCGATTTCATTTCCATCAACGTATAATTTAGCTAAATGAGAAATAATGGTAGTTTCTCCTAAATTACGCTGTCCTGCAATTTCTTGTACAGAAAGTCCGCTTTGAAATAATTCTAATGTTTTCGAATATGTACTGTCTTTTTTCTCTTTTTTAACAACCGATTTATTTCTTTCAAATTCAATAATAGCTTTGATGAAATCGTCTCCATATTTTTCCAATTTTGCTTTTCCAACACCTTCAACAGCAAGAAACTCTTCATCGCTCATTGGTCTTAAAATTTCCATTTGACGTAAAGAGGCATCACTAAAAATAACATAAGCTGGAACTTCTTCTTCTTTTGCAATTTCATAACGCAATTTGCGAAGTGTTTCAAATAAAGAATTTTTAACTGCTCTAGTTTTGATCTCTTTTGCTTCTACTTTTTCAATAACTTTCTTAACAACTGTTGTGAGCTTTACTTTTTCACCTTCAAATAAAACTTTTTTGGCAAAAGCAGTAAGCAATATTTTATTATGCTGATGAAAGGCAATTTCGCAATATCCTAAATTTATTAATTGAATTAAATATTGATTCCAGTCATACCAAGATACATCACCGCCAATTCCGTACGTTTTTAGCTCTTGATAATTTTTTTCGTAGATATACGCATTTCTCGAGCCTCTTAGAAAGTCTACAATAACAGCTAAAGGTTCAGATTCTTTTAAACGTGTAATAGCAGATAATGCTTTCTGCGCGAGAATCGTTCCATCGAAAAAAGTTGGAGGATTTTTGCAAATATCGCAGTTTCCGCAATTTTCAGTTACCAGTTCTCCAAAATAAGAAAGCAAAATTTTTCTGCGACAGCTGACAGCATCTGCATATTGTTTCATACGATCCAATTTTGCCAGTTGGATATCTGCGTTTAATCCCTCTGATGCAAATTTCTGAAGCTGAATCACATCTGCATAGCTTTCAAATAAAATGGTTTCAGCCGGAAGACCATCACGGCCGGCTCTACCGATTTCCTGATAATAACCTTCAATATTCTTTGGGAGATTATAATGAATGACCCAGCGTACATTTGATTTGTCAATTCCCATTCCAAAAGCAATAGTCGCACAAACAACCTGACAATCGTCATTAATAAACTGATCCTGAGTTTTAGCTCGTGTATCATTATCTAAACCAGCATGATAAGCTTTGGCGGTAATGCCATTTTTCTTTAATTTTTCAGCAAGTTCTTCAGTTGTTTTACGGCTTAGACAATAAATAATCCCAGATTCATTAGGTTTATCTTCTACAAAATCAATTATTTGCTTAACTCGATCTAAAGCTGGACGTACTTCTAAACTTAAGTTTTTTCGATCAAAAGAAGCAATAAAAGTTTTCGGTTTTTTAAGATTCAATTGTTTTGTAATATCTGTACGAGTAGCTTTGTCAGCAGTAGCTGTTAAGGCCAAAACAGGAGTAGAAGGGAAGCGGCTTTTTAAATAACCTAAATTGGTATAAGCCGGCCTGAAGTCATGTCCCCAAGAGGAAATACAGTGCGCTTCATCAATCGCTATTAAACTAATTGTCAATTCATTAAAAGCCATATCTAAATAAGATAAACTTTCGGGTGCGATATAAACTAACTTAAAATGATTTGATTTTAAATTGTCAATGTAATATTGCTGCTCTTGAGAAGATTGCGAACTATTAATATAACAAGCGGCTATTCCATTAGTTTTTAAACTATCAACTTGATCTTTCATTAAAGCAATCAGAGGAGAGATTACAATTGTAATTCCAGGCAATATTAAAGCTGGAAGCTGAAAGCATATCGATTTTCCACCACCAGTAGGCATAATGGCTAATGCATCTTGTCCTGAAAGTATGGTGCTTATGATATTTTCCTGATTTGGTCTGAATTTTTCAAAACCAAAATTTTCTTTTAAAGTTGCGTGTAAAATTTCTGAAGTCATTGGCGTATAATTTTTATGTTGAGTGAATAAATTTAAAAATAATCTTACAAAACATAAAAATATAAATTTTATTTAAAGTTTAATTCAAAATATAAAAAAAGGAACTCAATAGAGTTCCCTTTTATTTATTTTAAAGAAAATGAATTAATCTTCATCCTCTTCATCTTCATCGTAATCAGTATCTGCTTTATCGTTGTCATCATCATCGTCATCATCGTCTCCACCATCAGAATCTGGTTTGTCTTGATTGTCGTCGTCGTCATCATCGTCGTCGCTAATATCGTCATCAAGATCCATACCTTTTACTGGTGCAATTGCATCTACATCAACATCTAAATCATCATCTTCATCGTAGTTTTCAATTCTGTCAGCAAGTTTAGTACTAATTTTTACTAAGTAAATAGTGTCCTCAGTACGTACTTCAACAGCCTCAACCAATTCGTTTTTAGCATTTCTAAAACGGATTACATCCGAATCATCGTAACCATCAGGAAATTTTTCAACCAAAAGGTTTAAAATTTCATTGGTAAGTTTAGCGTAGTCTACTATAACTCTTTTCATAAATTATTCTATAAATCTAATAAATATGCGAAAATTAACGGAGCAACGATTGTAGCATCCGACTCAATAATAAATTTAGGGGTTTTGATGTCTAGTTTACCCCAAGTGATTTTCTCATTTGGAACTGCTCCAGAATAAGATCCATAACTAGTTGTTGAATCTGAAATCTGGCAGAAATAGCTCCAGAATGGAACATCATGCATCTCCATATCTTGGTATAACATTGGTACAACACAGATAGGGAAGTCACCCGCAATACCACCACCGATTTGGAAGAAACCAATACCGTTTGAACTGTTTTTTGAATACCAATCTGCTAAGAAAGTCATATATTCAATTCCAGATTTCATGGTAGAAGCTTTTAAATCTCCTTTAATTACGTATGAAGCAAAGATATTTCCCATTGTACTATCTTCCCATCCCGGAACGATAATAGGTAAATTTTTCTCTGCAGCTGCATACATCCAGCTATCTTTTAAGTCAATCTCATAATATTCTTCTAGAACACCAGATAATAACATTTTATACATGAATTCATGCGGAAAATAACGTTCTCCTTTATCGTCTGCATCTTTCCAAATTTTGTAAATGTGTTTTTGTAAACGACGGAATGCTTCATGTTCAGGGATACAAGTATCAGTAACACGGTTTAATCCTCTTTCTAATAAAGCCCACTCGTCTTCTGGAGTTAGATCACGATAGTTTGGAACTCTTTCATAGTGAGAATGAGCTACAAGATTCATGATGTCTTCTTCTAGATTTGCTCCAGTACATGAAATAATATGTACTTTGTCTTGTCTGATTACTTCAGCAAAAATTTTTCCAATTTCTGCTGTACTCATTGCGCCAGCCATACTTACCAGCATTTTTGCACCATCGGCTAATTGCTGCTCGTATGCTTTTGCAGCATCTACTAGCGAAGCAGAATTGAAATGCAAATAATGTTTTTCAATAAACTGACTGATTGGTCCTTTCATTTTTTTTTGTTTTTTTTTGAATTAAAAAGTTTAACCTTTTTGGATGTTAATGCAAATTAAGAATTTTCTAAATATTTCCTTTACTTAATTTGCCGTTTTTTTTATAACTTTTTTTTGTAGCCTAGAATTTTTAATACATCGTCAGAAGTCTGCTGTTCCGAGAAAACTTCTGTTGCCAGAATACCATTTTCATCACGATCTATTAAAATATGTTTAGGCTGTGGAATCAAACAGTGGTGAAGACCGCCGTATCCTCCAATTGTCTCCTGATAAGCGCCAGTATTAAAGAAACCGATATAAAGTGGTTTTTCTTTGTTGTACTTTGGCAAATAAATGGCATTCATGTTTTGTTCAGAATTGTAATAATCGTCACTATCACAAGTAAGACCTCCTAACAGAACCCGTTCGTAAGTATCATTCCAGCGATTAATAGCCAGCATAATAAAACGTTTGTTTATAGCCCAAGTATCTGGTAAAGTGGTAATGAAAGATGAATCAATCATATTCCATTTTTCTCTATCATTTTGTTGTTTTTGATACAAAATCTGATAGATTGCACCACCGCTTTCGCCTACAGTAAAGGATCCAAATTCCGTAAAAATATTTGGAACATCCACTTCAGCTTCATCACAAGCAATTTTAATTTGATTGATGATTTCATCAATCATATATTGATAATCATATTCAAAAGCAAGTGAGTTTTTAATAGGGAAACCACCGCCAATGTTCAAACCGTCAAGAGTTGGACACTCTTTTTTAAGAGCAATGTAAACTTTAATACATTTTACAAGCTCATTCCAGTAATATGATGTATCATTAATTCCAGTATTAATGAAAAAGTGAAGCATTTTAAGCTCTAACTTATCATTCTCCTGGATTTGTTTTTTATAGAAAGAAACAATGTTTTTATAACCAATTCCTAATCTTGAAGTATAAAACTCAAATTTAGGTTCTTCCTCAGCAGCAATACGAATTCCGATTTTAAATTTGCCTTTAATTTCTGCCTGAAGTAAATCTAATTCTTCATAATTATCAATAATTGGAATAGTGTTCTTATGCCCATTATTGATTAATCTAGCAATATTGCTAATATACTCGTCTCTTTTGAAACCGTTACAAATTACGTAAGTACTTTTGTTGATTTTTCCGTTTTCTAATAAATTCTCTACAATATTAACATCAAATGCTGATGAAGTTTCTATATGAATATTGTTTTTGAAAGCCTCATTCATGATATATTCAAAATGAGAACTTTTTGTACAGTAGCAATAATAGTATTTTGCGTCGTACTTATTCTTTTCCATTGATTTTCTGAACCAAGCTTTTGCTTTATTGATATTTTCAGAAATCTGAGGTAAATAAGTAAACTTTAACGGAGTACCATATTGTTCAACCAATTTCATTAAATCAATATTATGAAATAAAAGGTTGTCTTTGTTTAATTTAAATTCCTCTTGTGGAAAGTAGTATGTTTGATTTATTAGATCAGAATATTTTGTATTCATTTATTTGTCAAAGTTTTAGAGATTGTAATTGTATTTTAAATTTAGTGTTTTTTATGCTAAATCTTAAATTCAAACTCTAATATTTGCAAATATAATTGGCAGCTTTTCGTGCTCCGCTTTTGAACATTGGAAAACATCAAAACAAAATGGACTTTTACTATTATAAAAACGATCCAACATTCTTAATAAAGAACTGTTGAGGCGGTTTCTGTAAGAGCTGAAATGTCTTCTTTGTTTGTTTGTTTTCATGGGGCAAATGTAAAAAATAAAATATACCAAATGCAACGCTTTCGATTAAAAAAAGTTTAAGATTTATAATCTTGAAACGCGTCTAGAATTAATTTATTTTCAACGGATTGGTTAATTTTTATTTTTCCGATTCCTTCAATTAATGCAAATTGAATTGTTCCGTATTCATTTTTTTTGTCATGAATCAGCAATTCTAAGATCGGTTCGATGTCATTTTCTTCAAAAATTACATCATCATAAATACCTTTGAGAATCGTTTTGATTTCTCTATATTCTTGTTCAGTAATTAAACCTTTTTGAAGTGAAATATAACTTTCTAAAATCATTCCGATAGCAATGGCTTCTCCGTGTAGTAGAGTTGTTTTTTCCTCGCTTTCCAAAAAGTAACTTTCAATAGCATGCCCCAAAGTATGCCCGAAATTCAATGCTTTACGGATATTTTTTTCCGTTGGATCTTGAATTACGATTTCATTCTTAATTTCAACCGAACGATAAATCAATTGATCCAGTTCGTCAAAAACAATCGATTTTAAATCTGAAAACTGTCTCCAATAAGGTGCATCATAAATTAAACCATGTTTCAGCATTTCAGCCAATCCAGAACGCATTTCACTTTGTGGTAAAGTTTCAAGGTATTCCGTATCGATTAAAACCATTTGAGGAACATTAATAACGCCTATCTGATTTTTAAGATTTCCTAAGTCAACACCTGTTTTTCCTCCCACAGAAGCATCAACCATAGATAATAAAGTGGTTGGAACATTGATAAAATCTACACCTCTTTTAAAAGTTGAAGCCACAAAACCGCCTAAATCTGTAACTACGCCGCCGCCAACATTAATAACAAGCGATTTTCTATCGCCTCCAAGTTCTGTTAGAATATTCCATATTTCAATACAAGTTTCTATATTTTTATTGGCTTCACCAGCTTCAAACTCGATAATTTCGATAGCCAAATCTGTTTCTAAATGTGGAATAAATTTTGGAAGACAGTATTCATTGGTTTGATCATCAACAATTATAAATATGTTTGAATATTTATTTTCTCTTAAATGTTTATTTAAAGCTTCGTAAGCATTTTGGTTGAAATGTACGAGATAATTATTGGCTTGAATAGAGTTCATGATTCTTTAGTTAATTGAAAGCGCAAAAATAAAGTATTTTAAACGAAATAATCTTCAAACTTTAGCTCTAATTTGTTTAAAATACAGCCTTACATGCCTTATTTATCTACATTATAATTAAGCAGGTATACATTTACTTCATAAATTGGTGTTTTCTGATAATCTTATTAAATATACTTAAAAATATCGTCCTGTTTTATGAAGAATATTCAAAACACTCTTTATCTTTGCATAAAAACTAAACTTAATGGAAAAAATATTCGATAACACTCAAGTTGCATTCTCACTTAAAAGTGACACAGAACTTGATAGAGCTTATTTTCTTTTTAAAATGATCGACAGCGAACCTTTAGTTCGAATTGGTACTGCTGTTACAAATTTCGCTATAAAGGCGCATCTTCCTGTTGAAGGATTAATTCGCGCTACTGTTTTTGATCACTTTTGCGGTGGTGTAAACGAAAACGACTGCTTAACTGTAGTAGATAAAATGTTCACTAAAGGAGTTTCATCTGTACTAGATTATTCAGTTGAAGGAAAAGAAGAAGAAGAGCAGTTTGATGCCGCTCTGGAAATGACATTGAGAACTGTTGAGTTTGCAAAAGAGCGTCTTGCTATTCCATTTGCAGTTTTTAAACCAACGGGTTTAGGACGTTTTGAATTATATGAGAAATTAGGAGAGAAACAAACTTTATCTCCGGCAGAACAAGCGGAGTGGGATAGAGTGGTAGCTCGTTTTGATAAAATCTGTAGTGAAGCGCATAAAAAAGATGTAGCCTTATTGATTGATGGAGAAGAAAGCTGGATGCAGGATGCAGCCGACGATTTAGTTACGGATATGATGCGTAAATACAATAAAGACAAAGCAATTGTATTTAACACTCTACAAATGTACCGTTGGGATCGTTTGGATTATCTTAAAGGTCTGCACGAAATTGCTAAAAATGAAGGTTTCTATATTGGAATGAAGCTAGTTCGTGGTGCTTATATGGAGAAAGAAAACAAAAGAGCAGAGGAAAAAGGATATGTTTCTCCAATCTGTGTTTCTAAACAAGCGACAGACGATAATTATGATGCAGCTGTACAGTATATGGCAGATCACTTGGAAACAATGTCAATTTTCGCAGGAACTCACAACGAACTAAGTTCTTATAAATTAATGGAAATATTAGCTCAAAAAGGAATTGCCAAAAGCGATAACAGAATCTGGTTTGGGCAATTATACGGAATGAGCGATAATATCAGCTACAACTTAGCTGAAAACGGTTATAACGTAGCAAAATATTTACCATTTGGACCTGTAAAAGATGTTATGCCATACTTGATTCGTCGTGCTGAAGAAAATACTTCTGTTGCTGGACAAACAAGCCGTGAATTATCTATGATTAAAGCAGAACGTAAACGTAGAAAAGGGAAATAAAATTAATTATAAATTCCAATTTTTAAAATTCCAAATTCCAAAACATTTATAAACCCGACAGGTTTTTAAAACCTGTCGGGTTTGCTTTAAACAATACAATAAAAAACTCCGTTTGCAATACAAACGGAGTTTTTTATTGGAATTTGGAATTTAAAAAATTGGAATTTATACTTTAAGAGTTACTAAACTGTAAATTACTTAAGTTTTTATAAATTCCGTTTTCTAGATTTATCAATTCTTGATGTGTTCCTTCTTCAGAAATTCTACCATTATCTAAAACTAATATTTTATCAGCGTTTCTAATCGTTGAAAGTCTGTGCGCAATGATAATGCTTGTTCTTCCTTCCATTAATACCTCTAAAGCTTCCTGAACCAGTTTTTCGCTTTCACTGTCTAAAGAGGATGTTGCTTCGTCTAAAATCAAGATACTTGGGTTTTTAAGCAATGCTCTTGCAATGGCAATACGCTGGCGTTGTCCACCTGATAATTTCACACCACGCTCCCCAACTAAAGTTTCAAATTTCTCAGGGAAACCATCTACAAAATTGAAAGCATTTGCTTGTTTAGCTGCCTGAATAATTTCTTCGTCGGTTGCATCTGGTTTTCCATAAGCTATATTTTCTTTGATAGTTCCACCAAATAGAATTACGTCCTGAGGTACAATACTCATATTTCCACGAAGATTTTCTAAATCGTAATCATAAATATTTTTCCCATCAACTGTAATTTCTCCTGATGTGATATCATAAAAACGAAGCAAAAGAGAAGATATAGTCGATTTCCCAGCACCACTTGGACCAACAATTGCAATTTTCTGACCGAATTCGGCTGTGAAATTAACATCTTTTAAAACCTGAACTTCCTGACGGGTTGGATAACTAAAAGCTACATTTTTAAAAGTGACATTTCCTTTAATTTTTTCTTGGGCGCCTTTATATTCTGGATTGATTTTTTCTGGACTTTCGTCTAATAATTCAAACACTCTTTCGGTTGCGCCGATTGCCTTTTGAATCTGTGCGTATAATTCGGCAATTCCTCCAAAAGAAGCTCCAACAAAGGTGGAATATAATACAAATGAAATTAATTGCCCAACGCTCATTTCACCTCCAATGCTCAAACGAACTCCGTACCAAACAACGGCAACAATAGCTCCGAATAAACAGAAAATGATAAACGAAGCAAAATAACCACGGTATTTCCCGCCTTTAATAGCCAGTTTTACAACATCATGAATTTTTCCTTTATAACGTGCAATTTCGTACCATTCGTTTGCGAAAGCTTTTACAATGCTGATTCCCTGCATTGTTTCTTCCACGATTACCTGACTTTCGGCAACCTGATCCTGTACTTGCTTAGAATATTTTCTAATGAATCTTCCAAAAATTACGGCAGCAACAGCCACTAAAGGCACTACGGCAAGCATTAATAAAGTCAATTTAAAACTTTCGGTCGCTAAAAGAATTATACCCCCAATAATCAAAATAAACTGGCGTAAAAATTCTGCTATAGTCGAAGTTAAAGTATCTTGAATTTGTGTAATGTCAGCACTGATTCTACTGTTTAATTCACCAACTCTTTTTTGAGAAAAGAAAGTCATTGGTAGCTTAACTAAATTGGTATATAAAGCCAAACGTAAATTTGCCAGTGTATTTTCAGTAAAGTTTACAAATAATGATAATCTGAAGAATGAGAAGAAAGATTGTAGAAACAGAATTACAATTAGACCTAAAGCAATTGTATTAGCTTGATCGTTATCTTTGTTTTTTACACAATCTACCAGCATTCCCATCAATTTAGGAAAGGCAAGGGCAGTAGCTCCTGTGAGAAGCAGAAAAATCAATCCAATGAAGAATTTCCATTTGTGATGCCCTGCGTATGTAAAAATTGTTTTTGCTTTATTAAGTGAAGTAGCCGTTATTTTTGATTTAGGCAAATCATTTTCTTTAAATCGCGCCATTAGAAATACTATTTTTAGGTATGCAAATGTATGACTAAGTCGAATTACTACAAAGTAATATTAAGAATTAGAAGAGTTCTTTTAGCTTTTTAACGAAATTATAAGAAAATAATGAAATTTGTTTCTTTTTTAAGAGTTTGAAAAATAGGTTTCTAAATAAAAAAGTAAAAAAAAGTTTTACTATTTTTTAAATTATGCTTGCAAATACAAAATCTAGCTGTATATTTGCACTCGCAATCACAAAATGATAGCAACCTAGTAAAATAGGGCGATTAGCTCAGCTGGTTCAGAGCACCTCGTTTACACCGA
>NZ_WWEM01000040.1:43039-353970 GCF_019308285.1 Flavobacterium quisquiliarum
TGGTTCAGAGCACCTCGTTTACACCGAGGGGGTCGGGGGTTCGAACCCCTCATCGCCCACAAGTTTTTAACTTAAAATATTAGCAAATATAAAATCTAGAAAAATATTTGCACTAGCTATTCAAGAAAATAGCAACCTAGTAAAATAGGGCGATTAGCTCAGCTGGTTCAGAGCACCTCGTTTACACCGAGGGGGTCGGGGGTTCGAACCCCTCATCGCCCACAAAAGACTCCTTAAGCAATTAAGGATTTTTTTTTTACACTTTTATACATTTTGGGGAGATACTCAAGCGGCCAACGAGGGCAGACTGTAAATCTGCTGTGTGAACTTCGCAGGTTCGAATCCTGCTCTCCCCACAAATTTCCAAAACTCTGAAATCATTTGATTTTGGAGTTTTTTTTTATCTTTGAAATAGAGACTTTTACTCAGGATAAGTTTATCTTTGAGTTTTCAGAAAATCAATATTCATCATGGAACAGAAAATTCATCAGGGAAGAAACGTAAAGCGTTTTAGAGAAATGTTAGGTATAAAACAGGAAGCCTTGGCTTATGATCTTGGAGAAGATTGGAGTCAGAAGAAAATTTCTATGCTTGAACAGAAAGATGTTATTGAAGAAAATCTGTTAAAACAAATTTCTAATTTTTTGAGAATTCCTGTAGAAGCTTTTCAGAACTTTGATGAGGAACAAGCAGTACATATTATTTCTAACACTTTTAACGACCAATCTAACGGTTATAATTATTATCCAACTTTCAATGTAAATCCAGTAGACAAATGGGTAGAAGCTTTGGAAGAAATTAAGCGATTGAATTCAGAACTTTTAAAAGCGAAAGACGAGCATATTAAAGCTTTGGAAAAACTAGTAAGAGAAAAATAATTTTTTATCATACATACATTCCAATTGCACAATTAATCCCTTTATAGTGTTTAGCAACTTCAAGAAGTTTTAACAACTTTGATAGTCGTTCGATTTTTTTCTCTTTAAAGAATGTTTTTTTGACTATAAACTTATTTCCCAAAATATTTATTTCATTTTTATTCTTTACTACTAATTTTTGAGATGTATTATTTGAATAATTGTATAATTCAACTTCATCTATTCTGTTGTCAATAGTGTCATAAGTATCTACTTTATAGTTTTCATTAGTGACAGTAAATCTATGAAGTGTCGAAACCAAGTTATCATATTCCAAACTATAGAAATATACATCTTCATCAGAATTTTGATAGTATTCAATTAATTTGGTGCTAAAATCAAATAAAATCTGATTTGATAAACTGATTTCAGGAATAAGACGCAATAAAGATTCATCATTATTCAAATTTAATTTCTGAAAAAGAAAAACTGTTGTTTCATCAAAATTAACTTGGTTGATATTTTCGTATAAATCTCCAATTATATCTCCGCGAACCAAATCTTCTAAATCAATTTGAAATCTGTAATATTCATCTTTTTCAATATAAAAATAGTCTTCATCTTCTTTAAGACTTGTAAAATTTGCGATAGCTTCTTTACCTTCTAGATCTGACTTATAAATATTTATACAAAACTTCATATTTAACTTAGGGATTAATTAGTATTCTCTTTTGAAAACAAAATCATAATTATCAATCGTGGTCTTAAAAATATCATTTTCAAACTCGTAGATTGGTTTTTTATATAAAAAATTATTTGTCTGGAAATGATAATGATAAAAAAAGCCATTTTTTATGTGAACATTAGTTTCATGAACGGTTATCAAAAAAGTTTCTTTTGTATTATAGTCCATTACTGTTGCCAAACCAATGAATTTATAAAGTTCATCTTTAAATGGTTCAATTTTCAGTTTAATTTTAGAACCAATTGGCATCCAATCTGTCATGTTGTAGTTTATCCTTAACTGACCTGTTTCTTTAATTGAAGTCCAATCACCGATTAAATCATCTGAAGCAACAACACTTACTTCATAAAAAGTTTCAAATTTTAAACCATTTAAAATTGCATTAAAAATATCTGTGATATAGATTTTATTTTCAAGTTCATCGCAGATAATCCTACCCATTTTCTTACGATCCCGATTTGAGAATAGCTTCGATTTTAATACTTGGTTAGCATCATTCGAGACTAAGTTAAATCTGTTAGAATTTATTGATTCGAATATTTTTATAAATAAAGCTTTATTTTCTTGATTGAGAACAACATTTAAATCAAATTCGTTAAAACTGCCATAATCAAGTTTTAGATTAAATTTTGACAATAATTCTTCATATTCTACAGGCATTGTTTCTTCAAACTCAGCATTGCTCAATAATTCAAACAAAATAAAGAAAACAAACCTTTTTTTATGGGTAAATGTCTGGTCAAATATTTTTAATAGATTCATTTTTAGTTTTCATAGAGTTTTAAGATTTTAAAATCAAATACATTAAACAAATATTCCTTCTTTTTGTCTTCTATAATCATTAGATCATTAAAATAGATGATATCGAATCGTTTACTTTCTAAAAATAAATATTTAAGTCTGTAATTGTACTCCAATTCTTTTTGAATAGCGTCAATTGCATCCAAAGCTTCTTTTCTTTCAATTTTAAACCATTCACTAACATCAATTGGCTTACCCGCACGATAAATCACTTCTATATCACTATTTTTCCTTTTGAACAAGTCCAGACAAAAATGATAAACTGCTTCTTCTGATACCAAGAGCATTTTTTCTCCGAAATACAAATTATAAGTAATACTAAAACCTACTTTGTTCTCAGGCTGGATTTTGATTTTGTTTACTTCATTAATAAAAATAACCGAGTTAGAGAAGGTATCTGACTTGTACTTGAAATTCTCCGATAAGATTTTTAAATTCTCAATAATTGTTTTGACGACTGACATAGAAATATTGAATTTCTTTAATACTTCGCTAATATAAATAAAACCTGATTAAGCATCATTTCATATTTATTTTTTATTGGTATTTAAATTGGTAAAAAAACTTCTGTACCGCTTTCCAGCCATAAAAACTTATTTTTTACCTCAGAGCTTTCAATTTCGCTTTTTAAAGATTTTACAGATTGCTTAAAATGCCACCAACCTTCATAATGTATCGGAATTACAAGGTTCGGGCTTAAAAGCTGGGTTGTTTCAATAGCTTCTTTGCCGTTCATTGTTACCCTCAAATTCTTTTTTAGATAAGGAAATGCACCGGCACCTAAATGTAGAATTGCAATATCTACTTTTTTCTTTTTCTTTAATTCGTATAATCCTTCAAAAAGCACCGTATCGCCAGAAATATAAAGACAGCCGTTTGTCTGTCCTGTCCATTCTAAAGTAAAACCTATTACTTTGCCCATAACTTTATTCAATCTTTTAATATTGGTATGCTGAGCTGGTATAGCAGTAATTTTTAGGTTTTTTACTTTTTCTGTTTCAACTTCATATTCCTGCCAGTTATCAAGCCCAATAGTATTTGTGTCTTTTAAACGCTCTACGGCATCTTTTGTAGAAAGTACAACTGGAACTGTTCTAATAAAAGATCGTCCTTTTTTGTCTAAATTATCGCTGTGATGATCGTGGCTTAATAGAACCAAATCTACTTTTCCAATTTCTTCAATTGATAGGGAAGGACTGCAATATTTTTTTGAAAATGCCATCGGACTGCTGACATATTGAGGAAAGAATCTGTCTCTTTTGTCTAGAGTTGGATCAGTTAAAATCTTAAAACCATTTATATTTATCAGTACACAAGCTGTGTCGATATGAGTAATAGTAACTTTCATTTGCATAAAATTTTAAGTAATAAAATGTTTATACAAAGCTGAGTTAAATAAATAGTCTGCAAATTGACTTTAGTCAAGAAATGCGTTTTCTAATTCTGCTCAAAGTTTCGGGTACAATTCCTATGTAAGATGCAAGATATTTTAGCGGAATCTGTTTGATGTATTTAGGCTGTTCAAATAGCAGTTTTTCATATCGCTCTTGCGGTGTTTTGGTCAAAAGAGCTAATTCTCTTTTGACTTTTTTATCCAATAGATATTCTGTGGCAATACGTCCAAGTTTTTTAGCTGTTTCACATTTTTCGTAAAGACGCTGTAAGTTTTCATGAGATATCGAATATAGTTGACAATCAGTTAATGCCTGAACATAAATTCTGGTTTGGGTTCTATTGTAAAAAGAATCATATGCACAATAGAAAGTATCTTTGAAAGCAAAATCAAACGTAATTTCTTTGTCGTTTGCAACAACATAATATCTAACAACTCCAGTATCTATAAAAGATAAATAGTTTTCAATCTGTCCTTGAACAAGAATTAGTTCGTTTGCTGAGAATTGTCGTGTTTTTATACAGCTTAAAAATTCGCTTAAAGTATTTTCAGCAAAACCTAATTTTCTAAAATATTCAATTAATGATGTCATTTCATTATTTTTAAGCTAATATACAATCATTCCAACAATTGAAAACACAGAACAAGCTAATGAATTGTTGCAAATTTTCAAAAAAAGCCATAAATTACAATCAATCAAAAAACATTTCTACATGCAACAAGAAAAAGACTGGTCAATAGACGAAATTCAGAATACCTGGCAATTGGTTTCAAAACTTCATGACGGACAAAAATATGGTGGAAGTAATGCGGGAGAAAGAGTAGAATATATCAATCATATTGGAAGTGTTGTTTTTGAAGTTTTAAATGCCACGCGTTTAACTGAAAATATGAATGCTGATCTGGCCGTTAAATGTGCCATGCTTCATGATACCATAGAAGATACTGCATTTGATTATGAAAGAGTAAATGATTTATTTGGAAGTGAAGTGGCTTCAGGAGTTCTAGCATTAACGAAGAATGATGAAATTAAGGATTCTCTAGAAAAAATGCTGGATAGTTTAAGCAGAATCAAACAACAGCCTATAGAAGTCTGGGCAGTTAAAATGGCAGATAGAATCTGTAATTTATACCAACCACCATATTACTGGGATGACGAAAAAAAACTAAAATATATTCAGGAAGCTGAAATTATATTGTACGAATTAAAAGACGGAAATCAGTATTTAGCCAATAGACTGCAAAATAAGATTAAAGAGTATTATCGTTTTCTGAGTACTTCAAATTAATAACAGAAAAGCTCCAAATTCATATAGATTTTGGAGCTTTTTTTTAATCAAATTTCCTTTGTTAGTCTATCTAATTCTTTTAGCAAAGTCGGAAATCTAAATTCTCCATGCATACTTTCAACTTTTTTGAAAACTTCCTCCAAATCGATTCCGACAGAAGTAATATACAAAGGTTTCTTGCTGTCTCCTCTAAATAAAGCTTTTTTATTCTTTTCTATAGAAGCAAAATTTGTTTTGGCAACACCAATAATCGGAATTTGTTTATTTAATTTTTCATACAAATAACCGCCTAAACCGTATTTTCCTTCATCATTTAAATACACAAAACCATCTACAACGATTACATCAATTGTTGCTAAATCAATTTGATTTAGCAAACTTAAAATACAGGGTAATTCTCTTTTATAAAATTCACCTGGAATATATTCTTCAACATTATCAATAATTTCAGTGTAAACTTTAAAGTTTTTATCCTCATTCCATTCAGAAAATTCAAGGCAAACGGTTTTGGCTTTTTGGTCAAAATAATAGGTATCAAAAGCTAAGATCATAATTTTTCAGAAGGCTTATTTATTTAAAACGAAGATAGGTTACTTAGAGTTAACTTTTCTTAGTTCTGTCAACATTTCATTTAGAAAACCCTGTTGTTTGGCATCATCTTTAAAATAACGCTGGTACAATACGCTGCAACTTTCTACATCGGCTATATTGTCTTTATTGAACGACCAATCCTCATCATTTTTAATTGTGATTCCTATGTCATTGCTACAGCTTTGCCAGAGGTCAGAAAATTTTGTTTTTTTATCTGCACTTAATTTACTGAAATCTGCGTAGACAGAATAACCACGCATTTCGGAGTTAAAAAACTTGTAAATTTCATATACAGGAACTCCGCCCCAATTTATGTATTGTCCTTCTGGTAATTTTATATCAGTCAGCCTTTTTTCGCTCATTTTATGAGTTTGTTCTCCCGATACAAAAAAGTGCTCGTCATAAGTCAGTTTTGTGCCTTTTGGAACCATAATTTTCTTCACCATCATGGGTTCTGTAGTAATGTAATAAGGATAATCTGGTGACGAATTTCCACCGGTTGGATTCATGTTTCCAACACAACCTGTAAGTATTAAAGAAAATAATGAGGAAAAAGGTTTTAAAATTTTCATATTCAATTATTTTATTAGTTTAAAAAGTGTCTCAATTGCAGATTCTTTTTGATTAATAATGATTAATTGGCTTTTATCATTTAGGAAAAATTTATTAGCAAATTCTTTGTTTGCATTGGATTTCCATTCTTTTAATTCAGGAAATTTATTTTTCAGAAGCTTAACTTTCTCAGCAGTATTTTTAGAAATGATTACAACTTTCGTCAAAGGAGTATCCTTCATTTTATTGATGCTGTTTTCTGTAATTTCAGAGTCAAACTCTGTTCTAGAACGATAACGAAACAATTTACTAATTCCCCTTAAATCAGTCTCATTTTCAGAAAGGACATATCTGTAAGTCATTATGTTATCGAGTTCATCGATCCAGTTTGGAAAATTTTCTTCATAGAGCTTGATGTAAGTATCAATAAAGTTTTTATCCATTGCCTTTTTCTGATCGATATATTCTTTCACAATTGGATAAATCTTTTTTGCCATCAAATTGATATATTTTCTGTTGTACCAATCCCCAGCGTCTAATTTCCCATCTAGTTTTTCATAGACATAGCCATTTCCTAAAGCAGTGGCTAAAACTTCATTCATAAGCTGATAGGCGTAATTACTGCATTTTGATTTGTTTTCTTTGAAATAAGTGTCAATCTCTGTTTTGACTTCAAATGATTGCTCATCATACACAATATGATACGTTTCGTGCATCATTACACTAAACAAATCCTTATTCGAATTCAGATCAACTTGTACAGCACTAATAAAATTGTTGCAAAAAGCCTGAGCTGTAAATCCTTTTGAATTTGGCAAAGGATAAAATGCAGAAACAAACGGAATCGCATTATCCCAGCTTGAATTATAAAACAAAAGTCCCGTTTCAAAATAGCCAACGATATTATTATCGCTTGAGTATTTTATCATATCTCTTAATTGTTTTTCAAATTTTTCTTTATTTGGATTGTAAATCAACTCATTGTAAACATCTGTAAATTCAGCAATGCAAGAAGCTAAATCGCTCAAAGTTTGGATTGGAATAAAGCCAGCAGAACGAAGTTTAAAATCATTAAGATTATTGGTTTCGATAAGATTTTTTTTCAGAAGATCATTTGTTTGCATATTTTTTTTGGATCCATACGGATATTCATCAAATCGAAAACTATAGTCTACTATCAGTTTATCAAACTTGGAAATTATGTTCTTATATTTCTCCGTATTGTATTTAGATTTTTGAAATTCAGTCTTAAAGACGTTTTCAGGATAATGTTCAGAAAGATTTTCTATAAAAAGATAAACCGCTAACTGTTCTGAATATTTAATAGTAAAAGTGGTCTTTTGTCCGAATATTAATGATGTTAAAAATAAAAAGGCTAGTAGAAATATTTTCTTCATATTGGTTTTTAAGGTTTTAGTTTTTTATGGAGCTTTCATTCTTTCTGTTTTAATATATCGATCTGAAACAGTATCGGTATCAATACCTTTCATTTCGCTTTTTACTTCGCGTAAATATCCTTTTTTGTCAGGAACATAATAATCAATTAATCTACCACCGTGATACGGATCATAATAATTAACCGTTATTACTAACGTATCATTTTTTATTTTGTAGAATCCTTCTCTGGCAATTTTGCCTTTTATAGTGGCATATTTTTGTGACTCTTTATAATAGGCACTTCCTTTAGTGTTTTTAAAGGTGAAATCATACCAAATTAAGGTATCTTGTGGTGTTTGTTCAGACATGAGTTTTTTTTCGTACACCCAATAAACATCATATAAATTGCCTTTGATTTTAATAGTTTCAATTCGCTTTTTTTGTGTTGAAGCTGTATTAGAAACAGCGGGTTTTATTATTGCTTTCTTAGTCTTCTTTTGCTGTGCACAGATAGTCGAAATGCTTAAAAATAAAACTAACAAAATGAATATGTTTTTCATATCAAATACTATTTTGTTTTCTATAAAATCTATTTGAGCTAATATAAGAAATATCTTTAAAATCCAACTAAAGGCTAAATTGCTTAACTTTAACAAACTATCTATTCATATAAAACCAAAACAGATGAAAACGAAAATGATATGGGCAAATCTGGCTGTACAGAACATACAAAAAACAATTGATTTTTATTCCGGTTTAGGATTTAGTCAAAACGGAAAAGAAACAGATGAACTAGTCAGTTTTTCAATTGCAGAGAATAATTTTATAATCAATTTCTTTATTGCGAAAAGACTCGAAAATGCCTTAAAAGGAAAATTAACCAATGCTTTAAATGAAAATGAAGTTATATTTTCTTTATCTGCTCAAAGCAGGGAAGAAGTAGAACAATGGGTCGAAATAGTTCAAAAAGCAGGCGGAACAATAATCTCTGAACCCGAAAATTACGAACAAGGTTATACTTTTACATTTGCCGATCCTGATGGACATAAATTTAATTTTCTGTATTGGCCGGGAATGTAAAAATTTAAAGTAAAAATTCTCCAACAATAGTTTGGTCATAATCATATCCTGGCTCATTTGGAAATTTTCCTTTCAAATCTGGAAATATAAGTTGTAGATAAGCATATTCTTTGTTTTCATAAAATTTGATGGATGTTAATACGTATTCTGAAAGATTTTCATTTTTTATTTTGATAAAATAAACTGGGAAATTTTCTACCAAATCATCTATCTTTTCATTTAAAGAAACTTCACTAAACTTATATTTTTCAACATAATTTTGAATAATTTCTCCTGACAAATTAGGCCCAAGTCCAGATATAAATAACTCGGGTATTTTAAAGTTTTCAAATATGCCTGTTGAATATGCAAAAGGTGTAAAATTATCCTCTTCTAATACAGCTGTAGTATGATATCCTTTATTTCTAATATTATCATAAACTTTTTCAAAGTATAATTCTTTTTGTTTTTCAGTATTCTTCATTGTAATAATTTTAGACATATTTATTAAATAGATTGGCTAATATAAAACATAACTTCATTCTTTTTGCCATATGACAAATTTCCATTAAAAACTTATCCCTAACTTTCGTGCATGAAAGAATTAGTAGCATACATATTGAAATTTGGCAGTTTGAATCAGCAACAGATTGATTTAATTTTAAGCAAAGCCCAAGAAAGAGAAATTAAAAAAGAAAACTATTTTTCTGAAGCCGGAAAAGTGTCTGTAGAAGTTGGTTTTATTATCGATGGAGTGATGAGAGTCTGCTATTACAACAACAAAGGCGAAGAAATCACTAAATATTTTATTGACGAGAACAATCTGGTTGTAGATTTAGAAAGTTTTGAAAACAGTATTTGTTCTTCGGCATACGTTGAAGCTGTTACCGATTGCAAAATGATTGTTTTTTCTAAAAAAGACTGGGAAGAACTTTTAAATACAATTATTGGCTGGGATAAAATCGTTCACAAAATCATTAATAAAGCATTGATTGATAAAGTCTCCAGAAGAAGTCCGCTGGTTTCAGAAGATGCCACAACTCGTTATTTGTCCTTTATGGAAATGTTTCCTAATGTTATCAATCGTGTTCCGCTTTCTTATCTGGCTTCTTATTTGGGAATAACACAATCTTCTTTAAGCCGAATCCGAAAAAATATCCGCTAAAGTTGCTTTTTGTCATTTGGCAAATGTTTTTGTTTTTTATCGGTGCAACTTTGTAATCAATAATTTAAAAAGATAAAAAATGGATTCAGTATTAATTACAGGTGCAAATAGAAGTATAGGTTTAGAAACTGCAAAACAGCTTTCAAAAAAAGGATTATTCATTTATTTAGGATGCCGTGATCTTCAAAAAGGTGAGGAAGTTGTAAAAGAACTAACTCAAAACGGATTCGAAAACATTAAAGCAATTCAAATCGACGTTACAAATGCTGAAAGTGTTTTGGAAGCTAAAAATCTTGTAGAGAAAGAACAGGGAAAACTCGATATTTTAATTAATAACGCCGGAATTCTAGGAGATGTACCACAAGATTCTTCGTCAACTTCGGTTGAAAATATTCAAAATGTATTTGATACGAATTTTTTTGGTGTCATCAGAGTCACACAGACATTTCTGGAATTGCTTAAAAAATCTAAAAATCCTAGAATAAGCAATATTACATCTGGTCTTGGTTCGTTAACGTTACACAGCGATCCTGCCTGGAAATATTATGCAATTAAGGCAGTTTCTTATGTTTCATCTAAAACGGCCTTAAATGCGTTCACTGTGACTTTAGCTTATGAATTAAAAGATTTAGGTTTCAAGGTAAATGCGATTGATCCAGGTTATACCGCAACAGATTTTAATCATCACAGCGGACCTGGAAGTGTAGAAAGTGCTTCAAGCTTTATCATTAAACATACTCTGACAGATGAAAACGGACCAACCGGAAAATTCTTCAGCAATGATATCGAAGACAAAAGTGAAGAAAGTCCGTGGTAAAAGATTTTTAAAACATTACAAAAACTCCAAAGTCAAGTAGATTTTGGAGTTTTTATTTTTAAAACCAATCGTTTTTAGAATTAAATTATAATTAGTAAAATACTTTGAGTATAGTTTTTCTAAACACATAGAAACATAATTTCAAGAACCGCTTAAAGGCATTTCATTTATATTAATACACATAGCAAAAACTATGTGTTAGAAACTAGTTTCTTTTTGTTTTCTTTTTCAGACAAGCAAATACTATGTTTCTATGTGTTTAAAAATACCCTGAGAGAAAGAATAATAAAATTTAAAGCGGTAAATTAGTAGCCTGAAAATTTCTAAAACAAAAAGCATGTCAATTACAACAGAAGCAGAATTAGCCGGAATGAAAAAAGCCAGCGAGGCCGTTGCATTTACTTTAAAAGAAATGAGAAAGTTTGCCAAAGCAGGTATGTCAACCAAAGAATTGGACGAATACGGCGGACAAATACTAAAAAGTTTCGGAGCCAAATCGGCACCTTATGAAACTTATGGTTTTCCAGGCTGGACTTGCATCAGTGTTGATAATGAATTTTGCCACGGAATTCCTTCTGATAAAAGAATTCTGCAGGAAGGAGATTTAATCAATATTGATGTTTCTGCCGAATTAGACGGTTTTTGGTCAGATAATGGAGGTTCTTTTGTGATTGGAGAAGATGTAAATGAACATCAAAAACTGATTGAAGCTTCTAAACAAATTCTTCATAAAGCAATTCATAACATAAAAGGCGGTGTTCGTATTTCTGACATCGGATTTTTAATTGAAACCGAAGCGAAGAAAAAAGGTTATAAAGTTATTAAAAACCTAACCGGACATGGAGTAGGGAGAAGTCTTCACGAAGCACCGCACGAAATTGCCAATTACAGAGACCGTTTTAATGTAACAAGATTTAAAAAGAATTCGGTTGTCGCAATTGAAACGTTTATTTCTACGACCTCTACTTATGCAGAAACAATGAAAGACGGCTGGACAATGGTTGGAAATAAAGGCGGTTTTATGGCACAACACGAACATACAATTGTCGTTACAGAAGGCAAGCCAATCATTTTGACAGAAATGAATGAAATCTGGAATTAAATAATTCTTAATACACAAAAACTCCATTACTTCTAATGGAGTTTTTTTAAGCGAGATTATTCTGTTTATTAAATTTCGCTACTAAGTTTTTATTTGTTTCTATGATTTTCTGAGGATTAATCATATTTGAATTAAATATGAAATCATAATCTTTATCTTTCACTTTAAACTGATTTACACCATAAGCCACACTATTTGCAGGAATACTTTTGGTTATAATGGCTCCGGCACCAATAACCGAATTTTCTCCAATTACTATTGGTCCTAAAATTTTGGCCCCATCAGCAATAATAACATTCCTGGCAATAATTGGATTTCCAACATTCTCCCATTCATTGGTGATTTTGCTGTATTTCAGATTAGCTCCAATAGAAACATTTTGAAAGATGACGACATTTTCACAGATTTTAGAAGCCACAATTGTGCATCCTCGTCCATGATGTGCAAACAAAACGCTTCTGTCCATTTCGGCACAATTTATTTCACAGCAATAAAGCTTTTCTAATAAATTGCCTGCAATTTCTCTTAAAAAACTGTTCTTTGAATGGCAATTTATTCTAACCAATGTATTAAACATATTTTTTATCAAATATTAATCATTACACTTATAATTAACAATTTATAATTCCTAATTAAATCGGTTCCCAAAGTTCAATTTTATTGCCTTCAGTGTCCATTATATGAACAAACTTTCCATAATCGTACGTTTCAATATCATCGAGAATCGTCACTCCGTTTGCTTTGAGTTTTTCTAAAAGACCTTCGATATTCTGAACACGGTAATTTATCATAAACTCTTTTTTGGATGGCGAAAAATATTCGTCACCTTTCTTAAAAGGACACCATTGTGTTGATTCTATTTGTTCCGGATTATCAATATTTCGGGACTCAAAACTTGACGATCCCCAATCGTTAATTTCCAATCCTAAATTTTTGGCGTACCAGTCTTTCGTTTCTTTTGGATTATCCATAAAAAAGAAAATACCTCCAAGTCCTGTTACTTTTGGTGTTTTGTCTGATGAATTATAATCTTTCATGATTTCTTCTTTTATTTAATATCTAAGGTAAATTATTTTTCTGTACGATCGTATTTTATATTCTGCTGTCTATTTAAATAATTTTATAATTTTAAGGTCAAATGAATCTAAATGAAAAATATTCCATTATTGATAATTTTTGTTTTTCTTGCCAATTGCAATAAATCATCTGAGCATAATAAAACTTCTTCAAAAGTAGTTATGAACCAGAAAGAAATAAAGAATCAGGTTAAACATAAAATAATTAAAGCAGAAGAGAGTTTTACAGAAACTGAAACTTTTATAGACAGCACTAGAATTGCTGAAAAGGGAAAATATAAAATTGAAATTACCCAAACTACAATTGATAATAATACCAATGTTTCTTTTAAACTTTTTCTAAAGCAAAATGATAAATGGAAGAATATTCAAAAATATTCTTTACCAAAAGAAAGTGATATCCCTTTGATTACAGAAATTGAAGATTTCAATAACGACGGATTCAATGACTTTACAATTCATTATTCAACAGCTGGAAGAGGAGCTAATGATATCAGAAAATTGTTTATTTTTTCAAATAAAGAGCATAAATTTATAGAAATAAAGAATTCAGATTTGTATCCTAATCTTCAATACAATGAAAAGCTGGATTGTATTGACGCTTTAAGTGTTTATGCAGGTTCAAGCACAACATTTTTAAAACTTAGAAAAGATCATTTAGTTGAATTTGCCAGAGTAGATTTTATGGATGGAAAAATTGAAATTTATTTGATTGAAAAAAATAAAAAAAGAAAGCTTCGATCTGAAACTTATTCCGGTTCAAATGATGAAATGATTAGATTCATAAATTATAATCCTCTTGAAGAATATGATTATGAAGTTAATTCAACACAATAGAATTAATTATAAATCTTAAAAAAGACTCTCATGAAAAACGACAGAGTATACAAAATACTATTTGCCAGTGTTTACCCAATGTACATTCAAAAGGCAGAAAAGAAGGGAAGAACCAAAGAAGAAGTAGACACCGTAATTTTATGGTTAACAGGTTATAGCGAATCTCAATTTAAAGATCAGATTGAAAAGAAATCAGATTTGCAAACTTTCTTTGATGAAGCACCAAAACTAAATCCTAATGCTTCAAAAATTACGGGAATGATCTGTGGTTATCGTATTGAAGAAATTGAAGATCCATTGATGAAAAAAATTCGTTATATGGATAAATTAGTAGATGAATTGGCGAAAGGAAAGAAAATGGAAAAGATTCTGAGGGAATAAAAACAAAACCTCCAAAATAATATTCCGAAGGTTTTATGTCATTATTTCTAAACTCTTAGTAAACCGCGAAATCCTCGTGCGGCGTAATAAGATTCTGCGCCGTTATGATAAACAAAAACGGTATTGTATCTAAAATCAGAAAAAATAGCTCCTCCTAATTTTCTAATTCCTGTTGGAGTTAAAATCCAGCTTGATGTTTTAGTATCAAATTTTCCAAACTTTTGGAGCTCTTTGTATTGTTCTTCATTTAGAATTTCAATTCCCATTTCTTCCGCCATATTAATAGCGCTGTTTAAAGGTTTGTGCTCTTTTCTTTTTTCAAGCGCTTCATGATCGTAACAAACACTTCTTCGACCTTTTGGACTTTCAGGAGAACAATCTACAAAAAGATATTCTTTTGTTTTTTCATCATAGCCAATAACATCCGGTTCGCCTTCAGTTCTTTCCATTTCATCCAATGACCACAATTTTTTAGGATTGGTTTTTAATTTGGCTTCAATAGCTGACCATTCCAAATTTTTATGTCTGTTTGGATTTTTTTCAAAACGTTTTTCCAACGTATTTAAAATCTCTTCTTGTTCGTTGGCAGTCAATTCTCTTTTCATAACATTCAAATTTTAGTTTGCAGAACATTTTCTGTTCTCTGGTCTGTAATACCAGGAAACAATGGTCAAAACAATTAATAATATTGGGCCGAAAAGTTCTTTAGCACTGTCACCAACCGCCAGATGAGAAACTACAGCTCCAGACATGGCAAAGAAAAAGCCTGCATAAGCCCATTCTTTCAGTAAGCCAAATTTCGGAATTAATATCGCAATCACACCTAAAAGTTTCCAGACACCTAAAAGCGTTAGAAAATAAAGCGGATAACCTAAATGTTTCATCATTTCCGTTTCTTCTTTTATCAGCATTAATTGTACAATTCCTGTCGATATCATTCCTAAAGACAGCCAAAGTGTGGCAATCCAATAGATGATTTTGTTTCGTTTACTCATGATTATTTTATTTTAGTTACAATTTCTTCTAATCGATTGTGAGCCATATTTAAACCTTGTGCAAATGGCAGTTTCAATTGATTTGTCCTGTGCTCAATTGATTTGTAAATAATCTGCATCGTAAGTTTACTGGTTTCATCTGTAAGTTTGTCGAATTCCAAAAACTCCAACTGCGGTGCAAAATTGATATTATCCATTTCAAAAGTGCGGACAATTCTTTCATTCGGAATAAAATCATGAATCACCCCGTTTGCTCTAAAAACAACACTTCCATTAGGATCACTGGTTTCAAATTCCCATGAACCGTATTTTTTACTTTCCAGTTTTATCACTTTAGTTCCCATCCATTGTGCTACAATTTCAGGATCTTCGTAGGCTCTGAAAAGCAATTCTACAGGCAGATCAAATTCTCTGGTAATCGTAAGATCGTGTCTGTTGTCTTCGGCATGAATTTTTGTTTTCTTTTCCATGGTTTATTTTTTATAGTTTTTCATAATCGATTCGAGTTTGTTGAAACGATCGTCCCACATTTGTCTGAACGGTTCAATGAAGTTGTCAATTTCTTTCATTTTTTGAGGATTTAAATGATAATAAATTTCTCTTCCGCTTTGTGTTTGATGCAATAATTCACATTCGTTTAAAATCTGAATATGTTTCGAAATCGTCTGTCTTGACGAATTAAAGTTGGCTGCAATGGCACCTGGCGTCATTGCTTGTACGGCAACCAGACTCAATATAGCTCTTCGGGTCGGGTCGGCTATTGCCTGAAATACATCTCTTCTAATTTCCATTACGCAGTTATTTGACTGCAAATATAATGAAGTCATTTGATTGCACAATCTTATTTTGGTTTTATTTAAAAAAAAGAAAAACCTTCAAATGGTTAATTTGAAGGTTTTTAAAGCTCTTTGCAACCAATAAATTAATCCAGACCCGCAAACTGAAAAGGTTTGGCCTCTTTAAAATTAATCAACGATTCACCAGAATAATTCTCATTATTAGCCAAACTCAACTTTCTAATTTTAGCTTTTTCGCTAAAATCAATTTTACTGAATTCTACCCAAATCACATTCGGATTCAGCACATTATCAAAATAGTAAACCAGATTTTTTTGGTCTGCAACCGTTCTCCAGCGCGTAGAGGAGATGTTGGGCTCTGTTGGTGAAGCAATTCCCAATGGTACAGAACAATTTCTAATCACACCAAAGACACTTGCCAAAGCATTTCTAGTATTATCTGTTTTCGGAATGGCATCTATATAGTAAGAAGCTCTTACAAAACGATCGGCTGCTCTGTTTGTTCCTGGAAGCATAACTGTTCCAGGAATGCTTTTCCAATAGGTATTAATAGCCAATTGATCATTAAAAATAGGAGAGTTGGTCATGGTTACATATTTTCTATCGTGATGAATGACCAGCTTTTCATTAATATATTCAAAAATCGCATTATCGCCAGAAGCATCAGAAACGGCTAAATGTACCGTTGCAAAAATATTTGTGCCCGGAATATGAGAGGAAGCCACAACAAAATCTTCTTTTTCTAAAGCAGCCACAACCTCGGAAACGGTCGAAAAATTATCTAAAACATATTGAAGCCATAATGAAACCGCTAAACCTTTTACTTTACCATTCTTTTCAAATTTTGGATATTGAGATTCAACCAGCCATAAAAGATTACCTACCAATCCTTTTTCATTCATTCCGTCAGAAGAGGCAATATCCCAAGAGCTTGTAATAACGCTTCCGTATTTTGATTTCCATTTCACTGAACTTGTGCCAACTTCACCTGCACGTTCAATACCTCGTGGAAAAATCCATAAATTGGCAGGTATTTCACTACGCCAGTCCATCGAGCGGGCTGTTATTATGGTACCGTTTAAACCTTCGTACACAACTCTTGTACACGGGAGCACCGTTTCACTGATGAGAGTAAAAGCAAGTAAAAGCGAGAAAATTTTGTTTCGTGATTTCATGGTATTTTACATTTTAGTTAAACGTTAATCAGTATATGAAGTAGAGGAATAAAAATTTGTACATAAAACCTTTCTCTGCAATTTACGCAATTCCTATAAAATTATGAATATCAAATAAATAGTATTGCAAATAAATTTGAGCTTGAGTAAAAAAGTTTTTTTATATCAAAAATTATTTAGAATAATTATAAATAGTTTTGATTTTTGAACAAAATAACGCTATTTTTGAAGGGATTGGTTCAAGTTGAGTTCCTTCAAAAATATATTCAAAATGATAAAAAAGTTATTTAAAGTCCTAAAAATAGCATTACTTATTCTCTTAATTTTAATTGCAATTGGTTTTGTGTTTGAGCATATTTCACGTTTTTATTTTGACACAAAGGGTCCAGCTGACTCAGAATTTGCTACAATTGATGGTCGAAAAATTCACTATAAAAAAGAAGGAAAAGGAAATTGCACAGTAGTTTTTGAATCTGGTCTAGGTGGAGATTATCTGCATTGGCAGGAAATACAGAAGAAACTTTCTAAAAATTACACCACAATTGCTTATGATAAAGCAGGAATTATGTGGAGTGATCCAACGGAAAAAGTTTCCTTGAGACGATATGCAGACGATCTTAAACAGCTTTTAGAGCAAACCAATTGTCCAAAGCCTTATATTTTGGTTGGACATTCATTTGGAGGCATTACATCAAGATTATTTATTAAAGAAAATATCAAAGATTTGGCAGGAATTGTATTTGTTGATGTTTCGCATCCAAAACAGTTAGAAAAATCATCTACAGCGCTTAAAAACTCTGTTCAGCCACCTCCGAGAGCTTTTTTAAGTTTCCTAAATGAAATAGGAGTAATCAGAATTCTATACAGTAATGTTCCGTTTACAACTGCAGTCCCAAAAGAACACTGGTTCAATAAAAATGTAAAAACCTATTTCTACCGTATTTTTGATGGAATGATGACCGAATTGGAGAATGATAAAAAACTAATGAAAGAAGCCTCAGAAATAGATGATTTTGGTTCTGTTCCTTTAACTATAATCACAGCAGGTTATCCAAATGGAGTGGAAGGCGCTAAAGATGAAAAGTTGGAAAAAGAATATTTAACCGTCCATAACAGTTTACAAAAAGACCTTCTAAATCTTTCTTCTAAAAGTAAACAAGTCTTCGCACAGAAAAGCGGTCATTATATAACACTTCAAGAACCAGAGTTGATTTGCAACGAAATTAAAAGATTAGCGCCAGAATAATTCTGGCGCATTTTTTTTAAAGCATAATACTTCCTTTTATTTTTATTTCATCTAAAAAAGATTCATCGTGAGATATCACAATTAATGTTCCTTGATACTCATTGAGAGCCGCAGTAAGAATTTCTATGTTTTGAATATCCAAATTATTTGTAGGCTCATCTAAAATGATAATTTCAGGAGCTTCATTACTAATTGTCAAACAACATAGCATAAGACGCATTCTTTCTCCTCCGCTTAAAGTGTTACACGATTTATTCCAATCATTTTGAGAAAATAAAAAGCGATTGAGTCTCATTTTGATGTCATGTTCTTCCAAACTGCAATCGTTAAACTGCTGAGCCTGTTCATAGATATTCAAATCATTATGCAAAAGCGAATAATCCTGATCAATGTAAATTGTTTTTTTGGCCAGCGAAGTAACGTTCCCATTTTTAGGCTTTAATTCTCCTAGAATAATTCTAATTAAAGTCGTTTTCCCTGAACCGTTTAAACCTTTAATACTTAAGCGATCACCAGAAAGAATTTCAAAATTGAGATTTTCTTTCCAGAGCGATTCATTATTATAGCTGTAATTTAATTCTTCTGCTCTAAAAATGGTTTTTCCTTTGAGAAATGTAGTATCAGAAAATCCAAACTTCATTTGATCTATTACCGGAAGCGATGAACGAAGCTGTCTTAAATCATCTGAAATACCACTGATTTTTTCTGCATGAACATCTTTTAGTTTAGAACTACTGTTTTCGGCTTTATTTCGCAACGTATTCATCATAATTCTAGCAACTCCAGACTTTTCCTGTTTCTTTTTTCCTCTGGAATCTAATTTATTCTGACGTTCAATTGTTTCCCGTTCTTTTTCTTTCGCTTTTTTAAGCGCTTTTTCTTTGCTTTGTACATCAAGCTCCAAAGCATTCTTTTCTATCTTTTTCTGTTCATTGTAAAAATCATAATTCCCGCCATAAGCAGCAATGCCGTTTTTACTCATTTCAAAAGTTTTGTTTAGAAGATTTAAAAGCGTTCGGTCATGACTTACAATTAAAAGTGAACTTGATGTAGATTTTATAAAATCATACAGCAATTTTCTTCCTGCAAAATCCAAATGATTACTCGGTTCGTCTAACAAAACCAAATCGGGCTGCTGGATCATAATGCCGGCCAAAAATACTTTTGTTTTCTGCCCGCCACTTAGTGTTCCCATTTTTTGTTCTAAATCTAAATCCTGTAACTGCCAGTACGATAATGCTTCTGTACAACGCTCTTCAATAGTCCAGTCATCGTCTAATAATTGAAGATTTTCCTCTGTTACATTGCCTTCAAGTATTTCTTTAAGTGATTTTATTTTATCCTTTATTGATAAGGCTTCAGAAATAGAAACATCATTAAACTGACCAAATAATTGCGGTACAAAATAGGGGATTGAGTTTTGAATAATCTGACCAGAAATTGGCTGTAATTGTCCCGCAATAATTTTCAATAATGTAGATTTTCCAACACCATTATTTCCGACTAAAGCTGTTTTGTCATTTTTATTTATAGTAAAACTAATGTTTTGAAACAGCATGTTTTTATTCTCATGCTGGTACGAGATATTTTGAAGAATAAGCATAATTCCTTTCTTTATATAGATAAATAATCAAGCACCGCAGATTGGCGGTTACTCACTAAATTTTCTGAAAGAAATTATTTTTCACATATTCTAAAACACATTTGAAGAAGTGCAAAGATATTTATTTTAGTTTTAAAAATCAAAAAACCATCCTTAACAGTTTAAAGAATGGCTTTTTGTATTGGATTTAAGTGTGTATTTAAATTTTATCAAGTGTAATCTTAGCTTCTTTTGCATCTAAAATTAATTTATCATCCGTAATGGTGCTTACACAAGGATAAGGTGTGCCAACTTCATCTTTGATAACAAGACTTGTTCCTTTTTTGGTTAAAGCATAAGTTCCGTCTGTTATTTCACGAAGCAAATATCCCGTAACATGTCCGTCTTCTGTAAATGTGAGGGTTCCATTAGTTAAAATGGCATTTTTAGTAGAATCTGACATTGGTGTTTTTGGTTCGATTGCAGTGACTTTCCATGAATTCACTAATCTATTTCTTTTAGTATGACATGAAACCATTAATAAAACAACAACTGCAATTACGAGGGTAAATAATTTAGAGTTTTTCATGATTATGCGATTAAAAAGTTAAACAGGAAAAAGTTACAAAAAAAAATGACATTAAATTATTAGAAGCCAAATATTTATGAAGATTTTTTTTGTTAGCAAAATCACAAAAAAACATACTCTAGTTAAGGGTTAAAGCTCCCAGTATTTCCTCGTACATAAATGGCCCGCCAGGATAAGTTGCCGTATAATCGAGATTCATCCAGACTTGTCCGCGTTCGTCAATATGATAATGAAGTTTTTTACCATAGCTTTCTTTGACAAAAAGAACGTTTTTAATCAAGTAATTTACTTTTTCCAAGTCTATCATTGAACCAATTAAAATCTCTGGATAAATGTGGCCTTTTGTATGAATAAGCCTTGGAGTTCCTCCAATGGATCGAATAGCTGCTGCCATCAGAATAGAGTGATCGTCGCAATCGCCAGAGAAATAATCTAAGGATTCGCTGGCGGTTGCGATATAATCACCATCTTTTGGATCGTTAACGTAGTTCCATCGGCTGTTTATCTCTTTAAAAACAGCAAAGCATTGAATAATAGTTCTATAATCTGAATATCCTCTAATTCCTTTAAAATGCTTACTTGTTGCCATAATAGCAAAATTTCGCACTCTAGGATTCTGATATTCTATCGCATTGATAATTTTTGATTTATTGGGAAAAGGCAGCAGTTTAGCCACAATAATATCCTGCGGATACGGATTGTCGGACATGGTATAAATCATCGAATTGTAATCTTCTGAGATTTCACTGAAACCGTAATTTCCAATAACACTTCCGTAAAACAATACGAGTAAATAAGCTGCAATGCACAAAATAATTATGGTTCTGAGATACATCAGAAGAAAAAATATAGCGGCAAAAACAAATATAAAGATGAATACGCGATCCAGATTGAATGCCCATTCCAAATCGATTAAATTTTGATGCAGTATGATGAAAATCGGAATTGTAATCAAAAAACTTAAAATCGAAATAATAATTCTGTCCCACGGTGATTTCACCTGCAGTTTAGATTTTAATCTCGGAAAGTCGATTTTAGGGAATTTCATCATACGAATCAAAAAAGCAGTATCACAGTGCTTTTACGGTTTCTACAAAAATACTTTTTTTATCAATAATTCCCAGATCAAATAATTGATTTTGAATTTTATTAAAAGACTTTTCTGTTAAATTCTTTTGTGACCATTGTGTCAATTTCAGCCATTCTTTTATATCTGATGCTTTTTGATTAAAAAGTTTAGATAACTTTTTATCAATCTCAGGAATCTCCTTAAAATCAACCGTAGTTTTATTAATGATATCCAAAATTTTTTCTACCACTTTAGGATTCTTTTTCAAGAATTCATCGCGAACCGCAATAATAAAAGAAGGCCAAGGAGTAGGGCAGTCATCAATACGTCTGAATATACCTTGATCAACAAGAGGTTTTGTCATAAAACGTTCCCACATAAAATAGTCTGCTTTCTGGTTCATCAAAGCATCAACAGCTCCGTCAATTGTATTTACGATTTCAAATTCCAGATCATCAGGCTGCCAGCCTTGTTCACTTGCGTTAACATAAGCCATTAACTGAGATCCTGAACCTACTCTTGAAATTGCCGCTTTTTTGTTTTTCAAATCTTTTAAAGTCTGAAAATCAGATTTCGCCGCTACGTGAATTCCCCAAATTAAAGGCGATTGCACGTAAATCTGGACAATTTTGCTCGGATTTCCTGCTGCAATATCCTTTAAGATTCCTTCGGTCAAAATAACCGCTAAATCAGTTTCGCCGTCACGAAGCATTTGACACATTTTCCCAGTGCCTTCGGGAACATTCCTCCATTGTAAGTCGATGTTCTCTTCTTCAAATTCGCCATTTTCAATGCATAGATGCCACGGCAAATTGAAGTGTTCCGGAACACCCGCAATTTTGACAGTTTTCATTTATTTTAAGTTTAAGTTAAGTTGCCTGCTTGGTATGCGTAATCTTAAGTTTGTTTAGTTTTTAAGTAAATCTGTTCGATGTTTTTCTGAAAGACAAGGTTCTGCATATTCAATAATTTCCTGTGCCTCATAATCGTTCAGCACACTTCTTACCAAAGCATAATCTACATCTTTCACAATTTCTGCAGCAAAAAAAGTTTCGTTCAATCCTTCCGACAAACAATTTATTGCCTTCAATTTTTCGCGGATGATTTCTTTGTCAAAACCTTTTTCTAAAATAGCAATCTGAACAATTGAATTTCCTGAGTTTTGTATTGTTTTTCTATGCATGAAACGCTCTTCTGTTTCATCATATTCTGCATAAAAAATGTCGTCTGTAGCAATTAATGGTCCAAAAAATGGAATATTATCCAGTTTAAAAAGACCTTTTTCAAGATCTATAATTTCTGCCCACATCGTTTCAGAAACTACTTCGTCCAGATAATCGCTGTAATATTTAAATAGTATTTTTTTATGAGTTTCAGACATTATTCAATTTCGTTTATTATGGCTTTTAGTGATGATATTACGATTCGGTAACCGTCTGGATCCTGAATCATTTTTCCGTTTTCCTTCCAGAATGGATTAACCGGTTCTATCGTTGGAATATTATGGTGTGTAAGCTTATGTATTAATTCGTTGTAAGTGGCAATTGTTTTTGGATAAAGCACTATAATATCATCTTCATCAAAAGAATGATTGGCCTTTGCATTAGATTGTGTGAATTCAAAATGCCAGTCTAAACCTGATTTTCCAATAAAAATTCCATCGTAATTATTGTGTTTTTCAAAACCTCCCAATAATTCAAAACCAAGAATATCTACATAAAAATCTTCTATTTTCTTTAAATCATTGGTATGTCGTGCTACTCTTAAAAACATAATTTAGACCTTATAAAAATTATCTCATTTATTTGCCAGCCAATTTATTCAAAGTATAAGCAATCAACTCATCAACCGCTTTATAAGGATCTTCACTAAAAGTGCCAGAAGCACGATTAGCAATGATTGCATTTAACGATAAGGCATTGTGGCCTAAAAGAGCTGAAAGTCCATAAATCGCTGCGGTTTCCATCTCTAAATTAGTGATTTTAGTTTCATTAAAACTAAAATTATCCATTTTATTATTTAATTCTGCGTCTTGAATATTTAAGCGTAAAACCCTTCCCTGTGGACCATAAAATCCTCCAGCAGTTGCCGTAATTCCTTTGAATATTTTGTCCGACTCAATTAGTTTTTCTAATTTTTCCGAACATGGCGTCACATAAGGTTTTCCTTTTTTAGGATCCCAGTTGGTATGTTTTACAAATGCGTCTTCAATTTCAGTAATCGAAACGTCATCAATTAGGTAGGAGCGGAGCATATTATCCAAACCTAAACCAAATTTTGACATTACAAAGCTGTCAACTGGAATATCTTCCTGTAAAGAACCAGAAGTTCCGATTCTGATAATATTTAGTGAAGTTAGCGTTTCTTTTGGCTCACGTGTTTTTAAATCGATATTAACTAAAGCATCTAACTCATTCAATACAATATCAATGTTGTCTGGGCCAATTCCTGTTGAGATTACAGAAATTCTTTTGCCTTTATAAATACCTGTTTGGGTTTTAAATTCTCTTTTTTGAGCTGAATATTCGATTGAATCGAAAAATTGTGTGATTTTTTCAACTCTATTTTGATCTCCAACAAAAATAATGTCGTGAGCAATATGTTCAGGACGCAGGTTTAAATGGTAAACACTTCCGTCTGGATTTAGTATTAATTCTGATGATTGAATCATTTTTTTTTTAAGTTTCTAAGGTTCTGAGATACTGAGATTCTAAGTTTTTATCTTGGAATTTGGGCTTTTAAAATTGGAATTTTATACACTAGCCACCAACACGTTTTGTTTTAAATCCTTTTTCTTTTAGGATTGCCATGATTTTATCACGATAATCACCTTGAATGATGATCGAATCATCTTTAAAAGTTCCTCCAACGCTTAATTTAGTTTTTATCTCTTTGGCTAAAATTTTAAAATCTTCGTCAGATCCTTCGTAACCTTCGATAATTGTAGTTGCCTTTCCTTTTCTTTTTTCAAATTTACAGATCACAGGCTCTTTCTGAACATATAACACATGTTCTTGTTCTTCAACCTGTTCTGGTTCGTTTGTTTCAACATGATCTGGAAACAAGTTCTTTAATTGATCTTTTAAATCCATATTTTTTTTTATTCTAAAAAATAAATTCCCAGTATAAAGATATTTAAAAATTAAATTCCAAACTCCAACAGAAAGTCGGAATTTGGAATTTTTAATAAAATGGAATTTATTTCAGTTTATTTTTTAATTAAACCTAATTCTACCAAACGTTCGTGTAGAAATTCGCCAGCAGAAATGTCTTCGTATTTCTTTGGATTTTCTTCATCAATACAGTTTTCAAGACAGTCCAAACGCATATCGCTTACAGGATGCATGAAGAAAGGAATCGAATAACGTGAAGTTCCCCATAATTCTCTTGGCGGGTTTACCACTTGGTGAATCGTAGATTTTAGTTTGTTATTAGTATGTCTAGATAACATATCTCCGACATTAATTACCAGCTCGTCATCTTCTGCGATGGCATCAATCCATTCACCATCATGATTCTGCACTTGTAATCCTTTACCCTGAGCTCCCATTAAAAGCGTAATCAGGTTAATGTCGCCATGAGCCGCGGCACGAATTGCATTTTCTGGCTCAGAAGTAATTGGAGGATAATGAATAGGTCTTAAAATTGAGTTTCCTTCTTTTGCATATTCATCAAAATAAAACTCATCTAAACCTAAATGCAAAGCCAAAGCTCTTAAAACATAAACTCCAGTTTTCTCTAATTTTTGATAAGCCTCTTTACCAACAACATTAAAACGGGGTAATTCAGTCACTTCAACATTTTCAGGATATTCTGAAGCCCATCTGGAATCTGCATCAACATATTGACCAAAATGCCAGAATTCTTTTAAATCTCCTTCTTTGCGTCCTTTAGCATGTTCTTTTCCAAAAGAAACATAACCTCTTTGGCCGCCAATTCCAGGGATTTCATATTTATGCTTAGTTTCTATTGGCAAGGCGAAGAAGTTTCTAATTTCGCCATAAAGTTCGTTTACCAATTGATCATCAAGAAAATGACCTTTTAAGGCTACGAAGCCAATGTTTTCAAATGCACTGCCGATTTCATTTACAAATTTTTGTTTACGTTTCGGGTCGTCCGAAAGGAAATCACGTAAGTCTACACTAGGAATGTTTTGCATACTTTACATTTTTTATTTAAAAAAGAAAGGTGTCATAAGCACCTTTCGTAAACAAAGGTATAGAATATTTTAGAAAATAATCTTAAGCTCAGCCATTAAAAGAAGGTTTCTGACTAAAAAAACATTTCATAATCCAATAAAATTAGCGCAAATTGTTATATTTGAAACACTAAAAAACAAAATAACCACATGATTTTTTACCGACAAAACCTTAGTGACACTCAATTACTAGACTTATATAAAAAAATATTAAAACCACGATTAATCGAAGAAAAGATGCTTATCTTGATTCGGCAAGGAAAAGTTTCTAAATGGTTTTCGGGAATTGGACAGGAGGCGATTGCTGTTGGTGTTACCGCTGTTTTAGATCCATCTGAATATGTGCTTCCAATGCATCGAAATTTGGGAGTTTTTACCACTAGAGAAATTCCGCTTCACCGTCTGTTCTCACAATGGCAGGGAAAAGCAAATGGTTTTACCAAAGGCCGTGACAGAAGTTTTCACTTTGGAACTCAAGAATACAATATTATCGGAATGATTTCGCATTTAGGCCCGCAGTTAGGAATTGCTGACGGAATTGCATTAGCCGATAAACTTCAGAATAACAAAAAAGTAACCGCAGTTTTTACGGGAGAAGGTGCAACTAGTGAAGGAGATTTTCATGAAGCTTTAAATATTGCCGCAGTATGGAAACTTCCTGTGATGTTTATTATTGAAAATAACGGTTACGGACTTTCGACGCCAACAAATGAGCAATATGCCTGCGAAAATCTTGCAGATAAAGGTTTTGGTTATGGAATTGAAAGCTGGATTATTGACGGAAATAATATTCTAGAAGTTTATAATAAACTATCCCAGTTAAAAAAAGAAATGCAAGAGAATCCGCATCCGGTTTTATTAGAATTTAAAACTTTCAGAATGCGTGGCCATGAAGAGGCGAGTGGTACAAAATATGTCCCTCAAGAGTTAATGGATCAATGGGAATTGAGAGATCCTGTTACCAATTATCGAAAATATTTAACTGAAATTGGCGTGCTTACAACTGAATTGGATGAACAATTTCGCGCCGAAATCAAACAGGAAATTGATGAAAATTGGGCAATAGCCAATGCTGAACCTGAAATTGAACCTACTTACAGCGGAGAGTTAGATGATGTTTACGAAGAGTTTCAATATGAAGAATATAGTCATAATTATGAATCAGAAAATATTCGTTTTATAGATGCCATCCGAAATAGTTTAGAGCAGTCTATGTGGCGTCATAAAAATCTTGTCATTATGGGGCAGGATATCGCTGAATATGGCGGTGCTTTTAAAATTACAGATAACTTTGTTGATGCTTTTGGAAAAGACAGAATCCGCAATACACCAATCTGTGAAAGCGCTGTAGTTTCAACAGGAATGGGATTATCTATAAACGGTTATAAAGCAATTGTAGAAATGCAGTTTGCCGATTTTGTTTCTACAGGATTTAATCCGATTGTAAATTTATTAGCAAAATCGCATTACCGCTGGGGCGAAAAAGCCGATGTAGTGGTTCGTATGCCTTGTGGAGGCGGCACGCAGGCAGGACCGTTTCATTCACAAACCAATGAGGCCTGGTTTACCAAAACTCCTGGTCTAAAAGTAGTTTATCCGGCATTTCCGTATGACGCAAAAGGGCTTTTAAATACGGCCATAAACGATCCAAATCCGGTATTATTTTTTGAACATAAATTATTATACAGAAGTATCTATCAAGAAGTTCCAAAAGATTATTATACCATTCCTTTTGGAAAAGCGTCTTTAGTAAAAGAAGGAAACTCAGTGACTATTATTTCTTTTGGAGCTCCGGTTCATTGGGCTTTAGATACTTTATCTAAACATCCTGAAATTGAAGCAGATTTAATCGATTTAAGAACTTTACAGCCTTTGGATACAGAAACTATTTTTGCTTCGGTTAAAAAGACCGGAAAAGCTTTAATTTATCAGGAAGACACACTTTTTGGAGGTATTGCAAGTGATATCTCAGCTTTAATTATGGAAAATTGTTTTGAATATCTTGACGCCCCAGTAAAAAGAGTTGCCAGTTTAGATTCGCCAATTCCATTTACAAAAGCGCTGGAAGATCAGTTTTTGCCAAAAAATCGTTTTGAAGAAACTTTGTTAGAGTTACTAAGTTACTAAGACGCTAAGATTCTGAGTAAAAAAACTTGGAATCTTTAAACGAGAACTACCAATCGCTTTGAGAAAGTTCTTAAAGAATTATTAGAATATTAAACCATAAAATTTAAACACATAGAAACATAGAATTTTAGAATCTAAAAAAGGCGTTTCACTTTATTTAGAAACACATAGCGATGTGTGAGAAACTAGTTTCTTTCTAATTCTCTTTAAAAATAAAGCAAACCTATGTTTCTATGTGTTTAAAATTTTTAGATTACCACAACTAGACGTTTTCCATCAGCAACTTCAGTATTCCACTTTTCTTCGATATCGATTAGATTTACTGTTTCAATATTTACTTTTAGTATATTTTGCGAAGCTAAAAGAAACATTTCAGGAAGTATTTCTGAAAATAACAACTTTACTTCATCTCTTGTCCAGCTTCCTAAACCAGATCCTGAAAGCTGTAAATCAACGCTTCTAAGAATTTGGGCAGACAATGAAATACTATCTCCAGACATTGAACCAACTGAAACATATCTGGTTTTATTGGTGAATTTTCCATCTCCTTTTAAAACAGAAAAAATAAGTTCAGCTGAATGTCCCCACAGATAATCAATCACAATATCGATTGGTGTTTCCTGATGAATTTCTTTCAGTTGAGAAATGAATGAAGCATCATCTTGTTTTAAAGAAACAGCTACATCAGCACCTAATTCTTTAAGATTTTCAAAAACCTTCTCATTTCTTCCTGTTACGATGATGTTTTTTGCACCGTAATGTTTTGCAATCTGAATCGCCATTTGTCCGGTAAAACCGGTTGCGCCATTTATTAAAACGGTTTCTCCATGTTTTATTCCGGCTCTAAAACGAAGCGCCATTGCTGAACCAGCCACTGCATTTGGCATTGCGGCAGCGATTGCGTCGTCAATTTCGTTAGGCAAAACAACCATTCGATTTTTCTCGACCAAAGCTTTTTCCGCTATTGTTCCTGAAATACCACGTGCATAGACTTTTGTTCCGTTTTCTAAAACACCTATTCCGTCACTGCCAACTATAAATCCGTTTTGGTTATCTTTTTCAGAAGAGTAATGATCACCACTGGCAATTCCTTTGTCCAAATTGGTAATGGCAACGGCTTTAACCGTCATTAGGACTTCATTTTCATTTAATGCGATTGGTTCCGCAAAATCTGCATATTTTGGCAATTCGCCTTTTTTATAAACTACTGCTGCTTTCATAATTATTAAATTTTATGAAGCAAAATTAGACAGCCGTTTAAAGCCAGACGATAACATTTGTTATCAAATGAAATTGGGTTATTTTTCGCGCAGGAGTTTACTTTTGATTCTACTTAAATGTACTGTACTCACCCCCAGATAAGAAGCGATATAATGCTGTGGAACTCTTTGAACAATTTGAGGTTTTTCTTCAATTAAACTTTGGTAACGCTGAGCAGGAGAATCTTTTATAAAAGAAAAAAAATGTTTCATATAATCAAATGTTCTTTGAAAAAGCATATCGATTAATCGGTCTCTTAATTCCGGAATTTCTTTGATTTCTTCTATGATTGTATCGACATCGTTTTTATGAATCCACCATAAAACTGAAGGTTCGATTGTCTCAACAAAAACAGGACTTGGAAATTTTTTCATGAAACTTTCAATCGAAGCCACACTTTGATTTTCGAAAAAGAACTGAGAAGTCAAGTCTTTTCCGTTATGATTAAACCAAACCCGAATACAGCCTTTTTCAATAACAAAAAGCTTTTTAGAAATTTCTCCTTCTTCCAAAAGCGTTGTTTTGGCAGGAACTTCAATACGGTTAAAATAACCCATATATTGGTTCCATTTTTCTTCTGATAAAGGGAATTTGCTTCGGAATTGGTTGAACATTTGTCTTTAATAGTAAGTTTACTGTATTAGAATTTATTTTCAAATCTTTTTAAAACATGTCTATCTGAAAAAATATCTTTCCACATTTCAATTCTATAAAAATCCTTTGGATCTTCAGAATATGCCGATTCTAAATTACTGTAGTAAACACGAACTCGATAATTTCCAATTTCAACTTTTTCTTCTAAAACTAAAATTGTAAACGGGCAATCATTAATTTGTACAAAACCCGTTTTTATTTCTAAATTGGCTTCTACAACATGGTCAAAATCACTGAAATCCGAAATTAAACTTTTAGAATCTAAAATCTCCAGTTCGCATTTTACAATTCCTTCACTATTTTCAATTGAGATTCCTAAAATTCCTTTTTCTACAGCTAGCTTATCATTAAAAGCTTCATTAGACCAAAAACCTTCGCTTCCAGTATCTCCCACTTCATCTTTTTCATTTATATAAAATTGACCATAATCTGTTGTAAAATCTAAAATAAATTTCATTTTAATAAATCATATACTTTTAATTCGATTCCACTTCAAACAACTGCACTTGATTCTTCAATCGATCAATCAGTAAATTCATCATTCGTTTATTTAAGTCAGAAGAATTTTGGATATATGTATTGTATTCATCTACTGTAAAAAGCGCCATAACAATTCCTTTCAAAGAATTTCTAAATTTAATATCTTTTTGAATGGAGTTTTCAATTGTCTGCAGTTTCTTTTCAACCGAATAAGAATAAAAATCGGGTTTGTTCTTGTTTACGTAATTAATAAAAACAGCTATAAATAAATCGTTTTGAAGCTTTAATATCGGTCTAATCGTCTGATTTTGAAAGATCTCATCTGGAGAAGATTGAGCACTTACAGTTCCTAAAGTTTCGCCTCTGAATTCTTTTAAAAAAGTGTCTCTATCTTCCATGGGGTTTTGTTTTTAGTTTTCTTTAAAGTTAAAGAAATAATCCCACGCTAAAAACCTATTTTTGTTTTTTTATAAAAAAGATTAGTAAAAAGCAAAGTTAAGCAAAACGATTAAATCCGTTGCTATACAATGTTTTATAAAGAAGTAGTCTTTATTTGGAACTCGGTGTCTGATAGGTTTTGGGCTTGAAATGACAAAGTTAAGTTACTAATTCGTTACCGATTAATAGAGGTTCCTTATTAGCTTAAACGGTTATATTTCAGTGTTTTGCACTTATTTTTATATTTCCTTGTAACTCAATGTAAATTAATTTTAAACATTAAACATTTGAGTTATGACGCAGACAAAAAAATCAACGTTCAAACTGCTTTTCTACTTGAAAAAGAACGAACTGAAAAAAAATGGTAATGCTCCAATTATGGCACGTATTACCATTGACGGAACACCTAAAACTTTTGGGACAAAGTTAGAAATTGACCCTAGCAATTGGGATCTAAAATATGGAAGAGTTGAGGGCAAAAGCGCAACAGCTTTAAATATTAATAAAAAGTTGGATAACATACGTGGGCGTATCGACAAAATTTATGAAGATATGCTGAAACACGAGGGCTTTGCTACTTCCCAAAAAGTAAAGCTCTCATTCTTGGGTGTTGGTGTAATGGATGATGCAATTCTAAAAGTCTTTAACGATAAAAATGAGGATTTTAAAAAATTGGTTGACAAGGAAGAACGTTCACAAAGCACCTACAACAAGTACATCACGGTTTATAATCATCTTACCACTTTTATCAAAGAACGCTATCATCGTGATGATATGGCCTTTCGGGAATTGACTGGAGATTTTATTAGGGAATTCGATTTTTATCTTCGGTACGATTTACAATCTACACATAATACGGTTTGGGTTTACACGATGCCCGTACTAAGTCTGGTAGAATTGGCTATAAAAAAAGGTTTGATACGTGATAATCCGTTTCAAGATTATGAAATTAATATGGAAGAAACCGACAGGGGTTATATTCTTAAAGAAGATGTAGAAAAACTGATGATGTGTGCACCGCCCCACCCACGGTATGAGCTTGTGAAAGATCTTTTTATTTTCAGTTGTTTTACCGGACTTGCTTATGCGGATATTAAAAAACTAACAAGGAACAATATTCAGTCTTTCTTCGATGGCCATCAATGGATCATCAGCAGAAGAAAAAAATCAGATATTGCTTCTAATGTTCGATTAATGGAAATCCCAAAACGTATTATAGAAAAATACCTCGGTAGCACTCGTAATGAGTTTATCTTTCCAGTTCCAACTAATGTAACCTGCAATACTCACATTGGCAAATTAATTGAAAAAGCTGAAATTATTACAGAACAAAAAGTAACTTTTCACACCGCAAGACACACATTTGGAACGATGTTTTTGACCGAAGGCGTACCTCTTGAAAGCCTTAGCAAAATGATGGGACATAAAAACATTTCAACTACACAGATTTATGCTAAAATTACCAGCCAAAAGATTAGTAAGGATATGGATTTAGTAGCTCCTAAATTTAAGGAGATTGAAGAAGCGTTTTTACAGGTTATATAGTTAATCACAATTTGATAATTACTAGCAGAACTTAACGGTTCTGCTTTTTTTATACCCATATTTTATAGCCAAAGCACATTTACTTCGCTCTGCTATTCCCTTTCTGTAAAAGAGCTTTTCGGCTACTTCTGGAACAGAAGATTAAAAAATGTTGCCATCTACGCCTCCCACACAAATACAATTTTTTAATCCTCTATTAGTGTGGCTTTGATAGCCCCACCGCTTTAAAAAAGTGTTTTAAAAATTCAGCGAATTGGAAGTGTTATTTCAATTCATTGTAAACCATTTCTCAATGCCATCTTCTTGGCTTCCACATTCATTTTATCCAAAGACCCGTATGCTTTTTTGTCCCATTTCAAGAGCAAAGGTATTTCCGTGTTCTTAACGCATCACAAATGTCAAGCAAGTTTGGAAAATAATCTCCACCCGTTGGGTAGTATTTTTTTCCAAAACCTTGGTGATGCTAAACACGAACCTTTTATGCTCGTGAAACGAAACATAGCATACTCCGGCTCTTTAAACGAATAAAAAAAAATGTCAGATATGAAGATTAAAAACATTGGAAATGGTAATGAAACGAAACAGCACCTCCTCTCATTGCCGAATAAATCAAAAAAAATCAAAATCAATAACTAAAAATTAAAGAATATGAACATCACAGGAAGATTGACAAGGGATGCGGAAGTACGCACAACGTCACAGGACAAACAAGTAGTAAACTTTTCAGTAGCGACCAACGACAGCTACCGTAACAAACAGGGCGAACGCATAGAGCAAACAACCTATTTCGATTGCTCCTATTGGATAACCCCGAATGTAGCCAAGCTACTCACAAAAGGTACTTTGGTAGAACTATCGGGACGAGTAAGCACAAGAGCGTGGACAGGTAATGATGGAGAACCAAGAGCAGGACTGAATTTCCATACCTCTCAAATCAAATTGCACGGAGGTGGCAAAAAATCGGAAACGGCACAAGCTACCACAAGCACAAACAATAGCAAGGCAGAAGACGACCTCCCATTTTAATCAAGAACATTCAATCATTTTTAACATCAAAATTTCTAACATTATGGCACATAATATCAATTTTAACGAGAGAACAGGACGTTATTCATTTTTTAGCGTACAACAAAAAGCATGGCACAACTTGGGGCAAATCGTGGAGCAATACCCGACAAGCGAGGAAGCTATCAAACACGCAGGGTTAGATTACGAAGTCGTAAAATCCCCACTTTTTACCAAAGGTTCGGGCATTATCGAAACGGCTAACGGTATAGAGATAGGCAGTAGCGAATTAGAAGTACCTAACTATTTCGCCAACATTCGCACCGATAACAATAAGGTATTGGGAGTAGTCGGCAAGGATTACCATATCGTACAAAACCGTGAAGCCTTTAATTTCTTTGATGCTATTGTAGGTGGTGGCGAGGGCATTCTGTACGAAACCGCAGGAGCATTAGGCAACGGAGAACGTATTTTTATCACAGCCAAACTGCCTGACTATATCCGTGTAGGCAATGGCGATGATGTTACGGAAAAATACATTTTCCTAACCACTTCGCACGATGGTAGCGGAAGTATCACAGCCGCATTTACACCAATCCGTATCGTTTGCCAAAATACCTTAAACGCTTCATTACGCAATATGACCAATGTTGTCCGTATCAAACACACTTCGGGAGCAAAAGGACGTATCGAGAACGCTCACAAGATTATGGGACTTGCCAACACATTGAGCAACCAATTAGAGGGAATTTTCAATGAATGGGCAAAAGTAAAGGTAACAGACCGAGAGGTTAAAAAGCTAATTCAATTGGCACTTTGCCCGAATAAGGAAACCTTTGATTTAATCAAAAAAGGTGCGGAAGATGAAATTTCAACCGTGTTCAAAAACACCGTTGAAGATGCTTTTGCATACGCAATGATAAGCGACACCCAACAAATGGATACTACAAAAGGAACATTGTTCGGAGCTTATAATGCGGTTACAGGTTACTATCAGAACGTAAGAAATTACAAGAATGATGAAGCCAAGTTGCAGAGCATTGTATTGGGTGGCACTGCTCAACTCAAATCACAGAAAGCATTTGAATTGTGTAATGGTTTTGCTTTAGATGGTGCAGAAACCCTAAACCTTAATTAAATAACAACAGGCTACCGCTTTAATCGGTGGTAGCCTACTAAAAACAAAAGTTATGGCAAATTGGTGCAGTAATACAGTTGTATTCGAGGGGAAACCCGAAACAATCACAGCAATACAGGAACTTTTTCAATCAATGAAGGAAAAGGAAGAAAAAATCGAAGAAGGACAATTACCCGAATTTATTTCTAAAGATAATGGTGGTTATTTCTTCAATATCTATTGGAATGAAGGCGATGAAGGACAATTTCAATATGAAACAAAGTGGTCGCCCAATATGGAAATCATTCAAAAGATAGCGGAGCATTACGAAGTGAATTTCACACACGACTATGAAGAAATGGGCAATCTTGTATATGGCAGGGCAACATTTTATGACAAGCTACTCACAGATGTTTATTTGGAAGACGTGGATTTTGAGCAATACGAATTTGATGAAGAAAACGAAACCTACCATTTTGAGGGTAATGATTACGAAAGCGATTACGAGATATTAGAAAACTTGTTGGAGCGGAAAATTAAAATTCAAGAAACTTAAAACCAAAGGCAATGGAAACAAGAACAATAGCTACAAAGTTTGTACGCCAAGATGTACCCGAATTGGCAACCCTGCAAAATGCAAAGGTTTACTTATTAAGGGAAAAACTGAACAAAGGCGAAAAATTGAACCGAGCCGAAAAAAATTGGCTTGCAGAAGCAGTAAACCGAAACGCCTATTTCAAAAGAGCTGTACCGCTTATGGGTTATCGTTTTGGTTTTGAGGATGTTTTAAAATCCTATATCGTAAAGCAGTACGGCAGTTGGTTAGAATACAACGCTCCCGACAAAACAAGTCTTCGAAGTATCATATATGGCAGGATTGACCAAATAGCGGAAATCAGCAAATAACATTTAAAGCCAAGTACAATGAAAATCATAGATAAAAATGGGAATTGGGTTGAAGTTACCGACCTCATAAAAGCTATCCAGCAAACTGGTTGGTATAAAGAATATCTGCACGACCCACCAACAGAAACAGACAAGGAAAGACAGAAATATTGGGCAGATATGCACGAGAAACTTAAAAAAGAAAAAAGTATTAACAATTAAAATTTCAGAACGATGAACACCAATTTTTTCAATCAGATACAGCAGTTGGACTTTACAGGAGTATTGCAACTGAACATTTCAAAAGGGATAGAAAGCAACCTAATTGTAACAGTATTGCTCAACAACGAACAATGCGGAGATAGTGCAAAAAATCTAATTCCCCCATTGACCTTTAACGCCACGCCCCAAGAGTTTGACGAGGGATTTTTTGAGCAGATAACTACACCCATACAAAAGGTATCGGGCTTAATGGTGGATATGGAAAAATTCCAAAAGCAATTGGACGAAGCCAAAGCACAATCGGCAATAGAAAAGGAAAAAACCGAGAAAGCGAAAAAGGACAAGGAAACCAAAGACAAGAAGTTTAAAGATGCTATAGCAAAGGCGGACGAGTTGGAAAAAGAGGGTAAGTTCCGTGAAGCGTGGATAAAAGTTCCCGATATAACGGAGTTTCCCGAAAAAGCAGACGAGATACGCAAACGCAAAACAGCATTATCCGACAAATTCGCAACACCGAGCCTTTTCGGAGCAATTGACGAAACAAACCCCAAACTTCTACAAGCGGAAGAAGTTACTGCCGATTATCCTATTGATGAAACACACGAAGATGAAAACGAATATTAATCATTAAAACAGAACATTATGTTATTAGCAACGCAATTAGAAAGAGTTTTTATACTCAAAGATAAAGGACAGGACATCAGACTGACCGACCCCGAACCACGTTGGAGCGTGGAAGCCGTAATGAATTTTTACGCCAATATGTACCCGATTTTGACAACGGCAAAAGTATCTGCACCACAAATAAAAGACGATGCAGTCGAGTACAAGTTTGAGAGTGTAATGGGTACGAAAGGTTAACCAAATATTAAAGCGATGAATTATGCAACGCAACATCATATCGGGAACTATCAGCATACCCGAACAGAAACGACAACGGCAATTGCACCGACAGTTGGGCGAGTTCGCCAATTGGCTACAAAGACCAAAGGACGCAAACCAAGTGCAGAAAGACAAGCAGAAATCCGTACCAATAGCAATGCTACCAATGGTATTCTAAAGTGTACGTTTCTGCCCAAACTAAAAACGGCACCATCCGTACAGGCTTGTCAGAAAACGGAGAGGGATTTTTACAAGTCCCTTTCCAAACTTGCCGAGCATTACAGGATTGAACCAATGCAGACCAACAGTTTTAAGTTTCCCTACAATATAACATTGGCTATGTGGGATATGGAAAACAAAGTAAAGCGTACCAACAGCAATTGGGATGGTTTCAGATTGGTAAAGGATAGCAGGAAAACCTATTTTATAGGCGAGGAACGATACAACACAGGAACAACCTTGTATTACATTCCCGTTGTGCCACTCTTTAAAATGCTCAAAGACCCAAAGCGTAAAAAGACCGCACAGCTTTTACTATCGGTATGTAGTTATCTGTATCATATCGCTCAAATTCCGTATTACAGGCAGGAAGAAAGTTACTTGTATTGGCTTTACGAAATGATGAACGATTGGGTGGAACAGGACGAGGAAACGGAAGAAACTGAAAGCTATAAAAGTGAATTGAGAAATGCCGAATACATTGGCGATAGAATAGAACAAAAGCTATTTAATCGAACTAATCTAAAGGTATTTGAACAGCGTTTGAACCGATTTAAAAGTGTTGATATGTTCGACAAGGAATGTTGGCAAGTGGCTTGTAATGCGTTTGCCCTTTGCACAGAATATCCGAACACCACTATTTTTAGCAACGCAACATTGCCCGAAAAAGACCCTTATGATAATGACGAGAATGAAATAATCGGAATGGAAAAATACATTTCATTTATTGCAGATACTAAAGGCTGGTTGTACGAAAGTCTTTCAGATACCATCAACAATGAATTTAACGAGTACGGAGCAATGGCAGAACCTACTATTTCCAAGCGATTTGACGGAAGTGAAATACCAACAGCAAACCTTGATTTTGAGAACCGTTTATTTGGTTTATTGAATGATTTGAGTGGAATATTATACGAATACAAAACGATAGAAAAATGAATACAACAACAGATATAAAAGACCATTTTGGAACATTGTACTATGCAAAATCCGCTTTGGTTTTCTATGAAACCAAAGGAACAGAAAACGATATGTACGTGGAGCATTTTGATATGGACAGCAACGGAATGCCTATCAATGCCCATCCATTAACCGTAAAGGAAGCCAATATTTTAGCAAAGTCCTTACAGACCGATGAAGAAAAGAACCAAGCCTTTTTAAAACCAAAGGGAATTTTGCCTACCAATATTCTGCATATCAATCCAAATGCGGAAAAAGGTACGGTACTTTGGTACACTAAAACACAACAACGGAAACTGTATTTTGTGGATAGTTTGGGCATACCCAGCGGAATATCACAAGTACCGCCAATGCTATGGTTAGCGAGCAAAAGCAGTCTTACCGTATTTGCTTTGGCAAATGACAGAAGACCCACCGAGAAAACGCCATTGCATTATGCACCTTTCTTCAATATCTACGAAAAGGGCAATGTATGTATGGGTACGGTGAGTGTTGATATTAAAAATTCGGCTTCGGTTGAGGAATTTATACAGGCGTGGGAACATTATTTTTTCAATTCTTATTTCAGTCATTCATTATGTGAAAACCTGACGAAAAAAAACATTGTAAACCTTTGGAAAGACCTTATCAATACGGATAAACCTTTTCCGAAAGAAGTATTAAAAAAGAACAACAAAACCCTTAAAAATCTATTGTAATGAATACAGCAAAAACCGCAGTACATTTTACAGATAATTACCTGCTCAATCCTACCAATCCGATTTCGGTAAACCTTATCGGGGCAGGTGGCACAGGCTCAAAAGTATTGACTGCTTTAATGGAAATAAACGAAAGTTTGATTGCGTTGGGACACGCAGGGTTACAAGTCCGCCTTTGGGACGATGATGTTATCACGAGTGCCAATTTGGGCAGACAACGATTTGCAGAAAGTGAAACAGGATTATATAAATCCGTTGCTTTAATCAATCGTTGCAACCGTTGGGCAGGAACAAATTGGAAAGCCAAAACGGTAAAATTTGAAAAAGACAATTTTGGCAGACTTCCCGAAAAAGCAAGGGCAATCATTACCATTACGTGTGTGGACAATGTGCAGGCGAGGTTTGGCGTTGCTGAAATTCTTAATGAAATAAGCTATCGCAAACACTACCAAGATGAGCCAAAATATTGGTTGGATTTTGGCAACAGCCAAGATACAGGACAAGTGATATTATCCACTATCGGAGAGATAAAACAACCCAATTCTGAAAAGTACGAAACGGTGGCAAGCCTGCCATTTGTTACCGATGAATTTGGCGAATTGCTGAAGCAATCCGAGCAAGAGGACAATACGCCAAGTTGCTCACTTGCTGAAGCGTTGGAACACCAAGATTTGTTTATCAATTCATCGCTTACACAAATGGGTTGTTCTTTGTTGTGGAACTTGTTTCGCAAGGGAATGACCGAATACAAGGGATTTTTTCACAATCTGAAAGATTTCCGCACCCACCCGATAAAAGTTGCCTAAAAGCCGAAATCGGCGGGCAAAAATGCAATTCCTTCCTACGGTCGGAAACGCATTTTTGCATTTAAAATTGGTGCAACCCCTTTCTCAAAATGCACCGCTACACAATCCCTTTCTTCACATTTTAACAAACAGGTTGCGAGATTTTTATGTGGGATATTCGCTATCCCATTTGCTGTATTTAGTATTGACTTCTTTTCTTTTCACACTGCGACCAAAGAAAAGATTCTGTGTTGTAAAACAATTTTTTTTAGTTTTTTTGGTGTTAAATTGTGTACAATAACTATAAATTGTACTTTTGCACCACTCAATGAAAAGAACAGTACAAATATCATCCCAAGTTACTCCGCCTTGATCTTAGGCTAACTGTTATATTTCCCAATTTTAATTTATTGGCTTTTTTATCGTACCCAAAGGTTTTTTCTTTTGGTGCATCTCTTTTTTATTTACATTTTTAATATTTAAACATACTTTTTTATGCAGAAAGTTATTAATCTGTTTGATTTCAAACAGAAAATTAATTACAAAAACGAAATTCTTGCGGGTCTTGCGGTGGCTATGACCATGATACCTGAGTCTTTATCCTTTGCTATTCTGGCAGGGCTTTCGCCTTTGACAGGGCTTTATGCAGCTTTTTTAATGGGTATTGTTACTGCAATTTTGGGAGGCAGACCCGGAATGGTTTCTGGGGGAGCCGGAGCAACGGTAGTAGTACTTATCGCATTGGCAGCATCACACGGTGTGGAATATCTTTTTGCTGCGGTTATATTAGCAGGTGTACTGCAATTTTCAGTAGGAATTTTTAAACTGGGTAAATTTGTCCGCCTGATCCCACAACCAGTAATGTATGGTTTTTTAAACGGCCTTGCAGTAATCATTTTCATGGCACAGGTAGCTCAATTTAAAGTTGTAGAAAACGGGATAGAAGGTTGGATGCAGGGGCCGGCGCTTTATCTAATGGCTGGATTGACATTATTAACTATAGCCATCGTATTTATATTGCCAAAATTTACAAAAGCGGTTCCTGCATCTTTAGTAGCAATAATAGTTGTCTTTGGTATTGTATATTTTTTCGGCATCGATACTAAAAAAGTTATTGATATCGCCTCTGTAGGAGGCTCTTTACCTTCATTTCACATCCCTGCTATTCCTTTTACTCTGGAAACATTGAAAATTATTTTCCCTTATGCCTTGGTAATGGCAGGGGTTGGATTGATTGAAAGTCTGTTAACGCTTAATATGGTTGATGAAATAACCGGCACAAAAGGACAATCTAACCGTGAGGCTGCCGCACAAGGTATAGCCAATATCACCAACGGTTTCTTCGGAGGAATGGGTGGATGTGCAATGGTTGCCCAGACTTTAGTGAATGTAGGAGCTGGAGGAAGAGCCAGACTTTCTTCAATAGTTGCAGCCATAGCAATCTTATTGATCATTCTTGTTGCTGGTCCTGTAATCGAGCAAATTCCAATGGCGGCATTAGTCGGGGTGATGATGATGGTAGCTATAGGTACATTTGAGTGGGTCAGCTTTCGAATTATTAATAAAATGCCTCGACACGATATTTTTATTGGCATGTTGGTAGCAGTTATAACCATAGTATTGCACAACTTAGCTTTAGCGGTTTTGATTGGTGTAGTCATTTCGGCTCTAGTATTTGCCTGGGAGAGTGCTAAAAGAATACGTGCAAGAAAATATGTAGATGAAGATGGTGTAAAGCATTACGAAATTTTTGGGCCGCTCTTCTTTGGTTCTACTGCCGCATTTATTGAAAAATTTGACGTACTAAATGACCCGAATGAAGTTGTAATTGATTTTAAGGAAAGTAAAGTAGTTGATATGTCTGCTATTGAAGCTTTAAATAAAATTACGGAGAAGTATCACAAGGAAGGTAAAAAACTACATTTACGTCATTTAAGCCAAGATTGCAGGCAATTACTTAAAAATGCAGAAACAGTTATTGATGTGAATATTATTGAAGATCCTACCTACAAAGTAATGACTAATAAATAGCATCGGAATACCCAAGTTTAATATTACAACTACAGCAATAATTTTAAAAAAAATTATTGCTGTTTAAATTTATTATCGTAATATTGCGATATATTTATTTTTATAAAACTGATGGGTGTCACAAAAACCGAAATTTTTACAGAACAGCAGAACCATTTAGCTAGTATTTTAAAGGCACTGGCTCATCCTGCTCGTATAGCTATACTGCAACATATCATTAAACAAAATGCCTGCATCTGTAATGATCTTGTAGAAGAATTGGGATTGGCACAAGCGACAATTTCACAACACTTGAAAGAGCTGAAAAATATTGGTATCATTAAAGGAAATATAGAAGGAACTAGTGTATGTTACTGTATTAATGAAACAGTCTGGAATGAGATTAAGAAGGAACTCAATAGCTTTTTTGTCGAGAATGTAAATAGTAAAGAATGCTGTTAAGCTTTTTTTTAACACCAAATCATCGTAACATTGCAATATAACATTTATTGAGTTAATATCAGAAATATGAAGCTATCAAAAATTAAAGAAATCCTGCCAACATTAGTAAATGTTGGATTTCAATTAGAAAACGGAACCTTAGTTCCAGAACATTTCCACGTTACCGAAGTGGGACAAATTACTAAAAACTTTATAGACTGTGGTGGCGTAATCCGTTCGGAAAAAGTTGTAAACTTCCAATTATGGAATGCAGACGATTTCGAGCACAAATTAAAGCCAGCTAAGCTATTAAACATCATCAAGCTATCCGAAGAAAAATTGGGCATAGAAGATGCGGAAATTGAAGTGGAATACCAAAGCGAAACGATTGGTAAGTATGATTTGGATTTCAACGGAGATACATTTGTACTGAAAAATAAAACAACAGCTTGTTTGGCTCAAGATGCCTGCGGTATTCCTTCCGAAAAAGTAAAGAAAAATTTGGCAGAACTGCCTGTAAATAATGCTAATGCTTGTACTCCAGGTGGCGGATGTTGTTAAAATTGAATTTTTATGTTTTCAAAAATCATTCATACAGATAATTCAAAGACAACAATCATAATCCGACTGATTGTTGGAGGTGTTTTTTTATCGGAGGGCATTCAAAAATTGCTGTTTCCTGCCATTCGTGGAGCGGGACGGTTTGAAAAAATTGGCTTGCCATCGCCTGAATTTTTTGGAAGTTTTGTAGGCATATTTGAAATCCTTTGCGGAGCGTTTATTTTGCTGGGGTTGCTTACAAGGTTAGCAAGTATTCCGCTCATCATCATTATGCTGGTTGCCATTGCCACGACCAAAACATCTATTTTGGCTAGCGAGGGTATTTGGGAATTGCTGCACGGCAGCCGTACGGATTGGGCGATGCTTTTGGGAAGTATGTTTTTGTTAATCAAAGGCGGAGGTAATTGGTCTATTGATAAAATCGTAATGAGAAATGGAGCGTGATATTCAAATAAAGGAAATTGCCAAACTCTTTCTAAAGCTCGGTTTTATTGGTTTTGGAGGTCCCGCGGCTCATATTGCTATGATGCAGCAGGAGGTAGTAGTGAAAAGAAAATGGATGAGCGAACAGCATTTTTTGGATTTGTTGGGAGCTACTAATCTCATTCCTGGCCCCAACAGTACAGAAATGGCGATACACATCGGCTATGACAAAGGCGGTTGGAAAGGATTAATCTTTGCAGGGTTATGCTTTATTTTACCTGCGGTTTTCATTACCGGGATATTTGCATGGTTGTATCAGCAATACGGACAATTGCCCGAAGTACAGCCCTTTATTTACGGTATCAAACCTGCAATCATCGCTATTATCATAGGAGCTGTTTTTCCATTAGCAAAGAAATCAGTAAAGTCCACATTCTTGGCGGTTGTAGGTATTCTTGTTTTGGTACTGTCATTATTCGGCATTAGTGAAATCTATTTGATGTTTGGAGCGGGATTGCTGGCAATGGCCTTGTATTACCTTCAGGATACAAAAAATACGCTCCAAAGTTTTATCCCGCTCGCATTCTTACAAATCGCACAAAGCCCCTTACTGTCTGAAACAAATACCAAATTATTTTGGATATTCCTGAAAATTGGTGCTATCCTCTACGGAAGCGGTTATGTTCTTTTCGCCTTTTTAGATACGGAATTAGTTGCAACGGGCTTACTCACCCGGCAGCAATTAATGGATGCTATTGCTGTTGGACAGTTTACCCCAGGTCCTGTTTTTTCTTCAGTTACGTTTATTGGCTATCAAATCAACGGACTATCCGGAGCAGTTATTTCTACGATTGCTATTTTTCTGCCGTCGTTTATTTTAGTAGCATTGCTAAATCCCTTAATGAAAAAAATGCGCCAATCTAAAGGACTGTCCATTTTTCTCGATGCGGTCAATGTGGCATCTGTTGCAATCATAGCCGCTATTTGTCTTACAATGGGCAAAGAAACTATTACTGATTGGCGGACGATATTAATTGCAATGATAAGTGCGATCGTAGTTTTCAAATTCAAAAAAATAAATAGTGCCTTTGTGGTTATTGGAGGAGCATTATTAGGGTATTTATTTAATCTTATCTAAAGTTATCTTAAACAAAATATTTAAACAATAAAAATTAGACAAAATGAAAATAGCATTATTCAGTGATATTCACGCCAATTTACCTGCATTAGAAGCATTTTTTGAAGATGTTGAAAAAAGAAAACCAGACAGTATTTATTGTTTGGGCGATTTGGTGGGCTATAATATTTGGCCAAACGAAGTGGTAAACGAAATCCGTAAAAGGAGAATACCAACCATTGCCGGAAATTACGATTTTGGCATTGGCAGAATGAGCAACGAATGCGGTTGTGCCTACAAAACAGACAGTGAAAAAGATAACGGAAATATTTCTATTTCATTCACAAATTCTTTGATGAAAGATGAAGAAAGAGCGTATTTGCGTACACTTCCAGCCCATATCAAAGTAGAATTTCAACTGAATGAAGATAAATTGAATTTGCTTTTGGTACACGGAAGTCCGAGAAAAATAAACGAATATCTTTTTGAAGACCGTGAGGAAAAAAGTATGCTTCGCATTATGGAGCAAGCCGATGCAGACATTATGTGCTTCGGACACACACACAAACCTTATCACAGAGTTTTAAATTCGGGTATTGACGGTCAAAATCATTTCAGACACGCCATTAATATCGGTTCGGTTGGTAAACCGAAGGACAGCGATGTAAGAGGCGGTTATGTAATGTTTACGATTAATGAAAACAGTTCTGTGTTGGACAAAGATAGTATCAGTGTAGAATTTATACGCTTTGATTATGATATTGAAAGGGCTGCAAAAGCAGTTGAAGAAAGCATTTTACCAAACGAATACGCAGAAAATTTAAGAAGAGGTTACTAATCTAAAATTTATAAAAATGGAATTTCCAACCGAAAGAAAGTATTCAAAAGAACATACCTGGATAAGCATACAGGACAACACAGGTACAATAGGCATTACAGAATTTGCGCAAAGTGAATTGGGCGAAATCGTATATGCGGATTTACCAAACGTTGGATATAGTTTTCAGCAGGACGAAGTATTCGGCTCTGTTGAAGCAGTTAAAACGGTCAGTGATTTATTTATGCCTGTATCGGGTAAAATCACTGAAACGAACGAACTACTTTTGAAAGCACCAACACTCATAAACGACCATCCTTATAAAGACGGTTGGTTGATTAAAATTGAAATAAAAGACATTACAGAATTAGAAGACTTATTGACATCAAACCAATATAAAGAACTTACAAATTAGCAATGCAACCAAAATTAAAATTCTTAGACAGATACCTTACTTTATGGATATTCCTTGCAATGGCAATTGGCGTGGGTTTGGGTCATTTCTTTCCCAATATTTCTAATGTTACCAACAGCTTATCTGTTGGCACTACCAATATTCCATTGGCAATAGGATTGATATTAATGATGTACCCCCCCTTGGCAAAGGTTGATTATTCCTTATTGCCCAAAGCATTTAGAGATAAAAAAGTAATTGGCATATCCTTATTGCTCAATTGGGTAATCGGCACGCTATTGATGTTTGGATTAGCGGTTTTGTTTTTACGTAACGAACCCGATTATATGACAGGCTTAATTCTTATCGGTTTGGCAAGATGTATTGCCATGGTCATCGTCTGGAGTGACTTAGCTAAAGCAAACAGAGAATATACAGCTATGTTAGTTGCATTAAACAGCATCTTCCAGATATTTACTTACAGCTTTTTAGTTTGGTTATTCATCAACGTATTACCTGCAAAATTAGGATTAGCCAATTTCAATGTAAGCGTATCCATGAAAGATGTTACCGAAAGCGTATTGATATATTTAGGTATTCCATTCCTAGCAGGTTTTTTAAGCCGTTACTTCCTTATAAAATCAAAAGGTATAGAATGGTATAACCGAAAATTCGTCCCCGCAATATCGCCAATTACCTTGTACGCTTTACTGTTTACGATAGTATTAATGTTCAGCTTGAAAGGCGATAAAATATTGGAATTACCAATGGATGTAGTAAAAGTAGCCATACCGCTAATCATCTATTTTGTGTTGATGTTTTTCGTGAGCTTCTTTATCAATAAATCTCTTAAAGTTCCTTACGACAAAAACGCATCCATCGCATTTACAGCCACAGGAAACAATTTTGAATTAGCAATAGCCGTAGCAATATCGATTTTCGGCATTCATTCGCCACAGGCATTTGTGGGTGTTATCGGCCCACTGGTAGAAGTTCCGGTACTGATATTATTGGTAAAGGCAAGTTTATGGCTAAAGGAGAAATATTATAGTAAAAAAGACTGAATTTAAATTTCAGTCTTCTTACTCTTTCTTCTACTTGATAAATTCAAAATCACATATCCTATTATACCCGCAATGAGTGATGTTATTAAAACAGATAGCTTGGCCTCTTCAATGAAAACCTGATTGTCAAATGAAAGCATAGATATAAATATGGACATTGTAAAACCTATTCCAGCTAATAATCCTAAGCCAATAATGTGAATAAAGTTACTGTTTGCAGGAAGTTGACCTATCCCTAATTTAGAGCATATCAAAGAGGTTACAACAATGCCAATGGGCTTACCAAAAATCAATCCCAGTGAAATACCTAAACCTAAAGGGGAAGTCAGTCCTTCTATCATTTCCTGATGAATTGTAATATTTGTATTGGCGAATGCAAAAATGGGAATAATTAGAAAGTTAACAGGTTTTACAAGTGCATGTTCTAGTTTCTCTAACGGAGATTCAACTTCTGTATCATTGGTTGGCAAGGTCATCGCTACCAGTACACCTGCTATAGTGGCATGAATGCCAGAATGATGCACAAAATACCATATAAACACTCCTGGTATTAGATATAGATAGGGATTCTTAATATTGAATCGGTTCATCAAAATCAGTACTAGTATTCCAATTCCGGCATAGCCTAGATAGCCTAACTCAATTCCGGATGAATAGAAAATGGCAATTACTAAAATAGCTATGAGGTCATCCACTATCGCCAAAGCCGCTAAAAATATTTTTAAACTGGTTGGTACTCTTTTGTCTAACAGCGAAATTACGGCCAATGCAAAAGCAATATCGGTAGCCATGGGAATACCCCAGCCGGAAGCTGTCGGGGTTCCTGAATTAAAATATAAATAAATCAATGCGGGGACAACTGCTCCACCGATAGCAGCAAGGATAGGCAAGATTGCTTTTTTAGGAGAAGAGAGTTCTCCTTCAACAATTTCTCTCTTAATTTCCAGACCTACCAACAGAAAAAAGATTGCCATCAATCCGTCGTTGATCCACATACTTACGGAATAATTGAGGTGTATGGCTTCATTTTCATACCCCAGCTTTGTGTCCAATAAATTTTGTAGCGGAACGGCCATTGATGTATTTGCCACTATCATTGAAATCACTACGCATAAAAAAAGGAGGAAACCTCCAAAATTACTTGATTGAACAAAGTCTTTGAAAATATTTAGATTGATCTTATCCTTCATGTTTTAAATGTAAAAGTTAAATATCGCAATTTACCAATATTAACTTACTCTGCCTCATAGATGGGTTCTAAATCTATGAAATAAGCTTAATTTGGGTAATAAATCCGTGTCACTTTGTAGTGAAGATCTATTAAAATTATGCATGTAAAATCCTGACATAATAGCTAGTAAGCTAATACACTTTAAAATTGTAAGGAACTGTGTTGGGGCTATTTCCTTAATTATGGTAATGTTATAACTTCTGATGAGATTATTTTGCGTTCATATTCTGAATCATAATAGGCATTACTTTTCCATAATATGTATGTCAATTCCAATAATTTCCTTTGGATGGCAACTATAGCCTTCATTTTAATCCCATGCCTTGAAACTATTCTTAAGAAAATATCTCTGAATCTTTCATCAGTCCTGATTGCAGCCAGTGCCGGAAAGTGCATTACTTTCCTTAAATTCCGATTACCCCGCTTGGATATTCGGGGTTTGGATTTCACTGAGGTTCCAGATGTTTTTTCTCTTACATCTAATCCTGCATAACTGACCAATTGTCTTTTATTCTTTATTAACTCGAATCCGTTAGTTTCGGCTATAATGGTTACAGCGGTTAAGTTTCCAATTCCAGGAATAGAAGATACCATATTCATCTTTTCTAGTAGAACTTCGTCTCCTTTGATAAGTATAGCAATTTCTTCTCTTATCTCTTTTTCCTGCGAATCAATAAGAGCTATTCTTTTTTTTGTTCGTTTCACTGAGCTTTCACTTGATGTTTCAGAAGTACGTTCTGCATGCAGTTGATTTTTTAACATTGTACGCTCATGTACCAACTGCTCTCGTTCCCGACAAAGCTGTCTCAAATCATTGAATATTTTTAAAGGAGGTTGCCAAACTTCCAATTGCCTTTCCAAACCGAATCTCGAAATGGCTTGTGAAGCGCTCTTGTCAGTTATGGTTTTTATGTCAAGTGTTCTCGCATAATTACTAATCTTGTTTGGCAGAACGATACTGACTTGTTTTTTAATACTGCATAGGTAATAGGCTAAGGATTCATGATAAACGCCTGTTGCTTCCATTACGTACCGTACTTCTGTTGTAATTGATGTCTGCTTATTTACCCATGACACAAGGCTTGAAAAACCCTTTCGAGTATTGGGAAATACTTTGTATGCATAAACTTCTATGCTGATTTGTTCATCCATTCGACCAAGCGATACAACTAATTCATTTTGTGCTACATCAATTCCTACTGTCTGCTTTAATAATACCTTCATCTTATCTGGTTTAGGTAAGTGATAACCTTTCTTCATCTTTTCTCCTGACTGGATATACTGGCTATAAGACTCATCATAATGAGCAAATTCCTTACATTCTGTTCAGATTCTAAAAGGTTAAAGAAGAGGAGGCAGTTTCTTTTCTTGAATATACCATATAGGCTATTTAAAGCAAAATCTGCTCTCGCCCTTCTTCACTTAGATTATATTATACAAACATAGGAGAAGCAAAAGAACGTCGCCTGATTAATGATGGTTTATAATAGAATATTTGCGATAACCCTAGCATCTAATTCATTAAATTTGTCCTTAAAACAAATAGACTAATTCCTATACAAAATACCCAAATTTTCTAAATTAAGGGGTTAGCGGTATAGCTATAATACAGGTCATAAAGATGGAATACTTAGTAAAAGACGAGGAACTTGAATTGAAATATGAAGCAGGTAAAGGTGCTTGGACATATCACATCCAAGTACCTAACACTAAACATATCGTAGGAAAATGGGGTTCATTGAAAGTATCTGGTACAATTGACAACTACACAATTGACAGTATTAATTTGTTTACAATTGGGGGACAAGACAAGCTAATTTCAATTAATGACAAAATCAGGAAAGCAATCAGCAAAAGTGGTGGCGACACTGTAACTGTTACACTTTACTTATTGACTTCAAAGGAGTCGATTACAGAAAAAGAAATTTTAGATACTTTTAGAAAATCGGGGGTTTTAAAATCGTTCAATAAATTACCAAAAGAAGATAGGATTAAAATTATTGAAAAAATATCCTCTACAAAATCCGAGGACAAACAAGTAAATATAATTTTGAAATACATTGACCAATTGGGTGACGACAATGATTAAGCAGTCTTCACTTGATTTCCTTTCTACTCTCAAGCAGAATGGTTTGAAAAAAAATGGCATTACTTTAAAAACTGTCAGTAAAAATAAATTTCAAAATGATTGAAACAGAAATCTCAATAACCGTAAACAGAAAATCCGATATTACCTTATTAGCGCAAACAATTGTCGGGAACAAGTTCCAATTTCCGGTTTACATTCGGGAATATGAATTTAGCTATCAAATAAATTTCACAAGTGATTATGAGGAATGGGAATTAGACACAGCTATTCTCAATTCTTTTCCTGGATATGAATTTACCACCGACCTCGAAAAAGGACGGAAGGAAATACGGATACAAATATCCCGATACCAATCTGAATTATCTACTGATGGCTGGGGAAGACGGATTGAAAATCCTTTGGATGAAACGAAATATCTTGTGAAAGCATCGGCAAATAAGTCTGAAAAATTCAACTCTAAAATTAAAGTTTTGTTCGAAGATAAAGAGCAGTTCTACTTTGTAAACATTGTGGATGGTGTTAACAGTACAACCGAAGAAAAAGGTTTTTTGCTTCTGGATCATTTTAAAGCCAATGAAACAGATGAAGCAACTTTTTTTAAAGATAGATTATACAAATCTCCATTAGAAGCTTTTCATTCAGGATACTATAAGTTATCTGAATTGGTTGACAAGGATTTTAGCACTTATCTTGAAAACAAAAAGAAAGAAATCAGAGAAATTCAAAAACAACCACGAAAAATCATCAGAGATTTTATAAACGCCTGTAACAGTTCCGATGAAAGTAGTATCCTGAAAAATCTTGACGAAAATATCGTTTTTGAAGTTCGTAAAAACTGGAAAACAATATTTGAAATCGAAGGGCTTTCAAAATTCAAAGAATATCTGAACTCATCCAATCAACAATTGTGTGGTAAGAATTTTAAAATCAGGTCATCTTGGAGTTTTAGTTTACCAAACGTGACTATTGGAGTAAAATATTTTCCGCCAGTTACAGAAAAGGATATGCACCCTACTCAAAAATATGAGCAGATAAGGTTTGTACTAAATGATAAAAAAATCGCTAGTATTTTGTATGAGAATTAGTGAATTTTATCCTAATTGATAACGGCTTCTATTACTTTTCTAAAATATTCCGCATCATTACCAATCAGCAAGTAACTTGAAAAACCAATATCTAAAAGATATTTACCTACTTTCTCATCATCAATATCACTATGTGCAATAAGTTTTATAGTTGGATATTTTGTTCTTAATTCTTGAAGTTCAACAAAAACATTCTTGTTGTAAAAATCAAGGTCGATAATACAAATTTTTGGGAGTTCATTTAATGAAGATAATTGTGATAGTCCATCTTCAATGCTTTCCGAACGAAATAAGACTTCAGTTCCTGAAGCAATGAGGTCTTTACAAATGAAATCTAAAATTGGGCTTTTATCATTGATAAAGGCGAGTGTAATTTTTTGTTGGGATGTACCAGTTTTCATATCATCATACTTTTTTAAAGTTGATGTAGCCCTGCACAAAAAGAAAGCGCAGGCCACTACACTTACCGCACATTGAGGCACTGGTATACCCGACAACGAATAAGCGAGCGCCCACGCCTATGGCATGAGCGTTCTTCCTTATCGTCCCGTTGTCTAAAAATTACCAGTTTTCAATGTGGGACTTAAAGCAAAAACACTTTAAGTATTTCTATATTTTACATAGCAAAGATACTAAACTCTTGCTATTAGATGTATTAATGCAATAAAAAAGCTTAGTCTGAATTAGTTTTGTGATTGATATAATTCTGCTCCAATATTGTCATCAAATCTGTTTCCTTATAAATAATTTTGCCACCAATCTGAATATACGGCAGGATATTATCATCACGATATTGCTGTAAAGTGCGTTTGCTAATGTGTAACAGTTTGCATACATCTTCGCCCGACAAATAAATTTCTCCATTCATTACGGGACGATAGTTTTTTAATATATTTTCAATACGGTCTCTCAATATCAAAATCATTTCTTGATGGGAAATGATTTCTTCATTATCATTCGTCAGTAAATCCATTATCATTGGTATTGTACGGCTGTCCAGCTTCGAGCAAAGCCCGTACGTCCGAGAGTTTATAATAATTCTTGCGGTTCAGTTTGGAATAAGGTAACAGCCCTTTGTCCTTGTAGGTCTGCAAAGTCCGTTTAGTAATCTTCATCATCAAACAAACTTCCTGGTTATCTAGCCATTTTTCTTCTTTGAAAATTGAAATGTATTTCATTGTGGCATTTTCGGTCAATTCCAAAAGTGCTTTCAGTTCATTTGTCATTCCATCCAATGCGGATTTTTGTATTGCGATAACTTCCATAATCTGCTCAATTTTGCTGTGGAAGTCGAATTTATCAATTATTTGTAAAGGCTTGTGAAATGTTGTATTGATTGTCGTTGAAAGGTAGTATTTGTCACTGGAACAACAATTTAGAAACAATTTATTTTGTAGATTTGGAGAAAGTAATTTTGCCGTTAAACATACAAATTTTACATTTTGTATGTTTGAGAATTTAATAGCAAGTATAACCAAAAAATACCTAGCAAGAAACTATGAATAGAAAACTTACGACAAACTCAAGATTAGTCAATGAATTATTTGCTAATTACATCAGCACATTCACTGCTTTTTGCGAACTATTAAACAACTCAATTCAAGCAAAGAGTAAAAACATTTGGATCGACATAGATTACACTTTAGAAACTGAAATACATCCTCTTTTAATCAAAAAAATATCAGTAAAAGATGATGGTAACGGAGTTCATATGTCTGATATCGAAAAAAAATTATTGGATATTGGAACAGCAAATAAAGATGGCGGAAAAGGAATTGGAAGATTTGCCAGTTTTCAAATTGGACAAGAAATCGAAATTGAAACTATTGGATATTCACAAGAAGAAAATACTTTTACTGAAACATACATTCCGTTATCATTTAATAGTTTTGGTAAAAACATCAATGTTTCTGAAATTGAGTTAGCGACAAAAGAAAATATTCTAAAAGGAAATAATCATAATACTTACTACAAAGTAACTATTTCAAATTTGTATCCACATACGACAACAGAAAATGAACCAAAAAAGAAAATAATTGATAAATTTCTTAAAGATAATATTTCAGATGCTATTTTTGAGAGATACCCTTTAAAAATTTTCAACAAAGAAGTTACATTTCACATTAATGGTAAAGCTTTAAACCCTAATGATTTCGTAATTGACAAACCTATAAAACTAGCCAAGACTTATACTGACACTAAAGGCAAAGAACACAAAGTTCTTTTTGATTTTATGCAGATTAAGAAAATGGATAAAATAAAAGTTTTTTTAACTGCACAAAATGCTGGTCTAAATACAATAGCAGGAAGTCTGGAGTATGATGCCAGTTGGTTGAGCCCAAAAATAGGAGGATGGTTTATTTATGTATCTTCATCTACGCTCTCATCTGATATTTATAGAAACATAGATTTAGATGATTTAGACCCAGATTGGAGAAAAGTAAGAGAATTTATTAAAGACAAATTAAACACATTCTTCAAGGACAGAAACTTTGAGTTTGACAATTTTTCTGACAACCTTAAAAATGACGATTATTATCCATATAAAGAACGGGCAAGCTCAAAATCAAAAGTTATACTCTTTGATAAGTTAGCATATTTAGTGGAAGATAAATACCATATTTTAAAAGATAATAATCAATTAAGAGAAATCATATATCCGCTTATAGATAGAACAATTTCCAATGGAGAATTGAATAATATTTTAAGAAGCGTTCTAAAATTAAACAACAAAATGATTTCTAAATTCTCGGATTTATTGGAAAAAACCGATTTAGATAATATTGTTGAATTTTCTGATAAAGTTGCTTCGAAAATTGAAGATATTGAATTTCTTGAAAAACTTGTTTATAGCGAAATATCTAAAAATGTGAAAGAACGAAAAGAACTTCATAAGTTTTTAGAAAGGATGTTATGGGTTTTTGGAGAAGAGTATTCCGAAAGTACCAAACTATTGTCAGATAAAAATTTAGAAAAAAATCTAACTCAATTAAGAGACGATTGCTTAATATTTAAACCATCAAAAGATGGAGATAACATAAATGTCATTGATGAAAAACCGGTAAAATCTATTACTGACCTATTTATGTATAATGAACGGGTTTTAGACGCTAAAAGAAGAGAAGTTTTAGTTGTTGAATTAAAAGCCCCAAAAGTAAAAATTAGCCCAAAAGAAATTGAGCAAGTAATGAAGTATGCCAGAGAAATCGAAAAACTTGATGCTTCAAGTTCAAATATTCATTACAAAATTTTATTGATTAGCTCAAAGATTAATTCTGATGCAGAATTTCAAATAAAAGGTAATCAAAGAAATGAAGACAATCCTTACTTCTATTTTAGGAATGAAAATAAAAATATTGAAATATGGATAATGAAATGGTCGGATTTATTGGAAAATGTAAAAAGAAAGCTAAAATATATGTCTGCTATCTTAAATACCAAAGATATTGATGTTCAGGAAAAAGCAGAAAAAGATTTTGCAGATATTGAGTTCAGTAAAGTGAGCTCCTCTCTAAAAAGAGTGGCGATGTCTTAAATTATAAAAAAAGTAGTAAATAGAAAATGTTATCATACAGTACAAACGAAAAAGCTAGTACTTAAAGTAAAACAAGAAAATTTGATCAGCGTTGTGCAGGTTGCTCAGTTCTTACTTCTGACTGCTGTTTTTCTTTTTTCTCACGAGAATAAACCCATAATGACAAAAGTCCAAAAATAATCAGTGCATAAGCTACCCATTTACCAAACTTTTCAATCAATTTAATGAAAACCGAACTTTCATAAGATGAAAAGCCCTCAGCTCCCATTGGGCTTCGCCTGTAAAATTTTCTACGGTTAATCCAGTATCTAAGCCCTAAACCAGCAACCAAAAATATTATTCCTATAACTAATGATGCGACCATAACAAAACACTTAAAATTTACCTTTTAAATTTACAAAAAAAACAGTTTTAATATCCCTTAAAAAGAGAAATCCTGCTTTTTGTGGCAGGATTTCATTGTTTTTAATCAGCACTATTAAACTGAAAACTTATCTGTTTTTTATTTCCAAAGCTGTCCGAAATCCAAACATCAAAGGATTGCGAAACGGCAGATGTTGAAGTATAGTACAATCGAAACTGATCTGTCGGTAATGGGTATAAATCGTTCGGTAAATATGGTTGCTCATCGTAATACCGCAACGTGCCTTGTCCGTCAAATTGGAAATAGCGAAGAAAATACTGTGTGTTGCTGTAATTGCCTGTTCGCTGTATGGCAATGCGTATTTCTACCGTCTGCCCATTGGCTATATCTTTGGGAACCGGCATCACATTTACCTCAAAAGGAAAATCGTTCTGTATTTCGAGCTCATCATCTGTGCTACAAGATACCAAAGAAACCGAAGCTGTTAGGATTGCCAAGAGTACATATATTGAGCTTAATCCTATTCTGAATTTATTGAATATTGCTATCATTGTTTTATGTATTAAAAATTAAACCTTAGTCCCACACCTGCGGATGGTCTGAATTGCTCTAAGTCCGTACCCCAAAATACCTTTGTGCGTCCTTGTAGGATTAACACAAAACGGTCTGATAGATATGTTTCAAGAGTGAGCCGTCCACCAGCTCCGTAGATGAAGTTATCCTCGCTCAAAATCTTTGCTCCGTCATACAACATCGCTTCGCCACGATTGATGCTTTCGTAACCGACTACACCTGTTATTCCGAAGTTCAGCGTAATGTTTTTACGAGCATCGCCCAAAAGGAAGAAACTGTAACCGCCTTCGGCAGTATAAGTTTCCTGCGGTATGCGGAGGTCTTTATAGTCGTGGTATTGGTGCGTGTATTCCAATGCCCAAAGCTGATAGTTACCGTTTTTACCGTTTATGGTCATACCAAGATTGATATAATAATCGTTACCGATTTTATCGTTGGATACTACACCTGTACTTACTTCCAGTCCTTTCTGTTTTGGGAGCATTCTTTGTGCCTGTGTAACCGTGATGGTCATCAAAATGAACATCACGGTATAGATATACTTTTTCATATTATTGCATTAAAAGGTTATTAAAATTTTAGGTGCATATCGTTTATCAAACGAGCTTTTATCAAATCCGAATTTTCTACCTGCAAAGTTTGATGTCTGCCACCGTTCTTCTCGAAAATCTCAATCAACAGTACCTTGTCATCGGCAATGGTAAATTGGTCTAACAGGAACACGTTTTGTTCGGTTAGTTTCCCGCCAATCTCGTCCAAAGGTTTGTAAGTGCGTAATGGTATCATCGGGCGTTCCTGTACAACTGTACGTTTGGCTACCTTTTTATCTACTACTTTGAAATTGATAAAATCAATCTGGAAAGGCACATTGGTTTTATTTCTCAATTCCGTATGGAAATAATATTTGCCATTGTGAATGTAAATACCTTTAAGGATAAACTGAATACCGAAACTCTTTGCCCCAATATGCTTTACAATACGCTTATCATTTTTGTAAATCGTTTCCAAAAGCAATCCTGCCAGCGAAGGCGAATTATTGCCCAACTCTTCAAGAAGCACATCGTTTCCATTGGCTTTGTCTACTGCCTTTTGCATTGTGAGCAGGTCATAACTCAATGCCTCGGGATAGGAACTGTAATATACATTGAAACTGTAAAAACGTCCGTCATTGGTAATGACCGAAAAATTGGTTTCTGGTTCAAAATCCCTTACCGTTGCTTTTACACGCAACACGTTTTCTGCATCTTCTGCTTTTCCTGCAATCAGATATTCGCTTCCCAAATCCACATAACGGATAGCGGTCGGAAAAATCAAGTGCGAAGTTTTATCGTAGGTAACTTCCATTTTATACGGTTCTATCTTGCCTAATGCAAGCGGAGTTCTGATGCTGTCTTGTGCAAAAGATTGTACGGCAAAGCCGAGTATCAGGGCAATTGCCCAAAAGGTTTTTAAATGATTTTTCATTGTCTTTAATATTTAATTTTTAATGGTAATGAAGCGTGTTCCGCTGCACGGAACAGGTTTCATTGTTTTATTTATTTGAATTCAACATTATTGTTTAGATACAAGGAAGACCTGATGTCCTGCTTTCAGCGTAACTTTTGGGGTTCTTACCTTTTTAGCAAAATAGCCCGAAATTCCCTGTACCACACCACGACTAAGGTCTGCGGCAACTTGCTGTCCAGCATTTTGCGTGAGCATTACGCTTGTTCCTCCTGTCTGGCTCATATTGCCTGCCATTTCGGTAAGGGCATTCATTTCGGGCGAATAAGGAACGTACAAGCCTTGCTGTCCGTCCAAATCGTAAATGGTTATATCTACTGGGATGATATTGCCCTCCAGTTCTATCGAGGTAACTTTTAGTTGTAAACGCCCTCCCTGAAATTTCGCATTAGCCGTTAAAATCGTTCCTTTTGGAATGGTACGGCTCGGTGTTTTTGCAGGCTCTAATAATCGTAAACGCACACCTGTTTCGCCAACTACTGTTTGGGCATCGTGTACACAGGCTTTGATACTGTGTTTGGGTTGTGCCATTTGTTCCACAGAACCAGCGGTATAAAACCCACGGTTCTTTGTTTCGCTCCAATCTGCTAAAAAAGCACTGTCCGATGGTTCACGGTACAGGGCTGATACGGCATTTTTTCTTGTAGGCGTAAACGATACAAAATGCTCTTTTTGGTTAGTACCAGCAGCACTAACAGCAACCGGAACAGTACCATTGGCAGGAGTACCGTTCTCGGAATTTTCATTCTTCGGAAGATATTTTGCTGCCATTTCATAAGATTTCTCCATTAGCTTCAATTGGTCATCAACTGTGGCCACAGGTGGCACACCCTTTTCTGATAATTTTTCTTTCAATTCGTCCACCTGCTTACGCAGTTCCATTGTTTCAGCGTTATCATCTTGATAAAAGGAACTCAATGCGCTTTGGCTATTTCGATAGCTGTTCAAAGCAGGATTACTGCTTCTTGCCGAATTTCTTCCACTACCGCCAAAGCTGTTGTTTTCCTCTTCTTCATTAAACGGTTCGTCGGTTGGCTCTTCTTTGTCTTCTGTATTCCAGTAGTCTGAAAGTGTAGCCAATGCATTGCGTTTTTCCTGCTCTTTGCGTTCGAGCATTTCCTGTTCATACGCCTTGCCTTTGTCGGCAGGCATTCCAGTTCCAGTAGCCTCTGGTACCGCATCGTTCAGCCCTACATTTTCAATTGTCTTTTTGTCTTCGGATGGTTTAAATATGAGGTACATACAACCCACGAAAACAATCGCCATTAAGCCGAAAATTAAGGGCTTTTTGAGCTTCTCCTTATTATTCTGTGTGCCGTCTTGTAACACATCAGCAGTTGCAGACGGATTACCTTCTGTTACCCGAACAACTGACTTTTTGTTCTCATTTTCTTTCATAAATTTTATTTTTTAAAATTGTTGATACACTATCCTGCAATCTTGCAGGACTTCCATTTTTTTTGAGGACAGGGTTTTCGATATGCTCTATGATCATATCGTTTCCAGACTTTGTATCGTACCAGACTTTGAAAATTACACCTGCGGTAAGCAGTAGATATCCCACAAAAAAGCACAGGGTATATTGGTGCTGTTTGCGTACTGGTAACGTCTGCCAACGTTCATCAAGCTTGTCAAAATACGTGTCCATATTTGCTCTTAGTTTTTTCATATTCTTATTATTTCTGATGTTAGAGCTTGAACCGTTTTGAACTTGAGCCCAGATTTTGTTTCTGTTCATCATTGACCAGTGCGATCGCTTCAGTTAATTTGGGTGCAGATATGATTGAAAGGTTTGTCAATTCCGATTTTTTAAGCAGTTGCCCAAAGCTGTCTTTCTTGGCTATTTCCATTCGGCTCAATGAGAATTTGCCGTTCAGGTACTTTACCCACATACTGCATTCTACACGGGGCTTGTCTTCTCCCAACCATTGCAGATAGCCTGTCAACAATAAATCCTGTTTGGGTAAACTGTCTGTACCTTTTTGGTAACTTTCAAGGTAATCGCTGATGCTTTCTTTCAGCTTTCCGGCATACGCACCCTGCGTATGGAAATAGCCGTTATATCCTTTTTCTGTAAGGATTTTTGCGAACGTGTTTAAATCTGATAATACTTCCATAAGATTATTTTTTAGCGTTCGATGACTTCTATATCCCTGTTTTCCACGACTGCAAATTTTTCGATATTGAAGCCTTGTGGGTTGTTGTCAGAGCGAACGGAGTTGACTAGGTAGCAGGAAGTAATCAAGTTACGTCTGGTTACATTGCTTGACCGAATGATGAATTGTTTTGCATAGGTTCGTACCGCATAAGGATGGGTATCGAAATTGCAGACCACACTATCTACTTCGATGCGTTGCTGTACATTTCCTGATATAATACGACTGTAATAGCCTTTTTCCGACAAGTCTTTATAGTAGTCGAAGGCACTTTTGTCAGCAAGATTGAATGCCCTGCTCATATTGCTTTCTATAGCGTTTTTGTCGGGAGCAAGTGTAAAGAACAGTTCGTGAAACCTTCTAACGTGTTCTCTTGCTTCCACAGGTCGGTTGATGCTCGCATCCTGCGATAAGGCAAGCATCAAAGATTTGCCGTTATCCAATACATAGATTTTTTGGCGTTGTTCTTCTGCAAAGCGGTAGGACTGCCATACGGCATATCCTACCACGCCAATGCAGAGAACCGCAAACACAATGGCATATAGTCTTATCTGCCTAAAGCTGTTTTCGATATTTCTTAGCGTTTTAAATTCCATTTTTTTTAATGATTTATTGTTATTTATTCATCAGTTTACCGCCGATGTTTCCTACTGTAGATCCTGCACCAGCACCTGCAAGGTTTCCTGCCTTCATCGCTGTTTGATTTACATTACGAGTAAAGTTTCCTGCACCTCCGGCTTGGATTACCCAACCTGTTACTGTTGGAATTGTGAAGTAGCCAACGATACCGATAATCATAAAGATGATGTACACCGTATTGCTCGTATCGGGTATGTAAGTTGGATCGGCAAGCATTGCTATATCCCGTTCTAAAATGAGGGATTGTATTCTTGCCAACATCGAACTGAACAAATCGGAAACAGGAAGCCACAGGTAAACACTTACATACCTCGTGATCCATTGCGTGAGCGTTGACTGAAATCCGTCCCAAACGGAAATAGCAAAAGCTATTGGCCCCAGTATCGAAAGGACTATCAGGAAAAATGTTCGTATGGTATCAATAACTAAAGCCGCCGCCTGAAAGAGTATTTCCAATAAATTGCGAAACCAATCCTTTATTGCTTTCTCTATCTTGTAGGCTTGCCTGTCCATATACATTCCTGCCATTGTACCAACATCGGAAGGCGACCATCCTAATTCATCCAGTTTTTTATCAAACTCTTCGTCTGATGCCATATAGGCGGTTTCGGGATTTCGTACCATTGCTTCGTATTCCAATTGGTCTTTCTGTTGCTGGAGTTGGTTGAGGTCAAGCACCTGGTCTTCGAGTATGGCGTGAGTTCCTGTAACTACCGGGCTTAATACTGCATTAATGGTTCCCAACACGATGGTTGGAAAGAACATTATACAAAGACCCAGAGCGAATGGACGCAGTAACGGAAACACATCGATAGGCTCGGCTCGGCTTAAAGCCTGCCAAACCTTTAATGCTACATAGAACAACGCACCCAATCCAGCCAATCCTTTAGCCACAGCCGCCATATCACCAGCAAGTGGCATCATATCATCGTAAAGTGAACGAAGGAGTTCGTGAAGATTATCCCATTCCATTTTTACCAGTATTTTTGGTTAGAAGTTCCGTAGAGTTCAAGCACTCTCTGTGCGTCGTTTTTCTTTTTCGCTCTTAGATAGCTTACAGAAATGTTCTTATTCGTGTAGTAGCGAACAAGGCTGTGGTAATCCTTAACTTCTTTGTACACACGGTCAATTACATCCATACGTTCTTTATCGTTCAGGGAAAGACTTGACGAGGTTATAATCTGCTTCAATTCTTTCAGCAGTTCGGTACTTTCATTGAGCAGTGCCGAATAACCGTTGCCGATTGCAACCAATTCCTGTGGTGTAAAATTGGGGTCGTTCATCATTTTTCCAAAGTTCTGAACATATATTTCGGACACATCGCCTACCAACAATACGGTTTGCTGTACTTTACGGGCATCTTTCACAAGGTTGTTGATAGCTTTCAGCTTATCGTAATATTCCTTGCCCTGGTCGTACACTTTCTTCACTTCGTTGAAGTTCTTTACCACATTGCTCACGGTGGAAGAAGTCTGTATGATTTCGTTCGCACTGTTGATAATTCCTGATGCCAGATTTGCAGGGTCAGTTACTACAAATTGGGCTTTAGCTGACGGTGCTACGGCGAGCATTAATGCCGTACACACTGTAAAAAAGATTTTTTTCATTGCTTCTAAATTTTAAAATGTTAATTGATTATTGATTTATTTTGTCACGCCTTTGCATTGCGATATGCTTGATGGCGAGTTCTACATTGCCGTCCAGTTCAGCAGCAAGCTGCATCACTTCCATTTTTTCGGTTTCTTCGGTGGTGTAAGCAAGGTATTCCTCCAAACTAACTTCGGTGGCATAGACTGTCGAGTGCGTACCACCTAAGCCTATCCAAACCTCTTTGTAAAGTCGGCTTGCATCGTTGTTCATATTGATAGAAAGTACCTGCCCTTTTTCCTTATCTGTAAGCCCCAACATCGCCTGTATATCATCGAACTTGTTCATATACTTGCGTTGATCTAAGAGGATTTTACAGTCAGAGTTATTGATGATACTTTCTTTGACGATGGGCGATTGGATAATATCATCGACCTCTTGCGTTACGACAATCGCTTCTCCGAAGAATTTGCGAACAGTCTTAAAGAGGTACTTGATGTATTCTGCCGGCTGAACAGGGCATTAACGTAGTGGTACGCCGGAATGATACAGGTCGCATTTACGGAATGACTTTTATAGACCATAATTCTAAAACGGTTTGGAACGGTTCACGCTTAGCAAAGGAACTTTCTGCCAATGTCTTTAATGATTATTGGAACAATAACATCAAACCGGAGATAAAAGAACCTGCTTTACAGCAACCCAAAATATCCACATCAAATGATGCGGATCTTCCTGCGGAAGAAGCACACCATTTGTTCGATTTCTTAACTACGGAAAAACACGAAGACGGTTTGATTGAAGCATTGGGCGGTTTGCTACCCGAAGCCCAGGGCGAGGATTATGAAGAATTGGATTTTGCTAACAAGATGAAGAAGAAACGCAAACGCCAAAGAGGTCAGAAATAGTAATCAGCCAAATACTGCCACACAACGCCACTGGCTGCCACTTTCTTATAGCCACTCCATAGAGCCTTTAAATTCACGCCCGAACATTAAAACTTAAAATAATGCAGGGAGAAGACGATTTAAGAGGGCTTGCCAAGATAATGGCTTTTATGCGGGCAGTCAGTATTCTTTTGGTACTGATGCACCTTTATTGGTTCTGCTACGGTTTCTTTTTAGAACGTGGGTGGACGTTGGAAGTAATCAACAAAATACTGGGCAATTTCGACAGAACGGCAGGTTTGTTCTCACATACCTTATACACCAAAGCATTTGCTTTGGTTTTGTTGGCTTTGAGTTGCTTAGGAACGAAAGGCGTAAAAAATGAGAAGATAACCTGGTCTAAAATTTATGTGGCTTTGGGGGTAGGCTTTGTGCTGTTTTTTCTTAATACCTCATTATTAAAGCTATCTCCGGCAACAGGCACATTTCTGTATATCCTTACCATCTCTTTAGGTTATATCTCCTTATTGATGGCAGGTGTATGGATGAGCCGTTTGCTCCGTACTAACCTTATGGACGACGTTTTCAATAATGAAAACGAGAGCTTCCAACAGGAAACCAAGCTGATGGAAAATGAATACTCCGTCAACTTGCCCACCAAATTTTACTACAAGGGCAAATGGAACAACGGTTGGATAAACATCGTAAATCCTTTCAGGGCATCTATCGTGTTGGGTACTCCGGGTTCAGGAAAATCCTATGCTATCGTAAATAACTACATCAAGCAGCAGATTGAGAAAGGCTTTAGTATGTATATCTACGATTTCAAATTCGACGACCTTTCTACCATTGCCTACAATCACTTACTGAAGCATCGCGACAAGTATAAAATTCAGCCGAAATTCTATGTGATAAATTTTGACGACCCACGCAAGAGCCATCGTTGCAATCCACTCAATCCCGACTTTATGACGGATATTTCCGATGCTTACGAAGCAGCTTATACCATAATGCTGAACCTCAACAGGTCGTGGATACAGAAGCAAGGGGATTTTTTCGTGGAAAGCCCAATTATCTTGCTTGCAGCTATTATTTGGTATCTGAAAATCTATGAAAACGGCAAGTATTGCACATTCCCGCACGCCATTGAATTACTGAATAAAAAGTATTCGGACGTATTCACAATTCTTACCTCATACCCTGATTTAGAGAATTATTTATCGCCCTTTATGGATGCTTGGCAAGGCGGCGCACAAGACCAGTTACAGGGGCAAATTGCTTCTGCAAAAATTCCTTTATCAAGAATGATAAGCCCGCAGCTTTATTGGGTAATGACTGGCGACGACTTCACGCTCGACATCAACAACCCGAACGAGCCGAAGATTTTATGCGTTGGTAACAATCCTGACCGTCAAAATATTTACTCCGCAGCTTTGGGTTTGTACAATTCAAGGATTGTAAAACTCATCAATAAAAAAGGGCAGTTAAAGAGTTCGGTTATCATAGATGAGTTGCCCACAATTTATTTTAGGGGACTGGATAACCTTATCGCAACGGCGAGAAGTAATAAGGTAGCCGTTTGCCTGGGCTTTCAGGACTTTTCGCAATTAACGAGGGATTACGGCGACAAAGAGAGCAAGGTAATACAGAACACGGTTGGTAATATATTCAGTGGTCAGGTGGTTGGAGAAACGGCAAAAAGTTTATCTGAACGCTTCGGCAAGGTGTTGCAGAAACGCCAAAGTATGACCATTAACAGAAATGATAAATCTACTTCGATATCCACACAGTTAGACAGCCTCATACCTGCATCAAAAATCTCAACTTTGACACAAGGTATGTTTGTAGGTTCTGTATCGGATAACTTTGATGAACGTATCGAGCAAAAAATATTTCACGCCGAAATTGTGGTAGATAATGAAACAGTTGCTGCCGAAACAAAAGCCTATCAGAAAATACCGGAAATCCTGTCCTTTGTTGATAAGCAGGGTGAAGATAAAATGAAGCAGGAAATTGAAGCCAATTACAAACAGATAAAATCAGATATACTAAATATTGTTGTAAGTGAAATGGAACGCATCAAGAATGACCCCGATTTACAGCATTTGGTACAGGAGTGATAAAATAAAAGGGAAGTCTAACACCGTCTAACACCTCCCTTTTATTTTGCCCGTATGCTATATTACTACAATATACCACGAGGTATATGAATACCTTTTGCCCGTACAATGCTTTCCTGAACCATTGGGGTTTCTTTCTGCTTTTCCACTTGTTCCGGAGTATCTGCTTTTGTTTCCGGTGTAATGGATAGCTGTATTTTCCTCTCAACAGCAGCCAGTTCCGTTTTAAGTTCGCTCAATCGGCTTTCCTTAGCCCACGTACCGTTAACCACTTCCTGAAGTATGGGCAGGTCTTTTTGTATTTCAGAAATTTTCTCCTGCTCCTGCTTAATAAAGCCCGGCAGCTTTTCTAAAGCCCTCAAAAAATTCATTGCTGCGGTTTCAGGGTCTTTCGCCATTATGCCGTTGTTGTAGGTGTATTTGATGTTGCCCTCGCCCTGAACCAAAAAACGGTTTACCCTAATATCTGCTCCCTCTTTTTCAGAGATTTCAGTTTTAACCAACAGCGTAAAACCATACAAGCTGCCGATTTCTTCATATCGCCCTGCGGTACGAGCTTTATCCGCAATCTGGTTGAGTTTCGTACCGATTTGTTTCGGGTTTGCATTCGGCGGTAAGCCATCCAACAGCACCGGATTTGCGATTGTTCCGTCTGAATGCTTTTGTAGGCGTTGCTGCAAGTTTTCCCAGTCTGTACTCATCCGGTTCAAACGGGATTGGGTACTTTGCAACATTTCCGTATAATCCTGCACCTTAAATTTGGCACTGGATTTAGAACGGTTAAACGCCTGCTTTTCGCTTTCCAATCCGGCAATCTGCTTTTCAAGTTTGGCTTTATCCAACAGGTCTGTATTTCCTGATAGGATTGCCACATATTCCGAAAAGTTCATTCCCGATTTTTCGTCCATACTTCCCTCATCAATCGTTCTTTTGCTTAGGTTATTAGTCTTTAACTGGTCGATAAAAAGTTGCTTGTTATACAGCAGGTTGAACTTATAACTATCCAAAGATTTTTCAACGGCATAGATAATCACAGCAACTTTATTATCAGCGAAGAATTTGGCTATCTCGTTGCCTTTTCGGATAGCCCGCCCGTCCCTTTGTGCAAGGTCGCTCGGTCGCCACGGCGTATCTAAATGATGAACGGCAACGGCTCTTTTCTGTGCATTAACACCCGTTCCCAACATACTGGTAGAGCCGAACAGCACACGGATTTTACCCTCGTTCATTCCGTTGATGAGGTCTTTACGCTGCTTATCATTTTTGGCTTCCTGAATAAACCTTACTTCGTTTGTAGGTATGCCGTGGTCTTCCACGAGCTTGCGTTTTATTTCGGAGTACACATTCCATTCGCCTGGCTTGTAGGTTCCCAAATCAGAGAAAACGAACTGTGTTCCTTTTTGTGCATTAAACTGGTTGTAATACTTGGCAATATTTGCCGCACAATGCGAAGCCTTGTTGTCGGGATGGTCGTCATACATTCCGCTTACCATTCGCATATCAAGGGACATCTTACGGGCGTAGTCCGTAGCAATGAGCATCTTTGCTTTTTCTTCCCTTTGCGATAACGGTAATCTTCCGAGCAAAGTAGCATCGCCCGTTTTAGCAAACTGCATCAGGCTTTGGATAAAATCTTCTTGGTCGGGCGTTGGCGGTATATTGTACAATACCTCATTCTTTTCGGGGCGGTCAATACCAATATCCTTTGCCGTCCTGTAATCTGTGATTTCAGAATAGAACTGTGCCAGTTCCGGCACTTTGATGAAGTAGCGGAAACGCTCTTTAGCGACTATATTATTGGCTACCGAAAATTCATAATCGGTCGTTTTCCTTGCATAGATAGCTGCCCACGCATCAAAAGAATGAATGCCCTGTTTTTCCAATGCACGAGGGCGCAGGTATTTGAACAGCAGGTACAGTTCTGTTAAGGAATTGCTGATGGTTGTACCTGAAAGAAAGGTTGCACCCATATCCGCATTGGTTCGCTCCTGAATGGTGCGGATAGCAAAGAGCAGGTTAAGTGCCTTTTGGCTCCCGTCCACATTACCCAGTCCGGCTACCCTTGTATGACGGGTGTTGAACATCAGGTTTTTGAACTGGTGGCTTTCGTCCACAAACAAATGGTCTATACCCATCATTTTGAAGTCCACAATATCATCCTTGCGGTTTTCAATATCGTGTTGGAGTGTTTTCAGTTTTACTTCAAGATTTTCTTTCCTTTTGATTACACCCGCAAGCATCCCTCTTGTTACTTCCTTACCTTGCGATTGCAGGGCATCGAGGTTGCGCTCTACGCTGTCTAATTCTATTTCGAGGATTTCCTTTTGTATTTCGGGCGATTGCGGTATCATTCCGAACTGGTCGTGCGTGAGTATCACACAATCCCAATCGTTGTTTTTAATATCCCCGAAAATCCGGAGGCGTTTTTGAGGTGTAAAATCATCAATACCTGGATAAAGGATTTTAGCGTGTGGATAGGCTTTGCGGTAGTCTTCAGCAATGGCAGGTATATTCGCTTTCAGCCCAATTATCATTGGTTTATGGGCTAAGCCCAACCGCTTCATTTCCTGTGCTGCTGTACACATTATCAGCGTTTTTCCTGCACCTACTTCGTGGTCGCAGATAGCGCCGTTGTTCAGTTTTATCATCCAAACGGTGTCCTTTTGGCTTGAATACAGGTCTTCAATACCTGCTGCCTTTCGGTCTAATCCCGGAAAGTCCTGATGGCTGCCGTCATAGTTCGGGCGAACAAAACAGTTAAAGGTATCGTTGTATTGGTCGGTCAGCCTGTTTTTAAACTCATCGTTCTGTGCGTGTAGCCAGTCGGTAAAGGCGGTACGGATTTCATCAATCTTGGTGTTCGCCATTTGTATGGCTTCCATATCCCGTACCTTGACCTCTTGGTCGCCAACCATTACTTTTTTGGTAATATCCGGCGTGGTATTGACAAGGGCGTGTTTGAGCAGCGCAATACCATCAAATGTTCGGCTTTCTGCCTTGACTGCATATTTTTCCCAAATGTGCATATTGCCCTGATGACACTTTACGGAAAAGTCGTCGGAGCTTTCCGAATAATGAACCAGTACATCGGCATCAAACAAATGCGAAGCAAACCGGGCATAAATTCCCGTGGGTATCCACCGTTCACCGAGGTTAAAATCAAGTTCCTCAAATTCAATCCGTCTTGGTCGGGCTTCTTCTAAAGCGGTAAGGCTTTCTTTGGCTTCCTTATCATCAGGATTGTTTTCGAGATATGCTCGTACATCATTTGCTTTCTCAACAACATTGCCCGCTATCCACCGTTCAGCAATTTCATATTCCTGTTGTAGCGGATTGTAGAACAACCGCCCGTGCAAGGCTTCTTTCAGCGTATAGGCAGGCAGGCTGCTGATTTCGGACATAAAATCCAAATCCACGCTTCCGTATTTGTTCAGCGATGACGCTAAAGCCTCTTCGGGATTGTCGGTTGCTAATGTGGTAGTAGAAAAACTAACGGGGCGGCTGAATATATCTGCTTTGTGAATTACGCCCCCGATAATACGCTCCAGATACGGTATTTCCTTACCTGCGCTGTCTGTCTTTATGAGCTTGGCATTGTCGGCAGCATTCAGATTGCCGTATTTTTTAGTAAAGGCATCATAAAGGAGGTTCAGCGTTTCCCGTTCTTCCTTGTGTTCGGTTTGCCTTTCAGCTTCTTTTTGATAGAGGTTAATATAACTGTCCCTTACGGCAATATAGGCTTCGGCTCTTGCTTTTTGTAAAGTCGGTAATTGCAATGTATGAAAGGTTGCTGATGATTTTTCTTCGTTTCTTTCGACATCTTGCAGATAACCAACCCAACCATTATCCGCAACAAGGCAATCATTACGGTGGAATGATTGCAGTTCGCCACTATACGGGGTAGGTTCGGGAATGGCGTTATTAATGGCATTGGGAACGGCTGACTTATCAGTCTGGCCATTCCCGTTTATTTGTGAAAACAGGTCGCCAATTGCTTCCTGATTTTTGCTGTTTATCTTTGGAGTACCGTTAGCAGTACCGTTGGTTTTTGGCGGTATATAGGTTTGCTGCAATGCACCACTGAACAGATCGGTTTGGCGACCTATTGTATCTCTGCTTTTTCGGGTGCTTTGCTTTTTGCTTCGGGTAGTTCTTTTGGGTAACGCAATTACGGCAACAGGTTCGCCCGCACTTTCAAACAGGTCGAAAATGCTTAGTTGTTTCAATTCCTGCGGGCTTTCCTGACGGACTACCGGAGTTGGTTCGGGTTGTAGTTTTTGCCGAATGGTTACAGGCTCTATTACCGGAGGTATAACCTTTGGCTCAATCGGAATTTGTATAATAGGCTCATCGTTCCGTTTGCCTTTGTATAAACCCAAATTCAGATGCTTACCGAAATCTTCGGAAAGCATTTGTTTCAAATCTTTGGCAATCCCATCAACACCATTTTTATGCGTATAGATTAAGGCAGGCTGTCCGTATGGGTCAGTATCTAATTTGTAGTCTGTATGCACAATCCTTGCACTGTTTTGAAACAAGGCATTGCCTGGTGTATTGTATTCGGTTGGATTGCTTCGGCAAAACAGATCTTCCCTGTCGGTCAGATTTTCTTTTGCCGTATTTTTTTGCAGGATAATCAGGTCGCTTCCCACTTCCGTACCTGCATATTCTGTAAACAGGTTGTTAGGTAATCTTACAACCGATACCAAATTATTATCCTGCATTAACGCCCTGCGTATGGGTTCGTTTTTAGGGCTGTTCAATATGCCTTGTGAAGTGATATAAACTAACAAACCACCCTCACGGAGCATATCAGCACCTTTCAGAAAGAAGTAATTGTGTATGCTTCGGGCAGCCTGTATTTTTGCATTGTCCTTGCTTCGGGAATAAGAAAGGTCGAATACGGAAGTATCGCCAAAAGGAATGTTACTGGCTACTACATCATAGCTGTTTTGTTCCCTTTCGGGAATTTCCTCAAAACCGCTTACACGTACATTGCTTTCGGGATAGAGCTGCTTTAAAATCTTGCCTGTCAGCAAGTCCTTTTCATAGGCAGTAACATTGGCTTTTTGACTTTCCGAAAAGGATTGTATGAATGAGCCGATACCTGCGGAGGGTTCGAGGAATTTATCAATATGCAGACCGCTATCCCGCAAGGCTGATGAAATGGCATCTATGACCTCTGGCGGGGTATAAAAAGCCGTTAAAACAGAACTTTTCATACTATCCACATACCTGCGGTATTGCTTATCGTCTTCGGAATTTTCTTTGAGTAGTTGGTGGAGTTCCTGCGTAATCGGAAAGAGGTCGTGTTCCGTTTTTCTCCAATTATTGATGTCTATTTCATTTTCAAAGGGGTTCAGAACGAATTTAAGACCGCCAAATCCGCTGTATTGCATCATTAGCAGTCTTTCGCCTACGGTGGCTTGCCGTTTCTCCTTTTCCAGTTTAAAAACAATTCGCAGGGCATCAATATTCTGTTGGAGATGGAACCGCTTACTGAAGCCCATTTTCCTCAATCCATATTGCGATGGTTCCGGTCAGTTCGGTATAGAGTAAATCGAACTCAAACCCGTGGATGAAATCATCGGTTAATTCATATCCTGCAAATACAGGTTCGCAAACAGGAAACATTTTCAGGGCGAACGGTCGCAGTTCCTCATCTGCCATTATGGTATCAAACTCATTGCATACCACTTTAAAAACCGTGTCGAACTTGGAGAAGTGTAAGCCCTCAAACAATATGTAATTAGCTATTTCATTGCATTGCTCTAAGGCGTTTCCCGACCGGAACGCCCCCTCATAAGCGTTGGCAGCCCACGAAGACCGTTGGTCTATAAATTTTTGGTCGTGTACCTTTTCGGGGAAGCTGCTGTTTAATAATTCTTGCAGTCGTAATCTGAAATACGATAGGTCTTTTTGCTGTACGTCCATACTATATTTTGTTTAGAATTTTACTTAAATCCTAAAATTATAAGCGAAAGCAAATGCCTTTGTGAATGTTGCAGGGTTTGGCTTTGAGAGGCGGTATTTGGCGTAATGGACAATAAAAAACCTCTGAAAAATTCAGAGGTTCATTTTTATGGCTTGTTAAGGATTTGGAGCATCCTGCCGACTTCAATATCCATTCGAGAAAAGGCAAACCATTTTTTGCCCAGGTCTTTGAGCGATGCCCCTATATGGTAAAGCTCTGTATTGTCAATAATTAAAAAACGGTCGTGGGCATCGGAGAAAATCTCAATATCTATTACAGTATATTGGCTGTTGTAGCGTTGTAAATCCAACCGTAACTGGTGACTGATACTTTTGGTAAGGATAGTGGCAGTTACATTATCATTGCGCTTACCCAATAAAGTAAGCACCGTATCATCCACATAATTATCAAGCAGGATAATGGAACTTCCGGCACTACGGATAATATCAGAAACAAAAGCATAGGCATCAAAAACCTGTCCGTTGTAAAAGATACCTTTTTCGCTGTGCAGCTTGTCGCTTTCCAAAGCCTTAAAAATCTCTTCAAATTTTTGGTCGGCTTCCAGTTGTTTCAATTCAATATTATCTAGCCGATGAAACAAAGAAGCATTGCTAATGAGCATACGCCGCATTTCTACAAAGGCTTCCATTATTTGAACACTCATTCTTACCGCTATGTCCGAACGGAGTATGGCAGATGCCATTGCAACCCCCTGTTCGGTAAAAGCATAGGGTAAATAACGTCTGCCACCGTAATTTAAACTTGAGGTTCCAAATTGGAACCTCAAGTTTTCAACTTCCTTTTCAGTCAGTTGAAAGCAGAACGAAGCAGGAAAACGCTCGATATTCCGTTTTACGGCTTTGTTGAGGTTCTTTGTTTCCACCTGATACAAGGCAGCAAGGTCACTATCCAACATTACTTGTTTGCCCCGAATAGTATAAATCAGGTTCCTTATTTCTTTGGGTATAATAGACGATTTATTTTCCATTACGCTTATTGCTTTTGTTTTTTTCAAACTCAAAGGAGGTTTCTGCATTTTCTTTCAGCACGATATAAGCATCGAATTTCTTTCCGGCTTTGCTCGTCATTCCTTTGATTAAAGCCGTTTTACCCTTATTGATAAGGCTTACAATATTTTCGATACTGATTTGTACCCCGCAGACGGTACGGAACTGCACCCAATTACAAGCCTCATCAGAACATTTCACAATCTTGTCACGAATGATGAGTTGCTGACTTTTGCATTTCGGACAGGTCAATTTTGGCTGATTAGTATTTGCAATAGAAGTTTGCAGCAGTTCATCGGTAATAGATTTCGCATAGGTTTCCATTTCCTTTTGAAATGCTCCGGCATCCGCTTCGTTGTTTTCAATTTTCTGCAATGCCAGTTCCCATTCTGCGGTCATAGCTACATCTGCAATCTTGCGTTCTTTAACAAGCCCGTACACCTGCAATCCTTTTTCTGTAGGTATTAAAGAACGCTTATCCCTTTGGATATAATTACGGGTAAACAAGGTTTCGATAATGGCGGCTCTTGTAGCCGGAGTACCAATACCAATATTTTTCAGGGCTTTCCGTTCTTCCTCGTTTTCAATTTCTTTTCCGGCGGTTTCCATAGCCGATAGAAGCCCGGCTTCGGTATAAAGGACTGGTGGTTTGGTCTGCTTTTCCAAAACGGCAGCTTCTTTTATTTTGAGTTCATCGCCTTTAGTCAGTTCGGGTAGTTCCTGCACTGGCTCTTCGCCATCATCGGTAAAACTTCCTTTGATGGAACGCCAACCTGCTTCCTGAATTTTACAACCTTTTGCCGTAAAATCGTAGTGCAACACCTGCAATGATACATCGGTTATCTCTTTGACACAGGCTTGTGATATGGCTTCGAGCAGGCGAAGTGCAATCATATTGTAAATCTTATCTTCATCTGCATTCAGTACAGACGGCACTTTGTCGGTAATCAATAAACCGTGATGGTCCGTTACACGGAGGTCATTCACGATACGTTTATTGAACCGTCCCCATTTGATTTTGGTAAGGGCTTGTTTGCAATCTTCACGGTTCTGCAATGCCCGCACAAGGTTGGGAATTTCTGCCCACATATCTTCGGGTATGTATTTGCTTCCGGTACGGGGATAAGTAATAAACTTCTTTTCGTACAGGCTTTGCGCAATATTGAGCGTTGCTTCAGCAGATAATTTCAGCCTTTTGTTGGCTTCTTTTTGCAAGCCCGTCAAATCAAAAAGCAAGGGCGGTTGTTCTGTAACGCTTTTGGTTTCTACCGATGTAACGGTTGCAATTTCATTGCGCTGAATGGCTTTCAGCGTATCATCAGCAAGATGCTTTTCATCCCACTTGGTAACGGAAATACTTTTGAAATCAACCTGTGCTTTGTGATGTAGCAATTGTATCTGCCAATATTTCTTTACAGAGAAATTTTTGTTTTCGAGATAGCGTTTGCATATCAAAGCCAACGTCGGAGTTTGCACTCTTCCGAGCGAGTAAATACCATTGCCTGCGGCAATGCTCAACGCCTGTGTAGCGTTGATGCCTACAAGCCAATCGGCACGGCTTCTGCCTTGTGCAGCCTGATATAACCCGTCAAATTCTTTTCCGTTTTTAAGGTTGTCAAAGCCCTGCCTAATTGCCTTTTCTGTAAGCGAACTAATCCAAAGGCGTTCAAACGGCTTGTTGCATTTCAGGTATTCATAAATGTACCTAAAAATGAGTTCGCCCTCACGACCTGCATCTGTCGCCACGATAATGCTATCGCTTTTATTGAACAATTCTTTGATTACTTTCAGTTGCTTTAATGCGCCAGCATCGGCAGTATAGCCTTTATCTTTTTTGACTTTGCGAACGGTCAATAAAAACGGGTTAGGCAATATAGGCAAAGCGGCTTTGTCAAATCCCGTAATCCCATAATCTTCGGGCATTCCCAGTCCTATTAAATGACCGAATGCCCACGTAACAAAATAGCCGTTACCTGTCAGGTAGCCGTCCTTTTTTTCAGATGCTCCCAACAAGCCGGCTATCTCCCTTGCTACGCTTGGTTTTTCTGCTATAATTGTTTTCATACTGTATTACATTTTTCTGCCTTTGGATTTTGCAGGAGTTTCGGGTTTTTCTTGTTGTTCCTGCTGCTTTTCATTTTTCGGTCTTTGTTGCCCGGACTTCAAAGGCTCTTTGATGTTCTTGGTTGCTTCATTGGTCTTACCCTCTGAATTAACGGCAGTCTGTGTTTTATGGGTTTCGGCAGTTTCTACCCGTGCTTTATACTGACCGGGAAATTCAAAGTTGGTCTTTCCGGTATCTTTGTCGAAAGTGATATAACCCTTGTAGGGTTGGTCTTTTTTATCTTTCAATTCCACATATATGGTTTGCCCGGCTTTGAATTTGTTGTACTGCTCATCGTCCAGTTCTTTGCCCCTGAAAGTTTTCGGAGCTTCCTGCGGTTGGCTTTGCTGATTATTCTGCTGATTGCCCTGTTGATTGGTTTGTTGGTTGGTTTGCGCCTGCTGATGGTTATTGCTTCTGTCAAACAGGAACTCTACATATCGTTTGTCCGCATTAAACTGTACCATTGCAGAAAACTCTGTTCCTTTGGTAGAAATCATACCTTGCAGATAAAGCGGTTTGCCTTCCATTAAGGTTTGCTTTTGCTCGTCATTCAGTTTCACACCTTTTAACTCATCAGGTATTTTTATGAAATCAGTTCGCAATGCCACTACATCATTGGTAAGCCTGTCAATGCTGATAATAGACGGCATCAGTTCGCCCGTTTTAGAATTTACCAAATTGACTACACGCCCCATATTGCCCGTTTCAAGCAGGTTTTTCTTGTCTTCGTCCGTAAACTTGTGACCGAAAAACTCAAAATGGAGGTTAGGCTCTTTTTTGATACCGTGTATTGCCACGATAACATTACCGTCTTCCGCTTGCTGTAAAGACAAGCGGGCATCCGTGCGCAGAATAGAACCGCCGAGGTTAATGCCTATCGGTAAGAGTTCATTGGTTTTGTAACCTCTTAATAGAGGGTCAAGCAGGTTTCTTTTTTCAAGATACTCTTTGCTTAATCCGAGGTTTTTCATTGTGTCCCAATCAATCTGCTCCGGCTTGTAGCGATATTCACTCGTTTCCGTTGTTGTTTGTGCTGTTGCCATATTATTTTGATTTTCTTGTTTTTTGTCCTGTTGCGGTTCTGCCTTTACTTCGAGTTCTTTCAGCACTTTCTCGCCATCGGGAGTGGGCTTATCTACGTGCTTTTGTAATTCCTGTGCTTTTTCAGCAGCAATAGGGGCGGGTACTTTGAAGAAAGTAAAGTTTGTAGGGTTCTTTAACTGGCTGAAAAAATTGGAAAAGAAGTTGGAAAAGAAATCGCCGCTTTTGTCCACACGCATAAACTGGTTTTGGTTTTTCTTCGTGGGTTCGACGGTTTCCATTTTCCCGTTTTCGTCGATACTCTTCACTGCCTGGATTTTCATTTTTTCTTTATCCAGTACGAGTAATATGTCCGAAAGCTGTTCGGGCATTTCCTGTTTATTAGTTGTTTCTTCACTCATATTCTGAAAATTTTAAAAGTTCGCTGTCGAATGTAAAGGAAGCCTGCACCGTATTGCACTATGTGGCACTCAAAGGCAGTGTTTGTCACTTATTGGCATCCAGTTTGGGCAAAGGCGGGTTAAAACTTTCCCTGATGAACTGATGCACATCGGATAGTTTGTAATACAATTTTCCGCTGATGGTATAGTAAGGCAGCTTACCGATGGAGCGATACCGTTGCAGGGAACGGTTGCTGATTTTCAGCATTTGTAATAAATCCTGATTATCCAGTAATTCTTCTCCGTCTATGCTATTGCGCTTCTTTTGTAAATCGTCTATGTGGTTGCCGAGAATGTCAAGCCTATCCATTATGCGTTCCATCCACGCCACAAATTCCATTTTGTCGATATTCATACCCAAAACTTTTACTTATTACCTGATTTTAGCTTTCTGCCTTGTTTAATGTAGCTTTTGCCTTTCGCCATAAGCTGCTCCACATACTCATCGGTAGTTTGTACGGCATTGGCGTTAAGCATTTCCTTGATAGCACCAATCGTATAGTAATACTGCCCGTACATTTTTGAAAAGGCTATCTGCCCGTTGGTGCGCATACGCCACAATGTTTTTTCGCTGATGTGGAGGTACTGGCAGACTTCGTGATTGTTGAGCCACAAACTATCATAGCTTGTATCTTCCAGTTTCAGGATATATTCGCTAATGGCTTTCAACCGTTCGTTAAGGTGCTGCCACACTTCTTCGTCAACTGTTATTATATTCATTGCGCTGTCGTTTAATGTTCACAGGGCAAAATTCAGAATTGTGGCAGTGTTTGTCCGCCAATGCTTGCCAATTGAAAAAGCGGTTTTTTGAAAATTTTACAATTTGCCGGAAAGCCTTATTAAATAAGCGTTTCGGCAGATTTTCCGATTTTGGGATAAGGAAATATGCCCGTTCGCCAATTGCCATATATTGGCGAACGCAGGCACAAAAAAAAGCAATACGGAATGCGTATTGCTTTCAAAGCCTTTATTGATGGAGTGTTTATAAGTCTTTATCCATATATTCTTCCAGTGCTTGTTTCAACTGGTCTAAAAACAAGGTGCGAGAGCCTGCACGGGTTTTCATACGGTGGAATGCGTGATGCACATCGGTCAGTGGTATTCGGAACAACACTTGTGAAATAGCAGTGAGCTTCCGGATGCCTAACTTACCTCCTGAAATAGCACCTGATGCGTAGAGGGCATACGTTAGCTCAATCAGAGCATTCTTGCTGTCCGTCCAGGATAGCTCTTTAATTTCGCTGGCGCTACTGAAAAATGTATCGGAATTTTCTTCGGGGCTGATTTTGGTTAAGAGGTAGGCGTATAAGAGGTCGTTGGCGAGGATGCGGGCTACTTTGTAATCGTAATAGGTAGAGAATTGCGGGTCGATTTCAAATACGTAACTATTAAGCCCATCGAGGTAGTTTATCTGCCCACGCTTAAAATATTCGTGGTCTTTATCCACCCTGCCCGAACGGTAGTAGCGATAAAAATGGGAGTTGCAGATGTGTTCCCTAAACTCAATCTTTAGCTCCGTTAAATGGTTCGAGAAATAGTTATGATATATTTTCCCGTTATTGACCGGGCACGAGGTTTCTATCCGGTAGAGCTTGTTATAATAGATGAGTTTGCCCAGGATTTGGGGCTTAATCATTTTAAAGAACTCAATCTCTTTTGCATCGTTCTCAAATTCCGAACTTAGCACACATTCTTTTGCCGAAACCAATAGCTCCTGAAGAAAGACCGTCATTTGAAAAGCCTCTTCAATTAGCCCCGAGCACGTAATTGACAGTTTCCGTTCCTGCTCCTGAATTTCGGTAACAATAGTTCCTAATAACTTTCTCATAGTAGGGAGGATTACGTTATCAATATCAGAGTACCTTAGCAAATGTTATTAATAAACAGCACTTTAACCGCCAATATTCCCCTACAATGGGGAATATTTTAGCTATTTTCCCCTATGAAAACCGTCGTTTGCATCACTTAGTCACTCATAATCAATAAATACTTAATTTTTAATCTTAAATTTGTGGTTGCGTATTGATGCAACAAAATGAATTGTGATTTAGCGAAATATGAGTACATTATTTATCAAAAATATGGTCTGCAACCGTTGTATTCTCGTAGTTCAGAACGAACTCGACAAACTCGGCATAGAGGCTACCAATATAAAACTGGGCGAAATAATCCTTAAAAAAGATTTAACCACAGCAGAGCGTGAGGCATTGGAAAACGTTTTAGACCCTTTGGGTTTTCAGGTCATCGACGACAAGAAGAGCCGGATGATTGAGAAAATAAAGAACGTTATCATTGACCTGGTGCACCATCAGGACAACGATGCGAAAACCAATCTTTCGGATGTGTTGAGCGATGCGCTGCACCACGATTACAACTACCTTAGCAACCTGTTTTCCGATATTGAGGGTACGACCATTGAGAAGTACTTTATCGCACAGAAAGTAGAAAAGATAAAAGAACTGTTGGTGTACGATGAGCTGTCGTTAAGCGAGATTGCCGACCGTATGAATTATTCGAGCGTGGCATATTTGAGCAACCAGTTCAAGAAAGTAACAGGGCTTACACCGAGCCATTTCAAGCAGATAAGGGAAGACAAGCGCAAGCCACTGGATAAGGTTTAAGTAAATCTTACAAATCAAACCCAGAATTTCACAATAGAACTCCTCTTTATTGTTGCCACCTTTGCATTATGAAAATAAAGCAATCGAGATATGGCAACCAATAAAGAAACAATTTACATTCCTTTAGAGGATGTAGAAAGCGAGCACTGTGCATTAATCGTCGAAAAAGGACTGGCACAGGTAAAAGGCGTAGAAACCCACAAAGTAGAGCTAAATAACCGCAGGGCGGCTATTACCGTTAATGATAACGAGGTAGTAGGCGAAGCTGTAAAAGCAATTAAAGATTTAGGCTACGGCGTTCCCACTGTTAAAAAGACTTATCCCGTTTTAGGTATGACCTGTGCATCTTGTGCAGGCAGTGCCGAGAGTATGGCAAAATATACGCCGGGCGTAGTAAGTGCCGAAGTGAATTACGGTACGGGAAACCTCAACGTTGAATTCCTGCCGAATATAACCAATTCCGAGCAAATCAGGAAAGCGGTACAGGACGGCGGTTATGACCTATTGCTCGAAGACGAGAGCAAGCAACAGGAAACTTTAGAAGCTATCCACGCCGAAAAATTCAGAAAACTTAAAAACAAAACCATTTGGGCAGTAATCCTATCGCTACCGGTGGTCATTATCGGTATGTTCTTTATGGATATGCCTTACGGTAATGAAATAATGTGGGCATTCGCCACTCCGGTAGTTTTATGGTTAGGTAAAGACTTCTTTATCAATGCGTGGAAGCAGGCGAAACACCGTTCTGCCAATATGGACACACTTGTCGCATTGAGTACAGGTATCGCCTATATATTCAGCGTATTCAATATGCTGTTTATGGACTTTTGGCATCAAAGAGGTTTACACGCACACGTGTACTTTGAAGCCGCAGCCGTAATCGTTGCCTTTATTTTATTGGGCAAGCTATTGGAAGAAAAAGCCAAAGGCAATACCTCATCAGCCATTAAAAAGCTGATGGGCTTGCAACCGAAAACGGTTATCGTAATAGAAGCAGACGGCACGGAAAGACAAAAAGCCATCGAAGATGTAAACGCAGGCGATATTATTTTGGTTAAGCCGGGCGAAAAAATTGCGGTGGATGGTACAGTTGTATCGGGCAATTCGTATGTAGATGAAAGTATGCTAAGCGGCGAACCTGTTCCGGTACTGAAAAAGGAAAACGAAAAGGTATTTGCCGGAACCATCAACCAAAAAGGTAGCTTCCAGTTCAAGGCGGTAAAAGTGGGTAAAGAAACAATGCTTGCCCAAATCATCAAAATGGTGCAGGATGCACAGGGAAGTAAAGCACCCGTACAAAAACTGGTGGATAAAATCGCAGGTATTTTCGTTCCGGTAGTAATCGGTATTGCTATCCTGACATTTATTCTTTGGTTCTTCTTAGGAGGCGAGAATGGTGTTGTACAAGGTCTTTTAGCAGCCGTTACTGTATTGGTTATTGCTTGTCCTTGTGCTTTAGGCTTGGCTACTCCTACCGCTATTATGGTGGGCGTTGGTAAGGGTGCAGAAAACGGCATCCTGATTAAAGATGCGGAAAGTTTGGAATTAGCGAAGAAAGTAAACGCTATCGTGCTGGATAAAACAGGTACGATTACCGAGGGAAGACCACAGGTTACAGGCATCCAATGGCTGAACAATGACGATGCGACGAAAGATGTTTTATTGAGCATTGAAAAGCAATCGGAGCACCCATTAGCGGAAGCCGTTGTGAAAAATTTGGAGGGCGTTTCTACAACTTTATTATCAAACTTCGACAGTATAACAGGTAAAGGCGCAAAAGCCGATTACAACAGCGACACTTACTATGTAGGTAATAAAAAACTGTTAGCCGAAAACAACATTACCATTGCCGACCAACTGCAAAAGCAGGCGGACGAATGGGGCACACAGTCTAAAACCGTTATATGGTTTGCAAACAGTAAACAAGCTCTTTCTGTAATCGCTATTTCCGACAAAATTAAAGAGACATCGGTACAGGCTATCAAAGAAATGCAGGATGCGGATATCGAACTGTATATGTTGACGGGAGATAATGAGGCTACCGCCAAAGCTATCGCCGAGCAAACTGGTATCAAGCATTACAAAGCCGAAGTTTTGCCACAGCACAAAGCTGATTTTGTGAAAGAACTGCAACAGCAAGGCAAAGTAGTAGCAATGGTTGGCGACGGTATCAATGACAGTACAGCACTGGCAACTGCCGATGTAAGTATCGCAATGGGTAAAGGTTCGGATATCGCAATGGACGTGGCGAAGATGACCATTATTTCATCAGACCTTACCAAAATACCTCAAGCCATAAGACTATCAAAACAAACCGTATCAACCATTAAGCAGAACCTGTTTTGGGCATTTATCTATAACCTTATAGGTATTCCGATTGCAGCAGGTATTCTTTACCCAATCAATGGTTTCTTACTAAACCCAATGATTGCCGGAGCCGCAATGGCGTTGAGTAGTGTAAGTGTGGTAAGTAACAGTTTACGTTTGAAATGGAAGAAGTAAACCGATAAATCACACAAAGAATATTAAAATAGATAGAAACGTTTTGCTGCTGATATTTGCAGCAGTGAAACAATAATCACAAGTAAATATGGGACAAGACCACGGACACAGCCACTCGCATACTGCGAATAAAAAGACCCTGACCATTAGCTTGGTAATCATCACTACATATATGGTAGTGGAGGTAGTGGGAGGTTTTCTGACAAACAGCCTTGCCTTATTAGCCGATGCCGGACATATGTTGAGTGATGCAATATCGCTTTTCATTGCGCTGATGGCCTTTAAGTTCAGCAGTAAAATAGCCGATTACAGTAAGACCTACGGCTATAAGCGCTTTGAAATACTTGCAGCAGTTATCAACGGTGCAACACTTATCCTGATTTCAGTTTATATCATTTACGAGGCGATAGAACGCTTTCAGAGCCCACCGGAAATTCAATCAGGAGGTATGCTCATTGTAGCAATTGTAGGCTTATTGGTTAATGTGCTTGTAGCCTGGATAATGATGCGTGGTGCTGACGTAAAGGAAAACCTCAATATGCGTGGAGCCTACCTGCACGTCATCAGTGATATGCTCGGTTCGGTTGGTGCAATTATCGCAGCGTTGCTCATTATGTTTTTCGGTTGGGGGTGGGCAGACCCGTTGGCAAGCGTTATTGTTTCGATACTGGTATTGAGAAGTGGGTATTTAGTTACTAAATCATCGGTACACGTATTGATGGAAGGCACACCCGAAAATGTTGAAGTGGATAAGGTCAATGAAAAAATCCTTAAAACCGATGGTATTAAAAGTATTCACGACCTGCATATTTGGACAATTACAAGTGGATTGAATGCACTTACGTGCCACGCCGTTGTAAATGAAAAAATGACTATCGAAGAAAGTGAAATATTACTTCGTAAAGTAGAACACGAATTAGAGCATATGAATATCCATCACGTTACCATCCAGTTGGAAACACCAGCACATCTACACGATAATTCGGTGCTATGTATTGTAAAGGCTGAACCGTCAGCACACGACCATCATAATCATTAATCTTACTGGAATAAAATCAAGTTTTTAATCTCTAAAAAATAAATAGAAATGAAAGTGAACAAATTATTGATAGGCGTATTTGCCTCCTTAGCGATTTTCTTAGCATCTTGCGGGGGCGATACCAAAACAGCAAAAGACGGACACGCACACACCGAGGGCGACGGGCACGACCACGCTACGGAACAGGTGGTTGAAAAACCCGCCGAAAAAATTACAGCAAAAGACAGGAACGAAAAAGGCGAGCTGATTGATGCCCACGGACATTTGATTACAGGCTGTCCCGGTCATAAAGAAATGATAGGTTCAGAGGGTGATATGTGTCCGAAATGTGAGTATATGACTATGATACCTATCACTTGGGATATTACCGGGGTTGATACCGTAAGGGTAACAACATTGTCTGATTACAATCCTCCTGCCGACAAACTGAAAAAATAATGTAGAACTTAGCTTTATTGCGTTTGCTAAAACGGCGGTTCCTTAATTGGGACTGTCGTTTTTTTTATTCTAATTCTTTACAGAAATAATATTAGGTAGGTTTTATTTATATAGCCTTATATTACGAAATATCAAATCAGTAAATCTTACAATTCAAACAAGGAATTTTACAAAGCATTTCTTTTGCAAGGGACTGATATTTGTTAGAAACAGTATAAAATCTATTTCTTAATTTTTTAAATTTTATATTATGATACAAACAAAATTTCAATCGTGTATCGAGGCTTGCCTGAAGTGCGTAGCTATCTGTAACCAATGTGCCATTGCTTGTTTAAATGAAGATGATGTTGCACACGTAAAGAAATGTATCCAGTTAGACCTGGAATGTGCAGCTATTTGCCAAGCGGCAGCAAACGTATTAAGTCTTGATGGTAAATTTAGCAAAGAGATTTGCAAACTATGTGCTGACATTTGCAACGCTTGTGCTGAAGAGTGTGAGAAACACGCTGCAATGGGTATGGAGCATTGTAAAGAATGTGCAGAAGCGTGCAGAGCTTGTGCAAAGGCTTGTGAGGAAATGGCAGCGTAATACTGGCATTTTTTTTTGTTTAAAATTTAGAGGGTTATTGCAGCCCTCTTTTTTGTGCCCTGTCCAATCAGTAAATATCACAAATCAAACAGGGAAAAGCGTAATGAGGAAGTGACCTTATGTACTGAAATTTGCACTATCAGATAACAAAATAAAATCTCAAATAGAAATGAAAAAGTTAGTGTTAGCATTGTCGGTAATCGCATTTACTGCCTGTAACAACAATCAGCAAAAAGACAAGACCACACAGGAGAGCAATCAGCCTGTAATAGAAGAAACAGTTGCCCCCGCAGAAACAGGGAACGAAAATGTAATTACCATTAGCGGCGGCGATGATATGAAATTCGACAAAACCGAACTGAAAGCCAAAGCAGGCGAAACCGTAAAGCTCATTTTAAAGCACATCGGAAAAGCACCGATTGAGGCAATGGGGCACAATGTTGTTATACTTGCCCAGGGCACAGACTTCAACACTTTTGCCAATGCTGCGATAGATGCTAAGGACAACGGCTACATACCTAAAGGAATGGAAAACGCCGTAATCGCAAAAACGGATATGATTGGCGGTGGGCAAACCACAGAAATTACCTTTACGGCTCCGGCAAAAGGCTCGTATGATTTCCTGTGCTCGTTTCCCGGTCATTACATCTATATGAAAGGTAAATTAATCGTGGAATAACACGGCGATTTCAAAATCAGTAAAAATCACAAATCTTACAGGGAATACCATAATAGTAACACCTCGTTTAATACGGAAATTTGTATCACAATAAAAAATAAGTTCAAATGAAAAATGTAGAATTAAGCATACCAGATATGCAAAGTGCACACTGCCAGTCGAGAGTAAACGGAGCAATCAAAGACATTGACGGCATTAAAGTAGAAAAACTGGAAGCAGGAAAATTATCTGTTTCAGTTGAAAACGACGAAGTGAAAGAAGAGTTGGTTGAGGCGATTGAAAAAGCAGGCTACAAAGTTGGCGGCGACGACAGCGGAAAGGCTTCAAGTTGTTCAACAGGATGCTGCGGATAAGTTTTGGACAGTCCCGGAGCAAGCACACCAGTACTTCTCCGGTATTTTTTACCAAAGCTACCCAGCGTATGAAACAGTTAAATCTCGTTCCATAAATAAAAAGCAATGTTACAGAAACAAAATTCAGGCGACTGTTCGGAGATAATGACGAAAGTTTGCAATGTAGCAGACCGGATTATACAGAACAGGTTGGACACAGGTAAATCTGCACCGTTTGCCGTACAGCTTACAAACGAATTGAAAGCAGATTATCACCAGTTGAACAATCTGTTCCTTGTTAAATATGATATGAGCCTTGAAATTATCTATATCAGGCGCATTATCGAAAAGGTAAAAGAGTTACTGGTGTACACCGAGCAATCGCTGTCACAAATCGCAAAGGCGTTAGGCTATCAAAAGCCGACGGAACTGTCCGAGCAATTAATGACCTATACGGGATTAACGTCTGCCCATTTTAAGCAGATACGAAAAAACAAGCTCGAAATCATCAGAAGACAACAGGAAAAGCAAAACGAACTATAATTATCAGAACAGCAAACTTTTAAATAGAAGTCTTTATGAAACCTCGCTTTGTGTACAGGAGCAGAGGTTTTCTTTTTATCAGCAATGCAAGACATTAAAAACCGAGGGATGAAGAAATACACGTGGCGAACACATAAAATTATAAAGGAAACCGAAGATACCATTACCCTATACTTTGACACGGAGCAGCAGGCGTTTACCTACCTGCCCGGTCAGTACCTCAACATCAGGCTTACCGTAAACGGCGAACTGCTCATACGTTCGTATTCGTTCAGTTCTGTGCCGTCTGACGAATTTCCCGCCATTACTATTAAAAGGGTTACAGGTGGAAAGATGAGCAATTACATCTTAAATAATGCAGACAACATCGAAGCCTGGGAAATAGAAGCCCCATTTGGCAGCTTTGTTTTAGAAAAACCGATAGCCGAGCAATCCCAAATTGTTTTACTGGCAGGCGGTAGCGGTATTTCCCCGTTATACGCAATGCTGAAAAGCGTTGAAAACAGCAATCGGATACCCTTACTGGTGTACAGCAATAAAACACCGGAAGAAACCATATTTTGGAATGAACTGGAAGCGATGCAGGCAGCGCAAGAATTGAATATTTGTTATTCCTTTACTGCACCTGATTTTATTTCCACCAAACTCAACCACGTTGCAGGCAGGTTCAATCTGCTTGTTTTACGTTCGGTCATTAAAAGACTGGTTGGCGATGTTGCTGCAGCCCATTATTACATCTGCGGACCCAACGGGCTGATGGATTTGTACCAGGATGCCTTAACGGGCTTGTACATTCCCGAAGACCATATCCATTTGGAATACTTCGACCCGGTTCCGGGGAATGCGGGCGATTTGGAAACGGACGGTACTGTTAAAGATGTGATTGTAAACTATTACGAGGACTACTACGAGAACGAGGAAAAGCAAACGTATGAATGCACATCGCTCATTGAGGTACAGCCGAAGCAGTCGCTTCTGGATGCGATGAAAGAGCACCATATCAAAGTGGCGAGTTCCTGTAAGAATGGAACCTGCGGGGCTTGTTGGGCAGTAAAAACCGATGGCGAAGTTCGGATGCTCCATAACGGGGCACTGACAGAACAGGATATCGCAGAGGGAATAATTTTGCTTTGCCAAAGCTACCCGATGAATGCCGATGTTTGTGTGACGGTGCAGTAAATACCGGGTATAGAAAAAAGGCAAAATATCAGTTTCAGCTATTATTTTGCACTTTGTTTTTTTAGAAATCCATTACCGCATCAAGACCCCTTTTCAACCCTTTGAACGTGCTTACTTTTTCGATGGCAAGGATTGCGCCCTTTACATAAGGTTCGGCACTGTTTCCCGCATCGTGCCTTAAAATCAGCTTTTCGTCCGGCATTCCAAAGATGGCTTCAATACCCAACACGTGACCCGGAAGCCTTACAGCGTGCACCTGTACGCCCTCAATATCTGCACCCCTTGTTTCTTTGCTGCCAATGGTGTCCTTAACGGGAACCGTAATATTCGATTGCTGTATGCCCGACAAACGATGCGCCAGTTCCGCTACCGAGCCGCTCGGCGCATCCACTTTGTTTTGGCTTGCGTAGTCTATGAGTTCATAATTGGGAATATACTGCGCAGCAATAGAAGCGAACTTGAATAGCAGGACGGCTGTAATGGCAAAGTTGCCTGCGGCAAGTACTGAAGTGTTATTATCGTTGGCTGCCTTTTCTATTTCGGTATAATCTTCATTAGTAAGTCCCGAAGTACCCACCACAACTTTTTTTCCTTTATTTAAGGCTGACAGGATATTCTTTTTGGCAATATCTGGTTTGGTAAATTCGACAAGTACATCAAAATCCACTTGCTCCAGTGCCTCTTCTATGGTTCCGAACAATGGGATTTCATCATTTCCGAAATCCAGGATTTCGGCTAAATTCTCTTGTTTATTGAAGCGTGACAAGCCGCCTGCCAGTTGCATTCCTTTTTCGTTATAAACACCTTTTGCGATTGCCGAGCCTGCCCACCCGGTGGCTCCGGCTATAAACACTTTTATCATACTTTAAAATCTTAATCGTTTTTTAGTGCCAGTTTGCGGAGCATTGCCGTACTCATACTATCGGTATAAGCACCATAAGCCGTAACCAAAATTCCTTTTAAACCGTCTTTCGAGGCAATGCCATACACCGTAGCCTCATCGCTTGGGTTGCTTTCGCCCTCATAGCGATAGACCTGCTCAATCTCAAAATCATCAATGGTATATTTGTTATCGCCGCAGATTAAACAGTTCTCTTCGAGATTGAAATCCACGTTATACCCCTCGTTGCGTAGGTTCTGTATTGCTACCAAAACCGTAGCGTATTTGTACGTTACATTTGTCATAGTAATAGTATTTTAAATTGCTGCTTACCGCTCCCGACTGTCCTGTCAGAAATCTTCTTTCAGCAGGTCTTTGAGCTTCCGGTGCTGTATGCACAGTTCGGCATACATTGTTTTCAGCCTGCTGTTTTCTTCGTTTAAATTTACCAATTCTACAAGAATATCCATCCCTAAATCCTTGTATTTGTGTTTCAGTTCAAAAATGTTCGTGCCGTAAACGCCGTATTTCTCGAAAAGTTCCAGTCCGCTTTTACCTGCGTTGTAATCTTTCAGCACCTTTAAAACCTGATGTTCGTTGCTCTTTTTGTTCTTCATTTTTATACGGATGTTGTCTATTACAAAATTCCGTAAGATGGTCGGAAGTAGCTATGTACTTTTCCTTATTTAGTTTATGATATTTAATGTTACTGCACCGATTTTCATAAAATTTCACAAAACAAAGCCGGAATATCATAATAGTTTGTCGGGGGCAAATGCAGAATTTTGACCATTGAATAAAGGAACTTATACATTTTAGAAGATATGACACTATTAATAAAAGGAATGGTGTGCAATAGATGTACCTATGTTCTTGAACAGGAATTGACAGCTTTGGGTTTTGAGGTTTTGGATATAAAACTGGGGCAAGCCATCATAAAGGATACGACAGACTTTTCGCAGAAGTTGGGAGTAATCAAAACGATGCTGAAAGGCATCGGCTTGGAACTGATGTATGACAAAAACCAAAAGACAATAAACAGGATAAAAGAGTTGGTGGAGAAAGGTATCACGTTGCAACTGCAAAGCGGCACACCTACCAAATTCACAACCTTAATCAGTGGCAAGCTGCACAAGAACTACGATACATTGAGTGCCTTATTCTCTTCAGTGGAGGGAATTACACTCGAAAAGTACATCATTCGTCGGAAGATTGAAAAGGTAAAAGACCTTTTGGTACATACCGAAATGTCGCTGACCGAGATTGCCCACGTACTGGGGTACAGCAGTCAGGCATACCTTTCCAACCAGTTGAAAAAACACACGGGCTTTACATCAAGCTATTTCAAGCAGGTAAAGCAGGAACACGGGGAAGCCGTTACTATGCAGATGGACGAAGCGCAACCCCCGCATTAAGGGTTTTCCAATCCATCCCCCAAGCATTTTGCTATTTTTTTAATGCAGGCATCGGAGCTACTGAAACATCAGTAGCTCTGTTTGTTTCAGGCAGATACCACCAAATCAAAAAAGTAAATTTCACAACTTTTACCCGTCATTTCGTATAGCTGCACCTTAGCTGTAACCCGACCTTTGCCCCTGTATTTAAAATTTTCAAAGTTTAACTAAACAAAGAAGCGTAACAAAATAAATGTAAGATGAGAACAAGTAAAATTGGTTTGTTATCCCTCTTCCTTATCGGAGCCGGATTGATACAGAGTTGCAAACAAAAAGAAGAAAAACAGTTAAAAGATGAGCCTCCGGTAGTAACCGTAGCCACTATCAACAGTTCGGAAACCGAGCAATCCGTTTCCTATTCGGGTTCCATTGTTCCCGACAATATGACTACCATAAGTTTTGCCGTTCCCGGCACGATTAACAGTGTGGGTGTAAATGAGGGGCAGCGAGTGAGCAAAGGACAGTTTCTTGCAAGCATTGATGCCACCGAGTACGAAGCGGCATTGCAGATTGCCAATGCCAGTTTAGAGCAGAGCCAGGATGCGTTCAGAAGATTTGATGAACTGTACAAAAAAGGAAGTTTCCCTGAAAAGGATTACATCGACATCAAGACCAAAGTAGCGCAGGCAGAAGCCAACAAAAAAATCAACCGCAAGCGCATTGCCGACAGCCGTTTGCATTCGCCTACCAATGGTATAATTACCGTGAAAACTGCCGAGGTTGGCGGTATGGCAGCACCGGGCGTTCCTGCCTTTACCATTGTAAAAACAGATATGGTATATGCGCAGTTTGCCGTACCCGAAAGCGAAATCGGCAGCTTTAAACAAGGGATGCAGGTAGATGTGAATATTCCTACATTGCAACGCAATTTCACGGGTAAAATCACCATCATTAATCCCGTAGCCGATGAAATTTCAAAAGCATTTACCCTTAAAGTACGCTTGGACAATCCGGGCGGCGTGCTGATGCCGGGAATGATTACCGAAGTGCTTGCAGGCGTCCCGGTAAAGGTTAAGCAGGTACGTGTACCACTTACCGCCATCATCAACAATGTAGATAAAATCCCGCACGTGTACGTGGTAGATAAGAACAACACCGCTAAGCTGACGAGGGTTACAGTGGGCAAAATCGTAGGCGATGCGGTTATTATAACCGATGGTCTTAACGAAAGCCAGACCATTATCCTTGCCGGGCAAAATAACGTGAAAGACGGGCAGAAAGTAAAAGCGCAAACTACATCGGTAACAGCATCAGCCCCAAAATCTGAATAATTTATGAAAAGAAAGATAAACCTCATTGAAGCGGCAATGAAATTTCCGCAAGTACCGATAGCGATTACCGTTATTATGGTGTTTGCCGGGTTAATTTCATTAATGACGATGCCGAGAAGTGAAGACCCCCGTGTAACAGTTAGACAGGGGCTTGTTGTGGCTTTCTACCCCGGAGCCGACGAAGAGCAGATAGAGAAAGAAGTAACCGACAAGCTGGAACAATACCTGTTCGGTTTCGAGGAAATCAAAAAAGAAAAAACCCATTCGGAAAGTAAGCCCGGACAGGTGGTTGTAACGGTAGAATTGCAGGACTATGTAAAGGACACCAAAAAATTCTGGAATACTTTACAGCACGGTTTGGATGCCAATATGCCTTTAGCATTGCCACGGGGCGTACAGGGACCGTATGTGAACAGCGATTTCGGCGATGTGGTTGTTCAGATGATTGCCGTATCAGCCCCCGGTCGTTCTTACGCCCAGTTGGAAAACTATTTGGATGAACTGGAAGACGGCATTAAGACGATACCGTCCGTTTCCAAAATCAAGCGTTACGGCGGACAGAAGCAGCAGGTATTTATTACCCTGCGAGAAGATGTATTGAAGCAATACGGTTTCGGTATCAACGAAATCACAAACACATTAAGCCAACAGAATGTAACTATTCCGAGTGGCGATATTGAAATTGACAAAAACCGTTTCCTTATTTTCACGGATGCGCAGTATCAGAATGAAAATGAAATCGGGAACCTGATTGTATATAGTTCCCCGCAGGGCGGCAATATCCGTTTGCGGGATATAGCCAACATCGAGAGAAGATATGAAGACCTGAAAAGCAAAATTACCGTTTCAGGAAACGATGTAATGATGCTGACCGTAGAAATGCAGCCCGGACAGAACATTGTCGATTTGGGTAATGCGCTGACACAGAAAGTTGCTGAAGTAAAAGAAATCCTGCCATCAGATGTGCAGGTCAGCACCATTGTTGACCAACCCGAAGTGGTTGATATGAATTTGGGGCATTTCTTTATCGAGTTCGGTATCGCCATTGCAGCCGTTATCTTGGTCGTAATGCTCCTGCTGCCGTTCAGGGTTGCCACCATTTCAGCCATTGCAGCACCCGTTACCATTGCCGTAACATTTGCTATCCTCAATTTGTTGGGTATCGAAATGCACCAGGTTAGTTTGGCGGCAATGATTATCGTACTGGGGATGGTGGTCGATGATGCCATTATCGTAGTGGATAATTACATCGAGAAAGTGGACGAAAAAATACCGTCGTGGACTGCCGCCTGGCAGAGTGCCACGCAGTTGATGGTTCCCATTTTCACGGCTACGCTTACCATTGTCCTATCGTTTCTGCCGTTGGCATTTACGCTTACCGGGCTTACGAGAGAGTTTGTGCAATGGATACCGATTACCGTAAGCATAGCTTTGGCGGTTTCGTTCCTTGTAGCCTTGTTCCTTACGCCGTATATGTGTTACCACTTCCTGAAAAAAGGATTGAAAAAGCACGATGATAAACCCAAAAAACGCAATTTCTTAGACCGGATGCAGGACGGTTTCGACCGGGCAATCGAGTTCTGTATGAAATGGCAGAAAACTACGTTGGTAGCAGGTTTGGTTATCTTCTTACTGTCTTTCGTGGTAGGTAGTCAGGTTAAAACCGAATTTTTCCCTATCGTGGAAAGAAACCAGTTCAACCTTGAATTGTGGATGGATAACGGTACGAATATCCACGAAACCGAAGCAGCCGTTAAGAAGATAGAAAAGGAAATTGCAGGCGATAAGCGCATTGTAAACACAGCAAGTTTTATCGGTACAAGCTCGCCACGTTTCTACTCTACCTATGCACCGGAGCACCCACGGGAAAACTTTGCGCAGGTATTCATCAATACCACAAGCAAAGATGCAACGGCAGAAATGATAGACGAGTATGTACAGAAATTCAACAACTACCTGCCGAACGGTTATGTGCGGGTTAGGCAGCTAAGCAAGAAGCAGCAGCACGCACCGATTGAAATCCGTGTGATTGGCAAGGATATGACCGAGCAGAAAAAAGTAGCCAAGCAGGTTGCAGCATTACTGGAAAACACTAAAGGTTCTAACTGGGTGCGCACCGATTATCAGAATGATTATGTAGGGCTGAAAGCCGTGGTTAAAGAAGATGTAGCCTTGCGTTTGGGCGTTACCAAAGCGCAGATAGCACAGGCATTGGGTGCAAAGATAAAAGGATACCCGGTATCGCAGATGTGGGAGGGCAATAAAGCCATCGACATTGTATTGCGTACAGACGAAAGCGACAGGGAAAATCTGGATGCTTTGGGCAATATGTACATCAATTCAACATTCGGTGCTAAGGTTCCTCTAAAGCAGGTGGTAGATTTACAACCGTCGTGGCATACTGGGGCTATTGTACACCGTAACGGGTTAAGAACCTTAACCGTTTCTTCCGAAGCGCAGTTGGGCAGAAAACCCGCAGAAGTATTTGCAGAAGTACAGCCTAAAATTGACAGCCTGAAACTGCCTAAAGGCATTAAGATTGCCTACGGCGGCGAGTATGAGGATGGACTGGAAAGCGGTCCCAAAATGGGAAAGGCTTTTATGATAAGTTTCGTTCTCATCTTCCTTGTGCTGTTATTCCAGTTCAAGCGTGTGGGTAAAGTATTCATTGTACTGGCTTCGTTCCCGTTGAGTTTACTGGGCGCAATGTTGGGCTTGTTCCTTACAGGGTACGAGTTCGGGTTTATGGCAATCATCGGTATTACCGCCTTACTGGGTATCGTAGTCCGTAACGGGATTATCCTCGTGGACTATGCAGATGAACTGGTAAGGGAGCACGGTCATACGATTAGAGAAGCAGCCCTGTTTGCAGCTAAACGAAGAATGCGACCAATCTTCCTTACCTCAATGGCGGCAGCAATCGGTTTGATACCGTTAATGGCGAGTGGCTCGCCGGAATGGGGACCGATTTCAAGTACCATTTCAATCGGTATTCTGGTATCAATGATTACCACATTATTTATCGTTCCGGTACTGTATTACAGGTTCGTAAAACCACCTAAAAACAAACAATCGGATGAACAGCACGAGCGCAATACCGATACCGATGTTCACCACCAAAAATATTTATCATAAAAAGGGATTATGTTACAGAAAAGATATAAAACAGTCATAAAGGTTTTTATATGCGGTTTCGTTCTTTTGCAGGGAACAAACAACCTCTTTGCACAACAGCAGCTAACCCTTGCGGAAAGCAAAGAACTGGCATTAAAAAACAATAACAGAATAGGCAAAGCTAAAGAAGACGTAATTGCCACCCAATCCGACAAGCTGATTGCGGATGTGGCAGGCAGACCAAAACTGGATGCTTCGGCAACCGCCTTTTACTTTGGCGAGCCATTGAACACAATGCTGCCCGAATACGGGTTTGCACCGATGGTCAGCGTTACACAGCCGATTTACACAGGCGGTAAGATTAAGTACGGCAAGCAGATGGCAGAAACCAATATACAGATGAGCAATGCGCAACAACGATTGGTGGAAGACGAAGTATTACTGGCTACCGAAACCGCTTACTGGCTTTTAGTGCAGGCTAAGGAAGAAATCAAACTGGAACAGCAGGTTAAAAAGCAACTGGCTTCGCATTATACATTCCTGAACAACCAGTTTGGGGCAGGATTGATTTACAAAAACGATGTATTGCGGGCAAAGGTGCTCCAGAATGAAAACGAAGCCCGTTTGCAGGCTGCGGAGAATAAGCTCATCCTGGCAAAAAGAAGATTGAGCCAGTTAATCGGGATGGAAGCCCCAACAGGTATAGACGTAGCCGATACATTGAGTACGGGCGACTTTTCTAAGCAGGGTGTTTTGGATGCTGTCGATGCGAACCGACCGGAAATTGAGTTGGCAACCAATGGCATTAAAATGAGCCAGCTTACCAAAAGTATGCTCAAAGCCGACCTGAAACCATCGGTAGGCTTATCGCTCAATGGAATGGCTGCCTTTGGAAAAGAGGGTATTAACTTTGGCGACCCGACCAAAAACCATATGCTAACCTACTTTGGTATGCTAAGCGTGAAAATCCCGGTTTTTGACTGGGGTAGCAGAAAAGAAAAAGTAAAACAGCAGGAAGCTAATATACGTTCGGCTGAATACGGTTTGAAAGAACTGAAAAGCCAAATCACGGTGGAGATTGAGCACGCAATGCTTAATCTGCAATTGCAGGCGAATAACATTGATTTGATGCAGGCGTCATTAATTGAAGCCGACGAAAATTTGAAGTTGAGCAATGACCGCTTTAAAGCCGGAACCATTACCGGAGAAGATGTGCTGATAGCTGAAACGCTTTGGCAAAGAGCATACAGCAATATGTTGGATGCAAAAATACGGTACAAAATAGCCGAAGCTGTGTACCACAAAGCTACTGGGCAGATAAAATAGTTTTTGTTGGAGTGAGATACACTCAATTTGCGGGGGACGGTAACAAGCCCCTGCATTTTTAATGGTTAATACGATGATATAAATGCAACACGATACTGCCAATAAAAACGGTATGATAATGATACCCGACATTTCAGGCTTTACGGATTTCGTTATCAAATCAAATATGTTTGTTGGAAAATACATAACAGAAAGCCTGCTCAAATCAGTAATGGATAGCAATATCCTTTGCCTTGAAATTTCCGAGGTTGAGGGCGATGCGATACTTTTTTACAAGTACCACAACCTGCCCACCTTTGAAGAAACATTGATGCAGATAGAACAGATGTACAACGATTTTCAAAAGGAATGCAAACGCCTCGCATTACAACTGGCAATAGAAATTCCTTTATCATTAAAGATAATTGTACACTACGGGGAATTTACCAAATACAAAATCGGGAAATTCGAGAAGCTCTACGGAGCACCAGTGGTAGAAGCCCACAAGATGCTGAAAAATCACATTGCGGAATACCCGCCATATGCGTTATTTTCTAATGCGTTTTTGGAAATCAATTTTGACCAACCCGAAAAAGCAACCGTTGCGTATGACAACTGCGAAGACTGTAAATACCTGCCCGAAATAGGTTATATCCATTACCTATAAAACCTAACAGTAAAAATCACAAATTTATCAAAGGAAATTATAATACTTGTGCATAGCAGCTTCTATAATTTTACATTAGATTTTAAATACGGTTCTAAAACCGACAATGACAAAATGAAAGATTTAGAAGAAAAACTATTGCGCAGGAACATAAAACCAACTTCGGTTAGGCTGTTAATCTTTAGAAGAATGTCTGACTTTAAAAAGGCTTTCAGCCTGACTGATTTGGAAACCGAACTGGAAACGGTCAATAAATCGACCATATTCAGGACGTTGACCCTCTTTCACGATAACCTACTCATTCATACTATTGATGATGGCTCCGGCGCAATGAAGTATTCTATTTGCAGCGATAACTGTATGTGCACCGTTGGCGACTTGCACGTGCACTTTAACTGTAACCGATGCAAGAATACCTTCTGCCTCGAAAGTATTGCCATTCCGCCTATCCAGTTGCCCGACAAATTTTTGTTGGAGAGTATCAATTTTGTAATGAAAGGAATGTGCAACGAATGTTCGAGGTTCGTTAAAACAAAATAATATTTTATGATACTCATCTTTAAATTTACAAACAGCCATATTTCCCGATATGGCTGTTTGTATTTGCAACCAGGTTCCCAAAACCGACTGATAATTTTGCCTTGTAAATTAAAATAATATGACAATGGCAATAAAAAATCATTATTCAGCAGATATAGATACAGCCTACAAAAGCAACCGCCTGTTTGATGTAATTTCCTTTGAATGTGCAGTACCCGAAAAAGAAATCGTGATTGCTTATACGGCAGCAATGCAATCCCATTCCACGCACCGTATAGCAAGCAGTTTGCTCAAATTTCTTCCGGGTATCACGCTATCCGATTACAAGGTCGAAAAATTTGAAGAGATACCTGGTTATGGTATCAAAGGATTTGTAAACGGGCACGAAGTCATCATTGGCAATTTAGCCCTGATGAAATCTTATGACTTCTTCTACGATGAAAGCCTCGACGAACTGCGGGAGCCTGTAATTCTCATTATGATTGACGACCGATATTCCGGCTGCTTTTTAATGATGGAATATCCGCAGTAGACACCAAATACAAAACATTTCAGGCTTAATACAAATTCAAATGTTAGATAGTATAATTAAATTCAGCATCAAGAACAAAATCGTCATTGCTATAATGACATTGGTTCTTATCATTTGGGGCGTATGGAGTGCAACCAAATTGTCAATAGATGCCGTACCGGATATTACCAATAATCAGGTACAGATTATTACTGCCTGTCCTACACTGGCGGGGCAGGAAGTGGAACAGTTGGTTACGTTCCCCATTGAGCAGAGCATCGCCAACATTCCCGATTTAGTAGAAACAAGAAGTATATCCCGGTTCGGGCTTTCCGTCGTTACGGTAGTGTTCAAAGAAAATGTAGACATCTACTTTGCAAGGCAGTTGGTCAATGAAAAACTGAAAGAAGCCGAAGAAAAAATTCCGAAAGGTATCGGCACGCCTGAACTGGCTCCGGTAAGTACAGGGCTTGGAGAAGTCTATCAATACATCATCCACCCCAAAAAAGGCAGCGAGCATAAGTACAACGCCAAAGACCTGCGTACAATGCAAGATTGGATTGTTGCCCGCCAGTTGTACGGCACGCCAGGCATTGCCGAAGTAAACAGCTTTGGCGGAGAATTGAAACAATACGAGGTTGCGGTAAACCCCGACCGATTGAGAGCGATGACCGTAAGTATTCCCGACATATTCAACGCACTGGAACAAAACAATCAGAATACGGGCGGTGCATATATCGACAAGAAGCCTAACGCTTATTTTATCCGTGGTGTGGGCTTGGCTACTTCGTTGGAAAGATATTAGAAATATACCCGTAAAAATCACGGGGCATACACCCATTTTTATTAAAGACGTAGCCGATGTGCGTTACGGTAGTGCCGTGCGTTACGGCGCACTAACCTATAACGGAGAAGTAGATGCCGTGGGCGGTGTGGTAATGATGCTCAAAGGCGAGAACAGTAACGAGGTGGTAAAACGGATAAAAGAGAAATTACCCACCATTCAGAAATCATTACCGGAAGATGTAACCATCGAGCCGTATTTAGACCGTACCGAATTAGTAGGCAGGGCAATGGACACAGTGGAAAAGAACTTGATTGAGGGAGCTTTGATTGTGATTTTTGTGCTTGTGCTGTTTCTGGGCAACCTAAGAGCCGGGCTAATCGTAGCATCAGCCATTCCGTTAGCGATGCTGTTTGCATTGGGGATGATGAACGTGTTTGGCGTTAGTGCCAACCTTATGAGCCTGGGAGCGATTGACTTCGGTTTGATTGTGGACGGTGCCGTTATTGTCGTGGAAGCAACCCTACACCATTTGGGCTTGCGGAAATCCACCAATAAACTGACCCAAAGCGAAATGGACGAGGAAGTATTTTTGTCCGCTTCCAAAATCAGGACAAGTGCCGCATTTGGCGAAATCATTATCCTTATCGTATATATCCCAATCCTGACGTTGGTAGGCGTTGAGGGTAAAATGTTCACACCGATGGCGCAAACCGTAGGCTTTGCCATTTTCGGCGCATTGATATTGTCCTTGACCTATATCCCAATGATGTGTGCGTTGTTCCTGCCGAAAAAAGGGCACGACAAGCCGAATTTCAGCGACAAGTTTATGGATAAGCTGCAAGGCTTCTACCAACCTTTGTTGCAGAAAGCTATCAGGGTTAAATATTGGTTAGTGGGCGTTACCACTGCGGTATTTGTAGTTGCCGTTATTCTGTTCAGCAGAATGGGCGGCGAGTTCATCCCGCAGTTGCAGGAGGGAGATTTTGCCTTTCACTGTATTTTACCTCAGGGAAGTTCGCTCAATCAGAGTATAGAAACGTCGATGCAGGCATCCCGCATTCTTAAAGAATTTGACGAGGTTAAAATGGTAGTCGGCAAGACCGGAGCTGCCGAAGTGCCTACCGACCCGATGCCGCCTGAAGCTACGGATATGATGATTATCCTCAAACCGCAGGACGAATGGAAAAGCAAGAAAAGCTACAACGAGTTAGGGGATGAAATGATGGAAAGGCTGTCCGTTATTCCGGGCGTTTTCTTTGAGAAGAACCAACCGATACAGATGCGTTTCAACGAATTGATGACAGGTATTCGTCAGGACGTTGCCGTTAAGATATTCGGGGAGAATATGGACACGTTAAGCGTGTATGCCAATAAGGTTAGCGAAGTAGTACAGCAGGTAAAAGGAGCCACACCGCCACAGGTGGAAAAGGTAAACGGCTTGCCGCAGATTAACATCGACTACGACCGTACCCGGATGGCAAATTACGGGCTGACGATACAACAGGTAAACGATATTGTGAGTACCGCATTTGCAGGTAAAGCAGCCGGGGTTATTTATGAGAACGAAAGGCAGTTTGAGCTTGTGGTAAGGTTGGATAGCGTACACCGCAGCAGCATCGAAGATGTAAGGAACCTGATGATACCAACTAATACAGGCTTTCAGATACCCATATCGCAGGTTGCTGATGTCAATTACAAATTGGATGCCGCACAAATCAGCCGTGAAGCGGGAAAACGCCGCATTGTGATTGGCTTTAACGTAGCCGGACGTGATGTGCAAAGCGTTGTTACCGATATTCAGCAGCAGCTTTCCGAAAAAGTAAAATTGCCCACAGGGTATTACTTTACTTACGGCGGTCAGTTTGAGAACCTGAAAGAAGCCAGTAACCGCCTGATGATTGCCGTACCAGTATCGCTGTTATTGATATTCGCATTGCTTTATTTCACATTCCGTTCATTCAAGCAGGCAGGTTTGATATTTACTGCCATCCCGATGAGTGCCATCGGCGGTGTGTTTGCTTTGATGCTGCGGGGAATGCCTTTCAGTATTAGCGCAGGTATCGGCTTTATTGCCCTGTTCGGTGTTGCCGTATTGAACGGTATTGTATTGATAGGCACATTCAACCAACTGAAAAAAGACGGTTTGGATGATGTGATAAAACGGACAATCGAGGGAACAAAAATCCGGTTACGTCCGGTATTGATGACGGCAACGGTAGCATCACTGGGCTTCCTGCCGATGGCAATCAGCACCAGTGCCGGGGCAGAAGTACAAAAGCCATTGGCTACAGTAGTGATTGGCGGATTAATAACGGCTACATTTCTTACCCTGTTTGTATTGCCATTGCTCTACATCATATTCAATTCAAAATTTAATTTCAAAAACAGTAAAGGTGTGAAAACAACCGTAATCGCTCTTTTACTGGGTATCGGAGGTATGACCACTGCCAATGCCCAGGAAAGGGTAAGCATAGATACTGCTATTAATACCGCATTGCAAAGCAATGGGCAGGTCAACGTCAATAAGTCGGAGATTGATGCGGCTAAATACAATGTAAAGACCGCTAACGATATACCAATGACACAGGTATTTGTAGAAAATGAAGATTTAAGACCATCGGACAAAACGGGTATATGGAAAATCGGGCTTACGCAAAGTATTGCGTGGCCCGGCTTATATGCTGCCCGCAAGGACTATTTAAAAGCACAGCTAAAATATTCCGAATTGAATACAGAGGTTATGAATGCCAATATCCGAAAAGACGTTAGAACCGCTTATTACCAGTTGTGGTTTTTGCAGGATAAAAATCTGTTACTGAAAAGCCTTGACAGCATTTACACCAACCTCTTCAATACAACACAGGTTCGGGTTAGAACGGGCGACGTCGCAAAGCTCGACCAGATTGCGGCAGATGCCCAACTCAAACAGTTAAAAGCCTACGTGGAGCAGAACAATAAGGAAATTGTAATACAGCAACAGCAATTAATGGTATTGCTCAATCGTAACGAATGGATACTCCCAATAGATGAGCCGTTACAGAAATTGGAAACGAACTTGTATGATGAAAACAATGTACACCCGGTATTGCAGTTGCAGCAGCAAAATGTAAGCGTTGCGGCGGCAAATATCAAGATACAAAAGAAAAGCAATTTGCCCGAATTTTCAGCAAGGGTATTCAGCCAGAGATTGTACGGCGTTTCAGACCCGTTTACGGGCTTTTCGGTTTCGGTAGGCTTCCCGTTGTTTGGTGCAGGTGCGTATAAAAACAAAGTGAATGTAGCCAACAAGGAAAAGGAAGTACAGGAAAACCTATTGTCTTACCAAACGCAGGTAATGGCAACGGACAAGAAATCTGCCATCGCAGAAATGGAAAAGAATATGGCTTTGTTGAGCTTCTTTGAAACATCGGGACTGCAACAGGCAAAGGATATTACCGAAGCGGCGTCACAAAGCTACCGCTCGGGAGATATCAGCTTTGCAGAACTAAGCCAGTTCTTAACGCAGGCAATCAATATCCGCCAAAATTATCTGGACGTTCTGAACAGTTACAATCACTCAGCAATTCAATACAATTACCTTAATAACAAATAAGATGAACAATATATCGAAAATGTTTTTAGCAGCACTCTTTACAGTTTCCCTGACCGCCTGTGGAGATAGTCAAAAAAAGGAAAGCGAAGACGGTCATAACCACGAGCACAAAACGGAAGCAAAAGCCGATACAGGGCACGGACACGAGCACGGAGCCGAAGAGGGCGCTGCCACCGTTGCGGCACTTACGCCCCAACAGATTGAAGCTGTAGGTATCAAATACGGTGTGGTGGAAATGAAAGAACTAACCGCCACTATTAAAGCGAACGGTATTTTGAGTTTGCCCAACAGTAGCAAGGCAAATGCTACCTCTTTATACGGTGGCGTGATAAAATCTATTAATGTACAGATTGGCGACTATGTACGCAAAGGACAGGTTATTGCCACCATTGCCAACCCGCAGTTTATCCAGTTGCAGGAAGAATACCTGACCATCAACAGTAAAATAACTTTTGCCGAACAGGAAATGCAAAGACAAAAAGAACTGAACACCGGCAATGCCGGGGCATTGAAAAACCTGCAAAATGCCACCGCCGAACTCAATGCGTTAAGAACCCGCAAAGCCTCTTTGCATCAACAAATACAGCTAATGGGCATCAATCCAAATTCAGTCAGCAACAGTTCACTTAAATCCTCACTGATAGTTACAAGCCCCATTAGCGGAGCCATTAGCAATGTGTACGGCAAAATCGGCAGCTATGTAGATGTTTCTTCGCCTGTGGCTGAAATTGTAGATAACAGTTCCCTGCATTTGCATTTGAATGTATTTGAAAAAGATTTGCCCTTGCTGAAAACCGGGCAGACCATACATTTTACCCTGACCAATAATCCGGTAAACGAGCACGATGCCGTGATATACGGTATTGGTTCGGCGTTTGAAAACGACAGCAAAACCATTCCCATACACGCCCGTGTAAAAGGCAATGTAAAGGGACTGATTGACGGGATGAACATTACGGCGATTGTGAGCCTCAACAATGTGCTTTCCCCGTCAGTTCCAAATGATGCGGTGGTAGATGCGGACGGTAAGAAATACATCTTTGTCATTACCAACAAAAAGCCGCAGGCAGCCGGAGAAGAAGACGGACACGGGCACGACCACGGCGATGAAAAGACAGCGCATAAAGAGGAAGCGGCAGGCACGGTAAATTTTGAAAAAATTGAAGTGGTTACAGGTGTTACAGAAATGGGTTATACGAGCATTACTCCAGTAACGGAAATTCCCAAAGATGCAAGGATAGTTACCAAAGGTGCGTTTTTCATCAATGCGAAATTATCAGGTGGTGGCGGTCACGCTCACGCACACTAAAATAACAAATACCCTCTGATTGTTCCTAATAAGCAATCAGCCAGTAAATCAAATATAAGGGTTTTGCTAAAATGGTAGCTGTTTCGCTTTTGCAACCAGGTTCCCAAAATGGCAGAGTAATTTTGTTTTACAAATAGAAATAAAAAAAATTTTAGATATGTCAAAAATATGTTGTAGTACAGACGATAGTCTGAACCTGGTAAATAAAAAAGAGCATAAACATAAATATGATACACAGGGAAATCAACTATGCTGTTTGAAAACAGAAAAGATTTATAAAAATGCAGGTGCATCAGATTTGCTGAAAGATGCTAATCATTCCGATGACGGACACGGACACACTGGCGGCAAAAGTTGCAGTAAAGCCGATACTAAACATTGTGATGATGACCACAACCATATAGAAAAAAGCGGACGCAATCACGACCACCACGGACACAATCACGATCACCACGGGCACAGCCACGGTGATGACCACGACCACAGTCACGACATAGAGGGTAAAACCACCTTTCAGTTATTTATGCCTGCGGGTATATCTTTAGCTTTATTACTTGTTGCTATTGGTTTTGATAATTACTTTCCCCAAACCTGGTTCACGGGTTGGGTTAGAATTGCCTGGTACGTTATCGCTTATTTGCCTGTTGGGTTGCCAGTAATCAAAGAAGCTGTTGAAAGTATCAGATACAAAGATTTCTTTTCAGAATTTTTCTTAATGGCTATTGCAACAATCGGTGCATTTGCACTTGGCGAATATCCTGAAGCAGTAGCTGTAATGCTGTTCTACTCCGTAGGCGAAGTCTTTCAGACTATTGCAGTATCAAGAGCAAAAGGTAATATTAAAGCCCTGTTAGACCAACGCCCTGATGAGGTAACGGTTATCAGAGCAGGTAAGCCTATTGTTGTAAAAGCTGAAGATGCCTACATAGGTGATGTTATTCAATTAAAGCCGGGCGAAAAATTAGGATTGGACGGGGAGTTAATTTCAGAAACCGCCTCTTTCAATACAGCAGCCCTTACAGGAGAAAGCAAACCTGATACAAAAAGTAAAGGTGAAACTGTATTGGCAGGTATGATTAACCTCAACACCGTAAGCCAAATAAAGGTAACAACCGATTATTCGGATAGTAAGTTGAGCAGAATTTTGGAACTGGTTCAGGATGCTACATCACAAAAAGCACCAACGGAGTTGTTTATCCGTAAATTTTCCAAAATTTATACGCCGATAGTCGTATATCTGTCTATTGCTATTACCTTACTTCCCGCACTTTTCGTAGATAATTATGTATTCAGTGAATGGTTGTATAGAGCATTGGTATTCCTTGTTATCTCTTGTCCTTGCGCTTTGGTAATCTCCATCCCTCTGGGTTATTTTGGTGGTATTGGGGCCGCAAGTCGAAATGGTATTCTGCTTAAAGGGTCTAATTTCCTTGATATTCTTGCCAAAGTAGAAAATGTAGTGATGGATAAAACGGGAACCCTCACCGAAGGTGTTTTCAAAGTACAGGAAGTCTTTATCAAACCAGAATTCAATAAAGACGAAATTCTCAACCTCGTCAACGTATTGGAAAGTCAAAGTACACACCCTGTTGCAACGGCAATCCACAATTATTGGGGAGAGGTAGATGCCGACGTAAATTTAGCAAATGTTGAAGAAATAGCAGGACACGGATTAAAAGCCACCGTTAACGGTAAAGAGCTTTTAGTAGGTAATTTCAAATTGCTCGATAAATTCAACATCAGCCATGATGCAGATACCGCAAACATCGTTTACACGGTAATAGCTGTTGCTTATGATAGAAAGTTTGTAGGATATTTAACCATTTCGGACAGCATTAAGGTAGATGCAAAAGCAGCAATTGAAAAGCTGCGTAAAATGGGTGTAAAAACCACAATGTTGAGTGGTGATAAAAATACCGTTGTTCAGTTTGTTTCGGGACAGTTGGGCATTGACAGTGCCTACGGAGATTTATTACCTGAAGACAAGGTTAATAGAGTAAAGGAAATCAAATCCCGTAATGGCAGCGTGGCGTTTGTTGGAGACGGTGTAAATGATGCGCCTGTTATTGCGTTGAGTGATGCTGGGATTGCAATGGGAGGATTAGGTAGTGATGCCGCTATTGAAACTGCTGATGTTGTCATTCAGGATGATATGCCATCCAAAATACCAATGGCTATTAATATCGGAAAACAGACTAAAAAAATCGTCTTTCAAAATATAGCATTGGCATTCGGAGTAAAAGCAATAGTGCTTATACTCGGTGCAGGAGGATTAGCCACTATGTGGGAAGCCGTATTTGCAGATGTAGGTGTAGCTTTATTAGCTATTCTAAATGCGGTTCGAATTCAAAAGATGAAGTTCTAACTAAGAAGCTAGACTGCCGCAAGAAATCTTGCGGCAGTTTTTTATCCTAAAAATATTTGTGAAATGGCTAAAAAACAATCACAATCTTCATTAAGCGAAGTACATAATTCTGTAGACACGACTGTTCCTGGTCAATCTCGCTGGCGAAGAGTTTTGGCTTTTTTTGGACCGGCTTATCTTGTCAGTGTCGGATATATGGATCCAGGCAACTGGGCAACAGGCTTGGCCGGTGGTAGCCAATTTGGCTACTCATTACTCTGGGTTTTAGTAATGAGTAGTATTATGGGCTTGTTGCTACAAAGCTTGTCTGCCAGGTTAGGGATTGTTCGAAATAGAGATTTGGCACAGGCAAACCGGGAAACTTATCCTAAGAAGGTAAATTTTGTATTATATATACTTGCTGAAGTCGCTATTGTTGCGACAGACCTTGCAGAAATATTGGGGATGGCAATTGGTTTACAGTTGCTCACGGGAATGCCTTTGATTTGGGGTGTTGCTATTACAGCCTTAGATACATTCCTGTTGATGACTTTGCAAAAATGGGGAATGCGCAAGCTCGAAGCCTTTATCATCGGTTTGATATTCGTTATAGGAATGTCGTTTCTTGTACAAATATGGGTAGCTGACCCTAATGTAGATGAAATTGCAACAGGACTGATACCACATATACAGAATGATACTGCATTGTACATTGCTATCGGTATTATCGGTGCAACGGTAATGCCACATAATTTATACCTACACTCTGCACTGGTGCAGACACGTAAATTTAATCGTGATGATGCCAGTATCAAAAAAGCAATTAAGCTCAATTTTTGGGATAGTGCCATTGCTCTAAATATGGCATTGCTTGTAAATGCAGCTATATTAATTCTTGCCGCTACAGTTTTTTATAAAACCGGACGTTCCGACGTGGCAGAGCTAAAGCAGGCTTATGAATTATTGCCACAGCACCTCGGAAGCGATTTTACAGCAAAACTATTTGCTGTAGCTTTGATTGCTGCCGGACAAAGCAGTACCATTACGGGTACGCTTGCCGGACAAATAGTAATGGAAGGTTATCTACGCTTTCGAATGAACCCTTTGTTGCGAAGACTTATCACAAGGTTACTTGCCATAGTTCCAGCAGCAAATGTTGCTAATGTTGATAAAAAGGCAGCTGTAGGATTGTCAGCAGGGAAAAATTTAGTAGAAATTACAACAGCTAAACTTCCAAAAATAAAGAAGTCATACCATTCAATTAGCGTTCCCATCGAGGAAGCACCAATCACTTTCCAGATTGTTTTTTTGTTAGCAGTTTCGCTCATAAATAATGTGTTTTTGTGTTAATTCTTGTGTGTTTTTTTATAATAATATCATTGCTTGTATTGTTATCATGTCGTCCATGTGTTTTGGTTGATCGAAAGATTTTTGATATTCTACAGAAATTTTAGCATTCTGACCATCAATGTACCAGTTTCCACCTAATTTTAATTCGTTTGCAGGCTTTACTAGACCTTTGAAATCTCTGTAAGAATATCCTACATACGGCTGAATTCTATTACGGAATTTTCCTTCTCCTTCTTTGATGTTTTTAGGCAATAAATACCCGACATGTCCAGAAAACTGATTTCCATCTCCTACAACATTTCCTTGTACATAATTTTCGCCCATGTCCGAATTTTGATATTTCGCATAAGCTGTTATCGAAGAAGATTTTCCGATTGGCGCATCATAAAAAGCATCAACAGCAAGATGAGTTACATTTTCTCCAACCAAATTATCATTTTCTTTTTTGACAATTGCATTACTTTGATTGAAAAATCCTGCTCCGATGTTAAATACTTTTTTAGTTCCTAAATAGGTTCCAACGCGATAAGGTAAAGCATTTGATTCTTGATCTAAAAATTGATAATCAAAATATCCTGAAACCGCATATTTTCCTTCTCCAAGTATCGCTTTTCCTAAATACTTTTCTTGTCCGTTTTCTAAAACTGTCGAAGAGTTTCCATCTAAAGTATTAGTAATAGCATCACTTAATGCTAAACGATAATTCAGTTTTCCAATTCGCCCTTTTGCAAACATTCCCAAATGAATTGAAAATTGATCAGACAAACCAAGTGTTGACCAGTCAGCTCTGTTATTATCTAAGGTCAACATATTGATAGAACCTTGACCATTTCCACGAGAAATTCCACCAAAATTGTGAACTCCAGCACCAATTGCTAAATTGTTTGTTACCTTATATTGTAAAAACATTTCATGCAAGAAAAACGATACATCTGTACTTTTTCCCATCGGAGAAAGATTATTATCATAGATTCCATTTGCACCAAAATGTGTTAAAATCATAAATCGATCATTGATTTGTGAATAAGCAAGAACGCGCGCTCGTTTGATAGAAAATCCATCATTGGCGTGTTTTCCTTCGTAATCCTGAAACCAAGTTTGTCCCAAAAGAATAAATCGGACATATTTACTTCCTTCTGGATTTAATTTAACGACCAAACCGCCGTCATATTCAGAAGCATATTGAGCCTTCAATTCCGTGGCTCCAAAAATGGATAGTAGAGCAATTGCGACAAAAATTTTTTTCATTTTTTAATAAATGGTGTTAGTTGTACATTATTTGTGATTTTGTATTGACTTAATTAATAGACTTTGTAAAAGTGATTTTTGATGCCAAGTATGGAGAATGGATTGGAACGCATATGATTGGCTATAATGTAACGGAGTTGATAGCTCAAACCACAACTGCGCGTAAATTGGAAACAACATGGCACGAGCAATTGGATACTATCTTTCCACATCCAACTATGAGTGAAGCCATAAAAGATGCTATTGAAGATGCCTTAGGTGAGGCAATACATCTATAAATAAATACAAAATACTTTTAAATTTATCTTTAAATTGATTGATTATGAAAAACAGACTAAACTGTTGGAAGTGTGTACTGTTACTGTCTTCACTTCTCGGATTGTTGATACAGATCTAAAATCCAGATTTGGTAATTTTTAAGAAGGCAGATATTTTCATCTGCCTTTCCTCTATCTATTAATTCAATTATTAAAAAAGTCACGGAATATAAAACGTGACTTTTTTAATAAGAATAAACGAAATTAGTCTTAATTTAGAGTAGCTACTAGTGAAACTTCTAATTTATAAGCTTTTCCTACCGGACACATAGCTTTTGCTTGTTCTGCATAGTTTAAAAATTCTTCTTCATTTAAACCTGATATTTTTGCATTTAGCACTAAATCAGAGTTCGTAATATCGAAGCTGGTTGCTGTTATTGTACAAGATGTTTCTAAAGATTCTGCCTCAATCCCTTTGCTTGTAAGTATATAGTTTAACGTCATTGTATAACATGCAGCGTGTGCTGCGGCCATCAATTCTTCTGGATTTGTAGCGGTATTTTCTCCTTCAGATTTATTGTGTTTAAAAACACTGCTTCCAATGGCTGAATGTGCTGCATCGAAATTACCGCTTCCATTTTTAAAATTACCTTGCCACTTAGCTGTTACTTTTGCTTTCATTTTTAAATTTGTTTTAAATTACTTGACAAAATTACTATCTATAAAACGTGTCATCAATGCATATACTTCATTCTTAATAGGACTTTTTTCCTTCAACGAACTCTTTAAAGAGCGTTTCGGAAAGAAAGAGGTGGCAGACCCGTTTGTGATTTGAAAAATCGCACAAAATATGAGTAGTCTTCATACCCGAGGTAATCAGCAATTTCCTTAATGCTTAAGGTTGTATTAGCAAGTAACCTTTTAGCCTGAAGAATAATTCTTTGCTTAATAATGATGCTTGGTGCTACCTGTTTTTCAGATACAATTTTTCTATTGAGGTTTTTAGGTGTAATATTCAGCATATTTGCATAATCAGAGACATTATGATTCGTACGATAATGAAGCTCGACCAATTGGCTGAATTTTCTGGCTAACTCCTTATCATATGAAACGATTTGACTATCATTATTTGATTTTATTAAAGTTCTGGTTGCTGAAATGATTATTTGTTTGATGTATGTTTTTATCATTTCTTCAGCCCAAAAATCTTTTTTATTAATCTCTACTTTTATAGAAGATATTAGTTTTAGGAAAAGTATGTCCAGATTCGTTGACAAATTTAGATAAGGCAGCTCGAATACATTATCAAAAAGGAGCCCGTCACAGGCAAGCTCTTTATCATGGAAAGCTATGCAATAAAAATCAGTATTGAAATAAATAATACTTCCTCTAGATTCCTTGGATATTTGAAAATGCTGGCCAATACTAAAGAAAAGCAAGGCGTTTTCTGTAAAGCTGTACTCTACGAAATCTACAATAATGCTACCGTTTTTCTCCATATAAATGATTTTATAGTAGTCTTCAAGCAGCGTATTGCTACTTATACTATTTTCAGATTTATCATCAAAATCCAGATATCCTATCGATTGGTTTTTATTTAATCCGTCATCCATTTTTTCTCTATCTATGAATATTTGTATCAACGTTTTTCTCAATAACAAAGCCCTATTTTTTTAGGGCTTTGTATATATTCAAACTAAAATTACACATTATACATTACAAGGTACCTCTGCGTTCCTGTTCTCTTTCAATTGATTCAAAAAGAGCTTTGAAGTTTCCAGCACCAAAACCTCTAGCTCCCATTCTTTGAATAATTTCGAAAAAGAATGTAGGTCTATCCTGAATAGGTTTTGTAAATATCTGTAACAAATAACCTTCTTCGTCAGCATCTATCAGAATTCCCAGTTTTTGCAATTCATTTAAATCTTCTTTGAAATTGTCAGCATGAGCTTTGATGCGATCAGGGATGGCATCATAATATGCCTGTGGCGGAACGGATAGGAACTCGACACCTCTTTTTTTCATTTCCTCTACCGTTTTGATAATATCATCGGTAGCCAATGCCAAATGCTGAACCCCAGCGTCTTCATAAAAATCCAAGTACTCTTCTATTTGAGAACGCTTTTTACCTTCAGCTGGCTCATTAATCGGGAACTTAATTCTTCCATTTCCATTTGCCATAACTTTTGACATTAGGGCAGAATATTCGGTAGAAACCTGTTTGTCGTCAAAAGATAAGAAATTAACAAATCCCATTACATCTTCAAACCATTTTACCCATGTATCCATTTCGTTCCATCCTACATTTCCAACCATATGATCAATAAATTTCAGACCAACAGGTTCCGGATTATAGTCTGATTCCCATTTCGTAAATCCAGGTAAAAAGATTCCTTTGTAATTTTTACGTTCTGTAAACATAAAAACCGTTTCACCATATACAAAAACACCCGCTTGTATTGCTTCTCCATTTTCATCTTTAGTAACGGTAGGCTCCATAAATGGCTTAGCTCCACGTTTGATAGTTTCTTCAAATGCACTTTTGGCATCCTCCACCCATAAAGCAACTACTTTTATTCCGTCTCCATGTTTTTTCACATGCTCACCGATTGGAGAAGAAGAGTTAAGTGCAGTCGTCAGTACAATACGAATCTTGTCTTGTTTTACAACATAAGATACTTTGTCTTTTACTCCTGTCTCTAATCCTGCATAAGCTTCAGATTGGAATCCATAAGCCGTTTTGTAATAATGCGCTGCCTGAAGAGCATTTCCTACATAAAATTCTACATAATCAGTTCCTAAAAGTGGAAGAAAGTCTTGTGCTCCTTCAAATATTTTTTCTAAACCGTATTCAACGCTTTTTAATTTATTTGTCATTGTTTTTTATTTTTATAATATGATTTTGATACATGATTTGTGTACACTGGATGAAGTGTAGTTGTATTTAGAACTTGTATCCCAGCTATAACATAGCACGATGCAAAACCGAAAGAAAGGTTTTGATAGACATTTTATAATTAGTTAGTATTATTCCTTGGTAAATGTATTTCACTTATTTATAACAAACATTATAATCAGTAAAAGTCATAAAACAAACCAGAAATATTACAAGTGGAACTGTTTTTGGTAAATAATCAGTAAATGTCATAAATCAAACAAGGAATATCACAACCAATATTACCTGTTATCTTATGAACTTTGTACTCAAGAAATACAATTAAAAAGTTCAAAACAATGGAAAGCAAAAACCTTCAATTCAAGACAAACCTTAACTGTGGTAACTGTGTTGCTAAAGTACAGGGTGATTTAGATAGCGCTAATGGTATCAGCGAATGGAATGTAGATACTACAAATAGTGATAAAGTCCTTACGGTTAAATCGGAAGGAATCAGCGAAGACGAAATCGTTACAATTATTAAGAAAAAAGGGTTTAAAGCCGAACCTATTTCACAATAATATAATAAGCAATTCATTAATCATAAAAAAGAGATAAAAAATGAAAAAGTTAATAATAGCAATAACCGTAATGTTGTTTGGATTTTCTGCCTTTGCACAAAACACAAACAATCTGTTAAACAGTTACATCAGTGTAAAAAACGCTTTAGTAAGTAGTGATAGCAAAGCAGCGAGCACCGCAATTTCGGTTTTCAACGATGCAGTAAAAGGTGAAGATAATTTTTCACAGAAAACTGATCTGTTAAAAGCGACAGAAAAATTAAACAAGGCTGGAAACAATATTGAAAAGCAAAGAGCAGCTTTTAACGATGTTTCTACTATAATGTGGAAACTGGTAAAGTCGTCTGATAAAGTAATTCAACCTGTTTATTATCAGTATTGTCCTATGAAAAAAGCATATTGGTTGAGCAAAGAGAAAGATATTAAAAATCCTTATTATGGCTCATCAATGCTTACCTGTGGCAAAGTTGCAGAAACTAAATAATAAAAACCTTTAAGGCATTGCTTATTGAGCAATGCCTTTTAATCTTTGTATAACCAATGCGATTTTTAAAATGAATAATAAAAAATTTCTTCACAAAAAGTTGTTGCTGCTAACTCTGTTAGCGCTCTTCATATCACAGGTCGGTATAGCCCAAAAAGTAGTACGTTACGATTTGTATGTAAAAGATACCATCGTAAACTATGCAGGCAAAGAAAAAAGAGCAATCGCTGTAAATGGGCAAATACCAATGCCAACACTTGAATTTACTGAAGGCGATACGGCAGAAATAGTGTTACATAATCAACTTAAAGAAAGTACCTCATTGCATTGGCACGGATTATTTCTGCCCAATAAAGAAGATGGCGTTCCTTTTTTAACGCAAATGCCCATTGAACCTGGTGAAACCTTTACGTATCGTTTCCCTATTATTCAAACGGGAACGCATTGGTATCATTCTCATTCAGGATTGCAAGAGCAGATTGGTATGTATGGGAGCTTTATCATGCATAAGAAAGCTGATGATAAAACATTTAGAAAAGGGATTGACGATTTACCGGAAATTCCCATAATGCTAAGCGAATGGACGAACCTGAAGCCCGAAAATGTACACCGTATGCTGCACGCAGCAAGCGACTGGTTTGCGATAAGGAAAGGCGCAACACAAAGCTACGCCGAAGCCATTAGAAGCGGAAAATTCAAAACCAAGCTGAACAACGAATGGAAGCGTATGTTGGCAATGGACGTGAGCGATGTGTATTACGACCGTGTAATGATGAACGGTAATCATCATACCGATTTAAAAAGCATTGACGGCAAGCCCTTAAAAGCAGGCGATAAAGTACGTTTACGCATTTCCAATGGGGGTGCATCGTCTTACTTTTGGCTGCGCTATGCAGGCGGTAAAATTACCGTAGTGGCGAGTGATGGCAACGATGTGGAGCCTGTGGAAGTGGACAGGCTGATTATTGCTGTATCGGAAACTTACGATGTGGTTGTTACCATTCCCGAGGACGGCAAAGCCTTTGAATTTATGGCAACCACCGAAGACCGTACCCAATCCACAAGCTATTTTATTGGCAACGGTACAAAACAATTGGTCGGGGAAATGCCACGCCTGAAATATTTTGAGGGTATGCAAATGATGAACGATATGATGAAGATGAACGGCGACCTGGAAGATATGGGAATGAATATGAGCCTGAACCAAATGGATATGAACGTAGTGATGTACCCGGAGATTACAGGCGAGGAAAAGAGCAAAAAAAACAAGGGTACAGCACCGTCTATGGAGCATCACGGCGACCATAAGATGAATAGCGACGAAGACCCCAACCGTTATAATGCTAATGCGTTGAGCGACATTAAAACGCTCAATTACGCAATGTTGAAATCGCCGCATAATACCACGCTTCCGGCTGATGCCCCGGTTAAGGAACTGAAATTTACCTTAACGGGAAATATGAACCGTTACGTTTGGAGTATGGATAACAAGGTTTTGGCAGAAACAGATAAGATACCTGTTAAAAAAGGCGAAGTATTGAGGATTACGATTTATAATAACTCAATGATGCGCCACCCGATACACCTGCACGGTTTTGATTTCAGGGTGCTGAATGAGCACGGCGAAAATGCACCGATGAAAAACATCATCGACATTATGCCGATGGAAACCGATACGATAGAGTTCCTTGCGAATACCGAGGGTGATTGGTTTTTCCATTGTCATATCCTGTATCATATGATGGCAGGTATGAATAGGGTTTTCGCTGTGGATGATTACAAAAATCCGTATTTACCCAATAAGGAAAAAGCATATAAAATGTTGCAGCGTGAAAGCAATATGCCACATTTGATGGCTCAAAGTGATTTTGCGACCAATGGTATTGACGGAGAAGCAATGTTGATGAACGCCCGTTACAGTTTGGGTACGGAATGGCGTTTAGGCTATAATGATATGCACGGCTATGAAGTGGAAACGCATTTGGGACGTTACATTGGTAAAATGCAATGGCTGATGCCTTTTGTCGGTTTCGATTGGCGATACCGCAGAATGGGAATGGACGAGCACGAGAAAAACCTCTTCGGACAGGTTAATAAAAAAGACAACCGAGCTGCTGTGAGCTTAGGGGTAATGTACACCTTGCCGATGTTGGTCAACGTACAGGCAGAAGTTTACCACGACGGTATTTTCAGGGTATCATTGATGCGGGAGGATATACCTATCTCCAGACGGTTAAGAGCCGGGTTTATGGTCAATACCGATTTGGAATATATGGCAGACCTGCGGTACATTTTGACGAGGCATATCGGTATCAGGGCGCACTATGATAGTGATATGGGCTTTGGTGCAGGACTTTCGCTCAATTACTAAAGGATTTCATTCATAAAATAGACAAAGGTTGTAGCGGTTATGCTATAACCTTTTTGCATTTACAATACCAGACTAAATCAGTAAACCTCACAAATCAAACAAGAAATATCACAATAGGCAGCCCGAAACAAATTGCCAATTTTGCATCATAAATTTTAAGATTATGACAGCAAAAATAAAATGGAACAACGTGTATCTACTGTTTACCTCGCAGGCGTTGTTCCAGACTGCATCCATATTGGTCATTACACTTTCGGGTGTGGTAGGCTTACAAATGGCTCCCGATAAAAATCTGGCGACCTTACCATTGGCAATGATTACCGTAGGTACGGCAGGTATGATGATACCCGCATCCCTCATTATTAGAAAATTAGGTCAGCGCAATGCCTTTATGATAGGTACACTGATAGGTGTTTTGTCGGGTTTGGTTTCGTGGTACGGTATTATCCAAAATTCCTTTTGGCTGTTTTCAGTGGGTAATATGCTCATTGGTACTTATCAAGGCTTTTCGCAATACTATCGTTTTGCGGCGGCTGATGCCATTCCCGACTATGCGAAAAGCAAGGCAATTTCTTTTGTTATTGCAGGTGGCATTGTTGCAGCATTCGCAGGACCCAACTTAGCGAGGTTTACGCAGCATTTAGGGGCGGTTCCTTACGCTTATCCCTACTTTTCTATTATCCTGTTAAGCGTGGTCGCTTTGGGTGTTGTTTCCTTTTTAAAGCTGCAAAGAACATCTGCGGTACAAACCAATGAAGCGGTAAAGAAAGGTCGCCCGTTAAAAGAAATCATTAAGAATAAAGATACCATACTTGCAATACTGGCATCATCTACCGCATTTGCCGTAATGGGAATGTCTATGACTGTTACCCCGATAGCAATGCACAGCGTAGGGCATTCGTCCGACAGCTCCGCAACGGTTATCCAGTGGCACGTATTAGGTATGTTCCTGCCGTCATTCTTTACAGGTATGCTTATTCAGAAATTCGGCGTTTACCGTATCATTATTTCCGGTTTGGCGATTTTGTTCCTGTACATCATCATTGCCCTGATGGGAACAGGCTTTGCGCATTTCGTTTCCGCATTGTTCATCGTGGGCTTAGGTTGGAACTTCCTGTTTATCGGCGGTTCGTCATTGCTTACCAAAGTGTACCGTCCCGAAGAGAAAGAAAAAACGCAGGCTTTCCACGATTTCACGGTTTTTGCAGTAATCAGTATTGCTAGCTTCTTTGCAGGCAGCCTGTTTAATTACTGGGGTTGGAATGGCGTAAACATTGTACTGATACCGATGCTTATCATCACATTGATAGCGGTTATCAGGATTGTAATGAGCCAAAAGAACAGCGTTAGCAATCAGTAAAAATCGTAAATCAAACAAAGAATATCACAATAGATACAACCCATTTAATGCGGAAATTTGTATTGTAATAAGAGAGATAAATAAATGAATAATTTAAAACCATATTACTAAGCACGGTTGTTTCACTGGCAGCGTTATCTGCCTGCAACAATTCAGAAAGTAATAATAAAAAATCAGAGGATATGAATGCACATCAGCACGCAAATCACGACAGCGCATACGCTTGTCCGATGCACCCGGAAGTAAAAGGAAACAAAGGCGATAAATGCCCTAAATGTGGTATGGCTTTGAGCCCTGTTAATAAAGAGAAAAGCCAGTATGAAGTAAAAGTGGCTGCCGACCCGCAAAATGTGGAAGCAGGTAAACCAACTAATCTATCCATCGCCATTAGTGAACACGGTAAAAATGTACCGTTGGAAGTAGTGCACGAAATGAAAATGCACCTTTTGGTAGTGAATGAAGAACTGACCTGGTTTGACCATATCCACCCCGAAGAACAGGCAGACGGTTCTTATAAGGTTTCAGAAACATTCCCTACAGCAGGTAAATACCTGTTATTTACCGACTACAAACCGAACGGAGCCGAGGGAGAGGTCAATAAGCAAACCATTGAGGTAAAAGGTACGGCAGCAACACAAACAGCCGATTTAAAGACAAAATTGGTTTCAACCGTAGATGGTTTTACGGTAACGCTGCTTAACGGCGAAGACTTTAAAACAAACAGAAATCAGGGCTTGCAATTTTCGGTAGAAAAGGACGGCAAGAAATTAGAGGAAAAGGATATGCAGAATTATCTCGGAGCGACTGCCCATATCGTAATGATAAGTAAAACTAATAAGGATTTTCTACATATACACCCGGTATCAAAAGAGAATTTCCCAATCTATGCCGAAACGCTTATCAAAAAAGCAGGGCTTTATAGATTGTGGGCACAGTTCAAAATAAACAATGTGGTACATACGGCAGATTTTACTATTACCGTATCAGAAGGCGAAAAATCGGTAGAAGACCACAGCCACCACACGCACAACCATTAATAGTCTGTAACAGGAAAACAGTAAAAGTCACAAATTAAACCCGGAATATCACAATAGCAGACTTCGGGATTATGTTGAATTTTGCGACAGTTCAAAACAATAGTAAATAAGTTTAAAAAAATATGGAAAATACAGAATTTCAGTTCAAGACCAATCTTAATTGTGGCGGTTGTGTATCAAAGGTAAAAGCGGATTTGGACAGTACCGACGGTATCTGCGAATGGAATGTAGATACAGCCAACAATGACAAAATTTTAACCGTAAAATCAGAGGGTATAACACAAGATGAAATAGTTGCCATCGTTAAGAAAAAAGGCTTTAAAGCAGAACCATTAGTGGTTTAATCTCTTAGCCCTATCCAGTTTTAATTAAGGATAGGGCTCTCTTATACTCAATCAATACATACTAAAATGAGGCAATTTATTGTGGGCTATCTGCAATTGCTGCCTCATTTTGTGCTTTTTAATTGGTTTCATACTTTAAATTTCGCTTTCGATGACAAATTATTACCAAACTATAATAAACGAATTAGACGATAGAATTAACGAATTGACCTATGAGCCAAGTAATTCATTGATATCGTATGAAAATGCAATTATATTAGTCTTGCAGAAACTTGAGGAGATAAAAAAATACATTAAGAAGAATGGATTTAAAGATGATGAAGCCGAAATACTTTTTTTCAAACAGCTAAAGCCTCAATTAGTATCGAAGCTCATCTACTTCAATGCCATTTACAAGATTGAAACAAAAAGACCACGAGGCGGCGATAAAATCATCAAGAAATATCTGAATGTTGAGCTTTCCAAAATCAAGAGGTATTTCGATGCTAATTTGGAATTTTACAAGTATTACAGAACCAACAGCACTCATCTGGACTATAAATTCTTTTTACGTGGCAAGCACGATATAAAGTTGAGTTTAGACACCTATTATTTTGAAGCAGACCATAATTTTGCAACCTCGCACGATTACAAGGTAGCTAAGATTATTGCCAACGACTTGATACAGGTTTACCTCGAAGACCAGTTGAGCAATAACAATCAGAGAAAGCTACTTGAAACGCCTCCCCTAAACTGGACAGGTAGTAAAACTTCACTCATTGAGTTGATTTATTCGCTGCATTCGCAGGGTTCAATTGACAATGGTAATGCAGATATAAAAATCATCGCCAAGACTTTTGAAAATATATTTAATATTGACTTAGGGGATTTCTACCATTCCTATTTGGAACTGAAAGGCAGGAAGATAAACCGAACAAAGTTCCTCGATAGTCTTCGGGATGCACTTATCAAAAGGATGGACGAGCAAGACGAAAAATAAAGGTAAAGTTTCACTGCTTTACCTTTATTTTTTATACATTTGCAGTAATGATTTACAAGGTAATTGAATGAAAGCAAGTGTAGTAAGCACCATTACTAAATCGTTACCGATAACTCTTTCGGTTCTTGTAAACTACTCTTTATTAGTCAGTTTTGACTAAATTAATCTTTTTAGACAAAAATAAAATATGCGCTTATTTCTATTTATCTGTCTTTTAATAGTTTCTTGCAATTCGAAAGAAAACAAAGAAAAATACAATCGTAAATCCTATCGTGCTGTAAATAATAAAGATACGGCTGTTTTGGACATTAAGATTAATGACAAACGCTTTTACGGAAGATATGAAATCTCACATTACAGAACAGGCAAAGATTCCGGAGATGTCAGAGGTGATTTAAGAGGCGATACACTTCGTGGTGATTATCATTATATTTCATTTGGCGGAGGCTGGAAAAGAGTTCCAATTGCACTTTTAAAGAAAGATAATAAACTAATTTTAGGAAAAGGGGTTATCGGAACGTATTTTAATCTTCCCTGCTTTGTTCCAGATGTTCCTATTGAATATAATAATTCGGAATTTGTTTTTGAAGAAGTGACTAAATAATCTCAAATTCAAAAGTTTAACCGCAAAGAACGCAAAGATTTACGCAAGGTTCGCAAAGTTTTTTACACAAAGCTTTGCGAACTTTGCGTTTTTATAAAACCTTGTGTAGTAAAAAAACTTGCATTCTTTGCGGTTAAACAAAAAAACTCATTCAAATTTCCCTATAGTAGAAGGAAGTTCAAATATTTCCAGATCAAAATATTTTACAGAAGCCATCACGTGATCGAAAATATCCGCCATAATGTATTCGTAGTTTGCCCAACGTTTATCACTTGAGAAAACATAAATTTCTAAAGGAACTCCGTGCGCTGTTGACTGCAATTGCCTGCACATAATATGCATGTCTTTGTTCAGTCCCGGATGGTTAACTAAATACTGCATGATATATTTTCTAAACAAACCTAAATTGGTCATATTTCGACCATTTAGCGAAAGCGTTTTGTCAACACCTCTTAAATCATTATATCTGTCGATTTCAGTCTGTCTGCTGTCGATATAAGACGTTATTAGTTGCACTTTTCTTAATTGTTCTAAATCTTCATCATTTAAAAAACGAATGGTGCTGCTTTTGATTAAAACATGTCTCTTGATACGTCTTCCTTCAGATTTCTGCATCCCGCGCCAGTTCTGAAACGAATCCGAACTTAAAGCATACGTTGGAATTGTGGTAATGGTATTATCAAAATTTCGAACTTTTACTGTTGTCAAATTGATTTCGATAACATCTCCATCGGCACCAAATTTGTCCATTGTAATCCAGTCGCCAATACGAACCATATCATTTATGGCAACCTGAACACTTGAAACAAATCCCAAAATTGTATCTCTGAAAATCAAAATAATAATGGCTGAAAGTGTTCCTAGAATAGTTAGCAATTCGCCTTTTTTGATTCCGAACAAAGTCGAAATAATCATCGCAACTCCAAAAATCCAGAGCACAATCATAATAACCTGAACGAAACTATCAATTGGCTTGTCGCTGTATTCCGGTTTTTGTTTTAAATAGTCTCGCAACGAATTAAAAACAGTTCGAACAATCCATAATCCTAGCAGAACGATATATACACCAACTATTTTTCCGAAAATTAATTCCCAATATTCGTATTTATCTAAAATGACGGGAACTGCTTTATAAATAAAGAAAAACGGAATTAGATAAGCTGTATATCTGGTTGTTTTGTTTTGAATTAAATAATCGTCAAACTTTGTTTTGGTACGCTGTGCAAAAACGGCCGTCAAAGTGACTAATATAAATTTGGCTGCATAATAAATTATATAGGCCAGAGCTATTAAAATAGCAATATTAAAGATTAAACTGGTATAAGACGCAACATTACGACTCATTCCCCAATCTCTGAAAACGGGATATAAAAAATTAAATATTTTATCCAAAAGCTTATGCATTTGCTTTAGTTTCTAAATACTTTTTCTCAATATAAAAAGTTCCAAAAGGAATAAGTGAAGCAACCAGAATAATGACGAAAGTTTTTAAATCCCAATTCATTGATTTTTTCAATAAAAAAGCCAGAAGGATATAGCCAATAAATAACACTCCATGTGTCATTCCTAAAGGACGTAATAATGTATGATAAAGTTCAGGATTATTATTTTTGATAATCAACATATTAGCAAATAATACTAAATAAGAGATTCCCTCTAAAATTGCGGTAACTTTGAAAATCTTGAGCATGTATATATTTTTTAAGTTTATGCGCGCAAAATTAAGTAATATCGTTGGTTTTTGAGGTATTTGTTAAGAAAGTAATTTACTTTTGTAATCTTAAGTTTTGATAATGAGTAAAAGAGATTTAAAAAAATATTTAGGCGAATTGACTAAGGAACAATTAGAAGAACAACTAATTGAATTGTATGAAAAATTTGCTCCTGTAAAAACCTATTACGACTTTGTTTTTAATCCGAAGGAAGACAAATTACTTCAGGAAGCAAAAGTCAAAATCTCACACGAATATTTCCCTATTAAAAAACCAGGAGCAAGATGGCGTCCAAAAGCCAAAATGCGAAGATCTGTTGCGCAGAAATTGATCAAACATTTTATAACGCTTGGAGTCGATTCTTTTGTTTTGGCTGATATTATGTTGTACAATATCGAAATTGCCCAAACCTATTCTTCTCAAAATTTCATCAAGCAGGAATTATTCTACAAAAGCATCTTTAATTCTTTTGAACAAGCTGTTAATTTTATCGTCTCAAATGGAATTTTTAATGATTTTAAATTGCGAATTAATGGTGTTTTGGAAGAAACTGTAGACCAAAAATGGAAAAATAAGTACGATTTTGAGGCCATTTTAGAGAAAATCGACTACTAAACACCCTTCTCATAAAAAATCTTAGTTTAAAAAAAACATTTATTTTAGGTTAAAAAAAGATGAATAACTGTTTTTTCGGTGTATTTTTGCAAAAATCCAAAAATAAACAATGTCTCAAAACACTTTAGAAATACAAAGAGAAGAGAAAAAAGAGCTGTATGCATACCAAAAAGGCGATATTGATGCCATTTTTGACCGTTTAGATAATGCTCCTCCGAAACATCATTTACTGTATCAACTTCCAACAGGAGGAGGAAAAACGGTAATATTTTCTGAAATCGTTCGCCGCTATTTGTCACACAATGATAAAAAAGTGGTGGTTTTAACGCACCGTATCGAATTATGTAAACAAACTTCAAAAATGTTGACTGGTTTTGGCGTTACAAACAAAATAATCAATAGTAAAGTAAAAGAACTGCCAGACCAAAATGATTTTTCTTGTTTTGTGGCGATGGTCGAAACTTTAAAAAACCGTATTAATGATGAAAAACTTCATTTAGACAATATCGGTTTGGTTATTATTGATGAGGCGCATTACAATTCCTTTAGAAAATTATTAAACTCCTTTAAAAATGCTTTTATTCTTGGAGTAACAGCAACACCTTTGAGCTCTAATATAAAGCTGCCAATGCACCAAAGCTACAATGAGCTTATTGTAGGAGACACTATTGGATCATTGATTGATAAAGGATTTTTGGCAAAAGCAACAACTTACAGTTATGATGTTGGATTAACTTCATTAAAGGTTGGGATCAACGGTGATTATACAGTAAAATCATCTGATGATTTGTATACCAATACTTTAATGCAGGAAAAATTGCTTCATGCTTATACTGAACGATCTTTAGGTAAGAAAACGTTGATTTTCAACAACGGTATACATACTTCTTTATACGTTTATGAAACCTTTAGAGAAGCAGGTTACGATATTAGACACCTTGATAATACAAGTAGTTCTGAAGAACGTAAAGATATATTACAATGGTTTAAAAAGACTCCTGACGCAATTTTGACTTCTGTCGGAATTTTGACAACTGGTTTTGATGAACCAACTGTAGAAACAATTATCTTAAATAGAGCAACAAAATCGTTGACTTTATATTTCCAAATGATCGGTCGTGGTTCTCGTAAATTACCTGGAAAAGATGAATTTACAGTAATCGATTTAGGAAACAATGCTGCACGTTTTGGTTTATGGAGCGATCCTGTAAACTGGCAGCATATTTTTAAATCGCCGGAGTTTTATTTGGAAAACCTTCGTGATGACCAAGAAATTGAGATGTTTTTCAAATACAGCATGCCAGCTGAGTTACGTGCTAAATTCAGCAAAACGGCCGATGTGAGTTTTGATGTTGATGAAGAGCACAAATTAATCATCAAGCAAAATCTTCGTTCTAAAGTTGTTTTAGATAAATCTTTAGATCAGCATGCCGGAATGTGCGTTGATAATACAGAAACACTTCAGGAAGCTAAAATGCTGGCAAAAGAACTGGATGATGATATTGAAGATCGTATCAAACGTTATTCAAAATGTTTAAGCCAATGTAGTAAAAACTACCGCGAATGGCTGGTTGATGATTACAAACAAAGATTAACTTTATTAATTGGTAAAAAGTATCGTGAGAAAATCATGAATGAGCCAGATTGATAATTTAAAAGTTTAATTGTTTCAGGTTTCATGTTTCAAGTTGTTGGAATCTAAAATATTATCATAATTATAAAAGGAGAAATAGCATTTCAAAGCAAATGTAATTTCTCCTTTCAACTTATTAAGTTTTTGGTGTAACTTGAAACCTGAAACTTTAAACAAATTAAAGAACATGTCTAAACAATTCTCAACATTAGGACTTTCAGCGCCAATTCTAAAAGCTTTAGGCGAATTAAATATCGTTGAACCCACTGAAATTCAACAAAAAACAATTCCGCTTTTACTATCTGAAAATCATGATATTGTAGGTTTAGCAAAAACCGGAACAGGAAAAACAGCTGCTTTTGGACTTCCATTACTACAATTAGTTAATGCAGAATCAACAACAGTTCAAGCAGTAATTTTGGTACCAACAAGAGAACTAGGACAGCAGATTGTTAGAAACTTAGAAGGTTTTTCAAAATATATTCCAAGTATATCTATTGCTTCCATTTGTGGAGGAACTCCAATAAAACCGCAAATCGAAAGATTAAAAGAAGGAGCACAGATTGTGGTAGCAACTCCTGGACGTTTAATAGATTTGATTCAGCGCAAAGCAATTGATTTAAAAACTACTGAATATTTAGTTTTAGACGAGGCAGACGAAATGATAGCCATTCTAAAAGAAGGTTTGGACGAAATTGTTGCAGAACTTCCTAAAAAACGCCGTACTTTATTGTTCTCCGCTACACTTCCAGGCGCTATCAAACAATTGATTCAGAATTATTTGAATAAAAATGTAGTGCAGCTAAGCGCCAATATGGAAACTGTTGGAAACGAAGGAATAGATCATGAATATATTGTGGTTGACCCAATTGAAAAATTAGAAGTCTTAATGCATTTCTTAAATTCAAGAGATGGAGAAAGAGGAATTATTTTCTGTAAAACGAAAGCTGCTGTAAATAAACTGGCTAAAAATCTGGCAATCAATAAATTTTCGTCTGGAGCACTTCATGGAAGTTTGACACAAGGAATTCGCGATAGAATAATGGAACAGTTTCGTGAAGGACATATTAATATTTTGGTTGCAACCGATTTAGCAGCAAGAGGAATAGATGTAAAGGAGATTTCGTATGTAATTAACTACCACTTACCTGACACTTACGAAAATTATGTACATCGAAGCGGAAGAACCGCAAGGGCAGGGGCAAAAGGACTTTCGTTAACTGTATTACAACAAGAAGAAGTTTTCGAAATTGCTGATTTTGAAAGAGAATTGGGAATTAAATTTTCTGAGTTCAAAAAACCAACTGCAGCGAGTCTTGAAGAAAATAATATGCTTTTATGGGCCAAACAAATCTTCAAAACAAAACCAAATCATGATCTTTCTGCCGATTTAAAAACAAAAGTGAAAACCGTTTTTCATCATTTAACGAAAGAAGAACTAATCGAGAAATTAATGGCGAGTTATGTCTTACAGAACAAAATCGATATAGTTGATAAAACAGTTAAAAAATTCAAAAAGTAAATAATATGACTTTTGTCATTGTATATTAAAGTTGTACTTTTATAAGGAATTATTCTATAATCCTATTAATTACAACCTATATGAAAATAGTCATTATTGGAGGCGGATTTGCAGGAATCAATCTAGCAAAAGAGCTTGTAAATCAGCCTCAAATACAAGTAACCCTTGTAGACAAAAATAATTATAACTTTTTCCCACCACTTATATATCAAGTTGCTACGGCATTTTTAGAGCCTTCCAGCATCAGTTATCCTTTTAGGAAATTTTTCGCTGGTAAAAAGAATCTTAGTTTTCGTTTAGGCGAATTACTATCTGTTTCCCCTACTGAAAAGAAAATCACTTTAAGCAACGGCGATTTAGAATATGATTACCTTGTTTTTGCTACTGGAGCAGAAACAAGCTATTTTGGCATGGAAAACGTAATGAAAAATGCCATTCCGATGAAAACCTTAAATGATGCCATCGTAATGCGTAATACACTGCTTAAAAACCTTGAAAAAGCGGCCATTTGTAAAGACATGCGCAAAAGACGTAAATTACTTACAATTGTAGTAGCAGGAGGGGGGCCGACAGGAGTGGAGGTTTCTGGTATGTTTGCCGAAATGCGAAAAAACATCCTTTTAAAAGAGTATCCTGAATTAGATACTTCTGCAAGCAACGTTTATTTAGTTGATGGAGGCGATGCTTTATTAGCACCAATGAGCAAAGAATCTCAAAAAGATACTTTGGAAGCCTTAACTAAATTAGGAGTTGTAGTAAAATTAAATACCAAGGTAGTTGATTATGTTGATGATACAGTAATGTTTGAAAACGGAGAAACCATCAAAACCAAAAATTTAATTTGGGCTGCGGGAGTTTCGGCTAAAATTTTCGAAGGAATTCCAAAAGAAAGTTATGGTCGCGGAAGACGTATGGCAACAGATGAATTTAACAAAGTAAATGGTGTAGATCATATTTATGCAATTGGTGATACTGCCATTACAGCCGGAGATAAAAATTTCCCTGATGGACATCCGCAGGTTGCACAAGTTGCAATCCAACAAGGATTAAATCTGGCTAAGAACTTTAAAGCAATGGTTACGAATAAACCACTTAAACCATTTGCTTACAACGATAAAGGATCAATGGCAATTATCGGAAAAGCAAAAGCTGTTGTGGATTTGCCAAGTCCAAAATGGCACTTTAAAGGTTTCTTTGCCTGGATTATTTGGTTGTTTATTCACTTAATTTCCTTGATCACTTATAGAAACAGATTAAATACTTTCTGGAATTGGATGGTGGCTTATTTCGCAAAAGATCAATCTCTTAGAATGATCATTAGACCAGATAAGAAAACACAAAACTAAAAGAATAAAATTCCAATTTTTTAAATTCCAAATCCCAAGAGAATGTGTTATAAAAAAGCCGAAATCTTAGATTTCGGCTTTTCGTTTATTGTAACTAAAATAACTTTTCAAGTTTTGGAATTTGGAATTTCAGTATTGGAATTTCTTTTCTCTTTTTTTGGAATTTGGAATTTCCATATTGGAATTTCTATTTTTTTAATGAGCAATCATCACATCATCACTATCAGAGATTGTAACTTTATTTTTGATGAATCGTTTTCCGATATTTAGAATAATGAACGCCGTAATCGTCGTTGTCGTCATTACAGCAACCATTGGAGCAACAGAGTCTTTTACAAAAACTCCAATTGCAAATGACGCCAAGGCACCTAATCCTAACTGAATAGCTCCCATTAATGCTGAGGCACTTCCGGTATTTTTGGCAAAAGGAGCTAATGTTAATCCAGCTGTGTTCGGATTTGAAATCCCTAAACAAGCTAAGAACAAAAACAACATTCCGATAGTCTCGTACAATCCTAAAAGATCATTCAATGCTAAAATCAAAAAGATAACACTAATTACTGATTGTGAAATCAAAGCTCCAAAAATCATTTGTTCACTTGAAAATCTCTTTAATAATATAGAATTCAACTGACTAGAACCAATGAAACTAACCGACATTAAAGCAAAAATCCATCCATAAGTTTTAGCATCTACTTTATAAATATCCATAAAAATCAATGGAGAAGCGGCTACATAAGAAAACAATCCAGAAAAAGCGATTGCTCCAGTAAAAGCGTACGTATAAAATTGAGGTTCTTTTAAAACAGATAAAAAGTTCGTAATAATAGGTTTAGGTTTTAATGAAATAGTCGTGTCTGGTTTATATGTATCTGGAAGGCCAATTTGTGATGCAGCTAAAATCACAATTCCCATACACATTAATATAAAGAATACAGCATGCCAGCCCAGATCTTCGGTAACATAACCACCAATTGTCGGAGCAAGCATTGGCGAAAGTCCAACTACAAGCATTAAAAGAGAAAATACTTTAGGTATATCTTTTACAGGAAATAAATCACGAACCATAGCTACAGAAGCCACAGTTGCTGCACAACTTCCAACAGCCTGAACAAAACGAAGCAGGATAAAAGCATCAATATCAGAAACATAAATACATCCTAAAGATGCTAAAATATAAACCAATAGACCAATAAATAAAGGTTTTTTGCGTCCAAAACGATCTAATAATGGCCCATAAAGCAATTGTCCAGCTGAAATTCCAATAAAATAACTGGACAAACTCATAGAGACTTTTGCTACAGTTGTGTTTAAATCTTTTGCAATTCCGGAGAAACCAGGCAGATACATGTCAATTGAAAAAGGACCAAGGGCGGTTAAAGAACCTAAAATAAGGATAAGTTTAATGTATTTTTTTGTTGTCATTTTCTTAAAAAAAGGCTTTTAATTTTTTGCAAAGGTAAAGATTTCGTAACTTGTTATAGAACTTCATTGAGTTTATAACAATAAATTAAAGTCATTGCCAGTATAATTTGGTATAACCATTTATTAATCTTTAAATTAAAAATTATGAAAAAGTACCTTTTACTAGTAGCAGTTTTATGCACATCAATTTCATTTGCCCAAACGATTACGTCAAAACAAGAAGATGCAAGCACGGCGCAATATGAACTTCTAAAAAAAGTAAATCAGTATTATCCTGATATTACATTGAGTAAATCTGTTACTAATTTTTACGCCGACGGAAACATTATCGATTCACAACAAGATTTTGATTTAAGAGGAACTAAATTTTCAAGTTATAAATTAGGCATTGAACCAGACAACAAAAAAGTTAAATTTGATTATGTATCAAATGAAACCGGTCACGTGTACGGTGATGTTACCATATTTAATGGAAATGCACTAAGAACAACTTTTAACGAGAAAACAAACCAGATTGATGTTTCCTTAAACGGAAAATCGGTTTACTTGAAAAAATTGTAATTTTTTTTCAGCCAACAAAAAGCATCACAATATAGTGATGCTTTTTTGGTTTATATTTGATCCTGATTTTCTAATAAAACCGTTTACAATGAAAAAAATTCTTTTTATCGCATTTTTGATCTCTCTAAAATCATTCTCACAAAGCAACAGATTTTCTGGAACTTGGAGCAATGAGAATTGCAAAGACTGTAAAAAAGATTATATTTTCAAAATTACAATTGCTCAGTCAAATTATGCAATTGTCGGCACGGCAGAAATTACGAGTGAACGCAAAGAATTAAATTCTGGGGTTTTGGATGTTACTGGATATGTATATCCAAATAATGACAAAGCACAGATTAAACTGAAAGACAAAGACGGAATTTCATCAAGCGCAGTTTTAATGACAAATCAAAATGTTTTACAATTCACAAAACGCGGTGGCGCTGATTTGGTTCCTAAAGAAGTTATTTTGAATAAATTATACGAATAGCACCTATTTTATGGTGTGTTCTTTTTGACCTATAATTTATATTATGTAAAATAGAAAATTTAAGATTTTACACACTCTTTCATATCGCTATATTTTAATATTCAACCGGTCTTATCATTCTACCTTCTAATTATCTTCCAAAATTCAATCTACGAGAATTCAATAATTGAAAATTTTATTTAAAAATTTTATTTTATAGCATTCTCATAAAATCTCAATTTCAAATTTAATTGGCAGATTGTCTAACTGGCTTAAAAAAATGAAGATTTGGCACATCTATGAGAATCCAATATTTCAGAAAAATTAAAATAAATTCAGTTTTAAGCGATTCTCATAAATTTGATTTTCTTAAGTAGATTTATGAATATTCAGATAAAAAATGATTTTAAGCAATTCTGAGAAATTTGGTTTCTAAAATTTACTTGATGAACCTATTAAATCAATTATTCAGAATCGCATATTTGAAAAATAATAAAATAAATTCCATTTTATTCAATTCTCATAATCGCATTCATTCAAATATTTTAGTGCAAATGATTTGAAGTTTTTTAATCCAAAAAAAACCTTTTAACGCCTTATTATCAGTAATTCTTAACATTTCTTTAAAATATACTAGATTCTCATCAAGATGCTTTCATTGTAAGAGTTTATTTTAGTATTTTTACATTAGATACTTTAAAATTTTATCAAAAACGTATGAATACAGTTGCTGAGCATATTGCTGATTTTTTGAAGGAATACAAACCTTTTGATAATTTAACTTTTCAGGAATTATCGGATATTGCTACCAATATTCGTGTCATTAATTTAGAAAAACATGCGGTCTTATTTCAAAATAATGATCCACTTCATGATAGTTTTTATGTCGTAGCTTCTGGTGTAATCAATCTTACAACAATTGCCGACGCTGAGGAAACTATTATAAACAAATGCCATGAGGGCGATATTTTTGGTTTACGTCCGTTTTTTGCCAAAAATAACTACATGATGACGGCTAAAGCACGCGAAGAAAGCATTATATATGCCATTCCAATCGCTGTTTTTAGACCTTTTGTGGCCAATAATTCAGATGTTTTAAACTTCTTGTTAGAGAGTTTTGCAGTCAATTCACGCCATACAAAAGACAGCGTAAGTTCTAACGGCAAGCTTATTTCTGATGTTGATTATATCGATCAGCAATCTGAAATGCAATACATTCAATCGCTTAACTATAATAATTCGCCGCTAACTACTCAGGCCAGTCATATTGTAAAAGATGTGGCAATTTTGATGACTGAAGCAATGGTTGATAATATTATAATCTGTGAAAAAAATCACCCGATTGGTATTGTAACAAATGCCGATTTGTCTTCTAAAATTGCGACTGGACGTTACCCAATTACGGAAACTATAGACAAAATTATGTCTTCTCCAGTTGTAACTGTTTTAGAAAACGTTTCTTTGGCAGAAGCACAATTATTGATGTTGAAACATAATGTAACTCACCTATGTGTTACAAAAGACGGTACTAGTAAATCTGTTGTAAAAGGAATTATTTCTGAGCACGATCTTATTGTAGCTCAAGCTAGTAACCCAGGAGTTTTAATTAAAGAAATCAAGCGTTCTCAGCTTCCGAAAGATTTAAAACAAATTCGCGATCGCTTGTCTGATTTGATTCAGAATTCAATTCAGAAAAATATTCCGATTTCACATGTCAGCAATATTGCAAGCGAAATCAACCTGGCTATTATCAAACGTGCCGTAGAGCTTTCTATTTTAGATTTGGGCTCCCCTCCTGCACGTTTCGCATGGTTAAGCATTGGTAGTCAAGGGCGTAAGGAACAACTTTTGCTAACAGACCAAGATAGTATTTTGATTTTTGAAGATGTTACTCCTGAAAAATACAGAGAAGTAAAAGATTATTTCTTAAGATTAGCTAAAAGAACTACTTCTATCCTTGAAAAAGTGGGCTACGAATATTGTCCAAATGGACACATGGGAAGCAATATGCTTTGGTGTAAATCATTGAGTGACTGGACAAAACAATATAACAGCTGGATGAATACTCCAGGTGAAAACAGTAATGATTTGAGCAGTATTTTCTTTGACTATGAAATTGTTTTTGGTGAACCGAAAATTGAAGAAGCCATCGAAAATGTGATTTTCAAGAATGCTGTAAATAACACTTTGTTCTTTGATTTCTTAGGAAATGATGCTTTAAAAAGAAATTCACCATTAAGTTTCTTCAAGAAATTCATTATCGAAGAAGAAGGTCCTCATAAAGGGAAATTTGATATTAAAACTCGTGCCTTAATGCCTTTGATAGATGGCGCACGTTTATTAATTTTGAATGCAAATATAAAAGGAATACAAAACACCTATTTAAGATTCAAGCAGTTAGCAATAACAGATTCTAAAAATGCTGAAATTTATTTAAGCTGTGCTGAAGCTTTTCTAACACTTTCTAAATTTAGAACTGTTGAGGGTTTAAAAAATGACGACTCTGGTCAATATATTAATTTAAGAGAAATGTCTAAAACAGATAAAGAGAAATTAAAAAATGCTTTAGCCCCAATGAAAGATCTCGAGGAACTAATTAAGAGTAAATTTCAATTGACACAATTCTCATAAAATATGCTAGACTGGCTTAAAAATATTAATAAAGATTATCCAGAATTCTGGAAGGATTACTTAACAAAATTCGAATCTAGACCAAATAGGTTTGTTGTCTTATCAACAGAAACATCTGGTTTAAATCCGGATAAAGATGTCATATTGTCTCTTGGGGCATTTGCTGTTATTGATGATAGTATTGTTATAAAAGAAAGTTTTGAAACTGTTTTATTACAATATAAATATCTTCAAGACAACGGTCTTTCTAATGAATTTATCATTGAAAGTAAAATGATGAAAATGCCAGAACCTGATGCGTTGGAAGCTTTTGTAAATTTTATTGGAAATTCAATTCTGGTCGGACATCATATTAATTTTGATGTCGAAATGTTGAACGCTGCTCTAGAGCGTTTAGATTGCGGTCGTTTGAAAAATGAAGCATTAGATGTTGATGTAATGTACAGAAAACTGACAGACATCAATGACAAACAGTTTTCTTTAGACGATTTATGCGAAATTTATAAAATCCCTAAAAGTGACCGAAATTCTTCTTCTGAAGATGCTTACAGAATTGGGCTCTTATTTTTAAAACTAAAATCTAGATTAGGAATTAAGTAAAATCTTTGAAATTCCAATCAATATAGTAAACAAGAAAAGCCTCTTAATTATTAAGAGGCTTTTTATTGAATAAAAAACATATTCTATTACTTTTATAGCTTCGAAAGAATCATTTTTTTTCTATTCTGCATAGATTTGTAATCCTATTTTAAATTATAAATTCATGAAAAAGTTATTATTTATACTATCCCTATTTCTTTTTGCTTCAACAATTTTTGCGCAAAATCAAGATCCATCATCAAAACGCATTTTGGGAAACTGGTATTCTAATACAAACCGAAGTGTAAAATGGACTTTCACTCAAGATGGAAAAGCTTATAATTACAACAATGACATAATGAAGGTAATGTATAAATACAGTATTTCACACAGCTGTCAAAATTATTCAGACGATAATAAAGAATTTATAACTTTAAGAGACAAAGACGGTGATGAATACTGTTTTAAAATAAATGGAATAAACGAAAATAATAATGGTATTTTATCACTCATTAACTTAAGCAATATGCAACCTCTTATTTTTGTTAAAGATGTCAATCTAAAAACTGTACAGTAATAAACATTAAAAACGAAAAAGCCTCTTAAGTAATTAAGAGGCTTTTTTTCAGTATTATTTTTAATTAAGAAATTCTTTCTTTCATAATTTGTTCTACAACTTCTGGATTCAATAAAGTTGAAGTATCTCCAAAGTTAGAGAAATCTCCTTCAGCTATTTTACGTAAAATTCTACGCATAATTTTTCCAGAACGAGTTTTTGGCAGACCAGAAACAAACTGAATTTTATCTAGTTTTGCAATCGGTCCAATGTGATCTGCAATATATTGGTTAATCTCTTTAGATAGATTCTCTTTATTTCTAACTTCTCCAGTTTCTTTCAAAATAACATATCCATAAAGTGCATTTCCTTTAATATCATGAGGGAATCCAACAATTGCAGATTCAGCTACAGCTGGATGTTCATTGATTGCATCTTCAATTGGAGCGGTTCCTAGGTTGTGTCCAGAAACAATTACAACATCATCTACTCTACCTGTAATTCTGTAGTAACCAACTTCATCTCTTAAAGCTCCGTCACCTGTAAAGTATTTTCCAGGGAAAGCAGAGAAATAAGTTTCTTTATAACGATCGTGATTACCCCAAATTGTTCTAGCGATTCCAGGCCAAGGAAATTTAATACACAAACTTCCAACTACTTGATTACCTTCAATTTCATTACGTTTTTCATCCATTAAAACAGGTTGAATTCCAGGCAATGGCAATGTAGCGTAAGTAGGTTTTGTAGGCGTAACAAAAGCAATAGGAGAAATCATAATTCCACCTGTTTCTGTCTGCCACCAAGTATCTACAACTGGACATCTCTTATCTCCAACGTGGTCATTAAACCAGTGCCAAGCTTCTTCGTTGATTGGTTCTCCAACAGATCCAATAACTTTAAGCGATTTTAGAGGATATTTTTGAATATAATCTAAACTCTCTTTTGCTAAAGAACGAATTGCCGTCGGTGCTGTATAAAATTGTGTGATTTTATGTTTTTCGATAATATCCCAGAAACGGCTGAAATCTGGATAAGATGGAACTCCTTCAAAAATTACAGTAGTAGCACCATTTAATAACGGGCCATAAAGAATATAAGAATGTCCTGTAATCCATCCGATATCTGCTGTACACCAGAAAATATCATTTTCTTCGTAACTGAAAACATTTTTAAAAGTATAAGCTGTGTACACCATGTAACCAGCGGTAGTATGTACCATTCCTTTTGGCTTTCCTGTAGATCCTGAAGTATATAAGATAAACAATGGATCTTCAGCATCCATAATTTCAGCAACACTGTTATCAAGAGCTGCGTCTAATAATGGCTGTAACCAAATATCGCGGCCTTCTTTCATTTTTACATCAGTATTAGTTCTTTTAGCCACTAAAACTTTTGTTACAGATGGACAAGTCTCTAAAGCTTCATCAACAATTCCTTTTAAATCAATTGTTTTGTTACCTCTATACCCACCATCTGAAGTAATTACCATTTTACATTCGCAGTCAATAATTCTGGCTGAAACTGCAGAAGCAGAAAATCCAGCAAAAACAACTGAATGTATAGCTCCAATTCTTGCACAGGCTAACACAGAAACTGCTAACTCAGGAATCATTGGTAAATAAATACAAACTCTGTCTCCTTTACGAACACCTTGCTCGCGAAGAACGTTTGCCATTTTTGATACTCTTTCGTATAATTCGTTATACGTTATATGTAAAGCTTCTTCAGAAGGATCATTTGGTTCAAAAATAATAGCCGTTTTATCTCCTCTTTTGCTTAAATGTCTGTCGATACAGTTTTTGGTAATGTTAACTTTAGCTTCTGTAAACCATTTTACTTCAGCTTCAGCCATATTAAAATCAACTACTTTTTCCCATTGCTGGTACCATGTGAAGTTTTCTTCTGCTATTTTTCCCCAAAATTTTCTTGGCTCTCTTATTGACTTATTGTAATGCTTGAAATATTGTTCTAAATTTTCAATTTTGTAATAGCTCATCTTTGTTGTTGAATTTTTTTATAAATGTATTAAATCTGAATGTATTCTTAAAACAATTTAATTCATAAATTTTACCAAAAAAAAACATTTCTTTAATAAAATATGACAATTATTTGCATTTGAATTAAAATTTTACTTTTTAAACCAAAATAGAAAGGCAAAAAAGGCATAATAAATAGATATTACGCCTTTTTTAATTTAACAAATTTCAATAACAATTAATCTTGTAAACTGCTTTACAATACTTTTCTCTACTTTGAAAATAGCAGCATCATTATTAATTAAAACAGAAATTTCAACAAGTACATTTTTTCAAATATACCCCAATATAAGGGATTAGCTTCACTTAACTCACTCTCACGGCAGTTAAGTGAATGCAATATGCATCTATATCTATTCTCTTTAATAAGTGCTTACTAATTCAAAATATTACAAATCATTGATACAGTGCAAATCCCGCAAAATCCGATTCTGCGGGAATTCCCAATTTTTTAATTATCCAATTTTCTTCATTGCTGTCATAGATTCTCTCAACCAAGCTCCTACTTCTTCAATAGGATGCTGGCGGATTTCTCTATTTACAGCAATTAATACTGCGTTATCAACGGCATTTGAAGTTGAAAACGGTTTTCCGATGATATTAGTATCTACTTTTTTCATGAATTCAGTCAATAATGGCTTGCATGCATGATCAAACAAATAACATCCGTATTCTGCAGTATCAGAAATTACACGGTTCATTTCAAATAATTTCTTTCTCGCAATTGTATTTGCAATTAATGGTAATTCGTGTAATGACTCATAGTAAGCAGATTCTTCGATGATACCAGCTTCTGTCATAGTTTCGAAAGCCAATTCAACACCAGCTTTTACCATTGCAATCATTAATACTCCATTGTCAAAATATTCTTGCTCAGAAATTGGAGCTTCTTGTGGAGCTGTTTTTTCGAAGTTAGTTTCTCCTGTTGCAGCTCTCCATTTTAATAAGTTAACATCATCATTAGCCCAGTCAATCATCATAGTTCTAGAGAATTCTCCAGAAATGATATCGTCTTGATGTTTTTGGAATAATGGACGCATGATGTCTTTTAATTCTTCAGCTAATTCGTAAGCTTCAATTTTTGAAGGATTGTTTAAACGATCCATCATATTTGTAATACCACCGTGTTTCAAAGCTTCAGTAATAGTTTCCCATCCGTACTGAATTAATTTTGAAGCATAAGCAGCATCAATTCCTTTTTCAATCATTTTATCGAAACATAAAATAGATCCTGTTTGCAACAATCCACAAAGAATAGTTTGCTCACCCATTAAATCTGATTTTACTTCAGCTACGAAAGATGATCTTAGAACCCCTGCTCTGTGACCTCCAGTTGCTACAGCATAAGCTTTTGCTTGATCTAAACCTACTCCGTTTGGATCGTTTTCTGGGTGAACAGCGATAAGTGTTGGAACTCCAAATCCTCTCTTATACTCTTCGCGTACCTCAGAACCAGGACATTTAGGAGCACACATAATTACAGTGATGTCTTTACGAATCTGCATTCCTTCTTCTACAATGTTGAAACCGTGAGAATAAGATAAAGTAGAATCTTTTTTCATTAATGGCATAATAGCAGTTACCACAGCTGTATGTTGTTTATCTGGTGTAAGATTACAAACTAAGTCTGCAGTTGGAATCAATTCTTCATAAGTTCCTACATTGAAACCATTTTCAGTCGCATTTTTATAAGAAGCTCTTTTTTCAGCTATTGCATCTGCACGTAATGCATAAGAAATATCCAAACCAGAATCTCTCATATTTAATCCTTGATTCAAACCTTGTGCTCCACAACCCACAATTACAACTTTTTTTCCAGCTAATGCTGCAATTCCGTCTGCAAATTCTGATTGCTCCATAAATTCGCAAACCCCTAATTGTTCTAATTGTAATCTAAGTGGTAATGTATTGAAATAATTTGCCATTTTTGTTTTAATATTTAATGAAATGAAATTTTATAATTGATTAATTTATAGTTAATAATAATTTTATTTGAACGATTCTAACAAAGTTGAAATTTCCATTTTTTGTTTAGAAACCGAAATTCTTCCCGAACGTACAAACTGCATAATTCCGTATGGTTTGAATTTTGCATATAGTTCTTCAATTTCAGAACGTCTTCCTGATTTCGAAATCACGAAGAAATCACGAGATACCGTTACAATCGTAGCTTGGCTCTCTTTAATGATATTCTGAATTTGTTTCTCATCAAACAACAAACTTGAAGCGATTTTAAATAAGGCATTTTCTAAGAAAATTGTCTCTTCATCTGTATGATAAAATGCTTTTATTACTTCAATTTGTTTTTCAATTTGTCCTACAATATTCTGAACCCATTTCTCTGTAGTATTCACTACAATAATAAATCTAGAAACATTCTCTATTTCTGATTCGGAAACATTTAGACTTAATATGTTAATGTGACGCTTTAAGAATATTCCTGATATTCTATTCAACAATCCCACGTTATTTTCTGAGTATACCGATATGGTAAATGTTTTATCTTCCATGTAATTTTTGTTTAAAGTTTGTTTTGTTTTAGGTTTCCCATTCCAATCTTAACTTGAAACTTTTAACCTTAAACTTGAAACTTCTCTTTCTAGCTTAATCTAATTTCCGAAACACATGCTCCTGTTGGAATCATAGGGAAAACATTGTTTTCCTTTTCTACCATGACTTCTAAGAAGTAAGAATCTTTTGAAGCGAGCATTTCTGCAACTGCTTCGTCTAAATCTTCACGCTGTGTTACTTTTTTAGATTTAATATGGTAGCCTTCTGCAATCGCAACAAAATTCGGATTAATCATTTTTGTTGAAGCATATCGGTTATCAAAGAACAATTCCTGCCATTGACGTACCATTCCTAAAAATTCATTATTTAAAATAACAATCTTCACTGGAACCTGAGTTTGGAAAATCGTACCCAATTCCTGAATTGTCATTTGGAAACCTCCATCACCAATAATCGCAACTACTTCGCGTTCTGGTTTTCCCATCTTTGCTCCAATTGCAGCTGGTAAAGCAAATCCCATTGTTCCTAATCCACCAGAAGTGATATTACTTTTGGTTGAATTGAATTTTGCATAACGGCAGGCAAACATTTGGTGCTGACCTACATCAGTAACAATAATTGCATCACCTTTTGAATGTTTGTTAATCATTTCGACAGTTTCACCCATCGAAATTCCTTTGCCGTTTGTTGGGTTTAATTCTTCTCTAATAACAGAATTAAATTCAACCTCTTTTAATGCTTTGAATTCATTGTGCCATAAATCATGCGATTTAGCATCAATCAATGGTAATAAAGCAGCTAAAGATTCTTTTACATCTCCCAAAACAGCGATTTCTGTTTTAACGTTTTTATCGATTTCCGCTGGATCAATTTCAAAGTGAACTACTTTTGCCTGCTTTGCATAAGTATTTAGATTACCCGTAACACGGTCGTCAAAACGCATTCCGAAAGCGATTAAAACATCGCATTCATTAGTTAATAAGTTTGGTGCATAATTCCCATGCATTCCAAGCATACCAACATTTAATGGATGATCTGTTGGTAAAGCTGACAACCCTAAAATGGTCCATGCCGCAGGAATTCCAGATTTTTCAACCAAAGCTTTGAATTCTGCTTCAGCCTGACCTAAAATAATTCCTTGTCCGAAAACAATAAGCGGTTTTTTAGCACTGTTAATTAAAGCTGCGGCTTCGGCAACTTTATCTAAATTTAATTTTGGAACTGGAGTATAACTTCTGATTCCAGTACATTTTTCATAACTAAATTCAAACTCATCAAACTGAGCATTTTTAGTAATATCTACCAATACTGGACCTGGACGGCCAGAACGAGCAATATAAAAGGCTTTCGCCATAATTTCTGGAATCTGAGAAGCTTCAGTTACTTGGAAATTCCATTTTGTAACTGGTGTTGAAATTCCGATAATATCCGTTTCCTGAAATGCATCAGAACCTAATAAATGTCTTCCAACTTGTCCTGTAATACAAACCATTGGAGTTGAGTCGATTTGCGCATCAGCAATACCTGTAACTAAATTAGTTGCTCCTGGTCCCGAAGTAGCAATTGCCACCCCTACTTTTCCTGTAGCTCTGGCATAACCTTGAGCAGCATGTGTAGCACCTTGTTCGTGACGCACTAAAACGTGGTGTAACTGATCTTGAAATTTATATAATTCATCGTAAACCGGCATTATGGCACCCCCTGGATAACCATAAATCAAGTCTACACCTTCTTCTAACAAACATCTTATAACGGCTTCTGCCCCTGATATTTTCATAGTATATAGTTTTTCAAAAATCAAACTTCAATTTCAATGTCAAAAATCAATTTTAAATTTTAATTGATGTTGAAATTTGCTTTTTGATATTGTTATTTTAAAATTAATTATCGGTTACACAGCCAGTTGAAGCACTGGAAACCGATCTTGCATATTTAAGTAAAACTCCTCTTTGCACTTTTAAAGGCGGCTGAACCCAGCTTGCTTTTCTTGCTGCAAATTCCTCTTCAGATATTTTGAGGTCAATCGTATTTTTCACAGCATCGATAGCGATTATATCTCCATCTTTTACCAGTGCAATACCACCACCATCATAAGCCTCTGGTGTAACGTGTCCTACGACAAAGCCATGCGAACCTCCAGAGAACCTACCGTCTGTAATTAGAGCACAGCTGCTTCCTAATCCAGCACCAATAATCGCAGATGTAGGCTTCAGCATTTCAGGCATCCCTGGACCACCTTTTGGTCCGCAATACCTGATGACGACTACATTACCTGGTTTAATTTTCCCAGCCTGAAGACCTGGAATTACTTCAAATTCACCTTCAAATACTACAGCTGGACCTTCGAAATATTCCCCTTCTTTTCCACTGATTTTTGCAACAGCTCCTTCAGAAGCAAGGTTTCCGTATAATACTTGAATATTCCCCGTTGGTTTTAATGCTTTTTGAATTTCGTGAATTACTTCTTGTCCATCTTGTAGATCTGGAGTAGAAGCTAAGTTTTCAGCAACTGTTTTTCCTGTCACAGTCAAACAGTCACCGTGGATAAGTCCCACTTTTAATAGATATTTCATAACTGAAGGAATACCTCCCACTTCATGAATATCTTCCATCATATATTTACCACTTGGTTTCATATCAGCAAGAACAGGAGTTCTGTCATTAATTGCTTGAAAATCATCCAAAGTGATTGTAATGCCAACTGAATGCGCCATTGCGATTAAGTGCATAACGGCATTTGTAGAACCTCCTAATACTGCTACAATCGTAATAGCATTTTCGAAAGCTTTGCGAGTCATAATGTCTCTTGGCTTGATATCTTTTTCTAATAAAATTCTCATTGCAGCTCCAGCAGCAACACATTCATCTCTTTTTTCCTGACTTAAAGCAGGATTTGAAGAACTATATGGCATACTCATACCTAATGCTTCAATTGCAGAAGACATCGTGTTTGCAGTATACATACCACCACAAGCTCCAGCTCCTGGGCAAGCATTTTGAATAACACCTTTAAAATCTTCTGGAGTAATTTCGCCTTTAACTTTTTTTCCTAAAGCTTCAAAAGCAGAAACGATATTTAAAGATTCTCCTTTCCACTTACCAGAATGAATAGATCCTCCATAAACCATCATTGACGGACGGTTTAATCTACCCATTGCAATTAATGCTCCAGGCATATTTTTATCACAACCAGGAATTGCAATAATACCATCGTACCATTGTGCTCCTGCTACTGTTTCAATAGAATCTGCAATTACATCACGAGAAACTAAAGAATAACGCATTCCTTCTGTTCCGTTTGAAATTCCATCACTAACTCCAATGGTATTAAAAATAAGTCCGACAAGATCTGCATCCCAAACACCTTTTTTAACATCTTTTGCTAAATCATTCAAGTGCATGTTGCAAGTGTTACCATCGTAACCCATACTCACAATACCTACTTGTGCTTTTTTCAAATCTTCTTCAGTTAAACCAATTCCGTACAACATCGCTTGCGCCGCAGGCTGTGTTTGATCTTGAGTGATGGTCTTGCTGTACTTATTTAATTCCATTATAGTTTTATTTTTTTTTAATTTTTTATTCAAAAAAAAACCTTCCAGTATTTGGAAGGTTTGTAATATAGTTTTTCAATTATATTTATAACATTCCCGATGCAGATGTGTGAATCACATTGACAACAACGACAGAAGTAATAATAATTGAGATTTGCATCTTTTCTTTTTTAGTGACACAAAAGTAAATAAACTTAAGGAACTAAAAAAATATAATCTCAACATTTCAAACACTTCTTGTGATTATCTTCACTTTTTAACAAAAAATATTAAACAATTGTAGATTGTCCAATACTAACATTGTCATTATTAAAATATAGCAAATCGTCTTTGCTGAAAATAAAATTTGAAACAAACTCCCCTACTTCATTTGTCCCAAATTTTGAATCTGGTTTTAAATCAACTGTAACTACTTTGTATTCAATTGCTTTTTCTACTGCTTTATAGATTACATTAGCTTCTTTAGTTAATCCAAAATGCTCTAACAAAAGTGCGGCCGCCAAAATAGAAGCAATCGGATTGGCGATATTTTTTCCTTTTGCCTGCGGATATGATCCGTGAATTGGTTCAAACAAAGCATTTTTTTCTCCTAAAGATACCGATGGCAGTAAACCAATAGATCCTGTAATTACACTAGCTTCATCAGATAAAATATCTCCGAACAAATTTTCAGTCAAAATCACATCAAATTGTTTCGGATTCAAAATCAACTGCATTGCCGCATTGTCTACAAATAAAAAATCAAGTTTAACATCTGGATAACTCTCGCTCACTTTCTGAACTACTTTTCTCCACAATCTTGAAGTTTCCAAAACATTTGCTTTATCAACCATTGTTAGCTTTTTGCGACGTTTTTGTGCCGATTTGAAAGCCAAATGTGCAATTCTGGTAATTTCTTCTTCTGTATATTCACATAAATCTGAAGCATGTGTTCCTTCATCATTCAGTGTTTTTGCACCAAAATAAGCACCACCTGTTAATTCTCTGAAAATTGTAAAATCAGCTCCCTCAATAATTTCTCTCTTTAGAGGAGAAGCTTCAATTAACGCTTTGTAAGGTTTAATTGGACGAATGTTAGCAAACAGCCCCAATTCTTTACGAAGCTTTAATAATCCTTGCTCTGGACGAACCTTGGCATTTGGATTGTTATCATATTTTGGATCACCAATAGCGCCAAGCAAAACTGCATCTGTGTTCAAACAAAGATTAAGTGTTTGTTCTGGCAATGGGTTTCCTGTTTTATCAATTGCAACTGCTCCCATGAGCGCATCTTCAAAAACAAATTCATGATTGTAAACTTCAGCAATAGCATATAACGCTTTTTTTGCTTGTAAAATAACCTCAGGTCCAATTCCGTCTCCCGGCAAAACTGCAATTTTCAAATTCATAACGTCTCGTTCTTTATGTATTTAAATCCTAATATTGTTCCTATTTCTTGTTAATTAGCTTCTAATTAATTCTCCTTCAATTTTAGAAGCTTCAATGATTTGATGAATATCAGCATCTACTACTTCTTTTTTGATATCTGCGAATTTCAAAAACTCAATATATACAATGTCTAATTGTGTTTTTGTAAGCTCATAACCTACTTTTTTAGCTCTGTAAGCCAAAGCAGCTCTTCCGCTTCTTGCAGTCAAAATAATTGAGGATTCGTTTACACCCACTTCAAGCGGATCCATGATCTCGTAAGTTGCTCTGTTTTTGATGACACCATCTTGGTGGATTCCAGAACTGTGTGCAAAAGCATTAGCACCTACAATTGCTTTATTTGGCTGTACAATCATTCCCATACTTTCAGAAACTAAACGGCTCATTTCGTTTAATTCTCTAGTATTAATGTTTGTATCTAAATTTAAGTAAGGATGTTGTTTGAAAATCATTACTACTTCTTCAAGTGCAGTATTTCCAGCTCTTTCACCAATACCATTAATAGTACATTCTATTTGTCTCGCTCCATTGATAGCTCCTGCAATTGAGTTAGCAGTTGCCATTCCTAAATCGTTATGACAGTGACATGAAAGGATTACGTTTTCAATTCCTTTTACGTTTTCTTTTAAGTATTTAATTTTTGCACCATACTCTTCTGGAAGGCAATATCCTGTAGTATCAGGAATATTTAATACTGTAGCTCCAGATTTAATAACTTCTTCACAAACTTTAGCTAAAAATGCATTATCTGTTCTACCTGCATCTTCTGCATAGAATTCTACATCTTCTACATAAGATTTAGCGTGAGATACTGCATATTTTGCTCTTGCAATAATATCTTCCGGAGTAGTTTGCAATTTGTGGAGTATATGAGATTCCGAAGTTCCGATTCCAGTATGGATTCTAGGTTTCTTAGCATGCTTTAAAGCAGCTGCAGCAACATCAATATCGTTTTTTACGGCTCTTGTTAGTCCGCAGACGGTTGCATTTTCTACAATTTTACAAATCTCAGAGACCGATAAAAAATCGCCCGGACTTGACACAGGAAAACCTGCTTCGATGATATCAACTCCCATTTTGTCTAGTCGTTCTGCGATAACTAATTTTTGCTTAGTATCTAACTTACATCCTGGAACTTGTTCACCATCTCGCAAAGTGGTGTCAAAAATTTGAACTTTCTCTCTATTCATATTCATTAATTTAATGTAATTTCACATCTTGATAACAAATATATATTGTACTATCGCAGTACGAAATTCGTTTTCATGAAATTATACTGCTCATAAAACGTTTTATATCTAATTAACTAATTTATTTTCAACAAGTTACATTATTATTTTTTACAATGGCTAACCATCAAAAAGATTTCTTATTTGTTTTAATCAAATCACTTTCGAAATCAGAAAAAAGACAGTTTAAAATTTTTGCAAGCCGATTAGAGACGAGTTCAAACACAAAATTTATCGAATTATTCAATATTCTCGATAAATCTGAAGTTTATGATGAAAAACTCATTCTAAAAAGTGGTGTCATTCAGAAAGTACAGTTATCAAACTTAAAATCATACTTATACAAGCAAATTTTGGTTAGTATAAGATTGAATATTCCCAGCCAGAATATTCGTTACCAACTTCGCGAACAGATGGATTTTGCTGTTATTCTTTATAACAAAGGATTATACAAACAGAGTTTGAAAATTTTAGACAAAACCAAACAACAGGCGCTTGAAAATGATGAAAAATATATGGCGTATGAAATTGTTGAGTTTGAAAAGTTAATCGAATCCCAATATATTACCAGAAGTATTCAGGGACGTGCTGACGAATTGGTGGTTCAGGCCAAAGAATTAAACTATCGAAATACGATTTCCAGTAAATTATCAAATTTATCGCTTCAGTTATATGGAATCATGTTAAAGACCGGCTATGTAAAAAGTGATGCCGAATACAAATATATAGACGATTATTTCAACAGACATATTGCAAAACTGGATGAAAGTAAATTTGGTTTCCGCGAAAAATATTGGTTTTACAATGCTAATTTATGGCGAAGTTTTCTAGTGCAGGATTTCTTGGCTAGTTATAAATATGCTTATAAATGGGTACAATTATTCTATGATAATCCGAACATGATTTATTTGAATCCTGTATTCTTTTTAAAAGGAAATCATTATTTCTTAGAATCCCTTTATATGCTAAAATATAAATCTAATTTCAAGAAATACCTTAATCTTCTGGAAGAAACGATTGCAGATCCTAAATTTCCAACAAATGACAATCTTGCATCACTATCTTTCCTATATGTCTACAACAACAAATTAAATCTGCATATTTTAGCAGGTACTTTCGCGGAAAGCGAATATTTAATTCCAGAGATTTTAAGTAAGCTTAAGATTCATAGTGAACATCTTGATGAGCATCACGAAATGGTGTTCTTCTATAAAATTGCTTCTATTTATTTTGGTATCGAAAAATACAACGAATGCATCAATTATTTAGATAAAATTATTAATAACAAGAACTTAACAATGCGTGAAGATTTAATGTGTTTTGCGAGATTGTTATCTTTAATTGCACATTATGAACTTGGAAAAGATTATTACTTAGAGAATCATCTGAAAAGCACCTACAAATTCTTACTGAAAATGAATGATTTACATGAAGTCCAGAAAGAAATCATCAAATTCCTTAGAAATTTAAACAACTTTTATCCTACCGACATTAAGAAAGAATTCAAAAAAATGCACGCTCGTTTTGTTGAGCTTGAAAAGAATACTTACGAAAAAAGAGCTTTCTTATATTTAGATATCATTTCGTGGCTGGAAAGCAAAATTGAAAACCGAAAAATCGCTGATATTATTAAGGAAAAAGCGAAGCTGAACAACCGATAGGTTTAAATTCCAATTTTTTTAAAATTCCAAATTCCAATAAAAAAGGTTTAAAAACTATTGTTTTTAAACCTTTTTGAATTTCTCCTTTCAGTCGAAATGACAAACTATGTAAAAAAAATTAAACAACAATTTCTTAAAAACTCGTAATTTTCAATTCCTTAAACACTTTTTGGTGATATCCTTTCGACAACTTCCGAAATCAGCTCTATTATTGTTTCGATTTTGTAAAAGTCTCGTAGCAAAGAAATAAGTTCCATTTTCTTTTTCAATATAACCTACCCACCAGCCGATATTGAAACCTTTTTCGCGAGTCCATCCGGTTTTTGAATAAATTTTATAATCAGAACCTGTTTCACTTAGCATTACATTTTTTACAATCTGCATGTTTCTTTTGGAGAAAGGTAACTTTTCTTCATATAACTTTTTTACAAATTCAATCTGATTAACAGGCGAAATGGCAAAATCACCAAAGTTCCAAAAGTCGCTATCTTTTTGAGAAAGATTGACATTTCCGTATCGACATAACTTTAGGTACTTTTCGTAATTTTTTCTCCCAATTTTCTTCGCCAATTCTACAAATACCCAGCCAGCGGAAACTTCAAAAGCTTCTTTTACTGTCATATCATGATAGATTTCAGGCCTGTAACCGTATTTTACAGTATCTGTTGTTCCTACCCATTTTACGACATCATTTTCACTGCTGATTGTTTTTGTTTCAAGCGCAATGAGAAGATTTACGATCTTAAAAGTAGAAGCTGGCAATGTCTGAACATTCGTATCAACGGTATCAGACAAAATCCATTTATGCTTTACATTATCATAAATAACAATTGAACCTGTAACTCCACAAGAGTCAAAATATTTTTTAAAATCCTGACGAACAACAACTGAATCTTTCTTCTCTAGTAAAACATCATTTGTCTTTTTTGTATTTGAAATACAAGAAATTAAAATTATGCTTATTAATACTAAAAATAATTTACGAATCATTCGTCAGAACTTTTTTAAAAAATTAAAATCTATTCTATGATATTAGAAGTTGTTACATAGAAGTTTTTATCTACTTCCAATTTTCTGTCTTCATTATCTGTTTTGACAGACTGCCATTCTGTAGTTGGTTTTAGTACAGTTTCAACTCCGTTAATTTTAACTTTTATAGGCATATCAAACTTAGAAACGCAGTTTGTCCAGTGGTAACCCAAAGTTCCGTTTTTAAACATATATTCCAAAACCGGAATTTGTGTAGTGGTTAAATACTGAGCATAAACTCTGTTAAAGTTAATTCCAGATTGTTCATTAATATAATCTTCAATTTGTTTTGAAGTAACTGTCTGATGGTAAAATGTTTTGTTCAAACCTCTCAGAATAGATTTCCATTTTGCATCATCATTAATAATCTGACGAATCGTATGAAGCATGTTTGCTCCTTTTGGATACATATCTCCTGAACCTTCATTATTTACATCATAATGACCAATAATGGGTTTATCATTTTCGATATTTTGTCTGCATCCAATAACATATTCAGCTCCGGCTTCTTTTCCATAATAATATTCCAGAAAAAGACTTTCAGAATAATTAGTGAAACTTTCATGAATCCACATATCAGCAATATCTTTATACGTGATATTGTTAGCGAACCATTCGTGACCAGACTCATGAATAATTATAAAATCAAATTTCAATCCCCAACCGGTTCCGCTTAAATCTTTTCCTAAGTAACCTTGTTTATACTGATTTCCGTAAGTAACAGAACTTTGGTGTTCCATACCTAAATAAGGTACTTCCACCAATTTATAACTGTCTTCATAAAACGGATATGGCCCAAACCAATTTTCAAAAGCTTTCAGCATCTTTGGAGCATCTTTAAAATGTTCTTTAGCTAAAGCTAAATTATCTCTCAATACATAATAATTACAATCCAAGTTGCCTTTTTCTCCTTTAAATACTTCAGAGAAATTCACATAATCTCCAATGTTGATATTTACGCCGTAATTATTAATTGGGTTTGAAACATACCAATTGAAGGTTTTAGTTCCGTCTTTTTCCTTTTTGACACTTTGCAATCTTCCATTTGAAACTTCTGTCAAATCTCCGGGAACATTCACACTAATTAACATATTTTCAACTTCATCATACATATGATCTTTACAAGGCCACCAAACACTCGCGCCTAAACCCTGACAAGATGTTGCGATAAAATCTTTTCCATTTTTATCTTTTTTCCAAGAAAATCCCCCATCCCATGGTGCTTTTACAGCTTCTTTTGGTTTTCCACTATATGAAATTATAATTTCTTTAGTGTCGCCCACTTTCTGTTTTTCATTCAAAGTAATGAAGAAAGCATTTCCATCTCTTTCAAACTTTAGCTCTTTTCCGTTTTGAGTTACTTTTGTAATGTTCATTGGTTGTTGCAAATCAATTTGCATTCTGTTATTTTCTGTTAAAACAGTATAACGAACTGTATTAGAACCGGAAATTGATTTTTCAGAAGGATTTACTTTTACATTCAAATGATAATATTTTAAATCCCACCAAGCTCTTTCTTTTGTAATGCTTCCGCGCAAAGTGTCCTGATGTGTAAAAACCGTTTCTGACTTATTCAAAAGTCCCTGAGCATTGGCATTGAAACCAATCAAAAAGGCGAAAACTACGCCACCGAAGTATTTTTTCATTATTTATAAATTTGAAATAATAAGGCAATTAAACCAGCTTAATCTTCAACAAATGTAAACATTCGAATCAAGTTTTTTAGAAAATTATACTTTCAATAGTAACTAACAACGTTCAAATTCATTATTCTTCTCTATTTTAGTGCTTTTAAAATTTTAGATTTCATAAGTATGAGATTAAAGACACTAGTTTTCTTTTTAATAATAATGTTTTCCATAGTTGCCTATTCACAAAATATTCCTGTATATAAAACCAATAATCCAATAAGAATTGATGGAAATTTATCGGACTGGGACAAGCCTTTTTTAGGGCCTTTTGTCATTCACAATTCAGGAGAAAAGGCTTTGCAAAATACTTATGTTTCTTTTTTATGGAATGATGAAAATCTGTATATCGCATATAATTGCACCGATTCAGATATCATTGGAAAACCGCAAACCAAAGATGCACAAATCTTTTACACAGACGATTTAGTGGAAATTTTTATAGATCCTGATGGAGACGGACAAAATTATGTTGAGATTGGAGTAAATGCTTTTTCAACCAATTATGATTTACTTTTGAGGTGTATTTCGCCTGAATGCGGAGGATGGAAAACAGAAACAGGCTTTAATATTAACGGAATGGAAACCGTTAGTAATATCAATTTAGATGGATATACTGTGGAAATTAAAATTCCCTTCGCAAGTTTAGAAAAAATTAAAAATGCTAATTTTTCTAAACCAAAAACAGGTACAAAATGGAAAGCAAATGCCTTTAGAATTGATTATGGAGAAACGATTGAATATCAAGCTTTACAAGCATATAAGAGTTTAAAATTCGGCTTTCATCAGCCGGAAGAATTTGCTGTTTTTGAGTTTTTGGAATAATTAACTTATCTACTAGAAAAATTGCTGTACTTCACTTGGCTTATAATACTCTACATCGTCAGCTAAAAACTTAAAAGCTGTATTAGTTTTGGCTATTTTATAAACTTCAAAAATAGATTTATTGCGTACAAAATGTATATTTTGATAAAATCTACCATTAAAATTTCCATAAAATGTATAGATTTCTAGAAACATAGCAATACCTTTCTTTAAAACTATCGGATTTGAAAAATCCTTAGGGAGAAATATATTTGGAAAAGAATTATCATCTACATACAATTCTCCAGTACTTTCATTAACTGGATAAAAACTACCATTTGGCAGTTTTTCTAAAAACAAAATTAGTCTCCGTCCTTTTTTTAATTCTTTAATTCTAGGATCACATAACCATTCTTCCCAAATAACGACATTTATTTTTGAGTTTGATTTTCCTTTAACAAATTCAGTTATTGTAAATTGATATTCGTTTTTTGAGACCTTAGAGATAGTTCCATCAACTATTAAAACAGCTTTAGAAATAACTATTGAATATGGGGTAACATTTTTCTTAAAACCATAGTTTAAAGTCGAAACTAAAAATAAAAGCAAGCATACAACTAATCTCATATCAATATTATTTAATACTAAAATAATACATTTTTTCTGTCATTTCGATCGAAGGGAGAAATCACACCAGTTAATCGACAAAGATTGGAGATATACTTTGCGGAGTTTCTAGTGCGATTTCTCCCTTCGGTCGAAATGACAAGACTTGTTCTAAATATTACTTTTGACGCTTCTTCAAAACTTCAACAACATCATTTAGTTGATAACCTTTTGCCTGCAACAAAATTAAATAATGAAATAGTAAATCGGCGCTTTCGCTAAGAAATAAATCATCATTATTATCCTTTGCTTCAATTACCACTTCTACCGCTTCTTCTCCTACTTTTTGAGCAATTTTATTGATTCCTTTTTCGAATAGAGAAGCGACATAACTTTTCTCCGAATCAGCATTTTCTCTGCGTGTTTTGATGGTGTTTTCTAAGTGAGAAATAAAACCATAATTTACATCATTTGGTTCCTGCCAGCAAGTATCGGCACCAGTGTGACAAGTTGGTCCAACAGGTTTTGCCTGAATCAAAAGTGTATCGCCATCGCAATCATTTTTGATGCTTACCAAATTTAAAAAGTTGCCACTCTCCTCGCCTTTTGTCCAAAGTCTTTGTTTGGAACGACTGAAGAAAGTTACTTTTTGCGTTTCTATTGTTTTTTGAAGCGATTCTTCGTTCATATAACCCAGCATCAAAACATTTTTTGTTTCTGAATCCTGAATGATAGCCGGAATTAATCCGTGTGAGCTTTTAATATCTATGTTCATCTTTATTTTAGATTTTAGAATTCAGATTTTAGATTTTAAATTCTCTGAATTCTCATTATTTTTTTAGATTGAATCTTCTCTTTCTTCTTGCTTCTTTTTTAAAGCCTTACTTCAATTCCATTTTTCTTAATTTCCTGCTTCAAAGCTTTAATTTCGATTTCTTTAAAATGAAAAACACTTGCTGCTAAAGCGGCGTCTGCCTTTCCTTTTTTAAACGAATCAACAAAATGCTGTATATTTCCTGCTCCTCCAGAAGCTATAATTGGAATATTTACTAATTCTGAAAGTTTTGCCAAAGCTTCGTTTGCAAAACCATTTTTAGTTCCGTCATTGTCCATTGAAGTGAAAAGAATTTCTCCCGCACCACGTTCTGCTACTTCAACAGCCCAATCGAATAAATTTAATTCCGTTGGCACTTTTCCTCCAACTAAATGTACTATCCATTGTCCGTCAATTTGTTTGGCATCAATTGCTACAACAACACACTGACTTCCAAATTTCTGTGCTAAATCGTTTATCAACTGCGGATTTTTCACTGCCGATGAATTAATAGAAACTTTATCAGCTCCGTTATTCAGCAGAATATCAACATCTTCAACAGATGAAATTCCACCACCAACTGTAAACGGAATATTGATTTTCTCTGCAACGCTTCGCACCATGTTTACCAGTGTTTTGCGTCGTTCTTCTGTTGCCGAAATATCCAAAAAAACCAATTCATCTGCGCCTTCTGCTGAATAAATTTCAGCTAATTCTACTGGATCTCCAGCATCACGCAAGTCAACGAAATTAACGCCTTTTACAGTTCTTCCGTTTTTTATATCTAAGCAAGGTATAATTCTTTTTGCAAGCATTTTTTTTGTTGTTTCACAGAGATTCGCAAAGATTCTCAGAGCTACGCAAAATTTTGTGAATCTTTGCATTTTGCTTTGTGAATCTTTGCGAAATTTCTATTTATTTAAAATATAATTTTCAAGTTGCTTTAATGTAATTCTTCCTTCGTAAATCGCTTTTCCAATTATGGTTCCTTCGCATCCTAATTCAGCTAATTTTGGTAATTCATCAAAACTTGAAATTCCGCCTGAAGCGATTAATTTTACTCCCTTAGCTTCTGCTAAAATTTTACTGTATAAATCAAAACTTGGGCCTTGAAGCATTCCGTCTTTAGCAATATCAGTACATATAACGTACTGAATTCCTTTTGACTTATAGTCTTGAATAAATGGCACTAAATCTTCGTTTGATTCTTCTAACCAGCCAGAAACCGCAATTTTTTCGTCTTTTGCATCAGCTCCTAAAATGATTTTTTCTGAACCATATTCTGAAATCCATTTTTCGAAAATCGCTCTGTTTTTTACCGCAATACTTCCACCCGTAATTTGGTTTGCACCACTTTCAAAAGCAATTCTCAAATCATCATCTGATTTTAATCCACCTCCAAAATCAATTTTTAAACTGGTTTGTGTGGCAATTTGCTCTAAGATTTTATAATTAACGATTTTACTTGATTTCGCACCATCTAAATCTACTAAATGCAGATATTCAATTCCGTGAGCTTCAAATGATTTCGCCACTTCAAGCGGATTCTCATTGTAAATTATTTTGGTATCATAATCCCCTTTGGATAAACGAACACATTTTCCTTCAATGATATCTATGGCTGGTATAATTCTCATTTTTTGATATTTTAGATTTTAGAGTTCAGATTTTAGTCCCGATAGCTATCGGGATGATATTTTGATTGAAATTGATTTTTGATCTTTAAATTAGATTTTAAGGAAATTGCCTAATATCTTTTCTCCAACATCACCACTTTTCTCTGGATGAAATTGAGTTCCGTAAAAATTATCTTTTTGTAATGCAGATGCATATTCAACATCATAATTTGTTGTAGCAATAGATTCTTCGCAATTTGGCGCATAAAAACTATGAACCAAATACATAAATTCATTTTCTGAAATTCCTTTAAATAAATCTGACTTTAAATCATAAATCTGATTCCAGCCCATTTGCGGAACTTTTACTTTGTTGGAGAATTTTAAAACATCAACATCAAAAATTCCCAAACCTTCTGTATTTCCTTCTTCGGTTTTATTACACATTAACTGCATTCCGAGACAGATTCCTAAAACGGGTTGTTTCAATTCTGGAATTAAACTGTCTAAACCACTTTCACGAAGTTTAGTCATCGCTGAACTCGCCTCGCCCACACCAGGAAAAATCACTTTCTCAGCTGATTTTATTTCTTCAGGATCATTACTCAAAACAGCTTTAAAACCCAATCTTTCAATGGCAAACATAATGCTTTGAATATTTCCTGCTCCGTAATTTATAATTACTATTTTCAAAATTAATTTTAGATTTTAGATTTTAGATTTTAGATTTCTCCAAAATACTGAAATCGTTATTACTCTTTTATTTTTGTTTCATGTTTCAAGTTACTTCACTTTGAGTATAATTTTACCGCAAAGACCGCAAGGTTTTTCTACGCAAACCTTTAAAAAGTTCGCAAAGCTTGGTGTAAAAACTTGCCTACTTAAGCGTAAAACTTTGTGTTCTTTGCGGTTAAAAAAACTGAAACAAAATTTATTTAAAGCATTCCTTTCGTTGAAGGCAAAATCATTTTTTCAGTATCTCTTTTTACAGCTACTTTTATCGCTTTTGCAAAAGCTTTAAAAATAGCTTCGATTTTATGATGTTCGTTGATTCCTTCTGCTTTGATATTTAAGTTTGCTTTTGCGCCGTCTGTAAATGATTTGAAGAAATGATAGAACATTTCTGTTGGCATTTTTCCTACCATTTCACGTTTGAATTCCGTTTCCCAAATTAACCAGTTTCTTCCTCCGAAGTCAATTGCTGCTTGTGCCAAACAATCATCCATTGGAAGACAGAATCCGTAACGCTCAATTCCTAGCTTATTTCCTAACGCTTTCGCGAAAACTTCTCCTAAAGCAATTGCAGTATCTTCGATTGTATGGTGCTCATCGACTTCTAAATCGCCTTTTACAAGGATTTCCAGATCCATTTGTCCGTGACGTGAGATTTGATCCAACATGTGGTCAAAAAAGGCAATTCCGGTATCGATTTTACTTTTCCCTGTTCCGTCAAGATTCAGATTGATGTAAATATCAGTTTCATTTGTTTTTCTTGTAATGGATGCTGAACGTGCTTCTAATTTTAAAAACTCATAAATCGTTTTCCAATCCATTGACTGTAAAACAATTGTTTCGTCTAATTCTTCACGTTTTGCTGCAATTTCGTTGCTACCAGCTCCATCCGTATCGTTCATAAAAATGGCTTTTGCTCCAAGGTTTTTAGCCAATTCTACATCGGTTAAACGATCGCCTAAAACAAAAGAATTAGCTAAATCATATTCTGGATTATTTAAATATTTAGTCAGCATTCCGGTTCTAGGTTTGCGAGTTGGCGCGTTTTCTTCTGGAAAAGATCGATCAACAAAAATTTCATCAAATAAAACACCTTCGTTTTCAAAGGCTCTTAAAATAAAATTCTGCGTTGGCCAGAACGTGTCTTCAGGAAAACTATCGGTTCCTAATCCGTCCTGATTGGTTACCATTGCTAGTTCGTAATCTAGTTCATTGGCAATTTTAGCCAAATATTGAAAAGCTTTTGGATAAAATTCTAGTTTATCCAAGCTGTCTAATTGATAATTTTCAGGTTCTAAAACAATCGTTCCGTCACGATCGATAAAAAGTACTTTTTTCATAATTTATATTTTTTTCTGCCACGAATTCACGAATTATACTAAATTTCATTGGCGAAATAACTTTGTGTTCTTTGCGTAATTCTTTGTGAACTTAGCGGTTAAATAAAACCTAGTTCAGCAACTTCAATTCTCTAATTACAACCGCATTTTCTTCTTTTGTTCCAATGGTAAAACGGAGACAATTTTCGCATAAAGGTTGTGTGGTTCTGTTACGAATTACAATTCCTTTTTCAATTAATTGATCGTATCTTCTATTAGCATCATCCACTTTTGCTAAGATAAAATTAGCTTCAGTTGGATACACTTTTTCTACAAAATTAACTTCAAGCAAAACTTTAAGTAATTCTTCTCTTTGTTCAATAATAGAAGTTATTTCTTGTTTTATTTTTTCTGAATCTTTTAAACGTTCAATTGCTCTTTGCTGTGTTAATTCGTTTACGTTATAAGGTGGTTTGATTTTATTTAAAATTGAAATTACAGCTTCAGAAGCATAACAAATTCCTAAACGAATTCCAGCCAGACCATACGCTTTTGATAGCGTTTGTGTGATTACTAAATTCGGGTAAGCATCAATTTCTACCAACCAGCTTTCTTTTTCCGAAAAGTCGATGTAAGCTTCATCAATCACCACTAATCCTTTAAAGTTTTGAAGCAATTTAACCACACTTTCATCTGAAAATGAATTTCCTGTCGGATTATTTGGAGAGCACAAAAAGATGATTTTTGTATTGTCATCAACTGCTTCTAAAATCTTCTCAACTTGTGGCTGAAAATCTATTGTAAGTAAAACTTCCCTGTTTTCAACTGCATTAATATTAGCCAAAACGCCGTACATTCCATAAGTTGGAGGCAGTGAAATAATATTGTCCTTATTAGGTTCGCAGAAAGCCCTGAAAAGCAAATCAAGCACTTCATCGCTTCCGTTTCCTAATAAAATCTGACTTTGTTTTGTCAAATTATTTTTTGCTAAAATCGCTTTAACTGAATTTTGTTGTGGGTCGGGATATCTATTTACGCCATTTTGATACGGATTTTCATTGGCATCCAAAAAAATCATTTCGGCTGTATCAAAATCTTCAAACTCATCTCTTGCAGAAGAATAGGGTTTTAACGATTTTACGTTTTCACGTGTAATTGTATTTATATCGAAAGTATTCATTCTAATTTCTTTATTCCTGCAAGGTTTTCAAAACCTTGTAGGTATTATTTATTAAGCTTCTAAATCGTAAATCTATTTAGACCTACGAGGTTTTGGAAACCTCACAGGACTGCAGACGTAAAGTTACCGCGTTTTTATGTGCCTGTAATCCTTCGGCTTCAGCCATCAATTCTATTGCTTTTCCAATATTCTGAATTCCTTTTTCAGATATTTTCTGAAATGTCATTGATTTCATAAAACTATCCAGGTTTACACCGCTGTAGTTTTTAGCATAACCGTTTGTTGGAAGAGTATGATTTGTTCCTGAAGCGTAATCTCCAGCGCTTTCCGGCGTGTAATTTCCAATAAAAACCGAACCTGCATTTACGATTCCGTTGCAGTAGAAATCATCATATTCAGAGCAGATAATAAAGTGTTCTGGCCCGTATTCGTTGATTAAATCTAAAGCTGTCTGATCGTTTTCAACGTAAATCAATTTGGAATTTTCGATCGCTTTTTCAGCAATAGCTTTTCTAGGCAATACTTCTAATTGTGATTGAACTTCTTTTTCTACTTCGTCGATCAGTTTTTTTGAAGTTGAAACCAAAATTACCTGACTATCTGTTCCATGTTCTGCCTGAGATAATAAGTCAGAAGCTACAAAAGCAGAAACTGCAGTATCATCAGCCACAATCAACAACTCTGATGGTCCAGCCGGCATATCGATTGCAACGCCAAACTGAGTTGCTAATTGTTTTGCAACAGTCACAAATTGATTACCTGGCCCGAAGATTTTATATACTTTAGGAATTGATTGCGTTCCAAACGTCATTCCGGCAATAGCCTGAATTCCGCCTACTTTTAGGATTTTAGTAACGCCGCATAAATTCGCGGCGTATAGAATCGCCGGATTTATCTTTCCTTTTTTATCAGGAGGAGAACACAATACGATTTCTTTACAACCTGCAATTTCAGCCGGAACAGCCAACATTAAAACTGTTGAAAACAAAGGTGCAGTTCCGCCTGGAATGTATAATCCAATTTTTTGAATTGGTCTTTTTTCCTGCCAGCAATTTACGCCTTCGATAGTTTCAACTTCAACTCTATCGGTTTTCTGAGCTTTGTGAAATTTATAAATGTTATTTTTTGCTAATTCAATTGCTTCTTTTAATTCACTTGGAATCAAATTAACTGCTTCTGAAATTTCTTCTGAAGTTACTTCGTAATTCTCTAATGAAATTCCGTCAAAAATTGAAGTGTATTTTGCTACAGCTTCATCTCCTTTTTTCTGAACTTCTCTGAAGATTTCTTTTACTGTAACCTCTATATCGTCAATGGTCTGCGTTGGTCTCTTTAATATATCTGACCAGGTTTCTGGTTTTGGATTGTTTATTTTATTCATAATATTTTCAATATTAAATTCCAAATTCCAACTCTTTGCTTAAAATTTATACCGCAAAGTTCGCAAAGCTGTTATCTAAAATTGGAATTTGGATTTATACAATTGGAATTTCTTTTATTTACAGTACCATTTTCTCAATTGGACAAACTAAAATTCCTTCTGCTCCTACTTCTTTCAATTGATCAATTACATCCCAAAAAGTATCTTTATCGATTACAGAGTGAACACTGCTCCAACCTTCTTGTGCCAAAGGAAGAACCGTTAAACTTCTTAAAACCGGAAGGATTTTTCCAACTGCATCAATTTTATCATTAGGAACGTTCATCAAAATATATTTAGAATTTCTTGCTCTTAAAACCGCTTGAATTCTAAATTTCAAAGTATCAATGTGTTTTTGGATTTCCGGAGAAACTTTTGGAGAAACAGCTAAAACCGCTTCACTTTTTAAGATAACTTCAACTTCTTTTAAATTGTTTTTAAACAAAGTACTGCCACTTGAAACAATATCTACAATCGCGTCTGCAAGACCAATATTTGGTGCAATTTCCACAGAACCTGAAATTTGGTGAATATCTACAGTTAAACCGAATTTACTAAAATATTCGTTAACTGTATTCGGATAAGATGTTGCAATTCTTAAACCTGCTAAATCTTGTACAGAATTGTATTCGAATGTTTTAGGAACTGCTACCGAAACCTTACATTTAGAAAAACCCAGTTTCTGAACTACTTCAATTCCTTTTCCTTTTTCTACTAAAAGATTGTCGCCAACAATAGCTAAATCTACAACTCCATCAATTAAATATTGCGGAATATCTGAATTTCTTAAATATAAAACTTCAAGAGGAAAATTGGAAGCTTCAGCTTTTAACTGGTCAATTCCGTTGTTGATTGAGATGCCGCAGTCTTTTAAGATTTGGATACTGTCTTCGTTTAAACGACCTGATTTTTGAATTGCAATTTTTAAAGTACTCATTTTTTTAGTTGTTTGTTTTGGGTTTATAGTTTGAGTACAAAGAGAGTTAGAATTAAAAAACCCGTTTGATGTACTCAAACGGGTTTTAAAATATGATGATTTACATCCATACCATTAACACATCGCTTGAGAGCAATAATGTAAATGATGATGATGTAATTGAATTGAAATCATGATTTGTTTTGTTTTTTACTTCTTTGATTCGGTTGCAAATATAATAGATAAATTCATTAAAAAGCAATTTTTATTTTAACTTAACGATAGTTTATTGTTAAAAAACATTTCAGACTGCTTTATGCTTACTAATTTTTAAATTACTTTAACGAATTATCAAACTCATTAAAAACCAGTAAAACTTTGGTTCCTGTGCCTATCTCGCTTTCTATTTTAAATTTAACCTGAAGCAGGTCTGTCATTCGTTTTACAATAAACAATCCAAGTCCTGTTCCTTTTATTTCGGAATGATTTAAGGAATCTGACCTGAAAAACGGATTCAAAATAGATTCTAAATCCTCTTTTGCAATCCCAATTCCTTGATCTAAAACAACACAATTAATTTTATTGTTCTCTCTAGACAATGAAATTTTAACTTCAGTATGGTCTTTTGAATATTTTATTGCATTTGATATAATATTTCGAAGAATAGTAACGATCAAATAATTATCAGAATAGATATTAAATTCTTCTGTAGCATCTAAAATGACATTTAGTTTTTTAGTTTTTATCTTCTCTGAGTTTAAAGTCAACACATCTAAAACGATCGCATTCAAATAAACATTCTCCTGACGAATATTCTGTTTTTGATTCTCAAAACGAGCCATCATTAATAGTTGATCGACCAAAGAATTTAAATGATCCACTTCATTAATACAGTAATTTATTTTTTCTTCATATTCCTTACTGTCTCTAGGTTTACGTATCAAGACTTCAAGTGTTCCTTTAATTACAGTTAAAGGTGTTCGCAATTCATGAGAAGCGTCTGAAGTGAATTGTTTTTCACGCTCTATTGCATCTTCAATTCGGTTTAATAAATTATTGATTGTTTTAGAAAGTGTAAACAATTCGTCTCTTGTTTTTGGAAGCGGAATCCTAGTTTTTAAGTTATCTTTTGTGATAATTTTTGAGGTATTTATGATCTCATTTATTGGTTTTATACTTCTTCCGGCAAAAAAACGAGCTAGAAAAAACAGCAACAATAAAATAATTGGAAACGCAATCATTAAAGTATCCAGCAAATTCTCCAAAACTTTTGAAGAATCTGATAATGACATAGCAATAATCAAATACCCAATTTTCTTCTCCTTTAAATGAAGAGGAACCTGAATCTGACGGATTTTATTTCCTAACAATTTAGTATCAAAGGGGTGAAAATTCTCCTTTTTAACATGAAAAACCAACTTTTCATTTTTCAAATTAGGAGATTTTTCGATTATTTTTTTGTTCAAATCCAAAAACTGAACAAAAACAGGATTCACATCAACAGAATTATGCTCCCGTTCCTCCCATTCTTCAACATCCATAAAGATTACTTTTTTCTTCTCCATCCTGATTTCCTTTAAATGATCCTGAATCTCGATATTTAAATTTTCATCAATATGGTTGTAGACTGTAAGCTTTACAATAAAATAAATAGCCGAAAAAGCTACCAAAACCAAAAGTCCGGTTGTTAGAATATAATTTAGAGCAATTCTGTTTTTAAAAGATAATGATGTCATTGTTTTTAATCATTGGCAATATATCCAATGCCACGGATGGTTTTAATATAATCTTCCTCGATCTTAAGGTTCAGTTTTTTACGAATAGCATTCATAAAAACATCAATTACACCAGTATCATATTCGAAGTTTATCTCCCAAACATCCCTTAAAATCTGATTTCGTGTACAGACTTTTCCTTTATGCTGTATCAAATACGTTAACAATTCGAATTCTCTCTGTGTAAGCGAAATTTCTTCTTCTCCTTTTAAAACAATATGTTTTGACAAATCAATAGTAATGGTTCCGAGCGTTAAAATTTCAGTTTGTTTTTTGTTTCTGAAATGAACTTTTATGCGTTCGACCAATTCCTCAAAACTAAAAGGCTTTTTGATATAATCATTCGCTCCCGCTTTCAGACCTTCAATAGTTTCCTGAACAGTGTCTTTAGCGGTTAAAAAAATGATTGGAGTTGCTTGATCTTTAACTCTAATTGCTTTACAGAGATCAAGCCCGTTTATTTTAGGAAGCATCCAGTCTAATAAAATCAAATCAAATTTTTGTTCCTGAACTAGTTCAAAACCTTTAGATCCGTCATTTGCTGTGGTTACTTGATAACCTTCTTCCTGTAAACCTTGTTTAAGAAACTGGACAATTCCCAGTTCGTCTTCAACTATTAAAATATGCATTTATCGTATTTTATTAGGATTAGCATTAATTTTTGTACACCAAAGATAGAGTATTTAAAATCACAAATAAGCTCTTAGAATAAAGATAAAAATAAAACCAAAATCTTAAGCGAACATTAAGATAACGTTAAGTAAGGTAAAAGTCGAACTTAATCTGACGTTAATAATTTGGAAGTAATTTTGTAAAAAAATATTTATAATGACTTTTTACAAAAAACTTTCGCCTTTTTACAATCTTGCCCTATTGTACTTTATTGTAAGTTTCGTATTGAGAATAGTACTTCTTTTTCATCCTATTACTCAAAGTTCATTTACATTTGCTGAAAGTCTGAAAATCTTTAGTTTAGGTTTGATTTCAGATTTTTTTGTGTTTGTTCTGGCTTCGTCTTTTTTGTGGCTATATCTTATTCTTATTTCTAATTCCAAATATAATAAGCCGTATGGTTACATTATTCTTGGAGGCTTTATTACACTTTTAATTTATATCGCGTCTGGAAAAAGTATTTTTGACGAATATGGTGGCGCTTTACCTAAAATCGTATTAATTTTTGTTTCGATTAAAACGTTTTTGTTTTCATTATTTCTTTTTTTACCAAAACAGAGAACTAAAATTAGGTTCTGGCTTTTTGCTTTTGTGATCTTTTTATATGTTTTATTGATTTTACAAAATGCAATTAGTGAGTTTTTCTTTTGGAATGAATTTGGAGTAAAATACAATTTCATTGCCGTTAATTATCTGATCTATACCAATGAAGTTATAGGAAACATTATGCAGTCTTATCCTGTTGTTCCAATATTTTCTGTATTGTTTATTATTACTGGAACGATTACTTATTTTATCATAAAGTACTCCCGAAACTATATCGAAGAAATTCCAAACCTCTCTGAAAAATTAAAAATAACTGCAATTTACTGCACCTTGTTTATTTTCTCCTTGTTTGCCGTTCCAGGTTTAGCCAAAACAGAGAACTCAAAAAATATTTTTGTTAACGAGTTGCAGTCTAATGGAATCTACAAGTTCTATCTGGCATTTCAGAATAACAAGCTGGATTACTTTAAATTCTACAAAACTATTCCAGATCAGAAAGCTTTTGCGCTTTTGAAACAACAGATACCAGCAATTTCAGGACAAAACACATTACAAAAAGTCACTAATGATTCAGTAGAAAAACGTAAAAATGTTGTTTTAATAACTGTAGAAAGTCTTAGCGCTGATTTTATGAAAATGTATGGAAACAAGCAAAACATCACACCTTTTTTGGATAGTTTAGCACAAAAGAGTCTTTTGTTTACCAATACTTATGCAGCCGGAAACAGAACTGTACGTGGTCTTGAAGCAGTCACTTTATGTTTACCTCCAACTGCCGGCGAAAGTGTTGTAAAAAGAGAAGACAACAAAAATAAATTCTCTACAGGATCTGTTTTTCTAAAAAAAGGTTACAACGTAAAATTCATGTATGGTGGAGATGCTTTCTTTGACAATATGCAGGATTTTTATTCTGGAAATGGCTATCAGATTATTGATAAATCGAGTTTTGCGCCTAAAGAAATTACTTTCTCCAATGTGTGGGGAGTTTGTGATGAAGACATGTATAATAAAGCAATTAAAATCATGAATTCTGAAGCAAAGCAAAATAAGCCTTTCTTCAATCATATTATGACAGTTAGCAATCACAGACCTTTTACTTATCCGAACAATAAAATTGATATACCAGGAAACATCAAATCTCGTGACGGTGGTGTAAAATATACTGATTACGCTCTTAAACAGTTTTTCGCTAAAGCCCAAAAACAGCCTTGGTTTAAAAATACTGTTTTTGTAATTGTTGCAGATCACTGTGCTTCAAGCGCTGGAAAAACAGAACTTCCCTTGGATAAATATCGAATTCCTGCTCTAATCTACTCTTCAGATATTAAACCTGAAAAATATAACCAATTAATGTCGCAGATTGATATTATGCCAACTTTATTCGGATTGCTGAATTTTGATTATGATAGTAAATTCTTTGGTCAAGACGTTTTTAAACCCGATTATCAGCCAAGAGCTCTTATTGCGACTTATCAGGATTTAGGATTAATTAAAGATGATGTTTTGACTATCTTATCTCCAAAACAGCAGATTAAACAATTTCAATTAAAGCTTAATAAAAAAGATGGAGTTTTGCCGGAATTTCAAATCTATTACGATCAAATTCCTTTAAAATCAGAAAACAAAAATTTAGTCGATGAAACGATTGCTTTTTATCAATCTGCTTCTTATGTGCTAAAGAAAAAGGAATACCAGTTTAAAGATTTAAGTTTAACAGCAAAGAATGCCAAGTTATACGCAAAAAATCGCTAGTAGCAAAAAAGCCTCAAATTCAATGACTTGAGGCTTTTTTAGTCCCAGTAAACCTGAAACTTTAAACTTGAAACAAAAATTAGTCATTCTGATTTTTCATTCCGAATAAATCACCTTTTTGAAAAAGTTCCCAATCTTCTTTCAAAGCTTTAGCATTTCTTTTTGTCACTTCAGGCGAATCTAAACCACTCAAATCTGGCTTCCCTGCATTTACCCAAGCAGTATACCAAAAACTTGCTGTTGCTGTGATTGCCTTTTTCATTTGGCTTTCTACCATTCCGTTTAATTGCTCGTGTAGTTTTTTAGCATACTCATCAGAAAAAACAGCTGTATTATATTTGCTTTTCAGTACTTTCCCGTCTGCATCCATTTTAAAAACTTGATTTTCTGGAGTAGCAGTTCTTAATTTTTTATCGATATCTAATAAAGGCTGTGCTAAACTGTGTGTATCATTTATCATATCCCAAATCGCTTTATGAACATCATCATAATAATGAGCATAAGGAACATTTAATTTATAGTTTTTAGCAAATAACTCTGGAAGTCTGCTTTCCCAAAGAGAATGAATTCCTTTTTGATCTGTCAATTGCCCGTCATGATTAGCAGAAGTGTGCAACGGCATGTGTGCGTCGCCAATGTAATGACCTAAATCTGCAGCCAAAAATAAGATCTCTGCTCTGTTTTTATCTTTAAAAGCTTTAGTCAGCTTTGCCATCATATCTTCGATATACCAAGGTAAAATACCGTTATCGCTTAAGAACTTAGCATCATATTTTTTCTTAGCTTCTTCTAAATTCTGTGGATAACTATCAGCAGAACCAAAGTTTTCCATATCAAAATAATGTCTTGGGCCTTCATCCTTATAACTTAAGGCGTATTTACGAATATCTGGCACTGAAGCTTCTTGCGTAATAAAATCGATATGATTATAAAAGAACTCCTGAAGTGGACGTGGCAGTGCCATTACAGCTGCTTTATTAATTCTTTCATGACCAACAATTCCCCAGGATAAAGTAAAAAATCCAACAATTAAAGCACAAATAGCAATTAGTTTTGGATTAGATTTGAAGTTTTTCATTTTTGTTTTTGTATTAGAGGGGCAAATTTACCTTATTTATGGATAATTCAAACAATAACCATTCAAGATTATTAAAATTATTTTATTTAAAATTTTTGAACCATTTAAGTAACATAAATTCATCTCAAAAAAGATTTTTCTTTCGTAAGTTTGTTTATAAACTAAATATTGCAAACATGCGTTTTATTTTACTAAATGTAATCTTCTTTTTATCAACTATTTGTTTTGCTCAAGAAAACGATGTAAAGCCTAAAAATGTAAGCGACACTATTCTAAATTCAAAAAGAACACTTAGATTCTCTGATCCTTTTAATGAAGAAAGGATCATGCAGAAATTATTTCCAGGCAAATTATATCATCTTGCAAATAAAAACACTTTTGTGAGCTGGATTTGTAAAACCTGCAAGCCTGCTCCTTTTTTAGATGTTAATGGTGTAGAAGGCGATCAAATGTTTCCTTATACTGATGGTGTAGCAACAAGGCTTCTTGCTAATATTGATTATTCAGATTCTAAAGATAATAAGTTTAAAATTATTGCTTTTAACCATTCTGTTCACGACGAAGATGGTTTACAAACGGGACGCTTTTCTGGTGGATTGCTGGGAATCGCTAAATTTGCTAAAAATGGAAAAATCTGGGAAATGAGGTCTTTTCAGCCCGCTGTTGCCGCGTTTGGTGCATTTGCACAATGTCCTACACCTAAAATTGTAGAAATTGGAGAAGATCAGTTTGCTTTTACGTTATCGCATATCAATGGTGGCGCGGGCGGTCCTTATGAGGGTTATCTCTATCTTGTAGCTGGTTTTGACGGTAAATATCAGATTATTATGGAAGTTCCTGCTTATCACTTAACTAATGTCGCCAGTATAAATTGGTCAGGTTCTTATAAAGTTGTAGATGATGGCGCAAGAAAACATTTTAGAGATATTATTGTCACCACTAATGGCACTTTTAATAAAGATGCGAAAGCAGAAGATGAATTTGAAGCTTCAATTCCGCAAGAAATTGCTGCAATGGCTAAAACCAAAACTAAATTTGATTTTGAAATAGAAAGACGTTATTCTTTTAAAGGCAAGTCCTATCAGATGATAGTAAAACCTGTTGTGAAATTCACAAATGTAAAATAGTTTAACTCAAATAAAGAATCGATCCTAAAGCCAAAACAGCAATAAATATCCATAAAAAGACACCCTGTAACAAAGGCCTTACTCCTACCGCTTTTAAAGTTGCGAAATTTAAGGTTGCACCAATTAGAAATAATGTAATTGTTAAACCAATTTTAGCAATTCCGACAATATGTGAAGCAAAAACATTAATTGAAGGAACATAAGTATTTAAAAGCATTGCAACAATAAATAAGCCTATAAAATACGGGATTTTAATTTTAGAATTCTTGTTTTTAAAGACAAAAGCTGTCAGTAGAGATATTGGAATAATCCATAAAGCCCTTGCCAATTTCACTGTTGTAGCCACTTGTAAAGCTTCTGCTCCGTATTTATTTGCAGCTCCGACAACAGAACTGGTATCATGAATCGCAATAGCGCACCATAAACCAAAATCTTTTTGAGAGAGATCTAATTGATGTCCGATAAACGGAAATACAAACAAAGCTATAGAATTCAATATGAAAATGACTCCCAAAGCAATTGAAGTCTGATTTTCGTTTGATTTAATTACCGGCGCAATAGCTGCAATGGCACTTCCGCCACAAATTGCTGTTCCGCAAGAAATTAAATGGGAAGTCTTTTTTTCTGTCTGCAGCCATTTTCCAAGAAGAAAGCCAAAAACTAAAGTGCTGAAGATTGACATTATAGTAAGAACAAAACCTTCTTTTCCTGCCGAAACAGCACTATAAGCATTCATTCCAAATCCTAAACCAACAACTGAAAATTGTAATAGAAATGTTATTGCTTTATGATTGAATTCTACAAATGGATTTCCGAAAATGTTTACTAGCAAAACTCCTAACAATAAAGCTATTGGAGGCGAAATAATCGAAAACAAACACAGAAGAATTACTATAGTAAAAAGTACCTGCTGTAATGAATGGTTAATTTCAAGTAAATGCGTCGATGTTTGTTGTTTTGTTTTCAAAATAGGATAATTGATAATTACCCTGCAAAGTTCCGTTGATTAAACGAAAAATACCAATCGTAAATTACAATCGACTATAACTTCAAGTTATAATGAGAAGCTAAATTTTGAATAAACAATTCTGATAATGAATCTGATTTCCCGACTAAAGTAATGATATAAAAGAATCTTTCAATCGATAATTTCTCCACATCTAAAACAATTAATTCTTTATTTCTCAATTCTTTACTTACAGCATGAATAGACATAAAGGCAAAACAATCTGAATTTAGTAAATAAGATTTAATACTTTCCGTACTTCCTAACTGCATTTCAATTTGTAAATCGGAGAATTTCAAACCTACTTTTTTTAATGCAAATTCTATAACTTCAAGTGTTCCAGATCCGCGTTCACGGGTTATGAATTTCATTGATTTTAAATCGTTTAATGAAATTTCATTTTGTTTTACAAAAGAATTGTTGCTGTTGCAAACCAAAACTAACTCGTCTTTTAAAAACGGAATGTATTTTATGGATTGATTTTTTGACTGCCCCTCTACAATTCCAATTTCGATTTCTTTATTGATTAGGGCATTTTCAATTTGTTCTGTATTTCCATTCAGCAAATTAACCTTTATGTCTTTTTGCTTTTGATGAAAATTGGCTAAAACTGGAGAAATAATATATTGCGAAATGGTTGTACTTGCCCCTAACCTTAATAAACCTTGGCGTTCTTTATTGAAAGAACTCATTTCAAAATCTATTTCGCGGTAAATATCAAAAATACTCTTAGTATATTTTAATAGAATCTTCCCAGCAGGAGTTAAAGCAATTTTAGAACCGTTACGTTCAAAAAGTTTGGTTTTATAAGTTTCTTCGAGTTCCTGAATATGTTTGGAAACTGCCGGCTGTGTAATATACAATTCTGTCGCCGCTTTAGTAAAATTAAGGCGGAGCGCAACGGTGTAAAATACTTTTAGCCTAAAATCCATAATCATAAATTTTTAATTCTTAATCTACCTTACTCCGTAATACTTTTTACAATAAAACAATTTAAAATTTTATAACAAAAGCTCAGGTCGATACTCAAAATGCATCGTGTCATAATGTTTCCAATTTCCTCCCCAAATAAAACCATATTTTTCAAAAATTGAAACTAGCTTGAGGGGAATTTGATTTCTATACGAAAGAGCAACTTCTTCATCTTTGCATTTACAATCCCATTGCCAATAATTAGAATTCTTGACATTAATATCTATTGTCATTCCATAACTATGCATACTCAATCGGTTTGTTCCTGAAATTTTTCTCCAACTAAATATACCTCCAATGTCAGTAATATATTTTTTAAATTCTGGATTATGATCTAATTCTGCTGAGAGTTTTTTTACTACTTTATCAATTCCATTTACGGTTGTTACTTTTATTTTCTGATTGACTAATTTTGGACACCAAATAATTTCAGTCATTTTTGATTCAACTTCTGATTTCGAATTACCGTAAATTTTCTTAAAAAAAGCTTCATTTCGAATTCTTCCTGGATCTTCCTTTGGAATTAAATTCTTATCTGCTCTATTATAAACAAACTTAAATTGATCTTCAATATCAGGATTATCTAATAGTTCTTGATTTGTTTTATTTTTAAAATCATCGTAAATTAAATTTGATTTATCTCTAAAAATAATTTTATTGTCTTTATAACCAACAATTTGATCTGGATATGCTTTAATTAATTTTTGAACATTCAATGGAATTTCTTGAGAAAAAGCATTTTGAAAGATAAGGACTAAAAAAAAGAATCGTTTCATTTAAAAACGTTTTAATTGTGAGGAACTAAAAGTCCATTCGGGGGTTTTTAGAGAAGTTCCAAAATCAACAGCGTACCAAGGACTCAACGAACTGTTATTGGGATTTTTTAATATTTGAATTTCCTGTGCTGGCATATAACTTTGTGCTAAAAGCATAATTTTTTGATTATTTTTTGGATTTACAGCCATATCAACTACAATGACAGCGTGACCTGGAAAACCTCCTTTTATAAAAACATCCCCAATTTTTATGTCTGAAACATTAATTGGTTTTAGTTCTTTTTCTAACGAAGCCGTTCCTGCATACATAAAAACCGTCTCTAAGTATTTCCAATAAGTTTCATAACTTTCAGATGGTTTTGCAGTTTTAACCCAACTTGTTTTGTTGCCTTTAACTGCAATTCTGTGACCTGCGGCCCATTTACTAAAATCAGCTCGAAAACCATTTGTAAAATTAAAATGTATTTTATCGTACTGTTTTTGGCCGTAAAAATAATCCGCTCGTAAACGCATCACGGCATCAGCACATTGATGCAAATCCTGTTTTCCAATTGGTAAATCTACAACCGCTTCATAAACATTTCGATTTGGTTTTATAGTTCCATCAAAATACAAAACATTTGAACCCACAGATTTCAATGGAAGGTTTCGTAAAAAAAAATCAAACGAAGTTTTAGATTCTTCTTCTCTCACAAATCCCTGAGGCAGTTGGAAACGTTGCTGAATCGTGTTTCCTAAAAGATTATTATTGGTAGTATTATTTGTCTTTGAAAATGAAAAAAAACAAAGAATTACCGTCAAAATTGCTACAATAAACAAGGATTTAACTCTCATAATTTACATTTTTAATTGACAATCAAAAAATTAAAAAATCCAGATGGAAGTCGATTATATTTCATTACAACAATCCGTTGTATTTTCTTATAAACCACTCTGTAGTCAATAAAACAGCTATCAAAATTAACAGCCAAACCCAATCAATAATTGGAGTTTTAGTTGAAATATTTTTTTCAATTGATTTGTATTCTTTATTTTCTAAAAGTGTATTGATCAAATTATCAGCTTGATCTTCAAAGAAAGCTTTTCCATTTGTTTGCAAAGCCAATTGTTGTAATTTTAAAACATCAGGATTTACAAACTGTTTTTCAATATCAAAATCTAAAATTTCAAAATGACTCGCATATGAAGTATTTGAATTTAATTCTTTTACAGTAAAATTATATTTTCCCGCTGGAAGTCCTTCTAAATTAGCTGAGAAAGAATTACTACCTTTTAACAAATCGTAATTCTTAGTTTGTTTTGTCGTAGCATTTACAACACTAATTGTAAGTCTGGCTTTTTCATCAAACTCATAGTTTTTATTGAAATACTGCGCATTGATGATAATTTCTTCACCAGAATTATAAAAACTTTCATGTGTTACAACCAAAGATTTTTTTGAAGCCGATGAAGCTAAATATTGTACAACTTTATCAATAAAAACATCGTACTTTTCAAAAGACTGATTGTCGACATGACTCTGCAAACGCCATTTCCAGCTGTTTTCTCCTAAAAGAAAAACGGTTCTTTTTCCTTGATTTTCGACGAAAGCCAATAAGGGAGCATTTGTAGCAACATTTCTAATTTTTGATGAAAGTAAAACAGAAACATTTTCGTCAGTACTTATATTTCCAAACGGATTCTGCAAAGGCGGGAAATTTTCAAAACCTATATTATCAATTGCAAAAAGATTAAAATCTGAATGAAATTCACTAAGAAAATCTTCTCGTTGATTGCTCATTTTAAAAATCAGATTATTTTGCTGTTGATTCAGAAAATTAAAATCGGTATTATTTCCAGTTATAATAAAGGTATTTCTTCCAGCTAATTTATTAGAATCAAAAATTGCTTTAAAAGCAGTTGTTGGCTGATACAAAACCAAAACAGAAAATTCTTGTAAATCATTAATTTGATTTGGCTTAACCAATATTACTTTACGTTGTGCATTAACTTCAATGGAACGTTTTAAAGCTGCAATATCTGGATGATTTATAGCCGAAACAATAGCAATAGTAGACTTCTGATCAATTATTTCAACTGCAAAATTTTTAATATTGTTATAGCTGTTTTTTTCTTTTGCAACAGATTGAATACTTGCTTTGTAAATTTGTAATCCAACTTTATCAGCTGGCAAAAGCAAATTGAGTGAAGCTGTTTTTTTTGAAGGTGAAAAAGAGACCTTTTCTTTAGCAACAATAGAATTTCCCTGCGTAATTATAAAATCAGCATTTACAGCTTTTGTGCCTGCATACTGAAGAAAAACTTCTACTGGAAATTTATTTTTATGAAAAGCGTATTTGTTTACGTTAAGCTGATTGATTTTTAAATCGAAAAAAGTGGTTGTATCTCCTACAACTAAGGGATAAACTTTATTGACAGGATCGAATCTGTAAACGTAGTCATTTCCTCTAGTCTGATTTCCGTCTGTAATTATAACAGTTGGAAAAATCAGGTTTTTGTTGATGCTTTTTAAGTTTTTAGCTACTTCATCTAAATTGGTTTGATCACCTTTAAAATCAAATTTATCTGAAGTTTTAAAATCGTTGTCAAATTGATAGGATTGAATTTCAAATTTTTCCTTTAAAGCAGGATTCGAAACCAATTTTTGATATAATTCAATTGCTTTTTTATCCGATTTTAAAGCGGTAATAGAACTTGAATTATCAACAACAATAGCTAAAGGTGTTTTGGTAATTTCTAGCGAATTCTTAGAAATTATCGGATTTATCAATAAAACCAACAATCCGAAAATGGCGAGAAAACGTAAAAAAGCCAAAAGTATAATCACATTGGATTTACTTTTGGCTTTGAAAAAATATTGAAAATACGATAAACCACCAGCAATTACTAAAGAAAGCAATAATAAAAGAATCGTGTTTGTCGTCATATTTATTTTTTAGTTTATGGTTTTTAGTTTAAAGTTTATGGTTGTGAACTATAAACAACAAACCATAAACAATCAACTTATTAAGTAAGCATTCCTCCGCAAACGTTAAGTACTTGACCAGTAATGTAAGCGCTCATGTCAGAAGCCAAGAAAAGACAAGCATTTGCAACATCTTCTGTAGTTCCACCGCGTTTCAATGGAATACCTTCTCTCCATCCTTTCACTACATCTTCTGATAATTTTGCAGTCATTTCAGTTTCAATAAAACCTGGAGCGATTGCGTTGCAACGAATGTTACGAGAACCTAACTCTAATGCTACAGATTTTGTAAATCCGATTGCACCCGCTTTAGAAGCGGCATAGTTTGTTTGACCAGCATTTCCAGAAACTCCTACTACAGAGCTAATATTAATGATTGATCCAGCTCTTTGTTTTAAGAATGTTTTTTGAATCGCTTTTGTCATATTAAAAACCGATTTCAAGTTTACATCTATTACCTGGTCGAAATCTGCCTCAGACATACGCATTAACAAATTGTCTTTTGTAATTCCGGCATTGTTGATTAAGATATCTACAGTTCCAAAATCTGCTAAAACAGCATCTACGAAGGTTTGCGCTTCGTTAAAATCTGCTGCGTTTGACTGATATCCTTTTGCTTTAACTCCTAAAGCATTTAATTCTGCTTCTAAGGCTTCTGCAGAAGCAGCAGATGAACTGTATGTAAAAGCCACGTTAGCTCCATGTTTAGCAAAAACTTCAGCAATTCCTTTTCCGATTCCACGGCTTGCACCAGTAATAATTGCAACTTTTCCTTCTAGTAATTTCATATTAAGGTATTCGTTTTTATTTTTTGAAATACAAATATAGAGTATTTGGGCGTTTAATAAAATTTGTCGTATAAAAAATGGCTTAATAATTTTATTCGTTTATAAAACAAAAAAACAGCTCAATAAATGAGCTGTCTTCTCCAAAATAAAAAAATAAAACTAAAATTTAATTGTTTTTCTGTTTGGTTTACGAATTACAATTGATAGCAAAAAATGTACTGTTTCAATTGAATCGAACTATCTTACTCTGTTTTCTTTCCTCTTCTTGATTTGATCAAAAACCATCCAGCCAATGCCAATTATTATCGAGAGATATAAGTAGGACCTTAAATAGTCATAATATTTTTCATTAATAATAAGAAGTCCTATCCACCAAAAGAAAACTGCAATAATCGATGGTGTTACTATTTTTTTTATCATAATTCAAGATGTTGGAAATTTGATTATTTAATTTAAAAGCAACTCAAAAAAAAAATGAGTTGCTTTTAATTAAGATAAAATATTAGTTTATAATGTATGTTGTTATTCTAAATCCACTGTCCGCAGCACTAGTAAAAGTGTAAATAACATTACTATATGTGATCTTGAAATTTTCTTTCTTAACATATAGTCCTTTCGGGTTAGTAAATTCATCATCAATTTCTTTTAAGTAAGCTGGCGTACTGATTCCCCCAGCCCAAAAATCGTGGGTAAGAATTAAAGTTTTATTTACAGCATCTTCTTTTGATGTTACGACATGATTTAAAGAAGCTTTTCCTCCATTGAAATTATAGCTAATATAAGTCTGATTAGCTGCTGTATTAAAATAAAGATAAATACTAGAAATAGACTGATTAGCTGGCAATGCTGCATTTGCTTTAGCTACCAAACTCTTAAAATAGTTACTTGTTGTTGGTGCAACAGCTAAATTAGCTGCTATATAACCAAAATATTTATAAGGATTTCCTTTTCCACTTAATAGAAGTTTATAATCGTCTGTTAAAACTAAAGGTTTGTTAGAATATTTAATAGTTGCACTTACCCCATTTGTACCTGTAGAAGTGAAACTACCATCTGCGTCATTGTAAACAAAAGTACTTAGTTTTTGGCCTCCTACTTCTATTGCCGGATTTACAACAATCCCCGTAGGCGAATAACCAATTCCTAATTCGTAGCTAAATGAAAAACCTGCTTCTACCGAATTTGCTTCAGCAAAACGAGTAATTGGAGAAAAACTGAAATCAAATTGATGTTTAGTTGTTCCATCATTTGTTTCTAAAAGTCTGAATAATGGTCTTGCAGAAGAGCCTATAACATTTGGTATCATGGCATAGTTTTTAGGCAAATTATCCCAATCTGCTTTTGTTGCTTTTACAAAACGTATTTCTTGTTTATTTCTATTGGCTTTAAAAATAATTTCACCATTTTCTTGTCCATAATACAAAAATTGAAAATCTCCTAAATATCCTTTAGCACGTAACGCGGCAATAGGATAATTGTCTGATTCAGACAACAGATGTATCCAGTTATTTGTAGTAAATGTTAAACTTACCGTACTACCTAATTGTATCTGATATTCACTTTTACGAATAACATCTGTATCTAGACTCTCATCAAAATCAGAAGCCATTTCCACTGTACCATCAGCTGCAAACTTAAAAAGATGTGTATACCCACCGAGAATTGTGTTATCGGTAAAATAAACTGCTTTCCACCCTTCCGGAGATGAAAGCAATACTTGTTGCAATTCATCCATTCGGGAATTTAAACGCTCGGTTGGTGTTTTGTCAAATAGAGGTTCCGCTTCTGTGCTGTCATTGTTACAGGCTGTGATTTGCAACATTAAAAAAGCTGCAAATAAGTATTTAATTATATTTTTTACTTTCATAATATTGTTTTTTAGTTGTTTACTACTGCAGTTGTATTTTTCTCTGCTTCATCACGTAAAGCATAAAAATCCATATTGTAAGATTCTTTAAAATATTTTACAACCAAAGCTTCCTTGGCTTTTAATGCCGCCAAAGCAGTTGCGCTTTTAATATTAGCAAGAAAAGCCGCGTATTCTGCTTTTGAACTGATTAAAATCATGGCAGCTGTTTCTGCAAAATCTTCATTAATATTCAATCTTGCATAACTAGTTATAAAACCAATTTCATTTGAAACGGGAATTGTATAGTTATACCAATCTGCTGTATAACCAGCTGGAGTAATTGCAGACCAAGACTTTTCATCAAATGGTTTATGCTGATTTAAAATGTGGATGTATTCATGCTGAATAGTGTGTATGAACTCGGTTACATTTGCACGATTCCTTTTGTTGATATAATCTGTTTCAAACAAAGTTACTCGTTGTCCTCCTTCAGCCAAACCAAGTGTTCTTGTTCCTACGCTGTTTAAGTTTACACCTCCAACCAAAACAATTTCTCTTGGCGCAATCTTTTTAACAAAATCAGCACCTCCGATTGTAGCATAACTTTTAAGCCAAATAGTCTGTACTATTTCTAATGCTGGCTTAACTTTATCTATTGTAGGAGGAAACAAAAATCTACTGTTATCAACTGTATTTTGATTCCATTTGTATTGTACATTAATATTATATGGATTTAAATAATTAGTATCTATCCAATTATCTAAAGCAGTTTTTGTAGGCTGATTAAAATCTAACTGACTTTCAGTAGGCTGATCTTCATGCGCACATGAAACTGAAAGTACAGAAACCAATGCCAGAATAGCTATTTTATTATATTTTAAAAATTTCATAAGAATTGATTTTTTAAGATTATCTAGGATTTAACTCAACACCTGTTGCTGATGCATGAAGAGGAATCTGCAAAGCACGGCGCTTATCATCTTTCACTAAAATATTAGCTGGTTTATTGTATGTTTCATGTGTTACCACAATATTGAAACGTTTCACGTCAAACCATCTCATTCCTTCATGTACAAAATCTCTTCGTCTAGTTTCTGCAATAGCTTTAACATAAGAAGTCTGAACTGGTGTCATTGTATAAAATGGCGTGTATTCGTCAGCAATAACTGGATATTTTGCTACAACCTTAGCTTCTGTAACTTTATCAGTAGTTGCATTATAACCTGTAGTTCTTGTAGATAAAAAGTACTCTAATTCGTCATTTGCCAAAGCAATCTGTCCTTTCATGACATGAGCTTCAATTCTATTTAAGAAAAACTCATCATTACTCAATAAAACTTCAGCTGTATAAGGTTCTCCAATTCCAGCAGTCACGTTCGTATATTTAAAATACTCATAAAACTTAGGCACATAAACCGTTATACTGCTATTTGAAGAATAAAAGCTATACAACCATGTTTTATTAAAAAGACTAGTAGCTGATCCAAAAATCTCTGGGTATCTTGCTGCGGAAAGATAAAATCTATTTTGATAAGATGATCTTCGAACGATTGAATTTGGAGAAGCAATCAATAAATTGGTCTCTTCATTTATACTAGCATAAGCAATTCTTTGGTTTTCAAGCGCAAGAAGCTTGTAAGCTGCATAATCTCTTAATTTCCCAACTGGTCTAGCTGCAAAATCATCTGATAAAGCAATTACTTTGTCCCAATCTCCTTTTATTAAATAAAAACGGCTAGCAAAAGCTTTGGCAGCATTTTTATTGAAATGGAATTTTGGCTCTTTATAATCATTTGTCACATATTTTAAACCTTCTTCGATGTCTTTTTCGATAAAATCAAATACTTCTGCAACTGTATTACGCTTGTACTTTACAACCAATTCCTTTTCTGTCTTTGTTATATAAGGAATTCCTAGGTCTGTTGCAGCTGTTGCAGGATTATAACGTTGTGACCAAAAAGACACCAACATATAATGAGAATAAGCTCTAGCTAACAAAGCTTCTCCTTTTTGTGGATTTAAAGTCGCAGGGCTTCCTAATTCTACTATGGCTTCTAATGCCTTATTAGCATGTGCAATTGCTTTATAGCAGGCATCCCAATAATAAGCTTGAGTATCAATTTGAGAATTTTCTGTCTGCATTTCCCAATTGTAATTCTGTTCGTTTTTCAGAATTGTTTCTGGCAACTGGCTATCAAAAACGTTATCAGACATCGTTTCTGCAATATCAAAGTAACTCATTTGTGGATAAGCAGTTACTAATAATTCTGAGATTTTTTCGGGAGTGTCTATTTCAGTTCTGTTATCTGGCTTTTCAGAAAGGAAATCATCGCAACCTACAATACTTACAAGTATCAACAGAGATAAAGTTATTTTAAGTTTTTTCATATTTTTAAATATTATAATGAAACATTTAAAGTAAAAGTATATTGAGAGGTAACTGGCAATGCAACTCCTCCAGAATTACGGAATTCAGGATCTTGACCATTTAGTCTCTTGTCTGAATAAATCAACCAAGGGTTCACAGCTGAGCCTTTTAATGTAAAAGTGCTTACTCCTATTTTTTGCTTGAATTCCTTTGGAAACTCCCAGCTCAATGAGATATTTTTCAATCTTACAAAATCTCCATCAGCTATACGAACATCAGAATAATTATAAGTATTATATGCTCTTGCCAATGTACGTGCTCCGCCATAATTAGAATTTAAACGTTTGTCAGCAATAACTGGAACGTTAGTGTATTGTTCGTCACCAGGATTAATCCAACGATTTGTAAAGTCTTTAGTAAAAACCGTTAAATCATCATAAGTACTATCATATACAGGATTCAAACGAACTTTGTTTCCTCCAGAACCTACGAAAAACACATATAAAGACCAATTTTTATAAGTAAATGTATTTGCTAAACCTATTGATTTATTTGGCTCAATTGAACCTTCATACTTTAAATATTTTGTAACATCAATATTATCTTGAAAATCTGCACCAGTAATATTACTGTCAGCACCATCCTGCATTACAAATGTTGGAAGACCTTCATTATTTAACCCTGTAAACTGATAAGAATACAATGAATTACGTGGATGTCCGACTGTATTTCCTCCGTTTGCATCAATCAAATCGAAAGCTGTTGGTGTATTTTGTAATTTTGTAATTTTTTGATCGTAAACAGAAAAATTCAATGTAGTAGACCATTTAAAGTCTTTTGTGTCAATGTTTTTAGTTGTAAAACCTACCTCAATACCTTTAGTTTCCATATCGGCATTATTACCTTGTCTGATTCTTTGTCCTCCAATTCCTGAAGTAATAACATAATCAACCAAATCAAACGCTTTACGTCTGTAAACGTCTGTTGTAAGTTGAACTCTGTTATTAAACATTCCTAAATCAACTCCAATGTTGGTTTCAAATTGTTTTTCCCAAGTAAGATCGCCATTCTGCAATTCTTCAGTATTAATTCCTGACTCTCTATCATCTAGATTTAAACGATTAGTGATATAACTTTTATAAATTGCCAAAGAGTTTGTAGCAGGTCCTGCTGTAGCAGTTAAACCATAAGAAGCTCTCAGCGCCAATGTATTTATAGATTCTACATTCTTCATGAATTTCTCTTCTGCTACATTCCATTTTCCACTAAAAGTGTAAGTTGGAAGCCATCTAGAAGAATCACTATTTCCTTGTCTGTTAGAACCATCATAACGCCCCGTTACAGAAGCAGTATAACGACGATCGTAAGTATATCCTACTTTACCAAAGAAACCAACGGTTCTTTCTCTTTCGGCATTAAATCCATAGTAAGAATCTCCTCCGTTAATAATTTTTTCAATTAATCTAGGATCAGTAAAAGCAGTTAATCCTCTATCATATTGTAAACCAGCAGCAGTAAAATTGTCACTGTTTCTATCTACAAGTCTTAACTCTGTTCCGAATAATCCTTCTAGTTCGTGTTTATCACTGAATATGTTTCTATAATTTACACTATTTCTTAAATTGTAAGAAGTCATATCGTTTGTAAACTTTCTAAGAAAACCTCCATTTGGCAATACCGAAACTTTTGGAGCAGATAAATCAGTAGGATCTTGGTATAAAAAGATATTATCATTACGAACCAATGTGTTTACACCATCTTCACCATCAGGTGTACCCGCTTTATAAGCTCCTACAACATTCGAAGCTTCTAGAATTTTATGCTGACGGCTAGTATTTGCATAACGAGCAGAACCTGTTAAATTATAATTCCAGTTTTTACTGATTTTATAATCTAAATCCAATTGAAAACGAATATCTTTAACTTGAATCTCCATGAAGTTATTTTCCAATTCGTTGATGATGTTCATCTTTGCCCAGTTATTTCTGTAATATTCTAAATTTCCGTTTTCATCATATGGCCTTAATGTTCGGCTTGTATTTAAAACATAGTTAAATGGATTGATATCAAAATCACGTGTTACTTTTCCAAAAACAACATCTTTTTCACTTTCATAACTTCCCGGGGCACCTTGATCACGAACAGATGCCAAAGTTGAAAGAGTAATATTTAATCTGTCATTAACATAAAATGTTCCTTTAATGTTTGAAGATATTTGTTTCACATCATCAGCGATTGTCCATCCTGGATCTGTGTAATATCCTAAAGAAGCATAAAACGTATTATTTTTTCCTCCACCTGAAAAACTTAAAGAGTGATTTTGAGTAATAGATGGTCTAAATAAAACTTTGAACCAATCTGTATTAGCTAATTCATATTTTTTCAAAAAGTTATTTCTGCTTACTGGGTCATTGTTAACTAAATACCCTCCTGTTTCTGGATTATAAGTGTTAATAGCTCTCCCCATAATATTGTAAACCCCACCATATCTTCCATTTACAGTTGTTGGAAGATCTAAATATCCTTTTGATTCCATTTCTTTAAAGATACTCATCGTCTCTTGAGAATTCAAAATGTCATATTGGCTATAATTTGGCACTGTTCTAACAGTTTGTTCTAAGCCATAAGTGATTTTTAAAGGCGTATCTCTACGTCCTTGCTTTGTTGTTACAACTACAACTCCATTCAATGATCTTGAACCATAAATAGACGTAGCCGATGCATCTTTAAGAATTTCGATGCTTTGAATATCGTTTGCATTTAAACCAGCAACAGAGGAACTCAACAAAGTTTCTGAATTACCTGAAGCTAGATCAGCAAAAGACATATTGATGATATCTTCTTGAACCACACCATCAATTACCCATAACGGCTTTGTATCTCCAAAAATAGAAGAAGATCCTCGAACAGTAATTTTCGGAGCTGTACCAAAGGTTCCTGTAACATTTTGCACAGTTACCCCAGCCGCTTTACCTTCAATCATTCTACTTACGTCAACTACACCATCAACTTTTAATTCTGATCCAGAAATTTTACTGATAGCACCAGTAAATGTTCTTTTTGAAGTTTTTTCGTATCCAGTTGTAACAACAACCTCTTTAAGGTTTTGTCCCGCTTCTGTTAAAACAATTGTTGGTGTAGTATTTTCAATACCAATTTCTTTAGATTCCATACCAACATATGAAATAACTAAACGGTTTACATTAGCAGGCATTTCGATAACGAAATTTCCATCAAAATCGGTTAAAACAGCGGTTTTTGTTCCTTTAGCCATAACTGTAGCACCTGGAAGTGGACTTCCAGTTTGATCTGTTACTTTTCCTTTAATAATTGGGCCAAAAGTCAAAAGCTCAAACAATGAATCGTGATTGTTGATATTTGAAAAAGAACCAGCTGTATTCTTTTGAAGCACAATCTGATTGCTTACTTCTGAAAAAGTAATATTAAAAGGCACTAATATTCTGCTTAGAATACTAGATAAAGTTTCTTGGTTTGCTTCTATACTAACTTTCTGCGAAAGCTGAGGCAGTCTAGAATTATAAGAAAATTTTACACGAGCAGATTTTTCGATTTTAGATAAAGCATTGTCTAAAGTTAGATTTTCGACTGTAATTGTAACTTTAGTATCTAGTTTTTTCTGCCCATTTACATTATTTGCGAAAGTAACACTTGAAAATATAAGTGCTAACACAAATTGAAACAGCGTTATTTTCATGATTTGGTGAAGTAATCGTTGCTTGACAACAGGTTTTTTCATAATTTTGGTTTGTTTTGATTAATACTATTCGAGTGTATTTTAAGAAACATCATAAATTACTCTTTACAGAGAGTGATTTACTAAATTTTAAGTGTCGAAAATGTTACAGCATATTCGGCACTTTTTTCATGCGTTTATTTTCTACATAGGCAGGTATCTTATTATTTTAGTTTTAGACAATCAGTTTAATTTTGGCTTTTTTATTTATTTTTTAATTGAATTAAAACTCTCTAGTTACAGCCAGAAGTCGTAATTACAATCTGATTCCCATTCATTTCATAGTTGGTATCATTGCCAATACTTTTACAGATAATTTTTAGTTTTTCTGCCAATGGCTGATCACTTAATGAAGTAGTTAAACGGCAGTCTTTTAATTTATCATTTGGAAAATCAATATCTACTAAATAGGCCTGCTCAATTGTTTCAAGTATTTGGGCAACTGGGATATCAGTAAACTCGAAACTTAATTGTTCAATATTAGTGACACTATTAACTAAGATTGGATCCGCTGTAATGTTTGTAATTTTATTAAAAACAAAATCTTTACGCGCAAATCGAACAGCCTGATTAGGAAGCAAAATAATTTCTTCATTTTCAACGGAACGAACCATATCATTAGATTTTACTCTTACTTTACCTGTTCTCACCAAAACTTCTACATTTTGCTGATCTGGATACGCTTTTATTCTGAAACTGGTCCCTACAACACGTGTTACAATTTCATTAGCATACACAAAAAAAGGCTTTTTGGGATTTTTACTAATTTCAAAGAAACCTTCACCAGACAAATAAACCTTTCTTTCGTTCCCAGTAAAGATTTTCGGGTAGCTTAATTTACTATTAGGTTGTAACAAAACTGAACTGCCATCTGATAATGTAATGGTTTGAGATTTTTCGGTATTGTTGGTTTGTTCTACCAATCCTTCATTATTTTCCTCAACTAACTCATTGTAAGTTACTATGTTATCGTGTGGTAAAATATCATTTTTAAAAAACCAAGCAGAGAATAAACCAACCAAAATTGCTGCTGCAATTCCAGTTCCCCAGTATCTGATTGTTCTAAGTCTTTTTATTTTTAAAGTTTCTTGAGAAAGTGCTTCTCTTTGTTCAATTCTTTGCCAAGTCAGTTGCAGCGCTTCATGAACTTGACTCGAAGATAATTTTGAGTCGGGTACTCGCATGGCTAAAAGTAAAAGCCTTGCATCTTCAACCAGTTTGGCTCTTTGAAGATTTTCTAAAGTCCATTCTTCCCAGCCTTGTTCATCAATTTTAGATAAAATCCATAATTGAAAAGATTCATCAGCTAAGAAGTCTTCTATTTCGGTATAATTATTACGTTTTTGCATCTTATTATTAAGGTTACAAAAACATAGAGGACAGTTTTTATATTATATACTCACTTATTTAAGATTTTTTTTTGATTTTTTCTTAAAAAATTACAAAAGCCCAGAATATATAAGGATTAACAGAGGAATACTTCCTTTCCATTCTTTACGAAGACTTAGCAAACCACGATGCAATAAATTGTTGGCAGATTGATAATTCACTTCTAAAAGTTCAGCAATCTGATCTACACTTAAACCTTGATGATAACGAAGATATAGCGCTTCTTTCTGGCGCCCTGGTAAATCATTTAATAATTTATTCAAGTGTAAAACACGTTCGGCTGTAACTTCATCTTCGACTAATGCATTTTCTATAGAAAAATCAAATAAAAATTCTAAAACATCGGTAGTTGTTGTTTTTTTAAAAATATAATCTCTTTCATGTAGCCTTGCAATTCTCTTTCTAACACTAGAAAGCAAATAAGCTTTAACTATAACATTATCAAGTAATGATGCACGATAAAGCCAGATGTCAGCAAAGACATCCTGAATACAATCCTGAACTTTTTCAGCAAATGGACAAAGTGAATTTCCATAATTGATTAAATCTCTATAATACTTTTCAAAAAGTAAAGAGAATGATCTTTCGTCACCGTTTTTCAAATTACTCCAAAGAATAAAATCGTCTAACACTTTGTTTTTTAAAATGTGGCTCATAATGCAGAAACTTTGAGGCGTAAAAATCAAATCATTCAAAAAAGTAAACTTTCTTGAAACAACACGTTAATTACATTTATTAAAATTGGCTTTTCATTTGATTCTTTAAAAAAAATCTCATCTTCTTTTTAATCTCTTGCTATTAACAAAAAATAAACAAGATTTTTACATGAAAAGAAGATTTAATTCATACAAAATGAATCAAATTTTAACATTATTTTTTGTTTTTGTGTGATAAATATAGAAAAGCTAATGTTAAAAAACCAATTATTACAAAAAAAATGGAGCTTTTTCTAAATTCGTCAGTATTCGCGGTCTTTTTTTTACTTAATCTTAAATTTACCATATCTTAAATTTTAATTAACTAAATAGAATTACATACTTCATCATTAAAATACCGAATACGGCATTTTAGCCAATTCCTACAAATTTGATATAGTAAATAAATTTGAAGTTTTAGATAGTACTTATGATTAAATGAAATCGATTATTACTTCAACAAAAAAGCCTTACTATAATTAGTAAGGCTTCTTGATATTTCATTAAGTTTCTCTTTTTAAAAAGCTACATTCCATCTAGGTAATTTTGCATTTTCATCTAAGAAATTTTGCAAAACCTGTCCTTCAACAGCAGTTGGAATTGCTTTTACATCTCCAGTAAAAGTTTCGTACCAAACTACTTCAAGGGCAGCAATGTTTTCTAATTTCATTTGAGCTGGCCAAGAATATTTTCTTCCTGTTTTAGCAAATTGGTGTCCGTTTACGATTTTATCGTATAGTCCGCCATTTTTGCTTTTTAAAGTTCCGTCATTCTGAACAGTTCCTGTAGATCCAACCATAATTAATTCTTTCTCTGTTCCTTCAACAGCATAAACAACAAAAACACCAGCACTTCCTTCTGGTGCATTGCAAACTTCTTCTAAACTATCTTCAACTGTAAAAGTAAAACTGTTGCTTACTTTAAATTTTTCTAATTCTTTACTCATATTTTCTTTTCTAGCTTCTAAGATACTGAGGTTCTGAGATGCTAAGTTTTTTCGATATATACCTCAGTTTTTAAAATGTAAAAAAGTCTCAACAAATATTGAGACTTTTTTGGAATTTGTTATTTTGAATATCTGGAGATTATCCAAGTACTTCTTTTACTTTTTTACCAATTTCAGCTGGTGAATCAACAACGTGAATTCCGTTGTCTCTCATGATTTGTTTTTTAGCTGCAGCTGTATCATCAGAACCACCAACAATAGCACCTGCGTGACCCATTGTTCTACCAGCAGGAGCAGTTTCTCCAGCGATAAATCCAATAACTGGTTTACGGTTACCATCAGCTTTTACCCATTTAGCAGCATCAGCTTCTAATTGACCTCCAATTTCACCAATCATGATGATAGCTTCAGTCTCTGGATCGTTCATTAATAATTCAACAGCTTCTTTAGTTGTAGTTCCAATGATTGGATCTCCACCAATACCAATAGCTGTAGTGATTCCTAAACCTTGTTTTACAACTTGGTCAGCAGCTTCGTAAGTTAAAGTTCCAGATTTAGAAACAATACCAACATTTCCTTTCTTGAAAACGAAACCTGGCATAATTCCAACTTTAGCCTCACCTGGAGTAATAACACCTGGGCAGTTTGGACCAATTAATCTAGAATTTCTTTCTTTAACATAATTATTTGCTTTAATCATATCTGCTACAGGAATTCCTTCTGTAATAGCAATAATTACTTTAATTCCAGCATCAGCAGCTTCCATAATTGCATCAGCAGCAAAAGCTGGCGGAACGAAAATGATAGAAGTATCTGCTCCAGCCTGATCAACAGCGTCTTTTACTGTATTAAAAACCGGACGGTCCAAGTGGCTTGTTCCACCTTTTCCTGGAGTAACACCTCCAACAACATTAGTACCGTACTCAATCATTTGAGAAGCGTGGAAAGTTCCTTCGCTTCCTGTAAATCCCTGAACAATTATTTTGGAATCTTTATTAACTAAAACACTCATGATATATATTTTATGTAGTTTTTAAATTTGTGTTGCAAAAATAAGGTTTTGTAATGTATTTTGCCTCTTTTATTGTCAAAAAAATATTAAGAAAATTGACTCATTTGATAACCTCTATAAAGTTTATCATCTTTTATCTGCCAAATCGTTGAAAAATGTGCCAGAAGCATCTCTTCTCTAGGATTCTCAATTGTTTTTACAAAATGAGAATAACGCACTGATACTAAATCATCTTCGCTAATAATATGACTAATTCTAACTTTAGAACGTACATAAGCACGACTAAGTTCGTTGGCCATTTCGATTATCGAGTCATAATCCATCCGAATAAAACCTTTACTGCTGTTCCATTCAAGCGTAACGTCAGGATGCAGATATGTTTTTAAAATTTCGCTATCAATTAAGGCATCTGACTTATAAAATTTCTGAACAAATTCTTTAATAGACATATTACTTCAATTTACTTAAAATTTCAGGAATCTTCTTAATATTGGCTAATTGTTTCAATTTCTCTCTAGATTCTTCAATTGGAGTACCAAAATAAGATTTTCCTCCTTCAACTGATTTTGTCACACCCGTCTGTCCCATTACCACCGCTTTTGTACCGATAGTAATACCACTAGTTGTTCCAACCTGACCCCACATCGTAACTTCATCTTCAATAATTACACAGCCAGCAATACCAGTCTGTGAAGCTATTAAACATTTTCTACCGATAACAGTATCATGTCCAACATGAACCTGATTATCTAATTTTGTTCCTGCTCCAATAGTTGTATCGCCTGTAACTCCTTTGTCAATTGTACAAAGTGCTCCAATGCCAACATTATCTTCAATAACTACTCTTCCACCTGAAACCAGCTGATCGAAGCCCTCAGGACGTTTTTTATAATAAAAGGCGTCAGCTCCTAAAATAGTTCCTGCATGAATAATTACATTATCACCAATAATAGTATGATCGTAAATGGATACATTAGAATGAATCAAACAATTCTTTCCAATTTTTACGTGATTACCAACAAAAGTATTAGGCTGAATAATAGTTCCCTCTCCTATTTCTGCTGTGGGTGCAATAGCAACATTTGCAAATTGAAAAGGCTTAAAGTGTTTGGTCAGAATATTGAAATCTCTAAATGGATCATCAGAAATTAAAAGAGCCTTACCTTCTGGGCAATCCACTTCTTTGTTGATCAAAACAATGGTTGCTGCCGATTGTAAAGCTTTGTCATAATATTTTGGATGGTCAACAAAAACAATATCACCTGGCTCAACCACATGTATCTCGTTCATGCCTAAAACTTGGAAGTCTTTGTCACCAATAAATTTGCAGTTAAGCAAATTTGCAATTTCTTGTAAAGAATGAATCTTTTGAAATTTCATATAGTATAATTAGAAAATTTGTCAATTAGAAAATGAGTCAATTAGAATATGAATATACAAAAATATGTCGATTCATAAATCATCTAACTGACTCATTGTCAAATTATCTTAATTAAAAAAAATTATTCTTTTACACGCTCCATGTAAGAACCTGAAGCCGTATCGATTTTAATTTTATCTCCTTCATTAATGAACAAAGGAACGTTGATGTTAGCACCAGTTTCTACTGTAGCATTTTTCGTTGCATTTGTAGCAGTATTTCCTTTTACACCTGGTTCAGCATAAGTAACTTCAAGAATTACAGATGCTGGCATATCCACTGATAATGGTAAATCAGTTTCTGTATTGATTTGAACCATTACGTTTGTTCCTTCTTTTAACAAATCTGGAGCGTCCAAAATGTTTTTGTTTAAAGAAATTTGTTCAAACGTTTCAGCATTCATAAAGTGAAATTCATCACCTTCTGGATACAAATATTGAAATGTATGTGTTTCAACTCGGATAACGTCAATTTTGTGACCTGCAGAAAAAGTATTATCTAATACTTTGCCTGAAGTTAAGCTTTTCAATTTTGTTCTTACGAAAGCTGGACCTTTTCCAGGTTTTACGTGAAGAAATTCAATAATTTTATAGATATCGTGATTAAATTTAATACACAATCCGTTTCTAATATCTGATGTAGATGCCATTTTGTTTTTTTATTTTAGATTTTAGAATGTAGATTTTAGATTAAAAAAAATCGATCTACATATTTATTTTTTATTTATAATTTATAATTCAGAAATCTATCCCGATAGCTATCGGGACTAAAATTAATAGTTTCCAGAGTAACCTTTCATAATCCCTCGAGAAGAATTTCTGATAAAATCAAGAATTTCATCTCTTTCAGGAGTCGCTTCCATTTCAGCTTCAATAATACTTAAAGCTTGAGTTGTATTATAATTCTTTTGATATAAAATTCTATAGATTTCCTGAATTTCTCTAATTTTTTCAGTACTGAATCCTCTTCTTCTTAAACCAACAGAGTTAATTCCAACATAAGACAATGGTTCTTTTGCCGCTTTTGTAAAAGGAGGAACATCTTTTCTTACCAAAGATCCACCAGAAATCATTGCGTGATCTCCAATATGAATAAATTGATGAATAGCTGCTAAACCGCCAATAACCGCATGATTCCCTACAACTACGTGACCAGCTAAAGCAACACCATTAACGATAATTGCATTATTTCCAATTTCACAGTCGTGCGCTATGTGAGCATAAGCCATTACTAGGCAATTATTTCCAATTACAGTCTGTCCAGAAGCAATTGTTCCTCTATTAATAGTTACACATTCTCTGATAGTACAATTATCACCGATAATTGCTAAAGAATCTTCACCGCCAAATTTTAAATCTTGTGGCACAGCTGAAATTACTGCTCCTGGAAAAATATTACAATTTTTTCCTATTCGAGCACCTTCCATAATGGTCACGTTTGAACCAATCCAAGTACCATCACCAATAACAACATTATTGTGAATTGTTGTAAATGGTTCGATTACAACATTTTTAGCGATTTTAGCGCCAGGATGAACATATGCTAATGGTTGATTCATCTGTATGTTTTATATTTTTAATTAAAATATTCTAATTTGAGGCAACAAACCTAAACAATAAATTTGATAATTTATTATTGTTTTCTTGCAATTTGTGCCATTAATTCTGCCTCAGTTACTAATTTACCATTCGCATAAGCATTTGCTTGCATATGACAAATTCCTCTTCTGATAGGAGAAATCAATTCGCATTTAAAAATTAATGTATCTCCTGGCAACACTTTATGCTTAAATTTAACGTTGTCAATCTTCATAAAGTATGTTAAATAATTTTCTGGATCTGGAACTGTACTTAATACTAAGATTCCACCAGTTTGTGCCATTGCTTCTACAATTAAAACCCCCGGCATAACTGGAGCTTCCGGAAAGTGTCCTACGAAGAAATTTTCGTTCATAGTAACATTTTTTAATCCAACCACGTGACGATCTGACATTTCGATAATTCTATCAATCAACAAAAATGGAGGTCTGTGAGGAAGCATCGCCATAATTTTATGAATATCCATCAATGGTTCTTGATGTAAATCATAAGTAGGAACATGATTTCTCTGTTCTATTTTGATAATTTTAGCCAGTTTTTTTGCAAATTGAGTATTTACAAAGTGCCCTGGTTTGTTGGCAATAATTTTTCCTTGAATACGAACGCCAATTAAAGATAAATCTCCAATAACATCAAGTAATTTGTGTCTTGCCGCTTCGTTTGGATAGTGTAATGTAAGGTTATCTAAAACACCATTTGGTTTTACAGAAATTTCATCTTTACCAAATGCTTTCTTTAAATTTTCCATTGTAGATTCAGAGATTTCTTTGTCTACATATACGATTGCATTGTTTAAATCGCCACCTTTAATTAGACCATGTTCTAATAATGATTCTAATTCATGTAAGAAACTAAAAGTTCTAGAACTAGCAATTTCTTCTTTAAAATCAGCTAAACTTTTTAAAGTTGCATTTTGAGTACCTAAAACTTTAGTACCAAAATCAACCATTGCAGTTACTTGATATTCATCGCTTGGCATAACCAAGATTTCGCTTCCTGTAGCTTCGTCAGTAAATGAAATTACTTCTTTTACCACATAAACATTACGTTGCGCATCTTGTTCTTCAATACCAGCTTTTTCAATAGCTTCAACAAAATATTTTGATGAACCATCCATAATTGGAAGTTCAGAGGCATTCAATTCAATAATAATATTATCCAAATCGCAGCCAACTACTGCAGCTAAAACATGTTCAGGTGTTTGAATTTTTACTCCTAATTTCTCAAGATTTGTTCCTCTTTGAGTATTAACAACATAATTAGCATCAGCCTCAATGACTGGTTGACCTTGCAAATCTACTCTTACAAAAGTGAAACCATTATTAACGGGAGCAGGTTTAAAAGTCATTGTAACTTCTTTTCCAGTATGCAATCCAACTCCTGTTAGTGAAATTTCATTTTTGATGGTCTTCTGTTTAACCATTATTTCCATTTTTTGGGTTTATTATTTGTTTTTTTAATTCTTGAACTTCAGCCACTATTTTAGGAAGATTTTTAAAGTGAACATAGGATTTATTAAATTCCGTATATCCAAGAGATGGAGTTCCTTGTAACACTTCATCATCTTTAATATTTCTAGCAACTCCAGACTGTGCCTGAAGCCTAACATTATTTCCTATAGTTAAATGACCTGCAATACCTACCTGCCCTCCTATCATACAGTTTTCTCCAATTTTTGTAGAGCCTGCAACACCGCTTTGAGCAGCTATAACCGTATTCTTTCCGATTTCTACATTGTGAGCAATCTGAATCTGATTGTCTAACTTAACTCCTTGTCTAATTATTGTAGAACCAAGAGTTGCTCTATCAATAGTTGTATTTGCGCCGATATCAACATTGTCTTCTATAATCACATTACCGATTTGAGGTACTTTGCTATATTCTCCGTTTTCATTTGGTGCAAAACCAAAACCATCAGCTCCGATGATAACACCTGAGTGAACTGTACAATTATTACCAATTACAGTTTCAGAATATATTTTTGCTCCGGCAAAAATGAATACATTATTACCAATAACAACATTATCTCCAATAAAACTATTTGGATAAATCTTAACATTATCACCTAAAACTACATTTTGTCCAATGTAACTAAAACTTCCTAAATATAAGTTTTCACCGTATTTAGTTCCCTCTGACATAAAAGATTGAGGTTCGATACCGTTTTTATTTAGTTTTACCTGATTATAGAAGTGTAAAAGTTTAGAAAACGCTGCATAAGCATCTTCTACTTTTATTAAAGTAGTAGTAATTTCTTGTTCGGGAATAAAGCTATCATTAACTATTGTCACTGTCGCTTTGGTCGTATATATATAATTGATATACTTTGGATTAGCCAAAAAAGTAAGCGATCCCTCCTCGCCTTCTTCAATTTTAGAAAGCTTAGAAACCTCTGCATTGAGATTCCCAACAACTTCTCCTTCTAAAATTCCTGCTATTTGTTCTGCTGTAAATTTCATCGCGACAAAAATATAAAAAATAGGTTTTAAATGTTAATTTTAGATAAGTTGTTTTGGGAAACAGATATAATATTTTGTGACCAATTTAGATAACGATTTCAAATTCAGCTGGTCAGAAGCTTCTACAACATCTTCAATTGTTTTATCTTTTTTCAAAATTCGAATAGGTTCTGCTTCTTTACTGTAAGCTTGATTTTTAATTTTTCCTCTAAAAATAAAATAACCTGCATCTACAGCCGAAATATGATGTGCTTCTGCAAATTCTTCTTTCAAAGACTGTGATTCTTCCACCGGAATCTTTTCTGCACTTAACTTAATTTTCAACAAATCCCTGTTAATGATCATTTTACTTAAAGTAGAAAGTATGAAATCATTATGTTTCTGCCAAGCTTTTAAGGCGCTTATAATATCAAAATCATCTAATTGAGAAAATAAATCCAGTTTTTCGGCATCAAAATCTTCAAGCGTAATTTTATTGTGCATAAAATACGAAAGTGGCTCACTACAAGGTAACTTAACTCCTTTTAACGTCAATTCTTTCGCTCTTTTAAGGACTTTCATCAAAATTAATTCAGCAACTAAACTGGTTTTATGCAAATAAGCCTGCCAATACATTAACCTTCTAGAAAGCAAAAATTTCTCTACTGAATAAATTCCTTTTTCTTCAATAACCAAAACATCGTTCTCCACATTCATCATCTGAATCAAACGTTCAGAATTCACATTTCCTTCTGCAACTCCTGTATAAAAGCTATCACGTTTTAAGTAATCCATTCGATCCATATCCAATTGACTTGAAATCAGCTGCAACATGAATTTTCTATGATACTCCCCTTTAAAAACCTGAATGGCTAAACTCAATTTCCCATCAAATTCCTCGTTAAGTTGGTTCATAAATAATAAGGAAATAGCCTCATGATGTACATCTTCCACAATACTTCTTTCCATTGCATGAGAAAATGGTCCGTGTCCAATATCGTGAAGTAAAATCGCGATTAATAAAGCATTTTCTTCTTCTTCAGAAATTACAACATCTTTAAAACGAAGCGTATCAATCGCTTTTTTCATCAAATGCATACATCCTAACGCGTGATGAAAACGAGTATGGTTTGCACCTGGATACACCAAATACGATAATCCCATTTGAGAAATTCTACGTAAACGTTGAAAATACGGATGCTGAATTAAATCGTAAACCAGCTCATTCGGAATCGTTATAAAACCATATATAGGATCGTTGAATATTTTAAGTTTGTTGATATGAGTCACTAGTGCGATATTTTTTAGGTCAACAAATATAAGTAAATAAGTATAAAGAGATTGGTGTTTTTTATTTAAAAATGAAAGTCGAAATTATGATGATTATCAATAAAATAGATTAAAAAATGTTAAAATTTAAATTTAATTCATAGTTCAGCTTTAGTAATTTTATACTATTTTTAATAGTTTTTAAGTTCTATTACTTTTAAATTGCAGTAATAAATTAATTTGTTTTATGGATAAGATCAAAATACTTTGGGTCGATGATGAAATCGATCTTTTAAAGCCCCACATATTATTTCTAGAAAAGAAAAACTACGAAGTTACTACTTGTAATAACGGCCTCGATGCGATTGCCTTATTTGAAGAAGATAATTTCGATATTGTTTTTCTGGATGAGAACATGCCTGGAATGAGCGGTTTGGAAACCCTTTCTGAAATGAAAGAAAAAAAATCAGCGATTCCCATGATTATGATTACCAAAAGTGAGGAAGAATATATTATGGAAGAAGCCATAGGTTCTAAAATCGCCGATTATTTAATTAAACCGGTTAATCCGAATCAGATTCTATTAAGCTTAAAGAAAAATCTGGATGATTCAAGGTTAATTACTGAAAAAACTACTTTAGATTATCAAAAGGAATTCAGAAAAATTGCAATGGAATTAGCAATGGTTAATTCTTATGAAGATTGGATCGAGTTGTATAAAAAATTATTGTTCTGGGAATTAAAACTCGAAGATATCAATGACACTGCGATGATCGAAATTCTGGAATCTCAAAAAGTAGAAGCTAATTCGCAATTTGGAAAATTCATTGAACGAAATTATGAAGATTGGTTCGCACCAAAAGCAGATAAACCTATACAGTCTCATACTTTATTTAAAGAATTAGTAGTTCCTGAACTTAAAAAGAAAGATAAACCAGTTCTTTTTGTTGTAATTGACAATCTGAGATACGATCAATGGAAATCCTTTGAAAGTGTAGTATCAAATTATTACAAATTAGAAAAAGAAGTTCCTTATTATTCTATCCTTCCAACCGCTACGCAATACGCCCGAAATTCAATTTTCTCAGGTTTAATGCCGGTTGAAATGGAAAAACAATTCCCTCAATACTGGAAAAATGATGTGGAAGATGGAGGAAAAAACCTATATGAAGCAGAATTTCTTTCAGCGCAATTAAAGCGTTTAGGCTTAAATATTAAGGAAGATTATTTCAAAATCACAAATTATTCTGGAGGTAAAAAGTTAGCCGAGAACTTTAAAGCTTTAAAAGGAAACGACTTAGTCACGGTAGTTTACAATTTTGTCGACATGCTCTCGCACGCTAAAACTGAAATGGAAGTCGTAAAAGAATTAGCATCAGACGACAAAGCATATCGTTCGCTGACATTAAGCTGGTTTAAAAATTCCCCACTATTAGAAATCATTCAGCAGGCACAGCTTTTAGGATTCAAATTAATCCTGACAACTGACCACGGAACAATAAATGTAAAAAATCCGTCGAAAGTTGTGGGAGATAAAAATACAAGTCTAAATTTGCGTTACAAAACAGGGCGTAGTTTGACATACGAACAAAAAGATGTATACGTAGTGAAAGAACCTAAAACAATTGGTCTTCCAGCTATAAATATGAGTAGTTCGTTTATTTTTGCTAAAAATGATTTTTTCTTAGCCTATGTAAACAACTACAACCATTATGTGAGTTATTATAAAAACACGTACCAGCATGGCGGAATTTCATTAGAAGAAATGATTATTCCGTTTTTGGTATTTAATCCGAAATAAAAATTTATCGCCACGAATTTCACGAATTGACACTAATTTAAATTTAAAAGAAAAAAATAATTCGTGAAAATTCGTGAAATTCGTGGCAAAAATAAAACATACAATGAACATCGTTTTTTCATTAGATCAAATTCAAGAAGTTGCACAGCAGATTATAGATTCAAATCCTAAAAAAATTATCCTTTTTAATGGAGAAATGGGAGTTGGAAAAACTACATTAATTAAGCAATTATGCAAAACTTTAGGAGTTGAAGATGCAACCAGCAGTCCAACATTTTCATTAGTAAATGAGTATTATGCTGTTAACAATCAAGTAGTTTATCACTTTGATTTTTATCGATTGAATAAAGAAACCGAAGCTCTAGATATGGGTGTCGACGATTATTTATATTCAGGAAATTGGTGTTTTATTGAATGGTCGGAAAAAATAGCAAGTTTGATTCCAGAAGAACATTCTACTATTAACATCGAATTGCTAGCTGACGGAAAAAGAGAATTGAATCTGAATTAACATCATGTCAGAAGAACATAATCACAATTGTATTGATTTTGATGATTTAATGAATAACATTAAAATCAATATTGAAAAATATGGCCTGCAAGTTATAATCATAGAAGCGACTGATTATTTACCTTCATTTGCTTACAGTATTGGACTTTGGCAAAAATACAATCATCCAGAAATTATTTGTTTTGGATTGTCAAAATCTCTTTTACATGAAATTATAAATGATGTTGCCGAGATAGTCAAGCAAAATGAAAAAATTACCGAAAAGAAAAATTACTCAAACATTTTTGAACATAGCAGATCTGAATTCCTAAAAGTTCATCCAAAAAATATTCAAGACTATTTTGGTAGTGCAATTAATTACTACGAGAAAGAAGATTTTACCGCCTTGCAATTGGTTTGGACAGATCGAAATGATAAATTTCCTTGGGAGGAAAATTTCGAAGAAGAATTTCTTTACAAGCAACCTTTGTTAGACAGAAACATCGATTTCAAATTTAACGAACCTAAAAACCTTACTGCTTTCACAACTAGACAATGGTTAGATACAGAAAAACCAATCATTAGGGTTGTACACGACGAAGATGGAGATTGGCAGTTTTTGACAGATGACGAAATTTCAACCGAAAATATCATCATTGTTGCTTTAGAACAAATAATCTTAAAAGATAAAACACTTAACAAACTCTTTGACCTTAATTATGGAGAAGAAGCAGAAAGAAAATTCATTGGAGACGAATGGGTGAGAAATAAAGTTGAATATGACAATGAAGAATAATAAAATATCTTAACATTCCCATTTACAGTATTAGCAGAATTTTTGCATTAATTTTAAAACTTTTTACGTAATTTGTACCTTTAATTTTTCGCACTATCCATGTCAATTACCTTAACTCCGTTTACAAAACAACAATTAATACCTCAGGAAGAAAAACTTGAGGTTGGTCGTTTTAAAAGAGAACTATTTATTGGAATTCCAAAGGAAACAAGTTACCAGGAGCGCCGTATCTGCCTTACACCGGATGCCGTAAATTCCTTAACTTACGAAGGACACCGCGTTATGATTGAGTCTGGAGCTGGAGAAAGTTCAAGTTATACAGACAAGGAATACGCAGATGCCGGTGCAGAAATTACAAAAGACACTAAAAGAGTTTTTGGCTGTCCGTTTTTACTAAAAGTAGAACCGCCTACATTGGCAGAAATCGAAATGATAAATCCTGAAACAGTTATTATTTCTGCTATCCAGCTTAAAACTAAAAAGAAAGAATACTTCGAAGCTTTAGCAAAAAAGAAAATCACTGCCTTAGCTTTTGAATATATTAAAGATGAAGACGGATCATATCCTGCCGTAAAATCTTTAAGCGAAATTGCCGGAACTGCATCCATCTTAATTGCTGCCGAATTAATGATCACAAATGAATTTGGGAAAGGACTTTTATTTGGAAACATAACTGGCGTTCCTCCTACTGAAGTTGTAATTCTTGGCGCAGGAACTGTTGGCGAATTTGCTGCAAAAACCGCAATTGGATTAGGCGCTAATGTAAAAGTTTTTGATAATTCAATTACTAAATTGCGTCGTTTGCAGAATAATTTAAGCCAAAGAATTTTCACTTCAACCATACAGCAAAAAGGTCTTTTAAAAGCTTTAAGACGTTGTGATGTTGCCATTGGAGCCATGCGCGGAAAAGAAAGATGTCCTATCGTAGTAAGTGAAACTATGGTAGAACACATGAAAAAAGGCGCCGTAATTGTAGACGTCAGTATTGATACTGGAGGATGTTTTGAAACTTCAGAAGTTACAACTCACGAAAAACCAACCTTTATAAAAAACAACGTTTTACACTATTGTGTCCCAAATATCCCTTCGCGTTATTCTAAAACTGCTTCATTATCAATAAGTAACATCTTAACACCTTATCTTCATCAGATAGCCGAAGATGGTGGTTTAGAGAGCGCCATAAGATGCAACAAAGGACTTAAAAATGGAATATATCTGTATCACGGAATCCTAACAAACAAAGCAATTGGCGACTGGTTTGATTTACCTGATAACGATATTAATTTACTTGTATTTTAAAGGAACTTTAATGTACCTTTGCAAAAAAATTATTTCATGAAGTTTGTACACCGTTTTGCATATTACTTAATCGGCCTAATTATGGGTTGTTTTATTGTTTCAGGATTTTTTATTGGTAAAGACACCCGCTGCAATTATTTCCCAAATGCCCGAGTTTTAAATAATCTTCGAACAAAACCTTTTCAATATTCAGAAAAAGCTGTTCAAACCCTAGCCGAAAAATGGGTTGATACTGCTGATGTAAAAAACACTTTAACTTACGGAGATGTAGATTTTGATCAAAGCAATGTTCCGTTTAAAAAAGGAAAACTTTATATCATTGAAGGAAAAACGGTAAAAAATCAGCCGATTATCTTGAAAGTGGTGAATTACGAAAACAAAGCCGTTTTAGAAGAAATTGTAAAAAAATAATTTTTCTGTCAATTTCGACTAAAAGGAGAAATCGCACTAGAATTTCCGCAAAGTAAAATTCAATCTTTGTAGAGCTTCTAGTGCGATTTCTCCTTTTAGTCGAAATGACAAAATTGAAAAAAAAAGCAAAATTTTTCCCTTTGCCCCTTTGTTACTCTGAAACTTTGCAACTTAAAAAAGCTACCACTCAATTTCTTTCAATCCTTTAGATTTTAAGAATTCATTTGTTTGGCTGAAATGCTTATTTCCAAACCAGAATCCTCTATTGGCACTTAATGGTGAAGGATGCCCCGATTTTAAAATATGATGTTTTGAAGCATCAATCAAAGCCGCTTTTTTCTGAGCAAAACCACCCCAAAGTAAAAAAACAACATTTTCAGATTCGGCTGAAATTTGTTTGATTACAGCATCTGTAAATTTTTCCCATCCTTTTCCTTGGTGGCTTCCGGCTTCAGATTGTCTTACGGTTAAAGTAGCATTTAAAAGAAAAACTCCCTGATCTGCCCATCGTTCTAAATTTCCGGTTTTTGGCAATGACTTACCCAAATCGGTTTCGATTTCCCTAAAAATATTATACAAAGATGGCGGAAACGGAATTCCGTCATTCACTGAAAAACACAATCCATTTGCCTGATTTGGTCCGTGATAAGGATCTTGTCCAATAATTACCACTTTTACCTGATCAAAATGACAATGATCAAAAGCCGAAAAAATCTGATTTCCTTTTGGATAACAAACTTTAGTTGCATATTCTGATTTAACAAAATCAATTAAAGTATTGAAATAAGGTTTTTCAAATTCTTCATTCAAAACTGGTTTCCAAGAAGAATGCATTTTTACGTCCATAACTTTTTTTTTTTGCGAATTTCAGAAATTAATACTAAAAATCATATTTATACGAACATAAATTTCGATTTCAATCATAATGTTTTTGTACTTTTGCGTTTACTTTCATAAAGTTATTAAATGATCAGTATTACCGAAAAAACGTTACAAGACTTACAATTTCCAACCGTTCTAGAAACCATCTCAGATGGATGCAACACCGATATTGGAAAAGAAAAAGCTTTACAAATAAAACCATTTAGAGATAAAGAAGAATTGATGCAATCTTTAATGCAGACATCAGAATATGTATCTTCTTTTCAAAATAATAACGCAATTCCGAATCATGGATTTGATGCAATTTCTCATGAAATAAAATTTCTAGCCATTGAAGATAGTTTTCTTGAAGTGGGAAGTTTTAGAAAAATTGCCAATCTTTCTGCAACTACAAATGTATTGTTGAATTTCTTAAAAAAATTCGATGACTATTATCCTAATCTTAATGCAAGAGCTTCTAGGGTAGAATTGACTAAAGATATCATTTCAGCGATTGATGCTATTGTAGACAAATACGGAGAAATAAAAGACAATGCCTCTCCTGCTCTGGCCGGCATTCGTCAGAATATGAATTTAGTTCGCGGAAAAGTTAATCAAAGTTTTGGTTCAGCGTTAACTCAATATAATAGCTTAGGATATTTAGATGATATCAAAGAAAGCTTTGTTCAAAATCGAAGAGTTTTGGCAGTTCTCGCAATGTATCGTCGTAAGGTAAAAGGTTCTATTTTAGGAAGTTCCAAAACTGGAAGTATTGCTTATATCGAACCTGAAGCCACTTTAAAATACTCTAGAGAATTAGCAAATCTGGAATATGAAGAAAAAGAAGAAATTACTAGAATCCTAAAGAATTTATCCAATGTAATTCGTCCTTACCTTCCTTTACTAATTGAATATCAAGACTTTTTAAGTGATATAGATGTTGTTGCCGGTAAAGCAAAATATGCAAATCGTATTAATGCAATCTTACCAACAATTACAGAAGAAAGAAGATTATTCTTTAGAGAAGCATACCATCCAATTTTGTATTTGAACAACAAACAAAAAAAGGAAATTACTTATCCGCAAACCATTGAGCTAAAACAAGAAAACAGAATTATTGTAATCTCAGGACCAAATGCCGGAGGAAAAACCATTTCTTTAAAAACAGTAGGCTTATTACAATTGATGTTGCAATCCGGAATATTAATTCCAGTTCATGAAAGAAGTGAAACTTTCTTGTTTGACAGAATATTAACTGACATTGGTGACAACCAATCTATTGAAAACCACTTAAGTACATACAGTTATCGTTTAAAAAACATGAATTACTTTTTGAAGAAATGTAATAAAAAAACCATGTTTTTAATTGATGAATTTGGTACAGGTTCTGATCCGGAATTAGGAGGTGCTTTGGCGGAAATTTTTCTGGAAGAATTTTATCATCGTGAAGCTTTCGGAATTATCACAACGCATTATTCTAATCTGAAAATTTTAGCAAATGAATTGACATACGCAACAAATGCGAATATGATGTTTGACGAAAAATCACTTGAACCAATGTATAAATTAGCTTTGGGTCAGGCTGGAAGTTCGTTTACTTTTGAAGTTGCTCAAAAAAACGGAATTCCATTTGGATTGATCAATCGTGCGAAAAAGAAAATTGAAGTTGGAAAAGTTCGTTTTGATAAAACCATCGCAACACTTCAAAAAGAAAGATCGAAACTCGAAAAAACTTCTTTGAATTTAAAAGAAGAAGAAACCCGTGCTCGTGAAGAAAGTAAAAAGATGGAAAACATCAATACTAAAATCCAGCAGAAATTAGAAAGCTATCAGGAATTATATGACAGTAATCAAAAGATAATTTACATCGGACAAAAAATTGATGACATCGCTGAAAAATATTTCAACAACAAAAACAAAAAAGAACTTATTGGTGAATTTTTGAAAATTGTTGAGATTGAAAATTCTAAACGTAAAAAAGCGACTCCGAAAGAAGTCAAAGCAAAAGTTGAAAAGCAAAAAGAAATTATTGCTGAAGTTCAGGTAAAAGTAGAAGAAATTCGAAAAGAGAAAAAAGAGAAAAAACTTAAACCAGTTATTGAAAAACCAAAACCAATTTTAAAAGTTGGCGATCGTGTTAGAATGCTTGACGGAAGATCTGTTGGAAGTATTGATTTGATAGAAAAAAATAAAGCAATTGTAAATTATGGGATTTTCACTTCCAAAGTTAGTTTGGACGAACTTGAATTAGTCGAAGCAGTTAAAAAATAATTTTTTCAGTCGCCGATACGATTTTTAGTCTAAAAAAGACTAAAAAATAGTCAAAATTAAAATAAAGCGATTTAAGAAACGATAAAAAAACAAACAATAAAAGAGGTCGATATTTTTTAAAAACACATTTAAATCAATTTATGAAAGTCTATTTTGATATGTAAAAATTATAAAAAATTAAAATTTAATAGATTTTAAAAATACAACCTCCATAATCTGTTTTTCTCGTCTATTTTAATACTTTTTACACCTATTAAAACTTGAAATATTAAATCTAAAATTCTGTTTTTAATGGAAAGTCTTCCAAAAGATAAAAAAATAATTCTTTTTGATGGAGTTTGTAATCTCTGTGATTCTGCTGTGCAGTTTATTATCAAACATGACAAAAAAGATATTTTCAGATTTGTCGCATTGCAATCAGAATTAGGAATAAAAATTTGCAAACATCTCGGAATTAGTTTTTCTAAAATGGACAGCATTATTTTATACAATCCCGGAACTGCTTATTTTTACAAATCTTCAGCTGTTATTGAAATAGCTAAAAATTTTGGTGGTTTTTGGAAATTACTTTTAATCTTTAGAATTGTTCCCATTTTTATCAGTGACAGAATTTATGATTATGTTGCAAAAAACAGATATAACTGGTATGGCAAAAAAGAAAGTTGTATGATTCCTACTCCGGAATTGAAATCCAAGTTTTTGTAGAAAATTCCAATTCTAAAATTCCAATTTAGTATAATTCAAACAAAAAATCCCAAACTCCAATAAATTTGGAATTTGGGATTTTTAAGAATTAGAAATTAACTAAACTTATCTAATCAATTTTCTGTATTTAATACGTTTTGGAGTTAAGTCACCACCAAGACGTTTCTTTTTATTTTCTTCATATTCTGTAAAACTTCCTTCAAAGAAATAAACTTCAGAATCTCCTTCAAAAGCTAAAATGTGCGTACAGATTCTATCTAAGAACCATCTGTCGTGAGAAATAATTACAGCACAACCAGCGAAATTTTCCAAACCTTCTTCAAGTGCACGAAGTGTATTTACGTCAAGGTCATTCGTAGGCTCATCCAGTAAAAGTACGTTTCCTTCTTCTTTCAAAGTCATCGCCAAGTGTAAACGGTTACGCTCTCCACCAGACAACATGGATACTTTTTTGTTTTGCTCTCCGCCACCAAAGTTAAAACGTGATAAATAAGCTCTTGAGTTTACTTGCTTACCTCCCATCATAATCAATTCTTGACCATCAGCAAAATTTTCCCAAATCGATTTATTTGGATCAATATTAGCGTGAGACTGATCTACGTAAGCAATTTTAACTGTTTCACCAACCGTAAATTCACCGCTGTCAGTAGCTTGCTCTCCCATAATCATTTTGAAAATAGTAGATTTACCAGCACCGTTTGGCCCGATGATTCCAACAATACCCGCTTGTGGTAAAGTAAAGTTCAAATTATCATATAGTAATTTATCACCAAAAGCTTTAGCTACATTTTTAGCTTCGATAACATTTGTTCCTAAACGAGGTCCATTCGGGATATAGATCTCTAGATTTTCATCTAGTTGTTTTTGATCTTCATTTAATAATTTATCGTAATTCTGTAAACGCGCTTTTTGTTTTGTCTGACGACCTTTTGCACCTTGACGAACCCACTCCAACTCACGCTCTAAAGTTTTTCTACGTTTTGAAGCTACTTTTTCTTCCTGAGCCATACGGTTTGATTTTTGATCTAACCAAGAAGAATAGTTCCCTTTCCATGGAATACCTTCTCCTCTATCTAGTTCCAAAATCCATCCTGCAACGTTATCTAAGAAATAACGGTCGTGCGTTACAGCAATTACAGTTCCTGAATATTGTGCTAAATGTTGCTCCAACCAAAGAACTGACTCAGCATCTAAGTGGTTGGTAGGCTCATCTAAAAGCAATACATCTGGTTGTTGCAATAACAAACGACACAAAGCAACACGACGACGCTCACCTCCTGAAAGGTTTTTAATTGGCGTATCGCCATCTGGAGTACGCAACGCATCCATTGCAATTTCAAGTTTGGTATCGATTTCCCAAGCACCAAGAGCATCGATTTTATCTTGCAATGCCGCTTGACGATCCATTAATTTATCCATTTTATCTGGATCTGAATAATTTTCTTCAAGACCAAATAAATCATTGATTTGGTTGTATTCTTCTAAAACTGCCATAGTTTCTGCAGCTCCTTCACGAACAATTTCGATAACGGTTTTAGAATCATCAAGAATTGGTTCCTGCTCTAAATAACCTACAGTGTAACCTGGCTGAAAAACTACATCGCCCTGGTAATTTTTATCAACTCCTGCTATAATTTTTAAAAGAGAAGATTTTCCAGAACCATTAAGACCTAAAATACCAATTTTTGCTCCATAAAAGAAACTCAAATAAATATTTTTAAGTACTGGTTTGTCTGCTCCTTGATAGGTTTTACTCAATTTTTGCATTGAGAAAATTACTTTCTTATCGTCTGACATTTTTTATTTTTAATTTTAATTATTTACTTTTTTATTGATATTGCAATATCTTAAACTCTACCTTTTAATGCATTAAAAACCCATGCATTAGCTAAAAACCCAACTCCCACAGCTCCAAATCCCCAGCCTGAAACATCACTATATCTAAAAGCTCCAAGACCTATAAGTAAGAATCCCATCAGTACCATTATAAAAGTTGCCCAACCTAAGACAGTATTTTTATTCATTCCCATAATTGTGTAATAATTTTAAAGTAGTAAAATTTTTAGAAACGCAAATATCGTGAATTTTAATGGCTTAATTAAATATTTTATACAGCATTTCTTTTAAGAGATCAGATTGCGGTAAAGCATTCGCTCCCACACCTTTACTTTTAATATCAATATCCCGCAAAGCACCTACAATCTGACTTACCTTTCTCATTGGATAATTTTTTACCGCCAAATCATACTCTTTTAAAAAGAACGGATTTACACCAAGAACCGATGCTACATTTTTAGGATTTTTATCTTTTAATCCATGATATTTTAAAAGTTGCACAAAGAAACCAAAAACCAAACCTGTTGTCATAACCAATGGATATTCTTTCGGATTATGAGCAAAGTTCTCTGCTATCTTATAAGCTCTCAATTGATTACGTTCACCAATTGCTTTTCGAAGTTCAAAAACATTATAATCTTTACTAAATCCAATATTTTCTTCAATATGTTCTGGAGTAATCATACTGCCTTTCGGCAAGATGATCTGAAGTTTTTCCAGTTCATTATTGATTTTACTCAAATCTGTTCCTAAAAATTCAACGAGCATAGCATTTGCCTTGGGGTCAATTGTATATTTTTTTCCAGCCAATACCCGTTTAATCCAATCTCCTACCTGATTTTCGTATAACTTTTTACTTTCATAAACAACGCCTTTCTGTGCTAATAGTTTAGTAACCTTTTTACGTTTGTCAAGTGTCTTATATTTATAACAAAAAACCAAAACAGTAGTCTGCATCGGATTATCAACATAAGATTCTATTTTATCAATTGTTCGAGATAATTCTTGGGCTTCTTTTACAATAACCACCTGACGATCAGCCATCATCGGATAGCGCTTGGCCGTTGAAACAATATCATCTATAGAAACATCTCTTCCGTATAAAACCGTCTGATTAAAACCTTTTTCTTCTTCGGCTAAAATATTTCCTTCAATATATTCGGATAACTTATCTATATAATAAGGTTCTTCACCCATTAAAAAATAAATTGGTTTAATATCTCCAGCTTTAATATCGTTGACAATTTTAATTACTTCGTCCATTTATTTTTTTGTTTCAAGTTTAAAGTTTCAAGTTGGTTTGAAACAAAAAACTATTTTCTATTTTTGCTTTATGCTTAAACTTAATTTCCCTGCTTATACTTTCCGATTCAAAAATAGCGAAAATAAAGTCTCTATTTTTGATGAAATCAGGAAAAAATTTATAATTCTTACGCCTGAAGAATGGGTTCGTCAACACGTTGTTCATTTTTTAATGCATGAAAAAAAATATCCTAAATCTTTAATTAATGTAGAGAAAGTTTTAACTGTCAATGGATTACGAAAACGATATGATGTAGTCGTATTTAATCCAGATGGTACTATACACATACTTGTAGAGTGCAAAGCACCCGAAGTTAAAATCTCTCAGGCAACTTTTGATCAAATTGCTCGTTATAATATGACAATGCAGGCACGGTTTTTGAATGTCACAAACGGACTAAACCATTTTTATTGTCAAATGGATTTTGAAAACGAAAGATATGAGTTTTTAAGAAACCTGCCTGACTATAAAGAAAACCATTAAAAATAAATAATTAAAGTACTTTTGGATAAGATAGCAGTTGTCATTTTAAATTGGAACGGAGTAAAATTGCTAGAGCAGTTTTTACCATCTGTTATTCAGTTTTCAGAAGACGCGACAATTTACGTTGCAGATAATGACTCTACAGATAATTCAGTTGAATTTGTTCAACAAAATTTCCCTACAATTAAAATTGTAAAAAATACTGGCAATCATGGCTTTGCAAAAGGTTATAATGATGCCTTGAAACACATTGATGCTGAAATTTATGCATTAGTAAATTCAGATATTGAAGTTACCGAAAACTGGCTTAAACCAATTCTTGAAACTTTTGAAAATGAAAAACAAACTGCTATTATCCAGCCTAAAATCCTTGATTTTAAAAACAAGGAAAATTTCGAATATGCTGGAGCCGCAGGTGGTTTCATTGATAAATATGGCTTTCCTTTCTGCAGGGGACGAATTTTCGAAACGTTAGAAAAAGATAACGGCCAATACGATGATAACAGTGAATTGTTCTGGGCGTCTGGTGCTTGTTTCTTCATCAGAAAAAAAGTTTATCACGAATTAGGAGGGTTTGATGAAAGCTTTTTTGCACATCAGGAAGAAATAGATTTATGCTGGAGAGCCGCTAACGAAGGTCATATTATTAAGTATAATTATCAATCTTTGGTTTACCATGTTGGAGGAGCAACTTTACAACAAGGAAATCCCAAAAAAACGTATCTGAATTTTAGAAATTCATTATTAATGCTTGTCAAAAATCTGCCAAAAAGAGGATTATTCTGGGTAATTTTCTTCCGTATGGTTTTAGACGGTATTGCAGGTATCCGTTTTCTTACACAAGGTAAAATCGGACATACTTTTGCTATTTTAAAGGCACATTTTTCATTTTATTGCTTATCTTTAAAATATCTCGAAAAACGAAAAGAATTTCAGATTCAGCAATACTATATGGTAAAAAGCATCGTTTTCCTTTACTATATCAGGAAAATGACCTTATTTAAAGAAATCTTTAACAGTATTCAAAATATTAAAAACTAAATTTGTAATCAAGTCTAATTAAAATTAAATTTATGAGAAAAATAGTTATCGCACTATCAGTATTAATGGCCCTAACATCATGTGTTTCTAAAAAGAAATATGCGGAATTAGAAGCTAAAAACAAAGAGACTCAAGATTTGTTAAACTCTTGTACTGTAAAATTAAATACGTGCTTAGAAGAAAAAGCTGGATTAGCTGCAACAGCTGAAAGCTACAAACAACATAATCAAGACTTAATCAACAGTTCAAAAGATTTAACAATCTTAACAACTAAAGGTGCTGAAAACCTAGAAAAATCTCTTGAAAGCTTAAAAGAAAAAGATTTAAAAATCTCTAGACTTCAGGATGCTTTAACTAAAAAAGACAGTGTTACTTTAGCATTAGTTACAAGCTTGAAAGGAGCAGTTGGAATCAACGATCCAGACATCGAAATCAATGTTGAAAAAGGAGTTGTATTCATCTCTATAGCTGATAAATTATTATTCAAAAGCGGAAGCTATGATGTAAGTGACAAAGCTAAAACTGTATTAGCTAAGGTTGCTAAAGTTGTAAATGATAAACCTGATTTCGAATGTATGGTTGAAGGACACACTGATAATGTACCATACAAAAGCAATGGAATTATCTTAGACAACTGGGATTTAAGTGTTAAACGTTCTACTTCTATCGTTCGTGTATTAACAAACGATCTTGGTGTTAACCCTGCTAAATTAATTGCTGCAGGTAGAAGCTCTTATGTACCATTAGTTGCTAATGATACTGCTGAAGACAAAGCTCGTAACAGAAGAACACGTATCGTAGTTATGCCGAAAATCGATCAATTCTATGATATGATTGAAAAAGAAATGAAAAAACAAGCTAAATAATTCTTGTTTAGATTTTATAAAACAGAAAAAGCAGGTCAATTGACCTGCTTTTTTGTATTCTAAAAAGAATAAAAAGTATTTTAGATAACTAACTAAATTTTAACTGTAATAAAGTTAGTCATTATTTTTTTAAGTTTATACAATTAAAGTATTTATTTACAAAATATCAATATCGCCCTTCCCTTCTCTTACAATAACAGGTTCATGCTCAGAAAGATCAATAATTGTTGAACCAACGTTATCTCCATAACCTCCATCAATCACCATATCAACAAGATGTTGCCACTTTTCGAAAATTAACTCCGGATCTGTAGTATATTCAATTACATCATCTTCATCACGAATAGAAGTAGAAACTACTGGATTTCCTAACTGGCGCACAATTTCTAAAATGATATTATTGTCTGGAACACGAATACCAACCGTAGTTTTCTTTTTAAACTCTCTTGGCAAATTATTATTTCCTGGCAAAATAAAAGTATACGGGCCTGGCAAAGCTCTTTTCAAAATTTTAAAAGTTGATGTATCAATCTGACGCACATAATCTGATAAATTGCTCAAATCATGACAAATAAATGAAAAATTTGCTTTCTCTAACTTAACACCTTTTATTTTTGCAATTTTTTCTAAAGCTCTTGAATTGGTAATATCACAGCCTAAACCATAAACTGTATCGGTTGGATAAATAACCAATCCACCATTCTGAAGCACTTTTACCACTTTTGCAATTGCAGCTTCACTTGGCTTATCTGGGTATATTTTTATAAATTCGGCCATTTTGTTTTTTTTTTATTTAAAGTTAGGTTTGTTTCGAGTTAAGAACATTACACTTTTAAAATTTCATATTTCATATTTATCGCATAATAATTAAAAGATTATCCGATAACATCTAATTTAGCAAATCTTAAAAGTAATTTCTTAATTCCACCAACTTCAAATTTTATTTCTGCTTTTCTATCTGCACCAACACCTTCCATATTAACAACTTCGCCTTTCCCAAAACGTTCATGCATTACAATATTTCCAATGGTCAATTTACTATCAAACAAGTTTGATGCACTTGTATTTGGATTAGTTCCTGCAACAGGCTTTAATTTTCTAATATTAAGATCCGGTTTCGGATTATTATCTGTAATATTTTTAGGAGGAGTTCCTGCAACAGGTTTGTTTAATCTTAATTTAGATTTGTCAACGTCTCCAAAAATATCGCCATCGATTGGCGACTTATAGCGGTAATTGGTTTCTGCAGGAGTTAGATATTCCAAATATTGATCTTCAATCTCCTCAATAAATCTTGAAGGTTCGCTATCTGTTAGTTTTCCCCAACGGTAACGTGATTGTGCATAAGTCAAATACGCCTGATGTTCTGCTCTTGTTAAAGCTACATAAAATAATCGACGCTCTTCTTCCAATTCACTTCTCGTACTCATACTCATTGCACTTGGAAACAAATCTTCTTCCATACCCACCACAAAGACGTGAGGAAACTCCAATCCTTTTGCTAAGTGAATGGTCATTAAAGCTACACGATCATCGTCATTTGTATCTTTATCTAAATCTGTTGCTAAAGCTACATCTTCCATAAACTCAGAAAGCGCACCTCTTGCTCCGTCAATTTCTCTTTGTCCTTCCGTAAAATCTTTAATACCGTTCAAAAGTTCTTCGATATTCTGAATCTTTGCCATTCCTTCCGGAGTCGCATCTTTCTTCAATTCCTGAACCAAACCAGTTTTCTTGGCAACGTGATCCGTAATATAAAAGGCATCCTGATTTTGATCAATTACCTGAAAACTCTGAATCATCGTCACAAAATCTTTTAATTTGTTTTTTGTTCCAGCGTTTAATTTCAAGTCTATTTTATCAATATTCACCATTACTTCCCAAATCGAACGTTTGTAATGATTAGCCGCAATAGTTAATTTTTCTACAGTTGTATCTCCAATTCCACGCGCTGGATAATTAATCACACGAATTAATGCTTCTTCATCTTTCGGATTTAAAACCAAACGCAGATAACACAAAACATCTTTAATTTCTTTACGCTGGTAGAATGATAATCCTCCATAAATTCTATACGGAATATCGCGTTTTCTTAAGGCGTCCTCCATCGCACGTGACTGCGCATTGGTACGATACAAAATTGCAAAAGATCCATTATGCAATTGATGCTGCATTTTTTGCTCAAAAATGGTACTCGCAACAAAACGTCCTTCTTCAGCATCTGTCAAACTTCTGTGAACTTTAATTTTTGGTCCAAATTCGTTTGCTGTCCAAACTACTTTATCCAGTTTGGTTTTATTATGCTCCATAACGGTATTGGCCGCTTCCACAATATTTCGCGTTGAACGATAATTCTGCTCTAAACGGAACATTATTACACCTTCATAATCTTTCTGGAAGTTCAAAATATTATTAATATTCGCACCACGGAAAGCATAAATACTCTGTGCATCATCTCCAACCACGCAAATATTCTGAAACCTATCTGATAAAGCTCTAACAATCAAATACTGAGAGTGGTTCGTATCTTGGTACTCATCAACCAGAATATAACGAAAACGATCCTGATATTTAGCTAAAACTTCTGGGAATCGATTCAATAATTCATTGGTTTTCAACAACAAATCATCAAAATCCATTGCTCCAGCTTTGAAACAGCGCTCTACATACTGCTGATAAATTTCTCCCAATCTTGGTCTTTTAGCCATTGCATCGGCTTCAACCAATTCCGGATTATTAAAGTACGCTTTAACCGTAATCAAACTGTTCTTATAATTAGATATACGACCCAGAATTTGCTTTGGTTTATAAATATCACGATCCAGCTGCATTTCTTTAATAATTGAAGAAATTAATCTCGCTGAATCCTGAGAATCGTAAATGGTAAAATTGGAAGGATATCCCAAATGATCTGATTCTGCTCGAAGAATACGCGCAAAAATCGAGTGAAAAGTTCCCATCCAAAGATTTTTTGCCTCACTCGCACCTACAATATCCGAAATCCTGTGTTTCATCTCGCGGGCTGCTTTATTGGTAAAAGTAAGCGACAAAATGTTGAAAGCATCAATTCCTTGAGCCATCAAATAGGCAATCCTAATTGTTAAAACTCGGGTTTTTCCCGAACCTGCACCAGCAATAATAATCATTGGCCCGTCTTTCTTTAAAACAGGTGCTCTTTGTGCTTCGTTGAGCTGGTCAATATATTTCTGCATGTAATTTTTCTCCTTTTATGCAAAATTAAGAATTAAAAAAGAAAGTTCCTAAGATACTATTCAAAGGTTCTAAGATACTGAGACGCTAAGGTTCTAAGTTTTTTTGAAGCCAAACAATAGGCGTTTTTCTTAACATGGATTCCCGCTTTCGGCTTTATCTCTCCTCCCGATTATCATCGGGATACGAGGATATCGCCTCTATCGGGGCTAGATTTAAACAATAGGCTTTTCCAAAACAATTTGAAAGAAAAAACTTAAAATTACTTATATTTACAAAAATTATATAATTGTAAATGAATGTAAAATTAACAGAAAACGCAGAAAAGACATTTGCTCATATCATAAATAAATACAGTGATATCAAAGCTTCTAAGTTTTCAAATCAAACTATCAAGACAATAGAAATGATTGTACAAAACAATTATATTGGCACAAAATATAAAAAAACTTCCTTTCGGAAGTTTCTAGTATCGAATCAGGTCTATTTATTCTATACAATTGAAAAACAAACTTTATATATTGTTGTATTCTGGGATAATAAAAGAAATCCCTTAGAATTAGATGTTATACTTAGCTCTTAGTTTTTGTTTAAAGTCTTCAAAATCAATAGTTCTTCCAGCTTTTATATCTTCTTCACTTTTCTGTAATTCCTGCATCAAAATTTCTTCTGGAAATAACAAACTAGTAATTAGCTTAACTTCTTGATGTGTGAAGCTTTTTGACTTCAGTTTTCTATAATACGTTGCATGTTTGAGGCCAAGCTTCTGCATAAAAAATTCAGCTTTATAATAAGATTTCCCTATTAATTCAGGAATAGTATTAATGTAATTTTCGTAATTCTGAACTATTTCTATCATTTTTTGATACTTTAAGTATTAAAATACAATACAAATATAGTTCTTTTTTGATAATAACACTATAACTACTATATTATTGTCTTATAGCCTTTTTAACTCATTTAAAAAACACATCATAAGCAAATCGGATTAAAGTTCCAACAACCACAATTAAAAAGAAAATCCGAATAAAACCATTTCCTTTATTAATCGCCAGTTTAGCGCCAAGCCATCCTCCAAGTCCGTTGCTTATGGCCATTGGAATTGCAATTGTCCAAATGATCTTTCCTTTTATCATAAATAAACAAATCGAACCAAAATTCGTTGCCAAATTGACCATTTTAGCATTCGCTGAAGCGTGAAGAAAATCGAAACCTAAAAGCGCTATAAAAGCAACCACAAAAAAACTCCCAGTTCCTGGACCGATGAATCCATCATAAAAACCAACAATCATACTGATCACAACGGCATAAATTATTTGTGTCACTTCAGAATGATCTTTGGCCACATGCTGTCCGAAATTTTTCTTAGCATACGTATAGATAAACAATAACGATAAAACAACTAATAAAAGCGGTTTCATAAAATCATTACTGACAAGCGTCAAAACTGTCGATCCTAAAAAAGCAGACGGAACTGCCAAACACATCATGATGATTAATAATTTCCATTGAATTACAACCTTCTTTAAATACTGAAAAGCGGCAAAAGCGGTACCACTGAAAGCTGGAATTTTTAGAGTGCCAATAACTGTAGAAACTGGTAGATTAGGCAACAAAATTAATCCCATTGGAGTTTGAATTAATCCGCCACCACCAACAATAGCATCAATAAATCCCGCGGCAAAAGCGGCCAAACAAAGGAAAAGTATTATGTATGAATCCATTAAAAATATATTTCACCAACGTTAAAAAACAAGTCGCAAAAGTACAGCTTCCTTTTTGTTTATTGTCACAAATTTAAAATGGATTTCTCATCAAAAAGTATATTTTTGCTTAAAAATTATACCAATGGATTTTAACAAAATAATAGAACTCGCTAGTTACACTTTGCCGGCAATAGTTACAGGATTTGTAGCTTATCGTTTTTTTGAGCTGCATATTAAAAATAATGACAGAAAGCGTGCTTTTTTACTAAACAAACAAGCCCACAAAGAATCTCTTCCAATCCGACTGCAGGCTTTCGAGCGTATGACTTTGTTTTTAGAGCGTATTAATCTAACTAAATTATTGATTAGAATTGCTCCAATATCTCAAAACAAGCACGATTACGAAAACTTTCTAATCGATCAAATAGAACAAGAATTCGAACACAATTTAACGCAACAGATTTATATGTCTGAAGAATGCTGGACCATTATAGCAACAGCTAAAAATGCAACAATTCAAATGATTCGTAAAGCTGCAATGAGTGATAAAATTGAAAATGCAGATAAATTACGTGAAGTAATTTTGAATGATTTATTAGAAAAACAACCACCAAGTAATGCTGCTTTGAGCTTTATTAAAAGTGAGGTAGCTGAACTTTGGTAAAATTAAAAAGGCAAGATTTAAAATCTTGCCTTTTCTATAAACACTAATTTAGTTTTTATTTCCATCCATTCTTTTGATATTTCTGAGAAACGCTTAACTCTGCACTTCCAATATCAAAATCGCAATTTACATTTGGAACTCTGTAATCTCCCCAATTGCATATTTTTTGGTTTCCTGTATTATTTGATTTCCAAACACCAGTAAACGCATTATTAAAATATTTATCTGAATCAATTTCGATATCATTATATTGTATCAAATCATTTTTATCCAAATACCAAATTGACTCTAATTTTCCTGAAAACTTACCAGAACCTTTTTGCTTTTCATCTTCAATAAACTCGTAGACAGCTTTTAATAATCCCTGCTTCTTTATTCCAGCATTTTTATATTCGTCATCAACGCCAAACTTTACTTGTTTAAGTTCATTAATTGATATTATTGTAATTTTTCCTTTAAAATTGCAACTATTAGATTTAACTTTAGATATACCAGAGACTAAATATTCATTTGTTTTCTCTTTGCTTTTTCTTATTGAAGTAAACTTAATTAGTATTCTCTCATAATTGTCCCCAATAATTCCGTAAACCAAATTATTTTCTGTTTTGTTCCATATATTTGAAAAATCATTTTTCAGATACTTATCCATTTCATTTTTAGGAAATAATTCCTCTTTTGCAAGAATTTGAGTTCTACACAAATTTTGACTCCATAAACAGAAATTCAAAAAGAAACAAAGAATTAGTGTAGCTTTTCTCAAATCAATATCTTATTATCACTCATAACTTCCGATTTATTCTGCGCATATTCATAACCTTGTTCCCACCATTCTTTCATAACATCTTTATTAAAGATTAAGGCGTTATCAGTTAATTTTATTGGAGTATAATATAAGTTAAGTTTAACATTTTTATTACTTGCCATAAGTTTTCCAATAGCAATATCGTGTTTTTCGACTTGATCTAAAGCAATTCGGAATAAATCAATCATCAGAGAAAACGGGTTTTTACCAATAACTGTTTTTGTTGTATTTACTTCTGTTTCTAAAACAATAACATCAATTTCAGTAGCTCCTCTGTTGATTGCTTCGCGTATTGGAACCAAACTTGAGAATCCTCCGTCTCCATATTCACAGTTGTTTTTTTCAACTAAACTCATAAAAGGAACATAGTTGCTGGAAATCCAAGACCACTCGCAAAACTCCTCGTAACTACAATCTTTTACCGATTTATATTCTGATTCGTTTTTGGTAAAATTAGTTACCGTCACAATAACATCAGTTTTCAGTTTTTTAAGGTTATTGAAATCAGATAGAGAAAAGTTATTTTGGATGTATTTCTTTAATCCTTTGCTTTCTCCAAAAGTTCGTTTTCCTTTAAAAAACTGACGTAAAACATTAAAGTGATTAATAGTTACAATATCAACTCCATCTTTACTTTTAACAACAAAAGGGCAGATATTAAAAATACTCGCCATTGTAACATTGGTATAAACAGAATGTATTTTTTTAATATGACCGAGAGCTAAATGCGGAATTAATAAACTCCCTGTTGAAGTTCCTATAAACAAATCGTATTCGTGCTTTTTTTCTTCTATTAAATACTGGGCAACACCGCCGGCAAAAGCGCCTTTACTGCCACCACCTGAAATAACCAATGCTCTCATAAAATATATTGTAGGTTTTATTTTGGATTTTATTCAAGAAAATAGATACTAGAACATAGAAAATAGACTTCTCAAATATCTATTTTCTTTACTCTATTTTCTATGCTCTACTCTTTCAATAAACGCTCTAATTGAAATTGTTCATCGGGGTTTAAATTAGGCAAAATTCTATTAAATGAAGCACGCATTTCAGGATTTTTTAATAAAAGCCGGATCGTATCTCTTCCAAACTTCGAAAACTGCCACATATGATGTGTCGTTGCTCCAACTAAATTACTCAAAACCTGATCGTTAATTATTTTAAAAGCAATTAATTTTTCTAAAGCATTTTGTCTAGTTGTAGCTTCATATTTAGTAGAAGAAAAAGCTGTTAATTCATTGATTAAAGACTCAGGATCAGAAGTGTAATTTGTCGTTGATAATGCAAGTGAAAGCCACAATGTACGAAGATTGTAATCATTAAAACCAATCCAGTTTTTAGATTTATCCAAATATTCTGCTCTATGAGAGGGAAAATTTCTCCAAAGCCAATACAAGGCTATTTCTTGTGTTTGATAAGATTTATCATCTAGTAAAGTTTCATAATTTGCTCTGAAGTCTTCCGGGATTTTAGTTAAAGTTTCGGCTACATTTTGTCGAACCTGAATATCATTGGTTTCTAATGCTAAAAGTAGAAGCTCTTTCTTTGCTTCATATTTTTCATTTTCCAATTGATCTACAATCGCTTCTTTTACGGAACGATAAACATTAGATTCTAAAGTAGCTTTTAGAATATCTGCTTTTTCAGTTAAAGTTGTTTTCTTCAGCTTGTCAATTTCCAGTCTCTTCTCAATTGTTTTATTCTTGCTCAGTAATGCATTCGCTGTTGATGTATCAAAAGTTGTTGATTCCAGCCATGTTTTCTGAAACTTGTCTAAATCAAAATCGCAAACTTTTCTAATTTCGTCGAAGAAATTCTGTGTATTTACCGTTTTATAAGCATACTTATTCAAATAGCTTTTTATTGCCTTTTTAAAAGCTTTATCTCCAATAGATTCATGCAAAACAAATAAAGTCCAAGCTCCTTTTTCGTAAAATGTAAGTGAACTTGCCTTTTCATTTAACACTGGAATTGTATCCGTTCTGGAGGCAAATTTGATTTGCTGTGCGGTATCGTATAACTTGGAATAAAAATAATCTTCTCCATAAATGTCTTTTTCCGCCAATAAAGCAAAATAAGTTGCAAATCCTTCTTGAAGCCAATGATGTGTACTGCTTTCTGCTGTGATTAAATCGCCAAACCAATGATGCGCCAATTCATGAGCATCAACATTGGTATAATTTCGATCGCAGAAACCAATTGAATCTACAACATAACGAGTCGCAAAAAGTGTCGAAGTTGTATTTTCCATTCCCGCATATAAAAAATCACGAACTGGAATTTGCCTATTAATCTGCCAAGGATATTTAACTCCGATTTCTTTCTCCAGAAAATCAAAAATACGTTTTGAATAACGATAAGTCGGTTCAAAACGATTGGAATCTTTTGGCTCGTAATAATACTCTAATGGAATTCTGCTTTTAGATTTAAATTCTTTTTTATCGAATTTTCCAATTGCCAACATCAGTAAATAGGAACTCATTGGTTTTTCCATTTTGTACTGCCAATAAATTAGATTTCCATCTTCTTTCTTTTCTTTTAAAAGTCCATTTGAAACAACCTGATATTCCTTATCAAATGAAATTCCTAAATTGAAAATTAGTTTCTCATTTACATCATCAAAACTTGGAAACCAATTGCTGGTATATCTCCCTTGTCCCTGTGTCCAGATCTGAACTTCGTCATTTTCAATATCAACAAAATATAAGGCTTGTTTTGGTTTTGTTTTATAATTGAAAGTTAAACGATTTTGGCCTTTCTCAAAATGAGAAATCAATTTTAATTGTTTATTATTATTTTGAATGACTACTTCTTTGTCATTGATTTTAACATTGGAAAATTCCATTTTTTTAGCGTCAAGCGAAATGGTGTCACAATCATTTAAAACCTCAAATTGAAAATCAACGGCGCCAGAAATTGTTTTTTCTTTTGAATTCAAAGACAATTGTCCTGAAACCGATTTGAAATCAACATTCTGTGTTTGCTGTGCAAAAATAAAACTGGTAAATAATAGGAGAATATATTTCATTGAAAATTTTATTTTAAAGAATCTGTATCCCAAGATATTGGATTGTGCTTAATATAATCGTAAATCTTTTAAAAAGTTTTGTAATTTCTAACAATATGATCGTGATAATTGGTTTGCCAAATTGATTCTGTACCGTTTATCTGTTTGGTCGTTATCGATTTAAAAATTGCTACAAAGGATGAAATTGAATTAGATTTTCGAGAAAATTTAGATTCGCTACATTTCTTTGTTGATATACTGGATGTAGACGCACTGCAGTGCGTCTCTACGATATTCGTTGTGGATAATTTGGAATCTATGATTTCATCAGATTGGCATTGTAGAGACGCACTGCAGTGCGTCTCCGCAACGTTTATCGACAAAGATTCGTTGCATTCTGTTGTGGATATGCTGGGCGTAGACGCACCGCTGTGCGTCTCTACGATACATGACGTCGTATTCGTTTCGGTCGAAATATCTTCGTTTTGAATTTCAATTAATAAATGTATGTGATTTGGCATAATAATCCAGTTATGGAAAAACCAATTTTTTCGGATTTTAATCGATCTCAAAAGTTCTCTTTCAAGAATCTGTCCATTTTCATTTAAAATCATTTTATCTTCTTCAATATTTCCGAAAATTGATTCTCTGTTTTTTGTCACTATCGTGATAAAATAAACAGCTTCACTAGAATAATCCCAATTTTTTAATCGGTTAGAATCGGTTTTAAATTTATCATTATACAACATCATCATTTTGGCATGTAAAATCCCAAAGTTACAAACCTTTCACAAACAAATAGAATGAAATTTGTAAGTTTACATTATAAAATACAAAATCGTGCCTACACCCAAAAAAGCCTTATTTAATTGGAGCAGCGGAAAAGATTCTTCTTTGGCTCTTTATAAAATACTACAAAATCCTGATTACAAAATTGAATATTTGCTGACTAGCGTAAACCAGCAATACCAGCGAATTTCTATGCATGGCGTTCGTGTAGACCTATTACAATCACAGGCCGAAAGCATTGGAATTCCATTAAAAATTATGGAAATTCCCGAAATGCCTACAATGGAAGTTTATGAAAATGTAATGATGGAAACGCTGATAGAATTAAAAACTAAAGGTGTCAAATATTCTGTTTTTGGAGACATTTTTTTGGAAGATTTACGATTGTATCGAGAAAAAAAATTAGAAAAGATTGGCTTTGAAGGTATTTTCCCTATTTGGAAAATACCGACCCGAGATTTGATTCAAGATTTTATTTCATTAGGATTTAAAACTATTGTGGTCTGTGTAAACGAGAAATATTTAGATAAAAGTTTTGTTGGAAGAATTATTGATCAGGATTTTATAAACGATTTACCTAAAAACGTTGATGTTTGTGGTGAAAATGGAGAATTCCACACTTTTACTTTTGACGGCCCTATTTTTTCTAAACCAATTGATTTTGAAATTGGTGAGATTGTTTATCGAAAATATGAGAAACCTGAAAATCAAAATTCATCTAAGACCGCATGTGATACAAATGATCAAACGGCTTTTGATTTTGGATTTTGGTACTGTGATTTAATTAAAAAATAATGAAGGCTTTTTATAATAAAATTGCACTTGCAACAACCATAATTGTAGTTTCTTTTTCTCTACAAAGCTGTTTAGTAAATAGATGTAAAAGACCGCAAATTATGGGTTATATTTACGATTCAGAAACTAAACTTCCAATTGCAAACTGTAAAGTTGGTGAAACTTTAAGTCAACAAAACGGCTACTTTTCTTTGGATGAAAAACGTTACCACCAATTTACTTTTTTTGGTTTTGAAGCCCCAACTTTAATGGTAAACGAACCAATAAACAAAGAAGGTTATGAATCACAGCAAATCAATTTTATGCAAACTTTTGGAGGCGGAATGAAAAAAGGAGCCTTGCATAAAATGGATACATTATACTTAAAAAAGACACTAATTAAGTAGATTGGTCAATCCAGGTTTTTAAAAACCATTGATTGTCTTTTAATTCAAAAATATAATCCACATAAATTCCATTATCGAGACCGCGCTGCTGAATTGTAGCTTTATGTTTCTTTATAGATATCGTTCGTTTCAAATACTTTTCGTCTGCCTTATTATTCAATTTTAGCACTTTATATTTATCTTTTGCCATGGTGTAGTCTGATAATTCAAAATCATCGTTGTTCATTTGATACTTCAAAGGAAAAATCACTCTGCTGACCTGAAATTTCGGATCTTCATTGAATTTCTTAAAAAACATATTAAAATCTTCAGGAGCTGTTTTTGCAGTTTGAGCGTAAACAGCAGAAGTTAAACTCATCGTAAAAACAAAAAACATTAAAAGATACTTTTTCATTATTCTGAATACATATTAAGCAAATTAGTCACTGTATTCCAGTTTCTAATAGTTGAAATTACATTTAATTTTTTCTCGATATATTTTTGATCAAAACGTGTTTTTCCAGCTCCAACAGCATATTTTATAAAAATTCTGTTTTCATCAATGCTGGCTTCATCAGGTTTAAACTGACTGATTTTAAGATCATTTATACTTTCTTTCTTCAGTGAAGTTGAAACAAAAGCTACGTAAAGCTTCTTAGTATCAATCTCTTTTTCTTTCAAAAACGGATTATTAGCAAAACAAGATTCTAAATTTTCTTTAGTAATCATTACAACGGGAACTTCATGCCCAAAAACTTTAAAAATTTCCTGTTTAATCATAAATCCGACTTTAGCAGCATCTTCTTCACTATCTACAAAAACATTTCCAGATTGCAGATAAGTCCGAATATTTTGAAAGCCTAAATTTTCCAGCATTGCTTTTAAAGCTTCCATTTTCATCATATTATGACCAGAAACGTTGATTCCTCGTAAAAGAGCTAAATGTGTTATCATTCTTTTTAAATTTATTCAAAGATAAAAATTCCTTTTTAGGATTATTCCACTTCGTCTCCTATTTCGATATCAAATTTTGTTAGAAAATCGTTCAGTCTTCTTTTATACTTTTCTTTGGCCTCATTTATAATCACTTCTGTTTCTTCATTTGATTCTATGGCGTCAAAATTAAATTCTCTTTTTACCCAATCGTGAAATTCGTCTTTATTTTCATTTTCGCTGTAGTATTCTTCATCTTTGTAAAAATAACAGTAATCAAAATCAACGGAAATTTCAGTGTCCAAAGTCAGCAAGTGAATTAATTTACGGATATTTTCTGCCACAACATGAATTCCTCCTTCATCACCAAAAACAACTATCGGACAATTATTTAAATCCTCATCAATAAGCCAATAAGCATAGGAACTTCCTGAGCCATTTGCGCCAGCAAATTCAATAAAACTATTGTAAAATTCTTCTTCTTCAGACCAAGTTTTTATTCCTGTTTTATCATTCATTACTAATAATCCAAAACATTCCGAATAAGTTTCTGAGCCGTATTCTTGCTGAAATTCATACAATCTTACTAAATCTTCTGGAATCTTATAATTTCCAAATTGAACCGCAAAATCTTCTAATGAAAAACTGCTGTCATATTCCGCATATTCAGTCTCATCGTCTTCATCTTCATCAGAATCGGTTTCTGCTGTAAGAACTTCAAAAGCTTTTATAGCGGCAGCTTTTACGCAATACATTTCTATTCCGGGTGCAGTTTCGTTATTAATCCATTGGTATTTTGGATTTCCTTCTTCATCTTGATATTCCAGTATCAGCATGATTTCTTCATTATCGTGACACCACAAAGCTCTCATTTGAATATTAAAGCCATTTCCAATTTCTTCGGAAATCTGACTGTAATTGAGTCCTTCATAAACAAAAGGAACATATTGATATTCTGTCTCAGAAATCTTTTCACGAATTCTTCCATCGTTTTTTTCAGATAAAACCTGAACCATTTCTATAAACTGATTGCGGAAATCAGTAAATAAATATTGATCTGATTTATCGTAATCTATAATTGAAAGTCCTTCTTTAAAAACGTCTAAATAGTTATTGCCTAATATTTCTGTCCCGTAACTTGTGTATTCAATAAAATCATCATTAACAATATCCGACAATTTATGAGTTGAAGGAAAGTAGTTTTCGACCATAATAACCGACCCATCTGTATCTGTAACGCTGCTGCAGATTAACACATCTGGCCTATTTACATTCACGATTGCCTGAACATCTGTAAAACGTTCGAAATGCATCCACATATCATCACTGTAGATTAACCAAGCTGTAATATTTCCTTTTACAAAAAGTTCTCCATGATTATATTCTCCAGTTAGAACATCGCATTTTAAACCACCTCCTAAATAATGTACACTTCCAAACAAAGTTATATTGACGGTAGTTGTTTTTCCAAATACTATTAAAGCAGGAGAATTATCAGTATCGTAAGAGGTTATTAATTTACTGACATTAAGATTTCCTTTAAAAATAAAACCTAGAATAAAGATATCCGGATGTTGTTCTGTACTGAAATCCATTTCAAACAAATCCATTTCGACATCTTCTTCTGCCAAAAGAAATAACGGATTTTCTTCATAATCAGGAAAACGCCAAGTGTCTTCAAAAACATTATAGATTTTTTGATCTTTAAAATCGGTAAGATCTCCAATAATCTCATGTGCTTCATGTCGGTTGATTACTTTGAATGTAACACCAGAAAATATCATAGTTTCAAAAGGAACTTTTTCTTCTTTGCTCATATTTGGGGCTTATACTTTTTAAAATGCTTTAACAAATCTAAGAATTATCTTTTTTATTAAAACAATACTGATATTAAATAAAAAAACTCCGATAGTTTTCTAACGAAGTTTTACAAGTTTTTTTAATATTAAAAATTTATTCTGCTTTCTTAAATACTCTATATCTCCCACATGATGATGCCTGATCAACCAAATAATCCATTTGGTTTATTTTAAAAGTTTCAGTTAAAGCACCACTTGTGCAATTTGATATCAGTTCGTTAGTGCTTAAATAAGTTAAAACAAAACTAGTTCCAGCATCATTTTTTACGATCTCATATTTACCCGAAAGAGATTTATTGCCTTCACTATACGGCACCGTTTTAACGAAGGTTTGATTTTTATTAAATTCATAATAAACTTCCATACCAGCAATACTATTAGCAGCAGGATTTGGAACCTCAATCCATTTTCCGTAATAAACTGAATTAGGAGACTTAGTGTCATCTGAATCGTTAGAACAAGAAGTTAAAGAAATAAACAATACGATTAAAAGTCCAATTTTTTTCATTATTTTAAGGTTTTATGATTATTAACTATTATTAAGATTTTACTTCCTTAAAATAGTTGCGTTAATTTTTACATGGTAACGAAAGCTTAACATTCAAAACCTTAAGAACCATATTTGACTTTCAAAATTCCCAATTAAAATCTATCTTCGCTTTTTTAAAGAAAATAGAGAAAAGAACATAGAATAAAGAGTATAAAGTTTAAAATCTATGTTCTAAGTTCCATACTCTTTATTCTAAATCAAAAATCTAAAATAATTTAATGTCTAATAATCTCCTAGATACTCCAATCGAATACTTAAAAGGTGTTGGGCCAAGCCGTGGTCAGCTTCTTCGTAAGGAATTGGGTATTCATAAATATGAGGATTTAGTCAATTTTTATCCCAATCGATATATTGACAGAACACGTTATTATAAGATTAATGAACTACAGAATACAGGTTCTGAAGTACAGATTATCGGCAAAATAATTAACATTAAAACCGTTGAATTTGCCAAAAATAAGAAACGTTTAGTAGCTAGTTTTGTTGATGAAACGGGGCAAATTGATCTCAACTGGTTTCAAGGCCATAAGTGGATTCGCGAAAGTTTAAAGTTAAATGAACAACTAGTAATTTTTGGAAAATGTTCTTTGTATGGAAGCCAGTTTAGCATGGCACATCCGGAAATTGAACTTTTAAGCGAACATGAAAAAAGTCTGCGCTCTGCGATGCAGCCTGTTTATCCTTCTACAGAAGCTTTAGCCAACAAAGGCATTTCAAATCGAACCATTAATAAAATGATGGAACAATTGTTTCTAGAAACACAGGCATTATTCACAGAAACTTTTCCGCCTTCTTTAATCGAAGAATTAAAACTGATTCCAAAAAGAGCGGCTTTATTTAATATCCATTTTCCCAAAAGTGCCGATATTTTAGCGAAAGCACAATTTCGATTGAAATTTGAAGAATTGTTCTTTATTCAGCTGCAGTTAATTACCAAAAATTTAATTCGAAAACATAAAATTAAAGGCCATCCATTTACAAAAGTGGGTGAACTTTTTAATGCATTTTATAAAAATCACCTTCCTTTTGATTTGACAAACGCACAAAAAAGGGTAATCAAAGAAATCCGAACTGACATGGGGAGCAACGCCCAAATGAATCGCCTGCTTCAAGGTGACGTAGGTTCTGGAAAAACGATTGTGGCTTTTATGAGCATGCTTCTGGCAATTGATAATGGCTTTCAGGCTTGTTTGATGGCGCCTACAGAGATTTTAGCCAATCAGCATTTTCTTGGATTATCTCATTTTGCTGAAATGCTTGGCATCAATATTAGAATATTAACGGGCTCAACTAAAACTTCTGAAAGAAAAATTATTCATGAAGAATTAGAAAACGGGACTTTGAAAATCTTGATTGGAACGCATGCCTTACTGGAAGACAAAGTGAAATTTCAAAACTTAGGTTTGTCTGTAATTGACGAACAGCATCGTTTTGGTGTAGAACAGCGCTCTAAATTGTGGAAGAAAAATGATATTCCTCCGCACGTTTTGGTTATGACTGCCACTCCTATTCCAAGAACTTTAGCAATGAGTTTATACGGCGATTTGGATATTTCCGTAATTGATGAACTGCCTCCGGGAAGAAAACCAATTCAAACTGTACATCGTTTTGATTCTAATCGATTAAAAGTTTGGAAATTTCTTCGTGATGAAATTGCAAAGGGAAGACAAATTTATATCGTTTATCCATTAATTCAGGAATCTGAAAAAATGGATTACAAAGATTTAATGGACGGTTACGAAAGTATTTCACGTGATTTTCCGCTGCCACAATATTCGATTTCGATTTTGCATGGAAAAATGAAACCAGCAGATAAAGATTCCGAAATGAAACGTTTTTCTGAAGGAAAAACAAACATAATGGTGGCTACAACAGTTATTGAAGTTGGTGTAAATGTTCCAAACGCCAGTGTAATGATCATAGAAAGTGCCGAACGATTTGGTCTTTCGCAATTACACCAATTGCGTGGCCGTGTTGGCCGTGGTGCAGAACAGAGCTATTGCATTTTAATGACAGGACATAAATTAAGTTCTGACAGTAAAACAAGAATGGAAACAATGGTTCAGGCCAATGATGGTTTTGAAATAGCCGAAGTAGATTTAAAACTTCGTGGTCCCGGTGATTTAATGGGAACACAGCAAAGTGGTGTTTTAAATCTTCAAATTGCTGATATTGTAAAAGACAGAGAAATTTTATCTCTAGCAAGAAATTATGCTCTGAAAATATTAAAGGAAGATTCTGCTCTTCAAAAACCTGAAAATGCGATTTTAAGAGCTATTTTCATTGAATTGACTAAGAAGAAAAATATTTGGAATTATATTTCGTAATGGGACAAAGATGCAGAGTGGCAAAGTTACAAAGTCTTTAATTTAAGTGACTTTATAAAGCTTTGTAACTTTGCCACTCTGTTACTTTGTACCTCAAAAAAAATACACTTCACTGCATCTCACTTAAAATAAGTTTTTAAATATTCAGGTGATTTAGATTTGTTGGGGGCAAATTTTTTATTGAATATTAAATGATACAATGAAGCATATTCTTAGAAATCTTATTTCTTTGAAGGATTCTTATCAAATAATCCGCTGAAAAGACCTTTGCTTATTTTGTTTTTATCATCTTTTCCTGTTGCGATTAAATGATCAACATATTCCATATAAGTCTTTTTTCGTTCCTCTAAGAAACCAACAAGATATTCTTCGGAGGCATGAATGCCGCTGGTTTCTTCGATCTGCAAAAGTTTTTTATACAAAGGCTCGATAAATTTGACTATAATATCATTTGGAACCGATTTTCGAGTTCCAAAGAAACCAACAATTTCTCCGTCGGTATCGGCGATAATTTTGAAATCAGTTACAACCCAGTAATAACGGCCTGTTTTGGCCATATTTTTTATAATTACATGAATGTTTTCACTTGATTTAATGCTGTCCCATAGAAATTTAAAAATTACTTTGGGCATATCTGGATGTCTAACAATATTGTGGGGCTGTCCAACAAGTTCGAATTCGTCATAACCAGAAACATCTATAAAGTCTTCATTGGCATATAAAATGGTTCCTTTTTTGTCGGTCTTACTAAGCAGCACTTTACTCTTATTCCAATCTACTTCTCTATCTGAAGGTGTTGGACGATTAATTCTGGTATCCATATCTTTTACATTTAAATTAATTTACAATTCGATTAAGCGCATAAAAGAATTCTTAAATAATTTTTAATTTAACTCAATTTCTAAAACAAGCAGAATATTTCTGATTTTATGAAACACAATTCCTAATTCATATTCAAGCCATTCGGGAATTTCATTATTAACAGCCAGATTTAGATTGTGAATATCATTTGTAATCTGAATTAATTTTTTATATTGATAATCAAGATCATGTACTTGAAAATTATCTCTATATCCTTTTAGAATATCAGCAACTTCTAAAGCGAATTCTGAATCGGCTCCAATTTTATCGATTGAATTTAATGTAATGGTGTCACTCAAAAAATGATTAATAGTTTTTTTTAAATTATGCAGTGTAGGGACTGCACTAGGCAAATCATACTTAAACATACAACAGGGTTAAAAAATTAATATTGGGGGATAAATCTTAATTAGTTAAGGCTAATTTCTGCTGTTTGTTGATTTGACATGAATATCATTAACCAAATCATCAATTTTTTTGGCACTTTCTCTCATCATTTCCAAATAAGACAAAAGCTTATCGTTATCTGTATGACCTTTCGAAACGTCTATGAGTTTTAAAACCGAATTTACTGGTAATTTTAAATCTAAAGTGGTTCTATGAATAAAATCATTGTAGTCTTTTGTTGCCGACATTGAGCTGTATTTTGCAGAAGCCAATTTCATGTTTTCTAATTCGTATTCATCAGAGATTTTTGAAATATGATTTTCGCTATGCTCTTTAAAATAGTAAGCCCAGTAGCCATTCATAAAAAACACAACTGCCGCTAGAACAGTATGAATAATAAGTGTTTCTAAGTCGAAGTTTACTTGAGAAAAATAAACTTGAAGTCCGTTTGCATCATTATAAACGAAATTCTGAAGATACGCCAAACCAGCATGATGCAATATAACCAAAAGAGTTAACGGAATCTGTAATTTCCAGTTCTGATATACAATTAATATAGTACTGGCAATAAATACCGTAAAATGCATTTCGAACATACCATGCATTTGATAAATATACTGCGCCATAAAAATGGATAAAACAACAGCCAGTACATACTGGTAAAACTTAGAATTCTTTATAAAAAACTTTGCAGAATAATAAGCCAAAAGATTCAGCGTCCCGACTCCAACGCCAATTTCGAAAGTGTCATATTTAAAAGACAACCCTATACCGAGTAAAAAATACACGGCAAGTACATAATTAATAATAGTATCTGACTTTTGAGTCATAGTTGACATAAAACTGTGCAGATAATCTTGTTCGTTTAAGCTAGCTTTAGTTTTCATAGGTTTTAGTTTTTGGATTTTTGGAAATAGATTTATTTAGTACATTTTGGTAACGAACAGCCGTATGCTTTCATGGCGAAAGCGTCAAAAGAAGGATTGTGATTTTTATTTAACAGAGAATCAATTGCCATTTGAGCATAGTTAGTCTTAGCATCTGTGCAATATCTAGTCTTATTGTAATTACCACGATAATATAAATTATGCGAAGGATCTAATAGAACTGCCTGAGGCGTAGAAAAAACACCACAACTCTCAGCAATAGATTCTTCAAAATACACAGGAATTTCAGCATCAAATTTTTCCTGAATATCTGCAATGGTAAAACGCTTCTCTTTGTTTAACACCACAATTTTAAAATTGATTCGATTGCCATACGTCTTAATCAAATCTTTTACATGAGGCACGTTAAATCGTGAACAAGGGCAATCCGGATTAAAGAAATGAATAAAAATGGGCCTTTGATCATAAGGACAGCAAGCTCCTAAATCTATTTTAGAGCCCATTGCTATAGCTTTATAATTTTGAGGCACTGGTGTTGGAAGACTGTATTTAAATTCGTTCTGCCAAAACAAATAACCAATAGCAAGAAGTAATAAGGAAAACCATAACGTTAGAAGTATTTTTTTCTTCATAAATCATCTTTTATATTAGTTTGAACAATAAAAAAGTAAACACTTGTTAATATTTTTATTAACTATATTCTGTAAAAAACTTAAAAAACAACTTCCAAACCTTAATTTTAACAATAACGCAGTTATAAAACATCAATATTATCGCTAAAAAAAATATTTTTGTTTAACATACCAATGTTACAAATAAAATCGATAAAGTGCAAAAAAAATCAGACAAAATGCATGAAATTTAATTTTGACATTATTTTGCTAGAGTTTCTATTTTGTAAAATTCTTCCTAAACTCTTGTAAACATTAAAAAAATGATTGATAACCTTAATTAAAAAATTTAATCTTTAATTAAACCTTTTAATCTCTTTTCAGTCTAATTGCAAACCTTTGTACATACAAATGTTAAATAAAAGCTAACAGCTTCTGAATTCGTGCCAAAAAGTTAAATTTGTGAGCTTACTAAAAACAAAAACCTTTAAATCTATATTCACCTCAATTTTATGAAAGTAAAACACCTCATTTACACCCTTTTAATCATCACAATTGGAGGTTTTATCACCTACAGAATTATATCAAACAAGAGCAAAAATGATGACTCTAAAAAATTTAATGATAAAAATTCTCCAACAACTGTTAACGGAATTGTAATAAAAACAGCCACTTTTGACAATAATTTATCACTTTCGGGCTCGATAGAAGCCAATGAGCAAATTGAAATTCATAGTGAGGTTTCGGGAATTGTAGAAGGAATATTTTTTAACGAGGGCTCTTTTGTAACCAAAGGACAAGTCCTTTTTAAAGTAAACGATATTGAATTAAAAGCACAGTTAAGACAAGCTGTTACCAAAGAAGGTTTGGCAGCCGAAAATGAAAGAAGAGCCAAACTTTTACTTCAAAAAGAAGCCATCAGCCAAGAAGAAGCTGATATTGCAAGAGCAGATCACGCTTCAGCACAGGCACAAAGTCAGTTAATTAGAGCACAAATTTCAAAAACTTCTGTTCGAGCTCCATTTTCAGGAAAAATTGGATTGCGTAATATTTCTCCTGGAACTTATATCACACCAACTGTTTTAGTCGCAAAATTGGTAAATACTAGCAAACTAAAAATTACTTTTTCTATTCCTGAAAAATATGCTTCGCAAGTACAATCAGGATCTGTAATTGATTTTACTGTTTCTGGTTCAAATAAAACTTACAATGCTAAAATTTATGCTATAGAACCTGAAGTTGCAGTTGCAACGCGTACACTTCAAATTCGTGCCATAGCAGATAATACAGACGGAAAACTTTTCCCAGGAACTTTTGCTGATATCAAATTGCCTTTAAATACTATTAAAGATGCAATTGTAGTTCCTTCCCAAGCTATCATTCCAATTCAAGACGGTAAAAAAGTATTTATTGCTAATAATGGTCAAGCCAAAGAAGTAATGGTTGACGCTACAACAAGAACGGATTCTTCTATCTTGATTTTGTCAGGATTGAAAGCTGGAGATACTTTAATTACAAGTGGTGTTATGTCATTAAAAAATGAAGCACCAATTAAAGTTAAAGTACAATAATTATGAGTTATGAGTTACAGATCATGAGTAATGAGTTTTAAAATCTCATTAAATCTAAAATCTGAACTCTAAAATCTAAAATCAAACATGAGTTTATCAACTACAAGTATAAAAAGACCCGTTTTAACCATTGTACTGAATTTATTAATTATTCTATTCGGTTTTATTGGTTATACTTTTTTGGGCGTTCGAGAATTCCCTTCTATCGATCCTGCACAGGTATCGATTCGTACCAATTATACGGGTGCGAATTCTGACATTATTGAATCACAGATTACCGAACCTCTTGAAAAAGCAGTAAATGCTATTGATGGAATCCGAAATATTACGTCTTCTAGTAACCAAGGAAGCAGCAACATCACTATAGAATTTAATCTTGATAAAGATCTTGAAGAAGCGGCAAATGATGTTCGTGACAAGGTTTCGCAAGCGATTAGAAGTTTACCGCAAGATATAGACGCTGCGCCGGTTGTATCTAAAGCCGATGCCGATAGTGAAGCTATCATTTCGATGACTGTCCAAAGTGATACGAGAAGTTCACTAGAATTGAGCGATTATGCTGAAAACGTTATTTCACAGCGATTGGAAACCATTCCAGGCGTTAGTGCCGTTCAGATTTGGGGACAAAAACGTTACGCCATGCGTTTGTGGATTGATCCTGCAAAACTTTCTGCTTATGGTTGTACCGTAGCAGATGTTCGTACCGCTTTAAATGCACAAAATGTCGAATTACCTTCGGGAAAATTGACTGGAAACAATACGGAATTAACAGTAAAAACCGTTGGAAACCTTTCTAAAGCAGAAGAATTCAATAATATTATTATTCGTACCGATGGAGATAAAATTGTTCGTTTGAGCGATATTGGTGGTGCTGAATTAGGGCCAGAAAACTTAGAAACAAAACTTAGCCAATCTGGACTTCCATTAATTGGTTTAGCTATCGTACCAATGCCAGGAGCAAACTATTTGGATATTTCTGCTGAGTTTTACAAAAAATACGAAGCTTTAAAGAAAGATCTTCCAAAAGATATTAAATTAAATATCGCACTTGATAATACCATTTTCGTAAAGAAATCAGTACTTGAGGTGGCTGAGACTTTAGGAATTTCAATTATCTTGGTTATCATCATTATTTACCTGTTTTTTAGAGACTGGGCAATTGCTTTCAGGCCTTTAATTGATATTCCAGTTTCATTAATTGCCACCTTCTTTATTATGTGGATGTTTGGGTTTTCAATTAATGTACTAACATTATTAGCGATTGTTTTGGCAACTGGTTTGGTTGTAGATGATGGAATTGTTGTAACCGAAAATATCTTCAAAAAAGTCGAAGAAGGAATGTCTCCGATTGAAGCCGCAATTAAAGGTTCAAATGAGATTTTCTATGCCGTAATTTCGATTTCGGTAACTTTGGCCGCGGTATTTTTACCTGTAATTTTCTTAGAAGGTTTCGTCGGTCGCTTATTTAGGGAATTTGGTGTTGTAATTGGCTCTGCTGTTTTAATTTCAGCTTTCGTTTCTCTGACTTTAACGCCAATGCTGAATGCTTATTTAATGAAAGGCGGCGAACAGAAGAAATCTAAATTCTACATTAAAACCGAACCGTTTTTTGAAAAAATGAACAGTAGTTATGCAGAAGCTCTAACAAAGTTCATGGATCGAAAATGGATTAGTTTCCCAATTTTAATTGCTTGTTTTGGATTGATTTATTTGTTCTTTACTATTCTTCCAAAAGAAACAGCACCTTATGACGACCGTAGTTCTGTAACGATGCGTATGACCACTCCCGAAGGATCGTCTTACGAGTATACAGACAAATTCATGCAGGAGATTTCAAGACTGATTGATGACTCTATTCCAGAGAAAAAAGTGAGTCTGGTTATCACTTCGCCTGGATTTAGTTCCAACTCTGTAAACAGCGGATTGGTTAGACTTACGCTAAAAGATGTTGACGAAAGAACAAAATCTCAAAAAGAAATTGCCGACCAGTTAACTAAATGGACAAAAAAATATCCTAATGCCAAAACCTCTGTAACACAACAACCAACAATTGCTGTAAACAGACGTGGAGGTTTACCAATTCAATATATTATTCAGGCTCCCAATTTTGATAAATTGAGAGAAAAAATTCCGTTGTTTATGAATGAAGTAGGAAAAAGCGATGTCTTTTCTACTACTGATGTAAACTTGAAATTTAACAAACCAGAAATCAACGTAACAATTGATCGTGCAAAAGCAGAAAGTTTAGGAATTTCTATTTTAGATATCGCACAGACTTTACAGCTTTCTTTAAGCGGACAGCGTTTTGGTTATTTCATTAAAAACGGAAAACAATATCAGGTAATCGGGCAATTTGACCAGAAAGACAGATCTAAACCTTTGGACTTGACCTCGATGTTTGTTAAAAATAAAAACGGCCAATTGATTCAAATGGATAACGTTGTAAAAGTTTACGAACAGAGTAATCCTCCGCAGTTGTATCATAATAACCGCTATATGTCAGCTACCGTTTCTGCTGGTTTAGCACCTGGAAAAAGTTTAGGAGAAGGAATTAAAGAAATGGATCGAATTAAAGCCAAGGTTCTAGACGAAAGCTTTACAACTGATTTAGCTGGAGAATCACGAGATTTCGTAGAGAGTAGTTCAAACACTTCTTTCGCTTTTGGATTGGCATTATTATTAATCTTCTTGATTCTTGCGGCACAATTTGAAAGTTTCATTGATCCGTTTATTATTATCCTTACTGTTCCAATGGCGGTTGCAGGAGCTTTATTCTCATTATGGTTATTCAATCAAACTTGGAATATTTTCAGCCAGATTGGTACCGTAATGTTAATTGGTCTAGTAACTAAAAATGGTATTTTGATTGTGGAATTTGCAAATCAGTTGCGAGAGCAGGGAAAACCGAAATTAGAAGCTATTTTAGAAGCTTCAGAAGCGCGTTTACGTCCAATTTTAATGACCAGTTTAGCAATTGCTTTAGGAGCACTTCCAATCGCAATGTCACTTGGAGCTGCGTCAACCAGTAGAATTGGTATGGGAGTTGTAATTGTTGGAGGAACTATATTTTCATTAGCATTAACGCTTTTTGTAATTCCTGCCATTTATTTAATGTGGTCTCGAGCTAGAAAACACTATCCTGAGTTTGACCATATCGATGAATACGAAAGAGAAAGTATTAAATAGAACCAAAAAATCACGAATTTTACTTTACCAAAAATTCGTGATTATTCGGTAAAAGAAATTAAAAATGAATATCAAAAAAATATACTGCACTTTACTAATTCTGTTTGCCTGTATTATTCAGACAAATGCGCAGGAAATCTTGACTATTGAACAGGCTATGACAATAGCTTTGGAAAATAATTTTGAAATTAAAATCGCAAAGAATAATTCTAGAATAAGCGAAACAAACGTAACTATTGGTAATGCTGGAATGCTTCCAACTGCAACGGCTTCAATTGTTGACAATAATAACCTTACGAATTCTACACAAGTTCGTCAAGATGGTACATCGACTACCTTAAACAATGCTAAAAACAATAGTTTAAACTATGGAGTTAGTTTAGGATGGACTGTATTTGATGGTATGAAGATGTTTGCCAAATTGGATCAATTGAAAGAACTTCAAAAATTAGGCGATGCCGAGCTTAAAAGAACTATTTTAGTTAAAATTGGTCAGGTAAATTCAGCTTATTATGATCTCGTGCAGCAACAACATCAACTAGCGGCTTTAGATACTACCATTGTGATTTCTAACCAAAGATTAACATTAGCTAAAAACAGATTCAGCATTGGAAAAGCTTCCAAATTAGAAGTTTTAAATGCACAAGTTGATTTAAATTCAGATCAAGTTGCCATGTTGAGACAAAAGGAATCTTACGCTAATGCTAAAATTTTACTGAACCAATATCTTGCACGCGACCCAAAAATTGACTTCAAAGTTACAGATGAAGTAAATGTAGACAATAAACTTGTTTTGGCAGATTTAATGGAATTGGCGCAGAAACAAAACCCCGCATTAGAATCGCAGATTATCAATAAACGTATTGCAGAACTGCAATTAAAACAAGTTAAAGCAGATCGTTATCCTCTTTTAAGATTAACTACCGGTTACAATTTTGCTGAAAGCCAGTCGAGTTTAGGTTTTACCAGCGAAAACTCTTCAAGAGGTTTGAACTACGGATTTAATGCTTCAATGAATATTTTTGATGGTTTCAATCAGCATCGAAATGAAAAAGTAGCCAAAATGCAGATTGAAAATACGCAGATTGCTATCGAACAACAAGGCATGATTCTGAACACACAATTAAGCACTGCATTTCAGACTTACCTAACCAATCTAGAGCTAATTGATTTAGAAGAAGATAATGAAGCTATTGCGAGACAAAATCTAGAAATTACGTTGGATAAATTCAAAATCGGAACCATTACAACTATAGATTTCAGAACAGCTCAGTTGAATTATGTTAATGCAAAAGTGCGTTATAGTAATGCACAGTATGAAGCCAAATTATCTGAAATTGCACTAAAAGAACTAGCAGGAACTATTAATTTTTAATTCTTATTTAAAATATATTATCTGTTGATCTGCCAAATCTGCGAGCTAAAATTTACTCTCGCAGATTTGGCAGATCAGCAGATTTTTTTTATACATACCAGAAAATTTGATAGCTTTAAATTTTACCAAAAAATAATACTTTTTTGAGTTAAAATATTTTTTCCTTTTTATAAAAATGAGATATTTTTTAAGCTAAATTTGTTTCAAAACAAACTTAAATGATAACATACAATACCAAAGACTGGTTTACTTTTATTTTTCATTTTCATAAATCTGATACAGTTAGAAAACTGTTTCCGATTATGATTGCTATTGGAATTTACGCCGCTATTGTTGGTTATCTCGAAGTCGAATATTTTAAAGTAACTAAAAACGATTATATCCACAATATTCCAATTATGCACGGAATGCTTGGTTTTGTAATTTCTCTTTTGCTTGTTTTTAGAACCAATACCGCTTATGACCGCTGGTGGGAAGGCCGTAAACTTTGGGGCGGACTAGTAAACAACAGCCGTAATTTTGCGATCAAACTTTCTGCAATTTTAAAAGATGAAAATGACAGAAAGTTTTTTAAAAAATACATTCCGATGTATGCTGATATTTTACACAAACATTTAAAAGATGAAGATACCAGTAAACAACTCTTTGAAGATGTAGAGTTAGAAATCGACCAGCACAAACACAAGCCAAATCAGTTAAAAAGAATCATGTATCATAAAATTAATGATTTGTACGATGCAGGGAAAATTTCTGGCGATCAACTAATTACCTTGAATGATGAATTGGTTGCTTTTACCGATATCTGTGGCGCTTGTGAACGTATCAAAAACACACCTATTCCCTACTCTTACAGTGCCTTTATAAAAAAATTCATTTTCTTTTATACCATGACACTGCCGTTTGGTTACTCTGTTAGCTTAGGTTATCTAGTTGCTCCAGTTGTTGTTTTTATATTTTATGTATTGGCGAGTTTAGAGTTGATTGCTGAAGAAATTGAAGATCCTTTTGGTGACGATGAAAATGATTTACCAACTAAAAAAATCTCAGAAAACATCAAAAAACATGTAGAAGAATTGATTTAATAAAACGTTAAATCTACCTGTTTATTTACTTATTTTCATTAAATTTAGAGTCTTCACCAAAAATTAAATTTCAATGAACAACCAACGATTTTTAGTCAATCCTCTTCAATTATCACAAGAAAAATCGTTAAAGACTCTTGTTGAAAATAGAACTATTTACAATCTTAGTCATTGTGAATTGAATTTGTTTGAAACCTACGAATCGACTAAAATGGTTCCGTTAAAATTTAATGATTTGGTTGTGACCAGCATGCTTCGCGGAAAGAAAGTTATGCATCTTTTTGACGATCCTGAATTTGAATATCTGCCGGGCGAAACGGTAATTGTCCCATCGAATGTAGAAATGAAAATTGATTTTCCTGAAGCTTCTAAAAACAATCCGACACAATGTCTGGCTTTAGCTATTGATCAAGCAAAAATCGCTGAAATATTAAACTTCTTAAACGAACAATATCCAAAAGAAGGAAACAATATGTTCTGGCAGTTAAATTATCAGAATTATTTCTTTTACAATAACGTCGAAATGGCAGCTACAATCAATAAATTAATCAAAGAATGCATGAGCACTTCGATTACAAAAGACATTCTAGCTGATTTGACTTTAAAAGAATTATTGATCCGAATTATTCAGACCCAAACTGTAAAATCTTTGGACGAAGGAAAATTTCATGAAACTAATAATCCAATCACAGAAGTCACAGAATACATCAAGCAGAACTTGAAGGAAAACATGAATTTGAAAACTTTAAGCGAGAAAGCCTGCATGAGCACTACTTCTTTCTATCGCTTTTTCAAACGCGAACTCGGAATGAGTCCTATTGAATATATTTTGAGTGAAAAAATAAAATGCGCTAAAAATCTTTTAAAAAATCCAACATTGCAAATCAACGAAGTCTGTTATTTAGCAGGATTTGAAGATGCAAATTACTTCATTAGATTATTCAAAAAACACGAAGGAATTACACCGAAACAGTATCAGTTACTTTATATTAACTAAGATGCTAAGATACTGAGACACTAAGATTCTAAGTTTTTCAAACTTGAAACTTGAAACTTGAAACTTGAAACTTGAAACAAAAAAACGCTACTCAATCCTAAAAACTGGTTCTAAATCTTTCTCTTCTTCTGGAGTAAAAATTCTATATTCTATTTGAAAAGTCTTTTTTAATGGAGTTTCTAAGGAAAAACCGCCTACACCAAAGGCATCAATTACAGTTAGTGTAAAATGAGCATGTTTCCAGTATTCGAATAGATCTTTATCTACCCAAAATTCGACGTCTTCAACTGTACCAATACAAACGTCTCCCATTCGCTGATAATAACCTCCTTTTTCAAAACATTGCGGTTGCGTTCCTTCACAACATCCTCCAGCTTGGTAAAACATCAAATCGCCGTGTTTTTCTTTTAGTATATTGATTAGTTCAACTGCTTTTTCTGTGGCATCAATACGTTTAATCATAACTTTCTAAATTTAAAAAAAGCAGCAAACTTTTTTAAGGTTTACTGCTTTAACATAACCAACTATTTAAGAACTTGCGATATCCAGAACAATTCTTCCTTCAATCTGTCCTTTTTTCATTTTATCAAAAACGGTATTTACATCTTCTAATTTAGAAGTTGTTACGGTTGCTTTAACCTTTCCGTCAGCAGCAAATTCGATGGCTTCTTTCATGTCTTTACGAGTTCCAACAATTGAACCCCTAATCGTAATTCTATTCAAAACCGTATCAAAAATAGACAAATCAAAATTCCCTGGAGGAAGTCCGTTTAATGCCATTGTACCTTTTCTTCTCAATGTTTCAAGCCCTTGTTTGAAAGCAATTGGAGAAACTGCGGTAATCAACGCCCCATGCATTCCACCAACTTCTTTCTTTAAGAATTCTCCAGGATTTTGATTTTTCGCATTCACAACCAAATCGGCACCTAGTTTTTTTGCCAGTTCCAATTTATCATCTCCAATATCAATTGCAGCCACGTTCATTCCCATCGCTTTCGCGTATTGTACTGCAACGTGACCTAAACCTCCAATCCCAGAAATCGCCACCCATTCGCCAGGTTTAACCTCAGTTTCTTTTAATCCTTTGTAAACAGTAACACCAGCACATAAAATCGGAGCCATTTCGATAAAGTTTACATTCGAAGGTAAAATCCCAACATATCTGGCATCTGCAATAACAAATTCTGCAAATCCCCCATCTACGCTGTAACCTCCATTCTGCTGACTTTCACATAAGGTTTCCCAGCCTGTAATGCAATGATCACAGCCACCGCACGCGCTGTAAAGCCAAGGCACGCCAACGGCATCACCTTCTTTTACGTTTTTAACATCCTGTCCCACTGCGGCAACATAACCAACAGCTTCGTGTCCTGGAATTAATGGCATTTTAGGTTTAACCGGCCAGTCTCCTTCAACGGCATGTAAATCGGTATGGCATACACCGCTTGCAATTACTTTTACAAGAATTTCATTTCTGCCTGGGCGTTTTACTTCGACCTCTTCGATTTTTAAAAGAGATCCAAATTCTCTGACGACCGCGGCTTTCATTGTTTTTGGAAGCATAATTCTATGGTTTTACGAGAATAGAAAATCTATCGAAATTCAATTCTCTGGTTTATATTCTTTAGAAGAAACCTAATTTCTTTTTATCATAAGAAATCAGCATGTTTTTAGTTTGACGGTATTGACTCAACATCATTTTATGGTTTTCACGACCAATTCCAGATTGTTTGTAGCCACCAAAAGGCGCTCCTGCAGGATAAGAATGATATTGATTAATCCAGACACGACCAGACTGAATTGCTCTTGGCACCTGATAAATTTCATGTGCATCACGCGTCCAAACTCCAGCTCCTAAACCGTACATGGTATCGTTTGCAATTTCAATCGCTTCTTCAGTAGTTTTAAAAGTTGTTACTGCCAAAACAGGCCCAAAAATCTCTTCCTGAAAAATCCGCATTTTGTTATGCCCTTTAAACAAAGTTGGCTTAATGTAGTAACCACCTTCTAATTCTCCTCCTAGTTTATTTTCATCTCCTCCAGTCAGTAGTTCAGCACCTTCTTCTTTTCCTAATTTAATATAAGACATGATTTTTTCCTTCTGAACAATCGAAGTCTGAGCGCCAATCATAGTAGATTTATCCAACGGATTTCCAGCTACAATTGCTTCAGTTCTTTCAATTACTTTTTTAATAAACTTGTCATAAATATCTTCGTGAATCAATAATCTGGAAGGACAAGTACAAATTTCTCCTTGATTAAGTGCAAATAAAACCGCTCCTTCAACTGCTTTATCAAAGAAATCATCATCGTGATCTGCAACAGAAGGGAAGAAAATATTTGGAGATTTTCCGCCTAATTCTAAAGTCACAGGAATAATGTTTTCAGTCGCATACTGCATTACCAAACGTCCTGTAGTAGTTGAACCTGTAAATGCTGCTTTAGATACTTTTTTATTGGTTACTAACGGACGCCCTAATTCGGCACCAAAACCATTTACAATGTTTAGAACTCCCGAAGGAAGAATATCTCCAATTAATTCCATTAAAACCATAATCGAAATTGGTGTGCTCTCTGCTGGTTTTAAAACAATTGTGTTTCCTGCTGCAAGTGCTGGAGCAATTTTCCAAACTGCCATTAAGATTGGAAAATTCCACGGAATAATCTGCGCTACAACACCTAACGGTTCACTTAATGCGATGGAAACTGTCTGCGAATCCAATTCTGCAATTGAGCTTTCTTCAGCACGAATTACGCCTGCAAAATATCTAAAGTGATCAATTGCCAATGGAATATCTGCAACTAAAGTTTCACGAATAGGTTTTCCGTTATCAATAGTTTCAACCGTTGCTATGTACTCTAAATTGTCTTCAATTTTTTGAGCAATCTTATTTAATAAAATGCTTCTTTCGGTTACAGAAGTTTTTCCCCAGGTTTTAAATGCTTCATAAGCTGTATCAACAGCCAGTTCTAAATCTTCTTTACCGGAATGTGCCGCTTTTGTAAATACTTTTCCATCAATTGGAGAAAGTACATCAAAATATTCTCCTTTGATTGGTGCGACAAATTTTCCACCAATATAATTATCGTATTTTGCCTTAAATTCAGGTCTTTTTGCTGTGGTATTCATAAGATATTCTTTTTTGATTTAATCCAAATTTAGTCTCATAAAAAGAAACAGAATAGCACTAATCATTCATCTTATAGCACAAAAATTACACATTCGATTTTTTAAAGCTTTTATAATATTTAATTAATAAAATTTTAGCAGTCAAATTATCAAAAACTCAGTATTAGGTATTTTTTTACAGATAAAAATCAACAAGAAAAAACCAAATATTTTTTTCTTACTCCACGACGCAATCCTTATATTTGTAACCTTGATTTAAGAATAAAAAAGTTACAATGAAAATATCTTACAACTGGTTAAAACAATTTATTAAAACAGATTGGACATCTGAACAGACTTCAGAATTACTTACAGATCTTGGTTTGGAAGTTGAAGTTGTCGAAAAATACCAATCGATAAAAGGAGGATTAGAAGGAGTTGTGGTTGGACATGTTCTGACTTGCGAAAAACATCCTGATGCCGATAGATTGAAAGTTACTACAGTAAATGTTGGTTTAGAAGCCCCTATACAAATTGTTTGCGGTGCTGCTAACGTTGCTGCGGGACAAAAAGTACCAGTTGCCACAATCGGAACAATATTATACGATAAAGACGGTGTAGAATTTACCATTAAAAAAGGTAAAATCCGCGGACAAGAAAGCCACGGAATGATCTGTGCGGAAGATGAATTAGGATTAGGTTCAAGCCATGAAGGAATCATGGTTTTGGCTGAGGATTTAGTTCCTGGAACTCCCGCTTCTGAAGTATTTAAAATTGCCAATGACGAAGTATTCGAAATCGGATTGACACCTAACCGCGCCGATGCAATGAGTCATTATGGAACTGCGCGTGATTTAAGAGCTGGAATGTTACAACGTGGTGTAAATATCGAATTGATTACTCCTTCTGTAAGCAATTTTAGAGTAGACATGCGTACACTTAAAATTGATGTGAATGTTGAAGACAATCATTTAGCGCCAAGATATTGTGGTGTAACGATTTCTGGCATCTCTGTTCATGAATCTCCAAGCTGGTTACAAGATCGTTTAAAAGCTATTGGTTTAACTCCAAAAAATAATATCGTTGACGTTACTAATTATGTATTACATGAATTAGGACAACCTTTACATGCTTTTGATGCTGCAAAAATCAACGGAAAAATTATCGTAAAAACAGTTGAAGAAGGAACTAAATTTGTTACCCTTGACGATGTAGAAAGAACACTTCATAAAGAAGATTTAATGATCTGCGACGAAAAAGGCCCACTTTGTATTGCCGGAGTTTTTGGAGGTAAAAAATCTGGTGTTTCTGAAGGAACTACTTCTATTTTCTTAGAAAGTGCTTATTTTGATCCAGTAAGCATTCGTAAAACTGCAAAAAGACACCAATTAAGCACAGATGCTTCTTTTAGATTTGAAAGAGGAATTGATCCAACTATTACAGAATATGCTTTGAAACGTGCCGCGCTTTTAATTCAAGAAGTTGCGGGTGGAAAAATCACTTCTGATGTTGTGGAAGTGTATCCTAAGAAAGTCGAAGATTTCTCTGTTTTATTGAATTTCAGTCATGTATCTAAAATCATTGGTCAGGAAATTTCAAAAGATACAATTAAAAAGATTTTGGTTTCTTTAGATATTAAAGTAAATAGTGTATCTGATTCTGGTTTAGGCTTAACTATTCCTGCTTATCGTGTAGATGTACAGCGTGAAATTGACGTAATTGAAGAAATTCTTAGAGTTTACGGTTATAACAATATTAATTTCTCTAAGAAATTCAATGCGACTGTAGCAAATTCACCAAGAACAGAAGACTATAAAGTTCAAAATACTATTGCTTCTCAGTTGAATTCTCAAGGATTTCACGAAATGATGGCCAATTCATTAACAACGGCGGCTTATGCAAAATTATCGACTTCATTAAAAGAAGAACATAATGTTTCTATGTTGAATCCATTAAGCAGTGATTTGGCAACTTTACGCCAGTCATTATTGTTTTCTGGACTAGAAGCGGTTTCTTATAACATTAATAGAAAAAACTCGGATTTAAAGTTATTTGAATTCGGAAAAACGTATCATAAATACTTAAACGGATTTGAAGAACACAAACATCTTTCTTTATTAATTTCCGGAAACAGAAATAAAGAGACCTGGACAAGTCCGCAGAAGACAACAGATTTCTTCTTGCTTAAAGGGTACGTAAAAGCGATTTTATCTCGTTTAGGAATTGAGAAGATTTCAAATGCTCCAGTTCAGTCTGATATTTTTTCTGAAGGAAGTGCGATTACATATAATAATGATATTTTAGTTGAAATGGGAGTTGTTAAAAAGCCTATTTTAAAACATTTCGGTATCAAACAAGATGTTTATTATGCAGATTTTAACTGGGATTTGGTTTTAAAAATCATTACAGGAAAAATTAAGTACACTGAAATCCCTAAATATCCTGAAGTTCGTAGAGATTTAGCTTTATTAATTGATGAAAGCACGACTTACGAGAGCATTTTCAACCTGGCAAAACAAACAGAAAAAACACTTTTAAAAGATGTTAATTTGTTTGATGTTTATCAGGGTAACAAATTGCCGGAAGGAAAGAAATCGTATGCTTTAAGTTTTACAATTCAGGATAACAGCAAAACGTTAACTGATTCTCAAATTGACAAAATTATGTCTAAGTTACAGCAGACATTCGAAACTGAGCTTGGTGCTAGTTTAAGATAATTTTTTTGTTTCAGGTTTCAGGTTTAAAGTTTACTACACTTTGAACATAGTTTTACCGCAAAGAGCGCAAAGATTTACGCAAAGGTTCGCAAAGTTTTTATTTATAAAGCTTTGCGAACCTTTTTTTATGTTTTCATTAAAAGTTTACATAAAAAACATTGTTATTGCTATACTTTGAGTGTAGTTTTACCGCAAAGAGCGCAAAGATTTTTCGCAAAGGTTCGCAAAGTTTAAGCTTAAAAATTTAGCTCGCAAAGTCGCTAAGACGCAAAGTTTTTTTATTCACTAAGCTTTGCGAACTTTTTCTTCGTTCTGTTAACCTTTAATAGAAAAAAAGAAAGAAAAAAAAAAAAAAAACTTGCGTTCTTTGCGGTAAAAAATACACGCTTAGCAAAACTTGAAACAAAACATTTCAACTAATCAAATAACGATTCCAGATATGATCGCCTAGTTTTTGAATTCCGGTTCCTAGATTTTCGGTTTCTAATTTGGCACTGGAATTATCGTCAAAAATCATTTCCAGAAATAGTTTACCGTTCTCTTCACAGATATTCCATTTTCCATATTCTTTTGTAGAAGATTGATTTGGCAGATAAAGTCCGCCTCCTGAAACACTTCTGAAAGATTCCCGGATGTAGATTGCACTAAAATCTGAATACAGATAAATTTGGTATTTTTCTTCTTCGTACCAGCCACCGCCAGAGTAATCGCGATCGCTTTTTGCTTTTTCTAATTTCAAAACTTTATTGGATAAAGAATTGATCATTTGATTTACTAAATAACTCATAGGTTTTTGTTTTTTTTGTTTCAAGTTTCAGGTTTCAGGTTGCTGTACTTTGAGTATAGTTTTTTTTTACCGCAAAGAGCACAGAGATTTTTCGCAAAGGTTCGCGAAGTTTAAGTTTAAAAATTAGCTCGCAAAGCTTTGCGAACTTTTCTAAATTCTGCTAGCATTTGCATAAAAAAACCTTGCGCTCTTTGCGGTAAAAAAATTATGTTCATAGTAAAACCCGAAACTTGAAACACTTTAATTTATCTTGAATATTTCTGATAGGCTTTCATAAGCTTTTCATCATATTTATTCGTTTTATAGGCTGGGCCATTGTATTTTAAGGCAAATGATGCCCAGTTTTTATTTCTTAGAAGTGCGATTAAATTGTTTTTCTCTAAGAATAACCCAAAAGCTTTTAAATGTTCGCCTTCGTTTTGATTCATTTTTTCCACGAATTCATCTATGCTATTGTAACCAATAGGAATTGCATTAAATCCCATAATTTGAAACAATCCCCAAGAAGCAGAACTATTTGCTGCGTCAATAATTTTTTTGTCCTGACCGAGGTTTTTACCTTTTTCAAGACGAGTGTATTCAGCTGTTCCTCCTACATAATATTTCTTCGTGTAATTTTCAAACAAAATATCCTGATTATTTGAGTTCATATAAGATCTTGGATTAATTCCTCTTTTTTCGAGTTCTCTCCAGAAAATATGCCCTTCAAACAAAATCTTTGGTCGGCCGTCAATCAGAAAACCTTTTCCGTTGCTTTCTACTTCGTTTACGGCTTTTACCACTGCAAGCTCCAAATTAAACTGATTTGAGAAACTGATTAAGTCTTGCTCAGAAAGCAATTTAGAATTAGAAGAAAAACCATTTTTACTTTTCTCTAAAAGCGAAGACCATGTTTTTAGTCCGACCACTCCATCTACAACCAGATTGTTTTTGGACTGAAAATCCCTGATTGCTTTATCTGTCGCTGTTCCAAAATAATCTGAAACTATTACATTGTATTTTAACTTGGCTAAAAGTTCATTTAAATAATAAACTTCCGGAGACTTTGCTCCTGCTTTTATTGTTCTCATTATTTTTTATTTATGGTTAAGATTGAGGCTTTTGAGAAATCAAAAACTTCATTTTTTGTACCGATGAGATTGTCGTTTTTGTCAAAATAATTGACTTTGTAAGAAATCAAAGTAGTATTGTTCGCTGTATTCTTAACAATAAAGTTGAACAATATAGGGGTCGAAAACTCAGATTTTAGGCGTTCTACTGCAAATTTACTTCCTGTTTCCTGAACCGTTAATTCAATCGTAATTCTGTTTGTTGCCGTGGTCTGGCTTTTAATCTGAACCTGAATATATCTGTTGTATGCGGTTGACTGTGAAACTACCTGACTGAATTCTGAGCTGATGTTTTCAATATTTTCAAAATCAAAAAAAACATGTACTAATTCACCCGAAGCACTTGGATTAATTGCCGAAAAATCTAAAAGCTTGGTGTCATTACTGATAAGTTGCGGATAATTTTTAAAAAAGGCATTGTTTAGATAAGTAGTATTTTGTCTGTAAATCAACAATATCGAATTAAGTTTACAGTTTGAGATAGACTGGTTGTTAATTTGAATTTTCTTCGCTGTATTATCAATCAGCGTTTCTAGAATTTCGCCAATAGTCTGTTCTATATTTAATTCGATGATGCTGGAATCTTTTATTTCCTTGTGTTTAAAGTTGATATTAGCATACTGCGTAATGGTATTATTTAAAGCATTAATCATAATACTCGCTTCCGATAAATTTTCGGTCGAAAGATTAAATAGAAAGTGCTTTCCATCTGTTGAAATATCAGATTGCTGTAAAAAGTAATTTCCACTTACTTCGTATTCAGCCGAAATATCATTCGGATACAAGAACTGCACTTTATCGAAATAATCTGTAGCATCTCCATCAATAAAATTATTCTGAAATAAAGCAATCTTCAATTTTGCCAAATCAAAATCGGAAAGATTTGGACCAATTGCAAACTGAAAACTGATTTTTGAAATCTCCTCCGAAGTCCCCGCTCCTTCTTCATATGCATGAAAAATAGTCGAAATACAAGGTTTCATGGTATTAAAATCTTTTGACAAACTATACACTTTGGAAATCAGCAAAAAAGTATTCGGTTGCACCATTGATTTATAAATGGAAAGCTTACTAAAATTAAAACCTGTCACAAAAATTTGTTTGAACTGCGAAAAATCCTCATTTAAATTAAAAGGAATATTGACAAAACCGCCTCCAATTGTCTTATATAAACTCGTTACCGAATCTGCTCCAATTGGATAGCTTAAGATTTTATTTACTTTAAGCAGAAAAGTACTTTTTACATATTCTTCCTGAATATCGGCTTTTATACTATTTTCACGCTGTATTTCTGAAATAGCTGTCTTTGGAGCTAATGTTGTGGCTAAATTAGCCTTAACCATTAACGGACTACTAATAAGCGTTGTTTTAGGCTGTATTGTTGTTTTAGGAGAAGTTAAATCCTTTTTGAGAATGACACCACTTTTCAAAACAGCAATATCTCTTGCGAAAAGAAAATTTCTTTTGATTTTAGAATAGCCTTTAAAATCGAAAAAAAGGTCAATATTGCATTTTAAATCATTTAGGTTTGAAACTAAATTTAAGAACGCAATTTTTACTGCTTCATCAATCAAATCAAACTGAATTTCCTGCGTGGTTGTATTAACAATTCCGTTTACCTTTACAAAATCACGATTTACTTTGAGGTTTAAAACCGCTTCTTTCAGATTTAAAGTAATACTTTTTTGATTAGCCTGTAATACTCTGTCTTTCAAATTATATTTCAAAATTACTTTTCCTAAAAACCCGCCTTTATTTCCAGATTTATCCGGCACATTTTCATAATAAAAAACGGTTCCGTTATTAGGTTCAATTTCAACATGCGGAAAGAATAGCGTAATATCATTTTTAAAATAATCCTTAAAGGAATCATTCTCTGTAATTGCTTTATCTCCTTCTATAAGAGGGTAATAATTTTCAACAAAAGGAAACGCCGTAATAATTGGTTTTATGTCGATAGAATGAATTATAGGGTGTTCTATTACCTTAAACTCCGCTTCTTTTTTCAAATTGACCGTTGTAAAAGCAGTACTTGGTTTGGCGGGCTCAAGATTAAACCTGTTTATGGGAACCAATTTAGTTCCGTCGAGCTTAAATGTATTTAAATCTGGCATAACGTTTAGATTTAATAATTAGTGACTTATGAAACAAAAGGGACATAATGTCCCTTTTGCAAATTCTCTCAAAAAAATTATTCCATAAATGGAGCTCTGATTTTCTCGATATCAGTGTTTTGAGCATCGGTTCCTGTTGGAATTTCAAATAACACATCGCCTTCCTGATAATCGATTTTGATATAATCTGTAGAAAGAGAAACCTTTTTAGACTTCTTACCAATTTTTCCACTGCAAGTATATTTCACTTTATACTCTGTTGGTTTAATCGTGTAGTCTGACTCGTACCATGCTCTATACGGAATCGCATCTTCAAAATTATCAACAGTGAATTTGAACTTTTTAGATGACATTTTATCTACTTTTAAAGTCACTTCAAGAGTGTCACAATCATAAAGCTCTTCTGTTGACAAAGTGTAATTAATCATATTCTGAATTGGAAGTGGCACAAAGATTTTTGTTCCTTCAAATTCAAATTCACGAGTTGTATCTTTTAACTTGATTCTCTTGTCTTTTTCATACATTACTTCCTGACGAACTTTAACTTTAGTCGAACCATTGTTTTTGACAAAATCAAACACAAAAGCATTTTTTTCTTTCGATTTATCATTCCATGTCGCAGGGAAAATAGCATCGATTTCTTTTCCGGACTTGCTGGTATTTTTCACAAACGGAGTTCCTTCCGGAGCTATCATTCTTCCCGAACTTTTCCAAATCATTTTACCTTTAGAATCTGGATATCCTACTTCAATAGAAACCTGACTTACAGGACTATCATTTACAATATCACTGTCTTTGTCCAGTTTAATTAAACCTCCGTTTAAAGAAGCAATAACCTGAACTTTAGAAAAATCTTCGTCTAACTGAATTTCAGTAATATAATTTTTCAAATCTGCTTTTGCCTCTGCTCCGGTTTTCAAAGTCAACGGAGTCAGATTTCCACTGATTTTTGAATCCAAAACCTGAATCGCAGAGAATTTGATTTCATCTGTGAATTTAACCGCGCGAATCTGGCTTCCTGACTTAAGATTCATTCCAACGCTTCCAAGCCCCATAAACAATCTGAAAAATCCGTTTGGCTTTTCAGGAGATGTTGCTGGTGTAAATTGTTTTTCAGGCGCATCAAATATTTGTTTTTTCACCATTTCAAAAGCAAATTCTCTCTGTTTTTGCAGTAATGAGTCTTCTACTTTTTTCTTTTCTTCGTTAGAAAATTGCTCATCCGTTATTACTTCACTTGTAATCCCTCCTTCCGTAAGGATTTTTTCGTACTCATGTTCCCAGTTTAAATCCACAAAAGACCAGCTCACACTTGTTTTGGCAGAAAAATAAGTGTGCACTTTTTTAACATCAATTGTCGTTTTAATAACCGTAGTCGGCATGTACGCTTTGTACTTTATGTTATTTTCGACAACAAGATTATTGCTTCCGATTTCCAGTGCATTTTTCACCAGTGAAGCACTGTTTCTCCCCATTAAAACAGAAAGTGCATTATCACCAAGTCCAAAAGTAGTTCCGGCTCCTTCTCCCTGAATATTAAACGTCCACGGATTGGCGCCTCCAAAAGGATTATTTGGTGATTTTTCGCCCACAACATGCATCGCGATATTGTTTTCTGTGAGCTGAATTGGCCTAACATTAGTGGTATTAAAATCTTTATCAACTCCGATTAAGAAAGAAAACAATCCAAAAAGAGTTGATTTTCTATGATTTTTATAATCAGAATTCAGTCTCGCTTTTAATTTATCAATTGCCTTCTTTAATAAAGCTTCAGGCAAATCAATCGTACTGGTTAAGGTAGTATAAGCTCCGGCTTCTTCTTCTAATCCTTCCGCACCAATTACTGTGGTAGAATCTCCTTCTGATTTAAAAACCTGCATTGCAAATTTAAATCTGCCGTCAGGATGCTTCGCTAAACGTGGTGCTTTTGGATAATAATAAAACTGCATTGGCAGACCGGCATCTCTCAATAACATATTGTTAGGATCTGGCGAGAAAAGCACTGCATAATCTGCTCCATCTTCTTTCTCTAATAGAATTTCTACTGTTCCGGCTCCTGCATGAGGATAACCCAGGGGTGTTGGTTGTGACATAATTTTAATTTTTTAGTTAATTACTTCATAAGGTTTTACAATTTTTTACTGTCTGTTTTTAGCTTAAAACTGACGATGTAAAATTCTTATTTCACAAAATATTATGTAACAGCACTTTAACCCATTTTTTCAAATAAATTCACCCAACGAAAAAAGGGTATATTTCCCCTTGTCCAAATTTTAACATTCCGATAATTTTGTCCTCAACAGTAGTCAAAATACTGCTAACTAAATCCTTAACCAATAAATAATAATTAAATCATGAAAAATCCTCCCGCAAAACCGAGTCAGTTAATTACAAAAGAATTTGCCCGACAATTAAATGTGAATTACAACAATAAAAGAAATTCGCTTACAGCTAAGAAAGCAGAAAAAGAAGATGCAAATGCCATTTGGTACTCTTTGGAAGAATTAGAAAATTATATCCATTATATCAAAACTAACGGAACAAAACAAGGTTATAATGTAGATGGAATCCGTTTTTATTTTGGAGTTTATCCTGATGATGAAAAACATGGCGAAAAAGCAGGATTGACTACTTTATTCTTAGTTCCAACAGGAAAAAAAGCAGAAAAAAATACGGAAAAAATTCAAAGTTTTGCTTTAAAACAAGAAGCTACTTCAACTGACATTCAAGACCTTGACCCTATGAACTACGGGAACATCGGAAGACCACCAAGCTTATTATACTAATATATTTATGTTTGAATTTTTAAGATCCTATATCATTTATCTGGCTTTATTATCAGGAATCGTTGGTGCACTTTCACTGCCAAAACTTCCTGGCAATAAAGCTAAATTTTTAGTACTTTTAATCTGGTTTTCAATCATAACCGAAATTGTAGGCTACTATTTTACCCAATGGACGGGTTTACTAAATTTTTACGTTTACAATTTCTACATGTTTGCCAGTTTTTCTGCCTATATACTACTTTTAAGAGCCTTATTAACCAAATACAATAACAGAATTGCCTCAATCGCCTTTTTGATCTTATTCGTAATTGCTTATTGCTTAAATCTGTTGTATTTTAAAGATGACATGAATCGCTCTTTTACCTACAGCTTTGCAATTGGTGTTTTATTAGTATTGATACTATCCTGTTTGTATCTGATTGAGATTTTTAATTCTGAGAAAATATTAAATTTTAAAAAGTCGGTCTTTTTCTGGTATGTTTTAGGAATACTCGTTTTTCATGTTCCTTTTACACCATTTATGCTTGCAATAAACTGGTTTTTAATCAAACAGGACGAATCTATTTTTAGTCTCGTTTTGTTTATTTTAAATTTCCTGGCACACAGCTGTTTTATAATCGGATTTCTATGGAGCGAAAAGAAATACAATTATTAGTCATTTCACTGGGTATCGTTTTCTTTACCCTCATTATCGTTTTAGTTATCATTTTCTTCTATTTTTTAAAGAAGAAAAACAATTTCGTAGTTGAGAAAATGGAAGCCGATTTGTATTTCCAGTCCGAATTAGTCAAAACCAGAATCGAGATAAAAGATCAGACCTTATCCGAAATCAGTAAAGAACTGCATGATAATATCGGTCAGATTATTTCGGTCGCCATTATGCAACTTAATATTTCAATCAGCAATAAAAATGTAAATATTGAAGAACTTAAAGATTTAAAAGCCGTTTTAGCCAAATCGCTGGACGAATTAAGAATTCTGTCCCGAATTATCAATAAAGACAATTTACTGCAGAACAATTTCCTGGAAGCCATTCAGCAGGATCTGGAAAGAATTAAGAAACTCAAAAAAATTAAATACAATCTAAATCAAATTGGGACGGTACCAGCTATAAATGAAGAACATGAATTGATTATTTACAGAATCTTTCAGGAAGCACTTCATAACAGCTTAAAACATTCCAGAAGCGATTTATTTGATGTTTTTATTGAAACTACTGACACAGTTTTCAGATTAAAATTAAAAGATTTCGGAATTGGATATGATCTCAAGAAATCAAATTCCGGTTTGGGTTTGAACAATATGAAATTAAGAGCCAAACTAATTGGTGCCAGACTAATTCTCAATTCTGATAAAACTGGAACAAGTGTAACAATTGAATATCCCTTAACTCAAGGCCATGAAAACTAATCCAAAAAATAAAATAATAATCGTAGATGATCATTTATTATTTTCTCAATCTCTTGAACTTCTGATTAAGAGTTTTGGAGATTATGAAGTGATAGAACGTTTTGAAAACGGCAAAGTGTTTATTGATTATCTCGAAGAAAATAGTTCTGCCGAAATTGATCTTATCTTACTTGATGTCAACATGCCCGTATTAGACGGATTAAGCACCATGAAATGGCTTAAAGACAACAGACCAGACCTAAAAGTAATTGCGTTATCAGTTAACGATGATGATGAAATTATTATCAAAATGATTACCAACGGCGCCAAAGGTTATTTATTAAAAGATACTTCTCCCGAAATTTTTAGAGAAGCCATCGAATGCGTTATGGAAAAGGGCTTTTATTTCACCGAATTGGTTTCGGGAATGCTCATCAACAAAGTGAACAGCGACAATAAAAAGATTAGTTTGAAGGAAAAAGAAATTGTCTTTATCAAACATGCCTGCACTGAAATGACTTATAAAGAAATTGCATCAGAAATGTGTTTAAGTCCTAAAACTATTGACGGTTATCGCGAAATACTTTTTGACAAACTGGAAATAAAAACCCGAATCGGACTCGTACTTTATGCCATTAAGCATAAAATTGTTTTAGTCTGAATCAATAAGTCAATACAGCAAAAACAGGATATTCTTTTATTTTTTCTCTTCCGTTAAGAAAAGTAAGTTCCATTAAAAAATTGCATTGTACAATTTCGCCTCCTAATTTCTCTACCAATTCACAGACTGCTTTTGCTGTTCCGCCAGTTGCCAAGACATCATCGTGAATTAATACACGATCTCCTTTTTTAATGGCATCGGTATGCATTTCCAGACTATCAGAACCATATTCTAATTCATAAGAAGCAGAAATAGTATCATACGGAAGCTTTTTAGGCTTCCTCACAGGAACAAATCCGGCATTTAATTCCTGAGCTAATAACATTCCGAAGAAAAAACCACGGGATTCTGCTCCTACAACTTTATCGATTTTCTTTCCTTCTAAAGAATCAACCAGAATTTTTAGGCAATTTGTTCTTGCTTCGGGGTTAATTAGTAGCGGAGTGATATCTTTAAACAAAATTCCTTCTTTAGGAAAACCCTGAATATCACGTATATACTTTTCAATCTTCATTTTTTTTTAATTTTCTGTTATTTTTTCCTTGTTTATCTCACATTTATGTCTATCTTTGCACCCGCAATAAGCAATCAACAAAGCTACAAAAAAATAGCTTACTTATAGCAAAAACAAGGCCTCGTGGCGCAACTGAATAGCGCATCTGATTACGGCTCAGAAGGTTACTGGTTTGAATCCAGTCGAGGTCACTACTCGGGACAAAAGAAAAATATCATCTTTTGTCCCGTTTTTTTTTGCCCGTAATCTATTGTTTACCAGATAGATACACTTGAACATTTCATTGATCCTAGCGGTTTGTATTTTGTTATTTTGAAATGTGAAATTTTCAGGAAAAATTAAACCGATAATCTCTCTGGAATCGACTAAAGACCCGTCACCAAAGGCCTCACCGAGCTTTATAAGGTTTTGCAGTCCTGTGTTCATTAAAGATTCAATATTGGCCCTGTCTTCATCCACATTGCCAATTTCATTTTCTAGTCTGCTGATCTCAGCATTGCATTCCGTTTTCATTAGATGATAGTCATCGGCATCTATCTTCTCCGTCACCAGCAGGTTTCTGGCAACCGCCAGTTTTTTTTCGTAAACCCCAATCTGCTCCAAGGATTTCTTCTTCTCATTAATAACCAATCCAGTATGTTCTCTGTATGCTTCAAGCAGAACTGCACTGTATAATTTTCTTACTTCAGCCAAGGGCTTGAATTTATTTAAATGTCCTTTAAATATATTATTGGCCATATCGGAATTTACCCTCCACTTACATACTCTATCACAGTGGTAATAGTAGTAATCCTTGCTCCTTCCTCTGCATTTGCTCCCTGCTAGCTTTTGACCGCACTGAGGGCACATGAAAAAGCCTCTAAGGGGAAAATTCTCAATTGTTTTAATTTTAGGCCTGTACGTACGTCCTTTACTGTTAAGAATATCCTGTACCCTGTAGAACAGATCTTCACTTATTATCGCGTCATGCTGCCCCTTAACTAATCTCTCTTGCTCATCACGATACTTCGGAACTAAGATTCTTCCGCAGTAAAGCGGGTTTCTTATGATAAGCCACAAGTTGTTTTTGGAAATTCCCATTCCCTTTGCTTTGGCTGTCTGATAAATCGATTCTGTACTGAAAATATTCTTTGCAATCTGTTCATACACCCATATAACATTCGCAGCTTTTTCAGGTACAATGGCAATATATTTCCTTCCGTCTTCAGTTATTTTATTAGCATAGCCATAAGGGGCCATACCCATATGCCTGCCCTCTTTTTTACCTCTTCTGAGCCCTTGAAAGGTATTTAGGGCCCTGCGGTCATTTTCGACCTCGGGGGCAGCAAGATAAAACGCGAGCATCATTTTATTCTCCGGTACACTCAGGTCTAGCGGCTGCTCAATAGCCTGCGGCTCAACTCCTAATTTCCTCAACTGATTAATCATTTGGTAAGCGTCACCAGCATTACGGCTGAACCTATCCCATTTCATAAAAAGCACATGACTAATCTTATTCTTATTTTTTTTTATATTGGCAAGAAATTTTTTCCATTGCGGCCTGTTGAAAGTTTTTGCGGAATGGTCTTCATAAATCACATTACGAATCTGTATATGGTTGATGGCGCAATATTTTCTAAGCATCTCTTCCTGATTGCGTTGGGAGAAGCCTTTCTCAGCCTGCTCGTCGGTGCTTACCCTGATATATAAATCTGCTATCTTGCTCATTTTGTTTCGTTTAAATATTTCAAAACAGCGATATTAGCAATTTTTCTCAAGAAATACAAGATTTCTTCAGCCTGTTCAAAAGTCACCTCCAAGCCTTCAGATTTAAGCATCTGCTGCGCTTTTTCAGTTGTAATTTTCGATTCATTGTAACCTGTCTCATTTTCCATCTCCTTATCCAGTTTAGATTATAATTACGTTCGAAAGAAATTTATCCTAATAAAATCTGATGATGCGTAAAGCGGCTTTTTCTGGCATAATATGGACGTTCTTGTCTATGAAGTAGAGATAGCTGTTTTGTTGTTTATAAAAAGTATATTTACAATTAGAAAATCGCCCATTTGCTTTCTGCCTTTTTTGCCAGTGGCAAATTTAGATTCTATACCATCTTCCTTTTAGCATAATTTTATTTAAATATGGATTCTAGATTTAATTATTTTATCAGCAAAAGTTCCACATTAATATACAAACTCTGTATTGGCAAAGGCTCCGCAAAGGAAAGATTGATCGAATCAGAACTTGAGATAAGGAGCGTCCTGCGATCTCCTGTACCCAACAAATTGATACCTTTGAAAGACCAAATCAAACAGAAACTTCTTTATGCTGGAAACTCCGTCGACAATAAGCAAGGCTCTGTAGCCAGATCTCTTTATGGTAAACGGAATTCAACGGCATCAAAAATCATCGCAGAAATTATTGCGCTGCATCGCGAAGTAGAGGCTCATATCAAATATTCGGAAGTTAATTGAGCCACTGAATAAACTTTACCTTTAAAAAAAATGAAACAGTAGAACATAAATAAAATGCGAAAAGACTTCTCAGACAATACCAGTGCCCATATATCTATCAGTGATCTGATATCATCATCAACTGTTAAAATTGAAACCTTCGACAAAAATGGCGGAATCGGAACCGGTTTCTTTTTCGATTTCAATCCCCAGACACCAGAAACTATGGACAGTTTAGCGATTGTCACCAACTGGCATGTAGTTGAAGAGGTTGAAAATGGCCAGTTTACCTTGACAAAAAAAGATCAAAACGGAGAACCATTAAATACGGAACATCTTACAATTTTTCTTGAAAACTTTGAATCCCACTGGACACCACATCCTGATCCCGAAATTGATTTGTGCATTTTGCCTATAAAATCGATTATGCATCTAATAAAAGAGGATTTTTTTTATACGTCTTTTGACGCGAGCCTAATTCCATCGCAAGAAGAAATTGACAGCCTTTGTGCAATTGAGGAAATTATTATGCTAGGTTATCCTGATGCCCTCTGGGACAGCCATAACAACAAACCAATTGCAAGAAAAGGCATAACAGCCACTAATCCGAGACTGCCATACTGTGGCTACGAGGAGTTTTTAATTGATGCGGCATCTATCCCTGGTTCCAGCGGATCGCCAATCCTGATCTACAATATCGGCCAGTATCTGGACAGAAATGACAATCACTATTTTGTTAAATACCGTTTATTTTTACTCGGAATCTTATATGAAGGGCCGCAATTCACGGCAGAGGGCAAAATAGAAAGAGTCAAAATCAAAAAGAAAAAGATTGTTACCACACAGATTCCAATCAATTTGGGGGCCGCCATAAACAGCTGTAAAATCTTGGATTTTGAAAAGTTAGTTTAGAAATTAACCCATATCAACCCTACCATATCCTCGAAACCAATTTTACTTATTTTTTAAAGTAATCATTGTTACTGGGAATGTAAATAGTACTATAATTCCTTGAGCTTAGGCCTTTTTAATTTAATATCTCTTCAAATTATTATTTAGCCAAACTACGGCAGAATGGCTAAATGCTCTATTTAAGATTTAAGCCATTCTGCCGCTATTTTATAGTACAAATGTTTTCTACCTAAAACAATAACTAGGTAAAACTCATTAACTCTTACTTTCTTCTTTCTTTGTTTCCTCTGCTTTTACCTTTTCTTTTTTCTCAAAAACAGGAATACTATAGGTAAGAGAAACAAATGGCTTAATTTGAAACCTCTTTTTTAGATCAACGCTTGTATCAGCATTAGAAGTATAAATATTACCATCACTATCTTGAGCATAGCGATCGCTAAGTTCTTCGATCTGCCCCATAGCAGCACCATAGGTCAATGCTAGCCTATTCGTTTTTCCGAAAAGAAGGCTTCCCCCTAAAAAATACCTAAGCTTTGGTTTATCGCTGATTGTCATACCCGCACCTAAACTTAAAGATGGATTAATGTATGGATTGAATTTGTAGTAGAAGTGAAATAAAGCCGATACTCCATAATCTCTATTTCCCCAGTTCTCTTTTACAATTTTTTTTCTCTTTGCAAATGCTGGCGGATCCGATCCTACGACTTGCGTACTATCAGCAAAAATACGATACTTTTCATCTATAAGTGAAGTAGTGAACAATCCTGTTGTTACATCTGCCCGGAAACCACCTAGGATATCAACGGTAATTGGTGCATTTACAAGGCGCTTACCCGCATTCATATTCGCTTTTGGAGTTATATTCACTGTAAAAATATATTGATCTACATTCTTAACCTGTGGAATGCTGTAGCTTATCCTGCCCATAGCCGACGTCTTAAATAAAATATATTTAGAGACCACATCCTTCAATTTCTTCTTTTCTTTCATCGCTGCCTCATCCCCTTCACTTCCATTATAAATTACTTCTATTTTTTGCAGCAAAAATGCTTCCAGGGTTTTACTACCGTCATAACCATACACATCTTTAAAATATTGATTAATTTCTGCATCCGCTGTCTTAACATCGGAACACGGATTATAACAATCCCCTTCCCGTTGATATTCCGCCGTTCTTTGGGTTAGAGCCTCGTCAAGCGACTCCACGACTTTGATGAAACTATCTTTATCATCAGCTTTGGCAGCTCCTGCGGCACTAGCGGCAGGAGTAAAAACACTTGTTAAAAATGGCGAAGTTGATGAATGGATATTGACTGTTTCATCTGAAATGGTAACATCGTATTTAAAAGGGTTTACATTTATAATTTCAAGCTCTAATTCCTCCCCCACATGAGGAAGGGCAAACCATCTCTTGCGAAGATACCCTTCACCTAAATCTTTCCCGTATGGAGACTTATTACTGCCTTCTTTCCTTTTAATTTGCGTTTTGTTAGCGCCAAAATCATAGCTAATCGTATTTCCTACATTCTCACATCCAGTGCATACATCTGCTTGCGGAGTATAAACACTAAGTGTAATTGGCGCTATTGGCTTAGAGCCTTTATCCTTCTTGTTCACGTGCAGGACATATTGATAATAAGTGATTTTATCCAAATTGCAAAGCTGATAACTGGCCGCATCCACGCTCTGCAAAGGATTTTTAAGCTTAAATGTAAGCGTTATTCCATCAACGCTCTCCGCATCAATGAATTCCGAACCGCCTATCAGCTTAAGCTTAAAGGTATTTTTTTTCAGCGCCTTATCACCCTCTTTACCAATTGTTAATAACACTTCAAGCTCTGCAGCATCTTTTTGGCAATACGCGTACCCAGAAGTATAGGTGGGAGGGATTTTACCCAGATCCTCTCTCTCCAGCTTTTTTTTGATGACCGCTGAAGGAATAGTATCTTGGGCATTGGTAAGTTGGCTCAAAGAGAAGATCAAAAAAAACAGTACTTTTATTCTCATATCTATAATCTATTTAAAATTCAAATTCGACGTCAAAATTTTTTGTGACAGCATGCATAGGAATTATGTAAGCATAATGATTATCAGTGGCTACCAAAATTCCCAAAAGCTCATCTTCTATCGTTACGACTGCCGAACCCGAATCACCGGCGGCCGCCTGTACTTCCACTTGAATAAGATCCTGTATTTCATGCTTGAACTGCTTGGATGTACCTTTAAAGTATATAATATCGTTATCTGTCCTCACTGAAACAACTTTACCCTGAACAACGCCCGATGTTCTGCCGCATAATTTAACTTTAAGAGTATTCACATCATTGAGTGTCAGCTCATATATGGATTTTATTGGTTTGAAACTATATATATCCTTTGCAGCCAATTCCCTAGTTGTTTCAAAAAAGCCAATATCAACATAGGAGTTAAAATAGCCTGTAACTACATTCCCTATACCTCTTTGCATAGTGTTATTTAAATCCAACATTGCCGGCGAAACTACCCCATGAGAATTTAATATTTTACTGTCATCAGGCGAAAAAACTTCCCGCACCCCTTTTTTCAGTTCCTCTGGAAACAAAACATGATAACAGCTCATTCCGCATAAAACTACATTCCCATTAACATTGACTTTTGCTCTAAGGCCAAGCGTTCCAGCATATCCCGAATTGACTCTTTCTATACTGCTCCCTAAGGGGCGCGGCATTACTTTAGGACCAATCGGAGTTACAGACGCAACGATGTCACCTGTTTCAATTACATCGGTCGGAATCTTGTAACCAGCATAATAAATGTAATCGGGAATAGCTACTCTAGCATCTTGCGCAAGGGAAACCTTATTTACGACATTGAATCTAATAGCTAATTCCCCGGTATCAGTCTTTTCAGATCCAATTAATTTATTGCCTATTGAAACACCTGCATAATTTGCATATGCCGCTCGGCCTGATGGGCCATTCTTTCGGGGGCTATGAGACCAATCTAATCATAACCCAGACCGACCGTTTTGCTGCGGCAATTTCAGGAGCAGGATGGAGCGACATTGTAAGCGCTTACCTCTATATGGGCACCACGCTTGCACTTGCGGATTATTACCGCACTGAGTCGGATCAGCTTCGGATTGGAAAATCACTTTTTGAAAGCAGGGATGTTTATCTCGACCATTCACCGGTACTGCACGCCGAAAATGTTTCAACGCCGCTTCTTTCCTGGACAGGTAAAAATGATACGCACGTCAATGCCCTGCAGAGCCATGAATTTTATTTTGCCCTCAGGCGATTAAATAAAGAACACATCATGCTGGTATTCCCCAATGAAGCACATAATCTTACGGGCACCTTGAGCCAAGAAGATATGACCCTGAAAGTACAGCAGTGGTTCGACCGCTATCTTAAAAATGGCCCAGTTAAGGACTGGATGCTGCCTAAAATGGATTAAAAAAAGATGCCGCTTTAAGCGGCATCTTCCTTTTTAGAAATTAGTTTGCGGTATCCCTTTTTAATGGAACAAGACACGTACCGCTTGAGCGCTCATACAGCTGCGAATTATCGGACGACGCTGTACAGTCAAAATTTCCAGAATTAGAACATTGCTGTATCGGTTCGCAGACATTTTCATTATCAATCTGCTTATATCCCATAATTGGGGCTGTAGTGCTACTGCCGATAGAACTTGTACTGGCGGCACTTGTTAATCCGATTAAGGCCGCAGCCAACGGAAATGCATAATTAAAAAATTTGGTTTTCATAATGTAAGTATTTAGTTAATGATCTACTCTATCACAGGTTTTCGATCTTCTCCTGCTATTTGGCCAATAGATTTCTGCTGTCTTACAGCTTTATTTTTCATACTGTTTCATTCTTTTTTCATTGAGGGTGCCGCGGAAAAGATGGCTTCCTATCAGGGCGTAAAGATGATCACCAGATATAACAAAACTTCTGGCTTTCTTCCCTTCAATATCATAGATACAGAAACTATATAGATAACTTGAATCCCGCAGATCATACACATCAATTATGCTGGCTGATCGCCAGAGAGCATCCTTTTCAAATTTTCCCGGCACTGCCGAGTTTACATACAGCCTATAGCCAGATAAAGCACTTGATTTGTTGACAAACTGCGGCGGTTTTGCCAGTTTTCTTAGTTGGCTTTTTTCAACCGTAATCACCTCGAGCTGTGCCCTTGAAATCGTGTCAATTGTATTGCCTCTTTTTACCAGACCGAGATTTCTGTCTGCAATAGTGTACTGATTCCGGTAGGCATACACATACAATACCTGCCCAAGCGCATTTCCATAAAGCAGCTGCCCGTCCAGATCAAAAACACCGTCAAACTGCTTGATAAGCAGCTCCGGATTTAAAATGGTTTCACCAGTTTGTATATCTACTATGCCTAGAATGCTCTCCCCGGTAATCGAACTGTGAGAACGGACAGCCAGAGTAACGGAATCTATTGGCACAGCTGCCGCGAAATACTCTTTTATTTTTTTAGCATACTCTATTTTCCAGTCTGAAATCCTGCCCCTATAAATAATTGGGATTGTCCCATCGGTCACAAAAAAATGAGGTGGTCTGACAGCTATTTTAAGCCCCCTGAATCTGTTGTTTCCCGTCTCAATTTCAATCCTTTTCTTTTCAATAATCTGCAAGCTTTTATCAACCACTGTAATAAGCATAGGAGCTGTTGTATTTCCCAGATATATTTTATCACCTTCTGCTCCAGCTATATAATAGGAACTTACTCCAAGATCCAATTTGATGCCTTTTTTCATCGGCGTATGAGGAAACCTTCTGATCTGGTTATTATGATGGTGGATTATTCTTTCTGAGGATATAAAAAGTCCTATGACAATACCCGAGGCCAGAGAAGTAAGCAAGAAAAGGAATGCTGCATACTTTAGAGTCATTCTGAGACCGCCACTGCTTTTCTTATAAAATTGCAGACAAAGGGCAAGCAGAGCAAGAGAAATAAAAACAAAATTAAAAACCAGATGCTGCGTCCAGTTCATCTTCTCCAGTATTCCTCCGCAGGAGCAAGGCACAAAAGAACTGTAGTTAAGTATTATAAATATATAAGCCGTAAACATCACCATCAGAAAATAAGATGCTGTAAGTCCTGCCCTCCTTGTTGAAGGGATTATTAAGAGTATGCTGATCACCAGCTCAATTGACGGTATAAACCATGAGAGATAAAGAGTAAATGCACTTACTAAAGGCGACTGTCCGAGCTGGATCTGGAAATTTTCAAAATCAAGCAGTTTGCTCACAGCAGCATAAACGAAAAGAAATATATAAAGCAGGCAGATGGCTTCAACTATAATACCCTTAAGAGAATCTGATATTTTCATGTCCAATACTTTTGCTGTACAGCATATTCCTTTAAATTCTGAGCAGTTTTGCTTCTTGCAGAAAATGGCTGAATCTGCGGTACATTTTCAAAGTGCCAAATTAGATCAATTGCATCAAGTGATTATTATGAAAATTCATCCATTATTTATAAAAAATGGTCTATTTTTCCTATAAGTATTTTTCTACCTATCCACTTTTAGGTCTTAAACGAATATTCTAAAGGCATAAAAAGGGATGATTTAAGGGAAGCCGCATGCAATTGGTTTTCAAAATGTTGTTGGAAAAACCGATGAATCCGCAGCATATTAAGTGCCATGCTCCCGTTCTTACCTTGTAAGTGCGGGGCTTTTTGCCTAAATTTGCGGCATGAACCACGAAGAAATAAAACGCTATTTTGAGAACAATCCCCCGCCCAAGGAAGTACGATTGACCGAATGGGCAAATATTACCGATACGCAGGTTTTTCTCAGGAGCTGCTACAGCACCATCAGAAACTTTAACGGGCCCGTTGACAGATGCCCGGCATTTTGGCACCTAAGGGATTTCTATCTGCTGATGAAAAAAACTGCGGCTAAGGATACAGCGGCAGAAAACCAGAGTGAAGCAGAGCCGGAATCGTGATATTCCAGCCCGCTTGATATTTTTTATCTGTAATGCCCTGCTTTTTTGGCGCAGTGAAATATTCTAAACCAGAAGAAACTGGCTCTCCTGCTTTTTAATCATCCGCCAGTCCATCTCAAATATTCTCAGAAGCAGCTCTTTCAGCCCCTGAAAAGTGCTGGGCTTTACCGCATAAAAATCAGCTCCCAGCTCATAGCTCAGATCAATGTTCTCAGGGCTTCTGCTGGTGGAGAGCATAATGATCCTGACTGTTTTCAGAGCACTGCCGGCACTGCGGATTTCCTGCAGGCATTCAAAGCCGTTCTTGCCCGGCATATTGATATCCAGAAAAATAATCTCGGGAAGTTCGCGGGAATTTTGGAAAAGCAGATCCAGCAGTTCAGCGCCGTCTGCCGCCGTTGTTACCAGTGCGGAAAGCTCCAGATCGCATACAGCTTCCATGAAGAGCATTCTGTCGTCTTCATCATCATCTGCTAAATAGATATTTTTATGGGAATGGACTGCATCACTCATAGCTTATAGTTTTTGGCAGTACAGAAGACAAGCATCTAAGAATCTGCATAAGCTTCTATAAATATAAGCTAATGTAAATCGATAAACAATCGAATTATATCCGTGGAGCGGTTAATAATATACAAATATACAGCTTTTATTGCAAGAAATGCATTAAATAATTATCAATCCTGAAAATTAAGAAAAGAATAACAGAATATATTGAAAAATTTCCAACATAAACAAGTTCATATCCAGCATAAATTTTCCTCAATGCCAACCAGATGTAAATTCTTAATAATGCATTAATCCGTCTTTTTTAACAGCTGTCGAAATCCGCATAAAATCTGGAATTTTATTTTTTGTTACTATTTAGAACATTTTATTTTTACAAAATGTTCTAATCTGTACTAATTTTGATCTGCATAAATGACAAGATTATGGACAGGGCAATAGTGCACATCGACATGAACACGTTTTTCGTCTCCTGCGAAAGGCTGACCAATTCAGAGCTTAACGGCATACCGCTTATCATAGGAGGCGGCGACAGGGGCGTTGTGGCATCCTGTTCTTATGAAGCCCGAAAATTCGGCGTGCGCTCGGCCATGCCGATCCACATGGCCATGAAGCTCTGCCCGCAGGCCAAAATCATGAAGGGCGACATGGAGCTCTACTCCAGGCTTTCCCATGACATCACCGAAATCATTCAGGAAAAGGCGCCCGTGGTGGAAAAGGCCAGCATCGATGAATTCTATCTGGACATTACCGGCATGGACCGCTTCTACGGCAGCTACAAATGGACAGACGAGCTGGCACAGCGCATCACAAAGGAAACGGGCCTGCCCCTCACCTTTGCCCTTTCGGTCAACAAGACCGTATCGAAAATCGGCACCGGCGAAGGCAAGCAGAAGCAGAACCTTGAAATCCCGCAGCATCTCGTGCAGTCCTTTCTCAATCCGCTGTCCATCCGCAAAATCCCCATGGTCGGCGAACAGACCTTCCAGCTGCTCTCCCGCATCGGGATCCGAACCATCCGGACGCTCTCTGAAATGCCCGCAGAATCGCTCCAGCAGATGATTGGCAAAAACGGCACCGAACTCTGGAAAAAAGCCAACGGAATCGACAATACCCCTGTGGAGCCCTATACGGAGAGGAAATCCATTTCCACCGAGCACACCTTTTCACAGGACACCATTGATGTATTGAAACTCAACAGGATCCTACAGGGCATGGTCGAGAAGCTGGCCTACCAGCTGCGCGCCGAAGAGTGGCTCGCTTCAACGGTGACTGTCAAAATACGCTACGCCAACTTCGATACCGAAACCAAGCAGTCCAGAGTCCAGTACACCTCGGCCGACCATATCCTGAACCAGACGGTGACGGATCTCTTTGAGAGGCTCTACCAGCGCCGCATGAGGCTGCGCCTTATCGGGGTGCGCTTCAGCGGGCTGGTCAGGGGAACCTATCAGATTGACCTGTTCAATGATACCGAGGAAATGCTTGCCCTGTATCAGGCCATGGACAGAATGAAAAACCGTTACGGCTTTGATGCCGTGATGCGGTGCGCCGGCGCATCGTTCAAACCCAATAACAAAGACGAAATTCTAAAACGTAAAAAATAAATCATGCTTCTCAACTGCCACTCTTTTCATTCGCTCCGCTACGGCACTATTCCCCTGGATGATCTGATAAGACAGGCAGGAGAATGCGGCATTACCGCGGCAGCGCTGACCGATATCAATACCGTAACGGGCATTTATGATTTCATAAAAGGCTGCCAGGCCCTGGGCATAAAGCCGCTCGTTGGAATCGAATTCCGCTGTGCCCACCGCCTGCGCTATATCGGGCTTGCCAAAAATGCGGAAGGTCTGGCCCAAATGAACCGGTTTCTCACCGGCCATAATTTCTCAGGCGCTGCGCTGCCTGAAAAGGCGCCCGCTTTTGATTCGGTGTATTTTATCTATGCTCTGGAAAATGCCCCTTTGGAACTCAGCGAAAATGAATTTATAGGCATTCGGCCCGACCAGCTCACGAGGCTTATCATGCCCGAGCTTAAAAAGAGGATTTCCAAAATGGTTATCCTGCAGCCCGTGGTGTTCCGCACCAAAAGGGAATACAATCTGCACAGGATCCTGCGCGCAGTTGACCTCAATGATCTGCTGTCCAAACTCACACCTGAGGACTGCTGCAGGAAATCGGATGTGATGATTCCTGAAGCGGAACTTATTGCCTTGTATAAAGACTATCCCGAGATCATCGAAAATACCCGATATATCATTGGGCACTGCAATTTCGAGTATGATTTCCAGAGCCCGAAAAACAAAAAGCATTACACCAAAAACAAAGCAGGAGATATTGCCCTTCTGACCACTCTTGCCGAAGAAGGCCTTGTCTGGCGGTACGGACGCCATAACCCTGAAGCGAAAGCCCGCGTGGAAAAAGAGCTCAAAGTGATCAACGATCTGGAATTCAGCGGCTATTTCCTGATCACCTGGGATATCATACGCTACAGCAACAGCCGGGGCTTTATGCACATCGGAAGGGGAAGCGGCGCCAACAGCATCATCGCCTACTGCCTTGGAATAACGGACATATGCCCGTTGGAGCTTGATCTGTATTTTGAGCGGTTTCTGAACGAGAACCGCAAGAGCCCTCCAGATTTCGATATTGACTGGTCGTGGCAGGAAAGGGATGTCATTTTGAAATACATCTTCGACCGCTACGGCTATGAGAATGTGGCTTTCTGCGGCACGAACGTGGAATTCAAGTACCGCTCCATATTCCGCGAAGTCGGCAAGGTATTCGGACTTCCGAAAGACGAGCTTGACCTGCTGGCCAAAAATCCCATGAAATTCCATGAGCCCAATTCCATTGTAAAATTGGTTCAGGAATACGGCATGATGCTGGAGAAATATCCCAATATGAGAAGCATGCATTCCTGCGGGATTCTGATCTCCGAAGAGCCCCTTACCGACTATACCCCTCTGGAAATGCCTCCGAAAGGGTTCCCCATTGTGCTTTTTGACATGCATACCGCTGAGGATATCGGTTTTGATAAATTCGACATCCTGAGCCAGCGCGGCATCGGGCATATTGATGATACCGTGAAAATAATTGAGCAGAACAGAGGACTGCGCATCAATATCCGTGACACGAGACTCTCCAAAAACGAAGAGTCCGCAAACGTGTATCTGGCGGAAGGGAGAACCATCGGATGCTTTTACATCGAGAGCCCCGCCATGCGCGGGCTTTTGCGCCGCCTGAAATGCGACAACTACAAAACCCTTGTGGCCGCCTCATCCATTATCCGTCCCGGTGTGGCGCAGTCCGGTATGATGAAGGAATACATCTTCCGGCATAACAACCCGTCAAAATTTGAGTATTTCCATCCCGTATTCGAGCAGCAGCTGGGGGAAACCTACGGCATTATGGTCTATCAGGAAGACGTGATCAAGATTGCACTTCATTACGGCGGGCTCTCGGCCGCTGACGGAGATATCCTGAGGCGCGCCATGTCGGGCAAGGGACGCTCAAAAGCGGCGCTTCAGAAAGTAAAGGATGATTTCTTTATCGCTGCAGCCGCAAAAGGGCATCCCGAAACGCTGAGCCGCGAGATCTACCGCCAGATCGAATCCTTTGCGGGCTATTCCTTCTGCAAGGCGCACTCCGCATCCTACGCCGTGGAAAGCTATCAGAGCCTTTACCTCAAGGTGCATTACCCTATTGAATTCATGGTGGCCGTGATCAACAATCAGGGAGGGTTTTACCGCACTGAAATCTACGTGCACGAAGCCAGAATGGCCGGCGCGGTTATCCATACGCCCTGCGTTAACAGAAGCGATTATCAGACTTCGCTTTACGGCATCGATATCTATCTGGGCTTTATGCACCTGCAGGGCCTGGATTCCAAACTCTCGCAGTTCATCGCCTATGAACGCGAAAGAAACGGCCTTTATAAATCGCTGGAAGATTTCATAAACAGGGTGCCGATGGGAATTGAGAATGTAAAGGTGCTGATTTTTATAGGCGCATTCCGCTTTACAGGCAAGACCAAAAACCAGCTGCTGGTGCAGGTCAGCCTTCTGATGAACAATTTCATTTTGAAAGATCTGTTTGTTTGGGTGGTTTCTTAATCCAAATATACCTATTTAGATTTCTTGCCTCCAAGAATTCACTGTTAAAAATTCAAAGCATCGCAAGGCAATTTGAAGAGGCGCATCCCAAGAGCGGATTGCAGGCAGGCCAACTCTGATTCCGTTTTTTTTATAAAAATAAAAAAACGCAAACACCTAATCTACAGCTATTTAAAACCAATTCAAGGCATAAAAGCGCAGTCCTGTTTTAAAAATTCAGGATGATTACAAGATTGGATTGTAAACTTTCGGAAAAAATCAGCGTAATGTTTTTCCTGTGTTAAGCCAGTGTAAAGCAATGTCTGCCAAAGTTTTATAAAATGCGCCAGTTATTCCTTGAAGATGCCGATGGGAGCATCAAAAAAATCAAGTCCGAAAAGGTCAATCCCTTTTTGGATCTTTATGTTTCATTCAACTTCTCAAGGCTGCGGCCTACGCTTTTTTTGCTTCCTGCAGTGCTGCTGCTGCTCATTGCCGCGTTCCTGTTCATGCTCGATGCGCTGCACGCGGAATCCTATATCCTGGTCCAGCGGGAGCATTTCTTTATGCTGAACTCTGTCCTGTCCCAGTATCCCGAATTGCAGTACAATCTCACCGAAACCGGAAATACGCTGGTAGTGGCGTCCCTTCTGAGCATTTTTGTGCTTCACGCCCCAAAAATATGGGAGTGCCTTGCTTCTGCCCTTCTGGTTTCCTGCCTGTTTTCCAGCGGGCTGAAAAAGCTCTTTCATGTGCCAAGGCCGGCAGCTTTCTTTGATAACGGCAGCTTTACCATAATCGGAAGGACTCTGTCAGGATACAATAGCCTGCCGTCAGGGCATTCGATCACCATTTTTACCGCCCTTTCCATCCTTATGTTTGCCTTTATGCCTGCCAGATTGAGAAACAGGATCGTATGGTGCGTGCTTATTGTGGCTGCCGGTCTGGGGCTGATCCTCACAAGGGTTGCCCTGGGAGCGCATTACCCTATTGATGTTATTGTCGGGGGCATCGTAGGCTACATCTGCGCCCTTGCCGGTATTTTTATCTCAACGAGGTACCGAATCTGGAAATGGATAGGAATCAGAAAATATTATCCCTTCTTCATCATCGCCTTCACAGGATGCTGGATAGCGCTATTGGTCAAAATCATGCGCGAGAACCTGTTCATATTTTACTTATCTTTATTCGTGCTGACCATATCACTTTATAAAATTACCGCCGCATATGTTAAAAGGTAGACTCCCTGCAGCCCGTCTGGCGGCCCTATTGAGCCTTGCCAACTGCGTATTTTTCCATTTTCCCTTCTTCTGTTTTGTGGTCGGGAATCTCAATTACGCGGCATTGAGCGGCATATTGACCATCGCCAGCCTCATAGTGCTGATGCTTGTGCTGGATTTTCTGGTCTTTTATCTGCTGCTCTACCTTACCGGAATTTTCGGCAGAATCCTCATTTCGCTTTTTTTTGCGGTCAGTGCCGCGGCGCTCTATTTCATCAATGCCTATAGCGTGATCATAGACGAAAGCATGATTGGGAATATCCTAAACACCAATTATGCGGAATCAAGCGCCTATTTCTCGCTCAGAATGGTTCTTTATGTGCTTGTGCTCGGCATAGTTCCCGCCGTGGCGCTCTTCAGGATTAAGGCCGTAAAAGAGCCCCTTAAAAGGTTTGCGCTGCTCTGCGGCGGCAGTCTGCTTATTGCCCTGGCGCTGGTTTTTGTCAATTCCTCCAGCTGGCTCTGGATCGACAAGAATTCCAAAAAATTGGGAGGGCTGGCAATGCCATGGTCCTATGCGGTCAACACCTCGCTGTTTTACGCGCACCAGTATAAGAAAAACCAGAAGGAAATCCTGCTTCCCGATGCCCACATCAGGGACAAAAAAAAATCAATTGTGGTGCTGGTCATTGGGGAATCCGCAAGAAAGGCCAATTTCTCGCTCTACGGCTATGGTAAAAATACAAATCCGCTGCTTGGAGCCACAGAAAATGTGCACCCCTTAAGCGCAGTGTCTGCCGCGACCTATACCACGGCAGGTGTCAAGGCAATCCTGGATTATAAAAAGACCGATGAGCTTTATGAAATACTGCCCAACTACCTTTTCCGCAATAATGTGGAGGTCATCTGGAGGACCTCCAATTGGGGGGAGCCCCCGCTTCATATCAAAAATTACCAGGACAGGAAATACCTCTCAAAGGCCTGCAAAGGCGGAAATTGCGGCTACGACGAGATTCTGCTGGCCCTTTTCAAAGAGCAAATACTGGCAAGCACAAAAGATAAAATACTTCTGGTGCTGCACACCAGCACCAGCCACGGGCCCAGCTACAGCACTAAGTATCCTGCAGGCTTCGAGAAGTTCAGCCCGGTCTGCAGAAGCGTTGAGCTTGCAGACTGCTCAACGCAGGAACTCATGAATTCTTACGACAATACCATTGTCTATACCGACTACCTTTTAAGCCGCGTAATCGCAGACTTGAAAGAGCTCAGGGAATTTGACAGCACGATGATTTTTGTTTCGGATCACGGCGAGTCCCTAGGTGAAAATAATCTCTACATGCACGGCCTGCCGATGGGCATTGCCCCGCGGGAGCAGTTTGAGATACCCTTTATTGTCTGGGTATCGCCCGGCTCGAAAAAACTCAAGGCCAATAAGACGGTGTCCCAGTACCATGTTTTTCACAGTGTGCTGAAATTTCTGGATATAGAAAGCCCCATATATGATGAAAAAATGAACATTTACCAATAGCAGTCAAACAATCGGCATCAGCCAAAAAAATTAATTTCATATGAATAAAACTGTATTTATAAACAGGCTCAGCAACAGGTCGAGGCTGGCAATTTCTGCATCGGCGGGTCTGCTCACGGCCATTGTCCTTGAGATCGGAACCAGCAGGCCCTCTGTGCACATCATGGCGGTCTGGCTGGCTTTTTCCCTTACCCAGCTGTTCTTCTCCTGGTTTACCATTCTCACCTGCCGTCTGGATGAGCTCAAAAAAAATGCCAAAGACCAGGATTCGGGACGCGCAGTGCTCTCCCTTTTCATGCTCCTTACAACAGCGGTCAGCCTTTTGGGAATTGTGCTTCTGTATGTTTCAGCCGAGCAGAAGACAGGCCCCGAACTGGCGCTGCATGTGGTGATGACACTTTCATCGGTGGGAACCGCTTGGGCAATTGTCCACACTACCTTTGCCTTTAAATACGCCAATCTGCACTATTCGCTGAACGGCCTTGATTTTCCGGGTAAGGGAGAACCTGACTATCTGGACTTTGTCTATTTCTCCTTTGTGATCGGCACCACTTTCCAGGTATCGGATGTAGCCATACTGGACCGCAGGATAAGGCGCACCGCACTGGTGCACGGAGTGCTCTCCTTTATGTTCAATACCACCATCCTGGCATTGAGCATCAATATAATCTCAAGCATGGTCCAGAAATAAGGCAATGCGGATAATGCCGCATCTGGCGGCTAATGCGCACAAATCAGAGATTAAAATGTTAAAAAACGGAATATGCCTAAAAATTCAGAATAAATTCAAAATTGGATTGTAAACTTAGCGGTTTTTGGAATAACTGAATAAGCGGGGATAAAATTAGGCAGGGACAGCATGGGATTCGGTTCTAATTTAGTAAATTTATTATCCCGCAGATCAGTTACCAGCATATAATCCGATTACAATGAAGGTTTTAATTATCGAAGACGAGCAGGATATCGCTCAGAGCATACAGGGCTATTTTAAGGGAGAAGGCGTCAAATGCGAGACAGCGCACAGCTATGTGCAGGCAATCCACAAGATTGACAATTACGATTATGACTGCATACTACTTGACCTTGGCCTTCCCGACGGGGACGGATTTGACATATTGCGCGAGCTCAGGAGCAAGGACAAGACCGACGGGGTGATTATCATATCGGCCAAAGAGACCCTTGAGGCAAGGATTGAGGGCTTCAGCCTTGGCGCCGACGATTACCTCACCAAACCCTTCCACCTCGCCGAACTGCTGGTTAGGATGCAGGCCCTTGTGAGGCGCAGGAATTTCAGGGGAAGCAACAGGGTGGTCTTCAAGGAAATCCAGATTGAGGTTTTCACCAAAACGGTCCTGGTCAGCGGCCAAAAGCTGGAGCTAACCAGAAAGGAGCTCAACCTGCTGCTGTTCCTGATCGGAAATAATGATAAAGTGCTTTCAAAATCCGCCATTGCCGAGCATCTTTCAGGCGATATGGCCGACATGCTCGACAGCCACGACTTCATATACGCCCATATTAAAAACCTCAAAAAGAAACTCGCCAAAGCAGGCTCCGGCGACTACATCAAAACTGTCTACGGCGAAGGATACAAATGGGAAAAATGAACACAAAAAAACTGCTCAGCAAAACAACCCGCGATTTTCTGATCCTGGCGGCAGCCATTCTGCTGATCTGCGCGCCGATATTCTACTATGTGAGCCAGTGGCTCTACATCTATGAAACCGAAGAGGTCCTCGTGCAGCACAAGAACGCCTTCGTGAATCAGAGCAGCAGGAATTTTACACCCGAGGACATCAAGACCTGGAACAGGTTCAACCTGCATTTCACCATCCTGCCCGATATGGGGGTCACCAAAGATTCCATAGTGGGCACCATGGTCGAGGATTCCACTGCCGAAGAGAAGGAGCCTTTCCGCATCATCTACGCGCCGGTGCAGATTGCAGGCAAAACATACACCTACACCGAGAAGATCCATCTTCTGGAAATGGAGCGCATGGTATTCAGCATAGCCGGAATGTTCACCTTCATACTGCTGGTGCTTTTCATCGGCATTGTGTGGCTTTCCAAAAAGACGGCCTCCAAACGCTGGATGCCCTTCTACAACACCCTGGACCAGATACATGAATTTGAGATAGACAAAAGCAAGCCGCCCCATTTCATCAAATCAGACATCGATGAATTTGAACGCCTCAACAGAAGCCTAGAGGCGCTCATTGAAAAAAATACCGCCATCTACAAAAGCCAGAGGGAATTTGTGGAAAATGCGGCGCACGAGCTTCAGACCCCCCTAGCGCTGTTCCAGAATAAGATCGACACCCTGTTCCAGATGGATCTCAACAAAGATCAGACCCACGTGCTTGGCACGCTGAGCAGGGATGTGGCAAAACTCAACAGGCTCAACAAAAACCTGCTGCTGCTCTCCAAAATGGAGCATGAGGCCTATCTGGATAAAAGCACCATCTCGGTCAACGCCCATATTGAAAAGCACCTGGACTTCTTCACCGAACAGGCCGACCAGAAGCAGGTGTCCATCAGTATGCAGATCTCCGAAAGCCTGCAGATATATGGCAATCCTGTCCTTGGGGAAATCCTGATCAACAACCTTGTGCTCAATGCCATACGGCACAACCGCAGCGGAGGGAATATCATCATCAGGACCATGCCCGACGAGCTGCTGATCCTAAACACGGGAGTGCCTTCGCCGCTGCCCATAGAAAAGCTCTTCAACCGGTTTTTTAACGGCGGCACCTCGGCAAACGGCACCGGACTGGGTCTGGCAATCATCAGGAAGATAGCCGAAATAAGCGGCTGGAGGGTCAGCTATTCATTCTATAAGGGACTGCACAGCTTCAGCGTTCGTTTCCAGCGCCGCGCGCTGGGCTCTTCAAACGGCCAGGCACCCTGGAGGAATGGCTGAAAGGGCTTCGCAGATAATTTTTCATAAACTCGGCCTTTATTTCTTAATAAAAACCAAAAATTCAGAATGATTACAACATTGCAATGTAAACTTTGCTGAGTTATTATTGAGTTATGAGCAAATTGTCTTTGAGAACCGGCAGATACGCGCTGCTGGTTCACTTTATTGCGTGGTTTTTATTATTTTCACAGCTATTAAGAGTTATATTTCTAATCTGGCAGCACGATCAGGTTTCCCTAAATGTCCTGGATGCCGCCCGCACGCTGCTAACCGGATTTTTCTTTGATCTGGGCACCATTGTCCTGATTTCTTTTCCCGCCGTCCTATACTATACCGTATTTGCCGGCAGATGGACCGGCTCCATCGCCGATAGGGCCATCACCTGGTTCTTTATCTCGGTGAACGTATTTATTCTGGTCTTCACCTTTCTGGCTGAAATCACCTTCTGGGATGAGTTCAGGACACGCTTCAATTTTATTGCCGTGGACTACCTGATCTACACCTATGAGGTTATTGCCAATATACAGGAGTCCTATCCCCTGCCGCTTCTGATTGCATCAGTGCTGGCAGTGACGGCACTTGTCCTTTTTGCCTTCCACAGATCAAAAGCCTTTGCTGCCGCATTCGCCCATAATGCGGACATAGTGAAGAGGGTTTCCATACTGCTTGTCTTTACGGCGGCAGCTTCTTTTTATATCACCTTTATCTCCAGCAGCCAGGCCGAATGGTCCCCAAACCGCTATAATTCCGAAATCTCCAAATCAGGGATCTATTCCTTTTTTGCCGCCTTCCGCAACAATCAGATGAAATACGAGCGCTTCTACACCACCATCAGCAATGACAGGGCATTCGGCATCGTAAAATCAAAACTACGCGACAGCACCGTGTCCTATGCCTCAACAGGCTATTCGATCCACCGCAGCATAAAGGATGCCCAGACCCCTCTTGAGAGGAAAAACGTCGTATTTGTGCTCATGGAGTCCTTCAGCGCCGGTTTTATGAATGAATTCGGAAACAGGCAGAACCTGACCCCTTTCCTGGACAGCCTTGCCCAGAAGAGCGTCTTTTTCAATAATATGTACGCCACCGGAACCCGGACCGTAAGGGGAATGGAGGCCGTTACGCTTTGCATCCCCCCGACCCCAGGGCAGTCCATCGTAAAAAGGCCCGATAACCAGAACCTTTTTACCATCAGCAACGTCTTTAGGTCCAAAAACTACCAGTGCAGCTTCTTTTACGGCGGGGACGGCTATTTCGACAACATGAACTCCTATTTCGGAGGCAACGGATTCACCATATACGACCGCGGACGCGGAAGCGTGCTCAGCGACCGGATCAAGACCGTGCGCCATAATATTGCAGACAGCGAAGTCACCTTTGAGAATGCCTGGGGTATCTGCGATGAGGATATCTTCAATAAAATGCTCAGCACCGCCGACCGGCAGTACAAGGAAGGAAAACCGTTCCTGAATTTTGTAATGACGACCTCCAACCACAGGCCGTACACCTATCCGTCAGGCAGAATTGACATCCCGTCGGGAACAGGACGCGAGGGCGCTGTGAAATATGCGGACTATGCACTTAAAAGGCTCTTTGCCGAGGCATCCAAAAAGCCGTGGTACAAAAATACGGTCTTCATCATAATAGCGGACCACTGCGCCAGCAGCGCCGGGAAGGATGAGATTGACATTGCCAACTACCATATACCCGCTTTCATAGCAAACCTGCCCGAAGCAGAAAATCGGAAGATAGGCGCGCAGTGCTCGCAGATCGATCTCTGGCCGACGGTCTTTTCGCTCTTCAGATGGCATTATGAATCGGATTTCTTCGGAAGGGATGTCCTTGCGCAGAATTTTGAGCAGCGCGCGTTTCTGGGAACCTACCGCAAGCTGGCACTGATGAAGGGCAGCAGGGTGATGATTCTCTCCGACCAGCAGAAGCAGGCCTTCTACAGCTGGAAAAAATCCGACAACAGCCTCACTCCCCTTGCGATGGACAGAAGCTTTCTGGAGGAGACCATAGCATGGTACCAGACGGCCGATTACCTTTTTACAAACAAACTTCTAAAATAAGCGATGACCTATATACATTTCATTATAAATCCCGTCTCCGGAGACGGACGCCACAGCCTGTCCGATCTTTACATCAGGCAGTTCTTTCCCGCCGACCGCTTCAAGATCAGGGCCGATTACACCCTGCGAAAAAAGCACGCGCTTTCCCTTACCGCAAGCGCACTGGAGCAGAATCCCGATATCATAGTGGCCTGCGGCGGGGACGGCACCATCAATGAGGTCGCCTCATGCCTGATAGGCACGGGGGTCGAATTGGGCATCATCCCGCTGGGTTCGGGAAACGGCCTAGCCTCGCATCTGAACATTCCCCACGATATAGAAAAATCCCTTGAAGTGATCAGGGATAGGAGAAAAATACGCATTGATGCGGGAAGGATAAACCAGCATTATTTTTTCAGCAATGCGGGTGTGGGCATTGACGCCATGGTCATCAAAAAATACGAGCATTCCGCAGGAAGGATGCTCTTTTCCTATATCAGGGCCGCTGTCGCCTCCAGCTTCGAATATAAGGCGCAGCCCACCGTTGTCTATTTTGACGACAGGGTGATCCCCATCAGGCCATTTATGGTTTTTGTCTCCAATTCAAATGAAATGGGATACAGCATGAGCCTTACCCCGGATGCCATGCTCACAGACGGAAGGCTGAATCTGGTGCTGATACCTGAGCTTTCCTTCATCGAAAAGATAGCCTTGGGCTACCATATACTGAACCGCTCGGTCTCCAGATTCAAAAAGGCCCAGCACCATCTGGTGCAGAACCTGTGCGTGGAAATGCCCAACAGGATTTTTACCGACGCCCAGATCGACGGCGAACACTACAAGCTCAGAACCAACAGCTGCAGGATCTCGGTAGCTCCCGCAGTACTGACCGTGCTGGTCTAGAATGGGCATCGCCTTTTTGGGTTTTCCGTCCTGCAGAGCTGTTCTGCAGGCACAGCGGCATAGCCGCTATTTTGCTATCGAACTGCGGTCAGTGTCAAAATCGAGAAGCACCAGCTTCTGGTCATCCAGAAATATCAGCATATCGAGAACCTCGGACTGGTTCCGCTTTTCATCCTGGGGAGGACTATCGGGAAAAATCAGCGCCGTAAGCTCATCCAGGGCGAAATCCCTCTCCGGGTTATCCCTGAGGATGGTAAGGATTACAGCGGAAATATTCAAATGCTTTCTCATAGTTTATATCTTTTGGGGTTGCTCTCCGGCATTAGGGCCGGAAATATGGAATAAACCGCAGGCTTTTGGAAGGCCTGCGGTTCTGAATTAACAATTTTCCTCCGCCTTTTTCAGGATTCTCCGTTTGGAGTGAGGCTATTGCGGCCAATGCCCTTATCCAAAGCTTTTTCAGTTGCCTTTTCATGGGGCTTGTCCAGTATGTGGTACAGGACGAAATGCCTGACCCGAACAATGATTCCCAGCACTATCACAAGGCCGAGAATCGTAAGTATGATCGTCTTTCCTATATTTACCGCCGAATATTTGTTTTTCCTTCTGACAGGCCTTCCCTTCTGGCCCCTCGGGGTTTTATGGATATTGGGATAGTATTTTTTATGTCGTTTTTTCATTTCGGGTAGAATTCGAACGGAAGCCCGACCCGCAGATACAGCTCAATTTGCCATAAGCTGCCGGCAGAACTGCCTGTTCAGTTATAGGCATGCACGGTCCAGCCCGGTTCTCCAGGGCTTCAGTGCAGCTGAATTCAGGCAAAAGGGAGCCTTGCCGCTATGGCCTGACGGTTCTCCATGCAATGGATCCCATCTGCGGCCTGCGGCAAAAAATAAGCGCCAAATATGTAGATTTAAGTGCGGGTGCTCCCTTTTCCCTGCTTTAGAATTTCATTTTCTGAATGCGCACGGCATTAAGGATCGCAATCAGAGACACCCCGACATCAGCAAACACCGCTTCCCACATAGTGGCAAGCCCGCCCGCTCCGAGGATGAGCACTATCCCTTTCACTACAAATGCAAGGGTGATATTCTGCCAGACGATCTTCTTGGTCTGCCTGCCGATATTGATGGCCATCGGTATCTTTGAAGGCTTGTCGTCCTGTATGACAACGTCCGCCGTCTCAATGGTGGCGTCGCTTCCCAGTCCTCCCATCGCAATCCCCGCATCGCTTAAGGCTACAACAGGTGCGTCATTCACGCCGTCTCCCACAAAAGCAACCGTCCCAAACTGCGACTTGATCTCCTTAACCTTGTTTACCTTGTCCTCAGGAAGGAGGTCGCCGTACGCATTGTCTATGCCAAGCTTGTCGGCCACATATTTCACAACGCTCCCCTTGTCCCCGCTTAGCATCGTTGCCTTGATATTAAGCTTATGCAGCAGCTCTATGGTCAGCTGGGAGTCTTCCTTGATGCTGTCGGCAATTGTGATGTAGCCCGCATATTTCCTGTCGTAGCTTACCGCAATGGTGGTGTACACTATCGAAGTCGGATCGACGTCATAGGCAATGCCGAACTTGTCAAGAAGCTTGAAGTTGCCCGCAAGCAGCTCTTTTCCGTTGATGGCCGCCTTGAGTCCATGCCCTGCAATTTCTTCAGTGCTTTCCAGTTTTATCGAACTGTCGACCTCCCCGACATATTCATGGATCGCCGTGGCAACGGGATGCGAGCTCATGCTCTCAATCGCATTGACCATTTTTAGGATCTCGTCCTTGTCAAATTCTGGCTTGAAGACCGTTTCCTGCACCTTGAACACCCCTTCTGTCATCGTCCCGGTCTTATCCATAACCACGTTCTGTATCGAGGCCATTACGTCAAGGAAATTGCTTCCCTTGAAAAGTATACCGTTTCGGCTCGCTGCACCGATTCCGCCAAAATAGCCAAGGGGAATCGAAATCACTAGCGCGCACGGGCAGGAGATCACAAGAAAGACAAGGGCTCTGTAAAGCCAGCTGCTGAAATCATAATTGTCCACAAAGAAATAAGGCAGCAGGCAGATTCCGATAGCCAGGAAAACCACGATTGGCGTGTAGATTTTGGCAAACCTGCGTATGAAAAGCTCCGTAGGGGCCTTCTGCGAGGTGGCATTCTGCACAAGCTCCAGTATCCTGCTGAGCTTGCTGTCGGTAAATGCCGCGGTGACCTTCACTTGGGCAGCCACATTCAGATTGATCATTCCCGCAAGAACAGCCTCTCCTTTAGACTTGGTGTCCGGTTTGCTTTCCCCGGTAAGGGCTGCCGTATTGAAAGATGCGCTTTCGGTCAGCAGCTCTCCGTCAAGGCCCAGCTTTTCCCCAGGCTTCAGCTGGATGATGTCGCCGATCTGCGCCTCTTCAGCCTTAATGTTTTTGGTTTTGCCATCAGCAACGATGGTCACTTCATCAGGCCTCTGGTCCAGAAGGCTTTTGATGTTGCGCTGCGCTCTTGACACCGCCAGGGTCTGGAATACCTCCCCCACAGCGTAAAAAAGCATCACGGCAACTCCTTCAGGGTATTCCTTGATAATGAACGCCCCGATCGTGGCAATGCTCATAAGAAGGAATTCGGAGAAAATCTCACCCTTGCCCATGCTTTTGAAGGCATCCCTGATAACCGGAAAGCCGACAATGAGATAGGCTGCGAGATACCATGCGAAACGCAGGGCGCCTAAAAACCAATCCGGCTTTATCCAGTTGTCAAACGAGATGGCCGCAAGAAGCAGAACCAGCGATATTATCGAAGGGAGGAACATCTTTAAAGGCCCTCCTTCCGCACCGCTGTGGTCATGTCCGTCGTCATCGCTGTGGCTGTGGTTATGCCCGTCGCCCTTACTGTGCGCATGCTTGTGCCCATCATCGGCGCTGTGCCCTTTCAGAAGCTTCTCAGCTCCTGCCTGGGTGTAAACCTTCTCGGTCTGGGTGCAGCAGATCTGTTTTCCGTCTTTATCGTATTTATGCTTGTGTTCCATAATCTTTTAATGTTATAAGGTTAAAAAATACGGCGCCGATCCCCTTGAAGAAAAGGCTCCGATAAAAGGGCCGGCAATTTTTCAGCCGTTCCTTTTTTTACTCTTAATCAATCTGTCCACAAATCTTCTGTACCAGCCAAACTGGTTTATGGTGAAAATAAGCAGTATTATAAGTGTCGCCGCCACTGCCAGGACAAACATATTGAGGGCTATGGCCATGCCGACTGCCGAAGTCGTCCACAGTCCTGAAGCAGTGGTCAGTCCCTTGGGGAGATTTTTCTCGTCTCTGAAAATCAGTCCTGCGCCTATGAATCCGAGTCCTGTCGCAATGGCCGCCAGCATTCTGGCTATGGCGGATTTGTCGGCGGTCAGATGGGCCGAAATCGAAACAAACAGGCACGAGGCCACACAGATGCAGGCAAAGGTCCTCACACCGGAATTCTGCTGTTCGCGTTCCCTTTCCAGGCCTAATAGCCCTCCAAGAAAAACGGCAAGAAGCAGTTTAGCGGAAAGCAGCAGCTCAAATTCGATATCCATAGCAGGCTGATTTTTAGATTGGCACTATCTTACATTTCGAAATATTCGTTATTCTTGGGCTTGACCGGAATATCCGCCGCGCCGGTCATTTCAAGAAGATTGATCTCAATGGTCTGCGCCAGGGAGGTCATCGGAGTATCCACGGGCGTGTTCTCAAAAGGATCCTGCATGATGATGGCAGTGGTTTCTATCGCAATGAAAAGCAGCGGAATCAGGATGGTCATCAGCACTTCCACAATCAGCTGCGAATCCTCCAGCCCGAAAGGCAGTATGGCCGCAAAAACATAGATCAGAGTGTGCACCAGCAGGCTGTAGGACTTGGGGAAGACCGTATTTTTAATGCGCTCGCATTTCCCCATATGGTCGCACAGGCGCGAAATGGTCTCATTGAGCTGCACCGTCTTGAAATCCGATATAATCCCTCTGCTCTCCATCTCGGCAATATTCTGCGAATGCAGGTCAAGCAGCGCATTTGGTATATTGGCCGCAGTAATATTATGGAATTTCAGGTAGGCCTGCACTTTCGGGCTGAACGGCTGGCGGCGCAGCGATTCGCCAAGGGCATAAACCCAAATGATCTGCCTTTCTGCGAACTGCGACGATATGTCGCTGTTTTCCTTGGACGCGAACTGCATTACCTGCCTGATAAGGGTGCGCGAATCATTGACAATCGCACCCCATACGGTTCTGGCTTCCCACCATCTCTCATAGGACTGTGCCGTCCTGAATGCGAGAAGCAGTGAAACCGCGGTCCCCACAAGGGCTGGAATGCTTAGCGGAAGCGCCACTTTTTTAAATATGGGAAGCATATCCAGCAGCCCGATTGCAGCCGCGAATAGGACAATCAGAATAATCTGAGCCCTGATTTCACGCACAAAGTAAAGCACTGATATTTTACGGTTTAGAAGCATATTTAAACTTTAAAATTTTACAATATTCTTTGGTTCTCCATTATATTTCTGCAGTTATTGGCTCTTTAGGCATTTTTCGCAGATTCCCTTAGCTAAAATCTGGATCTCATCAATCTGCAGGCTCTCGGTAAGGCTTTTGGGAAGCGCGATCTCCTCACGGCAGGTGGTCTGCCTGCACTTTTTGCAGTAAAAATGAAGGTGGGTGTCATTATGGTCCTCCTCAGCGCAGGATTCGGCGCTCAGCCTGTATTTGGCCTCATTCTCGTCGGGAATCTTATGCGCAAGCCCCTTTTCCAGAAAGGTCTGCAGAGTGCGGTAGATCGTCACCTTATCCGCCTTATGGAAATGCTTTTCGATTTCAGCAAGCGATAATGCCGCTGTGAGCGTCTCCATATATTCGTAAATCAGGATACGCATCGTGGTCAGGCGTATATTCTTGCTGTTAAAGGCTTCTTCAGTCGTTTTCTTCATATGACTTTTCCATTAAAAATAAAACCGGCAATAAGGCCTATCCGTTAGGCAGTTATAGTAAATTTACGAAGCTTATTTTAAATTTCAGCATTCGGAAACTACTTTTTAGCAGGCAGATACTTCATAATCAGCCTTAATTGCCGGCAGTCTTTTAAATTAATGCAGGTTTACCGATTCGAGACCATCGATTAGAGACCCAGGGGGCGGATCTAAATTCTCCGGGGTATCACAGGCAAACACACACTGTCGAACAGTCACCTGCATTAAATCCTTCAAAATATTAATGTTCGTGGCCTCCCGAATTGCTCAGTTTGGCATTTACGAAAAAGGTTCCTTTCGTGACAATCTGCGCTCCGGCAGGCACATCCTTAACGGGTGTAACCGCTGTATAGCCCACTTCTGAAACTCCTTTGGTCACCTCCACTTTTTCAAAATTCATGCTTGTCGCTGCAATCCTCTTTTCCTCCTCAGGGCTGTGCTTTTCACCGGCTTCAGCGCCTTCCTCGCCTTCCGCCTCTTCATGCTCCTCAGGCTTCTTATCGGTTTTTACAAAAATGTAGAATTTTCCGTCCGCTTCAGCAATCGCATCATTAGGCACCGCAGCCGTAAGGGCCGTTCCCACGCCTACCATCGCCGTGATGTTCATTCCGTCGATTAGTCCGGTTTTATTGCCCGTTACTGTACAGTGGACCGCAACGCTCTTGCTCTGGTTCTCAAATGAGGAGCCTATATTGAACACCTTTGCTGTATAAGTCGCCGCAGGATTGTTGGTAAGGGTGAAAGTGACGCTCTGCCCCACTTTTATGCTGGGAAGATCTTTTTCAAAAACCTGAAGGTCCAAATGGATCAGCTGATTGTCCACTATCTCCACCACAGGCGAGGATACGTCAACATAGCTTCCGATCTTGGCAAACTCGGCGCTCACCGTTCCGGTTACAGGGCTTGTAACCGTTAGCGCAGCTCGCAGATTTGAGGCAGTAATTCCTGCCGGATTAATCCCCATTAGCTGTATCTGTTTGGCAAGCGATGCCTTGCGGGCGCGAAGCGCATTCACTTCCGCTGTGGCACTCTGAAGGTTCTTCAATGCTCCGGCATTTCCGGCCTGAAGATCTTTCTGGCGCTGCAGCTCCTGCTCGGCATTGGTGATGCGGCTGTTGATGGTGATGTACTCCTCCTGCTGCTGCACAAACTGCGGATTCTCGATCGTCGCAATCACCTGTCCCTTGCGGACCTGGTCGCCAAGCTGCACTTTAAGGGTTTTGATAACCCCTCCATAAAGGGATGTGGCATTGGCTTTATTGTTGTTGGGAACCCTTAAGGCGCCGTTGACTTTTATCGCTGCAGTCAGGTTCTTGTTCTCGATAGTGCCCAGCTGGACCCCTACCGATTTCATCTGGTCCTGGGTCAGCACTGCAATTGTAGCAGCTTCCTCCTCGCCATGCGCCTCTTCTTTCGCTCCCGCAGCATTTTCAGTTTTGGCAGCGTTTTCGCTTTCATTGCTTTTTTGTCCGCAGCTTACAAATGAGAAGATTGCAGCCGACGCGATTAATAATTGAATTTTGAGTTTCATCTATGCTCTATATTTAAAATTATCCTGTGGGAAGGCTCTGCCTGTCCCACAGGCTGTTATATTATTTATTTATTGTTGAAATAGTCAAACTGCACCGCAGAAAGGTTATACTGGTTCAATACGTCAAGATAATTCTGGCGGATGCCTACGGCCTGGGTCAGAAACTGTCCAAGCTCAGCAAAGCTAATCTCCCCCGAGCGGTAGCTCAATGTTGAGGCTTTGATAATGTCTTCTGCCTGCTTAAGCCCTGAAGTCTCATAGAAATTCAGCAGCGCAAGGTTTTTTTCAATCTCCGCCACAGAAGAATTCTTCTGGGTCGCCAGAAGCTGGGTCTGATAGGCAAGGTTCTTTTCCTGCACTTCTTTCTCAGCCTTTGCCGCTTTTACCTTATTATGGGCCGATACGGCTCCGAAAAGCGGGAACGATGCAGTGGCAGAAAACCCCGTGTACGGATCATCCAGCCCGTAAAGCCTCTGGCTGAATACCCTTCCCGACAGTTCAGGCATATTGCTGTTTCTGATTACTGAAATGTTTGATGATGCAATCTTCACATTCTGCTCCTGAAGGGTCAGAAGCGGATGCAGTCCGCCGCTTTCCGATAATGTAACCTCGGCTTTGCCAAGCGGCGCTTCTACGGGAAGCAGCCATTCATTCAGGTTCATAAGCATCATCAGCTGCTGCTGCTGCACGGTCATGTCCTTCTTGTTCTGGTCCGAAAAAGCTTTCAGCTCCTGAAGCTTGGCCTCTGCCGCAATCTTATCCAGCTGTGCCACATCACCTGCCTTTAAGCGAACTTCCGCAGTTTTTGAAAGCTGCGTATAGATGCTGTCCAGACGCTTGTACAGCTGCTGCTTGTCCTGCAGGTACCAAAGCTTGTAATAGGCCGTGCGCACATCCCTTTTGATTGTAGCGTTCAAAAGCAGCGTATTTAGCTGGCTGTACTGCAGCTGGTTTTTGAAATAGCTTTTTCTGGCGGCATAAAGTCCCGGCCACGCAAAACTCTGCGAGATACCGATTTTCAAGATCCCTGTTTTGTCGGACGGCCTCAAATCCTCATTCTCCGCAAAAACACCGGTTTTAGGAATGTCAATGGCCGTTTTTGCGTTGAGCCCGGCAGCCTGGATTTCAGACTTATTGATGTCCAGCTGCTGATTGCTCTGCAGGGCGGTTTCGACAGCCTTCTCAATTGGGATCCTCTGCTGCGCGTTTGCAGACCCTAGACCCGCAATAAGCAATATAGCTATGGCAGTTGTATTTCTCAATTTAAATTTTCCTTTAAAGTCAAACTTCGTGTTAAAAATAATATAGAGTAAAGGCAGCACGAAAAGAGTCAGGAACGTAGCTGTCACAAGACCTCCGATTACAACCGTAGCAAGGGGCTTCTGCACCTCCGCTCCGGCGCTGCTGCTGATAGCCATCGGCAGGAATCCCAGCGATGCCACCATAGCAGTCATAAGCACGGGACGCAGCCTTGTAATGGTTCCTTCTTTAACCCTTTCAAAAATGTTGCTCATCCCCTCTTTTTCAAGCTGGTTAAATGTTCCAATCAGTACGATACCGTTTAGCACTGCAACTCCAAATAGAGCTATAAATCCGATTCCGGCACTGATGCTGAAAGGCATCCCCCTTAGCATTAGGGCAAATATGCCCCCTATGGCACTCATAGGTATTGCAGTAAAGATCAGCGTAGCCTGCTTGAAGGAACGGAATGTGAAATACAGCAGTCCGAAAATCAGCAGCAGCGAAACCGGCACTGCAATCATAAGCCTTGCGCTTGCAGCCTGCAGGTTCTCAAATTGTCCTCCATAAGTGAAATAGTATCCTGGCGGCAGTTTTACCTTCTCAGACAGCTTTTTCTGGATGTCCTGCACCACACTCTGCACATCTCGGCCCTTAACATTGAATCCGATTACAATCCTTCTTTTTCCCGCTTCCCTGCTGATCTGTGCAGGGCCCAGCTTATAGTCGATTTTAGCTACCTGGGATAAAGGCACCTGAACACCGGTATTGGTTGGGATCATCAGATTGCTCACATCGTCTATGCTGCTTCGGTGAATGCTGTCAAGACGCACCACAAGGTCGAATCGTCGTTCGTTTTCATATACCTGTCCCGTGCTTTTTCCTGCAAAGGCAGTGCTGACAACATCATTCACATCCTCGATGGTAAGCCCGTAATTGGCAATTCTGGTCCTGTCATATTCAATATTGATCTGCGGAAGGCCGCTAACCCTTTCAATCTGCGGCGAGGTTGCTCCCGGAACGCTTTGTATAACCTGCCCAACTTCGTTGGCATACTGGGAAAGCGTATCTAAATTCTCACCGAATATCTTCACGGCAACGTCCTGTCTGATACCGGTCATAAGCTCATTGAAACGCATCTGGATCGGCTGGTTCTTTTCAAAGAAAACCCCCGGAATGACTTCAAGCTTTTCCATTATGGCATCTGCAAGCTCTGCATAGCTCCTGCCTGATTTCCATTCCTTCTGCGGTTTAAGGACAACCATTAAATCGGTGGCCTCCGGAGGCATTGGATCGGTAGGCACCTCGGCAGCTCCCGTCTTGCCGACAACCATCTTCACCTCGTCAAACTGCTTGATAATTCTTGAGGCCTGCATCGAGGTCTCGATGCTTTGGTTCAGCGAGCTTCCCTGCGGCAGTATGCAGTGGAATGCGTAATCGCCTTCCTGAAGCTGCGGGATAAACTCTCCTCCCATTCTTGTAAAGCAGAAGACGGCAACCAGGAATATGGCTCCCGTAACGCCAACCACAGTATATTTGATATCAATCACCTTCTGAAGCAGAGGCTGATAAATGCTCTGGATTCTGTTCATCATCCTATCGCTGAACGTCTCTTTATGCTGCGGTTTCTTAGATAGGAAAAGCGCGCACATCATCGGAATATAAGTCAATGATAAAATTAAGGCTCCAAATATTGCAAATCCTACCGTCTGCGCCATAGGGCGGAACATTTTCCCTTCAACGCCCACAAGGGTCAGAATCGGGATATATACAATTAAAATGATGATCTCACCGAAGGCCGCACTGGTACGGATTTTAGAGGCAGAATCGAAAACCTCTTCATCCATCTCATCCTGGGTAAGATTATTGAGAGACTTGCGCATGGCCAGATGATGGAGCGTGGCCTCAACCACAATTACCGCACCATCCACTATAAGGCCAAAGTCAATTGCCCCAAGAGACATCAGATTGGCGCTTACGCCAAATACATTCATCAGTCCAAGCGCAAACAGCATTGCAAGAGGAATGGCTGAGGCAACAATAAGCCCCGCGCGGAAATTTCCTAAAAATAATACCAGCACAAATATTACGATAAGTGCGCCTTCCACCAGGTTCTTTTCAACTGTGCTGATTGCACGGCCGACAAGGTCTGTACGGTCAAGGTACGGTTCAATCACAATATCGTCAGGAAGGGATTTCTGGATGGTCGGCAGTTTTTCTTTGATGCGCTTTACAACCTCATTACTGTTCTCGCCTTTCAGCATCATTACGACACCGCCCACCGCATCAACTTCGCCATTATAGGTCAAGGCCCCATATCTGACCGCTTTTCCAAATCTAACCTCGGCAACATCGCTTACATAAATCGGCGCCGCTCCGGTATTTTTCACTACAATCTTTTTAACATCATCCAATGATGTCACCAGCCCTATTCCTCTGATGAAGTAAGCATTAGGCTTTTTATCTATATAGGCGCCTCCCGTATTTTGGTTGTTTTTTTGAAGCGCAGTAAAGATATCGGGGATGCTAACCCCCATTGCACGAAGCCTTTCAGGGTTCACGGCAACTTCATACTGCTTTAATTCACCTCCAAAACTGTTAACTTCCGCGATTCCAGGGGTCCCGTACAGCTGTCTGGCCACAATCCAGTCCTGCATGGTGCGCAGGTCTTTGGCATTGTATTTATTCTTGCTGCCCTTCTTTGGGTGGATAATGTACTGGTACACCTCGCCAAGACCCGTACTTACAGGAGCCATTTCCGGAGTTCCCACCCCTTGCGGGATTCTGTCGGTAGCCTCCTTCAGCCTTTCATTGATAAGCTGTCTGGCAAAATAGATATTCGTTTCTTCATCGAACACAACTGTGATAACAGAAAGCCCGAATCTTGATATGCTTCTGATTTCCTGAATTTTTGGAACAGTTGCAATGCTCTGCTCTATCGGAAATGTCACCAGCTGTTCCACTTCCTGCCCGGCAAGCGTAGGGCAGCTGGTAAAAATCTGAACCTGATTGTTAGTGATGTCAGGTACGGCATCTATGGGCAGTTTTGTAGCGCTCCATGCGCCCCATATGATAAGGACCAAAGTCATTAAGCCAATAATGATTTTGTTCTTAATACTGAATTTAATTATACTGTCTAACACTATGCAAGTAATTTTAACGTTTAGAAAATAGTCTTTCAGCCCGTCTTTAAGATGGGGAAAGTTAGAAGTGCGTACAGGCATCCCGATTGGTTACGGTAAAGCATACGCCTGCCCTGCAGGACATTCAATGCCTGCCATAGCCCACTACTGGTGGGATGCGCAATCCGAAAAATCTAAACGAAAATCTTAGGCGGCTGCCAGATGGTTCCAGTGTAGCTGGAAATGAACTGGCAGTCTCTCAAAACAGTATTCCTGGCACTGATGTGCTGCTGGGGAAGATTAAAATCCGGCATCTTGAAGCTGAATTTTAAAACCGAAACACTGCAGCAGGAGCACTGGCAGAAAGGAGTGCAGTGGTCGTCATTATCACGGCTGTGATTATGGGTAAGCTCCTTCTGGTCCGAATTGGATGAAATACAGCTATTGTATACATCACTGCATGGAACTGCTAGCAGCCCTAGAATGTAAAGTAGTAATATTGTTGTTTTCCATCTCATGGGACAAATGTATAAAATAGTTTATGCAATCCGATTGCAAAGTGACTACATGCGCAATAAAGCGCTGATTACAGGAAAAATACGTATCGATATTGCCGCATACCTTAAACAGACAATTCCGGCTTCCTAAATGAAGACGCGGCGTGATTATTTCCTGTAATGCAAAGTAAACATTCAATTTTGTAAACATTCTGAATTTTTGCCCAATTAAGCAAAAAACATGTTTTTTTTCATAGTTTCTTGGAAAATACGGATGCACCCACATCCAGTACGGCACGGCTGCCTAACAAAAAAGCCTACGCTTTGATTCAGGTGCCGGCTTAGTTAAATTCCAAGTTTATACCATAGCTATTCCAATGCAGTTTGTTCTTTTAGCCTAAAAAAACTCGTTAATAATTGAATAAGGGAAATAGAAAACATTTCACTTTAGTCATTGTTGTACTTTTCAATGAGCAGCTCTCTTTTCATTTCACCCATCATCCAATTCCTTACATCCTTTATGCGCTTTTTAACGTCATTTTTTATGATTTCCATATCGGGCTCAAAATCTGCCGTACCCCTGATTTCTGAAATAAATGAATGGAAAGGTGTCCAATCATTGTGAGTCAATATCTGGTGCAGAGACAGACTGGCTGTTTCCCTCAACACACTAAAGTAAAACCCATTTATTTTCTTTGCTGAATTTTCAACTTCCAAAAACGCAAATAACCGTTGAAAGAAAAACGATTCTCCTATAGAGATGCCTTTTGCATCTTCAATAATATATAATGACGGACATGAATATTCATCGTTTTCGAGATTGTTATAATCTATGAAACCGCATATTTTATTGGGTACACAAACTACATCTAAATGATCATAAATGGCGTGTATACCATTCTTTTTATAGAAAGATGCAATTGTATTCGCGGCTGATTTATTGTTCATTTTGGTATTAAACGCAAATATTCCCTTAAAAAAAGGAATGGAATTCATTGGTCCTTCACATATTTTTTCAATACCCTTCAGCGAATCTGCAATTGTTGCGGAAGTTAAAGTCGTTTTAACCTCAATTACGGCCGCTACGGATTCCTTTTTTACAACTACTAGGTCATCTTCTCTAAAAACGGGAATATAATTGTGCTGGTCGTAAATTATGATATCAATCTGTTTATTGCTGCCCTCTATAAATCCTGTTGCGACATGAAATTTTTTAGGCACATATTTTCGGAGCACAGAAATAAAAAGCTGCTCTCTATAATTTCCAACTGTCTGGCCATGGCTGATGATATAATTAATGCGCTCGCTCTGGCTTCTGATTTCACTTGAAATTGAAGACAGGTATCTTTTTTTATTTTCAAGCTCGATTGTATTCCTGCCTAAAATAATAAACTCACTTGATTTAAATTCATCATACTTAAATGTGCCCACGGCTAAGTGAGATTTAAGGATTCCAGAGGCCTCTAATTTGGTCACACCTATTGATGTTACTAATAGATCAACGCAATCATCAACCTTTAGTCTTTTATGTGGGGAAGAATGGAGCGTATTGATTACCTCATGCCAGTTTTTTTTTATCTTGCTCTGCAGGGTGCTATAATATTTATCGCTAAAAGAACAGCTTCTGTCTACAATCAAAAACGGATTTACCAACTGTGCAAACTGCTGCATATCATAAGTGACTAACCCCCTTGCTTCTGTTTTATCATCGTCAGAAGTCCAATAAAATTTCACGGCATTACCATCAATTGCAAATACTTTTCCTGTCTGAGCTTCGCTGTAGTGGTCCTTATGGTTGATTATCAAATGATTTTTTTCCTTTAGAAATTCTAAGAATTCTTTTGTTGTCAATTTAGTCAATTTTTTGGTTAATGGTTAAAAAAAGTATGTTTATATCTTCGCACATTACGCATTCTGTCATCTTCTCCAATCAAGCGAATTTAGCATATTTTTCTTAGATTTTTTTCATCCCAGGCCATAAACTGCCTCAAATCATCGAGTCAAACAATAAAGTGTGCATGAATCTTTTACGTTTGGAAATCATCTGAATTTCGGCACATTATTTGGTGTTTTTTTTAAAATAAAATATTAATTTACTGCTAATTAACTAATCTGAAAATTATGAAAAAAACTTTATTTTTTCTGCTAGTCTTCGCAATGTTCACTACCGTATCGGCCCAAAGCCAATCCGCTTCCAATTCCTTCACATTTCCATGCGTCGACGCTTCATACAGGCTATACAGCACAAACAACATGTGGACCTATATCAAACTCAACACCCGAAACGGACAGATGTGGCAGGTCCAGTGGGACACTGGAAAAAACAGGTTCGAGTCTCCCCTTTCTCTAAAAGCACTTGTTGCCCCTGATCAGGAAAAAAACAACAGATTTGCACTTAGCCCTACCACCAATATATACAATTTCATTCTGCTCGACCAGGTTGACGGACGGGTTTGGCAGGTGCAGTGGTCAAACAAACCCGAAGAGCGCGCCATTTTAGCCATAGAATAAAGAAAGGCTGCAAAAAGCATTTTTCTCCATTGGCCAATAGCCTAATCCCGGCATTTAAAAATATAGGATAAGCATTAATGCATAAATGCATGAAGTTAAATCTTTGCTATATTTGGGATGCGCCGGCTGATTTTGTTTAAAATGCCTTATATTTGGCAGGACTATAAAAAATAAGCCAGAATTCTATCTTTAGCATGAAGCATTTTAAAAGCATATTGATAATGGCGCTTCTTGCCATACGCATGCTTTTCGGGGTTGAAGTCCACAGCGTGTCCTCCGCTCTTGCCGATTGTGCTGAGATGCTCAATTTTTCCAGCAGGAATGCCAAGCAGTCTGCTGTTGATGCACCCCACAGCAAAAAGAAAATCCGCATAAGCGCTTCTTCTCAGGACAAAAAAGAGAAGCATAAAGCCCCTGCTGCATTAAAATCTCTATTTGAAAAATTTGCTTATGAGGCGCTATCGCTTACGCACAGCAAGAGTTTCGCCTATTTTAAGCTCAAAGCCGCATTTACTGCCTCTTCAACCGGGTCGCTTTACCGGCTGAATCTCTTCTAGCCCTTATTAAATTTCCCTGCTGCCTTTTATCGCATAGCGGCAAAACTATCGCAATTCAGCTTCACGGCTTTGCACCGATGGCTGTCTTTCTATTCTTTTGAGCCTGCTGTGCTTCAGGTATGCCCAACAGAAGCTGTTCCCTCTGCAATTCTCAATGCCCGAAAATAAGCTGGCGGTTTTTCGCAAACCTCCTTTATATTTCCACATTCAGCGGCAGGATGATTATGGTATTCCCTATAATTTTTTGGGCATACATACTCTTTCAATTGATTTTCAAGACAGCTGAAAATTCCTTTAATCCTATTAAAACCAGGCTTTAGCACAGTCTGCAAATCAGGATGATTGTTCTGTAATCATACAGAACCATTATCCATCACATAATGCAATGAAAAATTTAATTCTTTTTTTTATATACCTTTTTGCCATCCACAGCGTCCAGTCCCAAAAAATATCCCTTAAGGAGTATTTTGAAAAGCAGGAAGCGTCCGTAAATGATACGGTTATGTGTCTGAAATCTTCGGACTCCATCTGGGCGGATCTTCCCATGACCCTTATCAAAGGACGTGAAAAAGGCCCTACCCTTACCATAGCCGCCGGAATCCGCCAAGGCGGCTTTCCCGCAGCCGCCTCTCTTCTTGAGCTTCGCCGCGAGATAAACCCCCAGAAGCTCAAAGGAAACCTGATTATCATCCCCGATGCTGATGTGCAGCGCTACGATGGCCGCAGCTCCGGTTCAAATCCTATTGGGATATCCCATCTTAACGATGCTTTTCCGGGCAGTCACAGAGGAACCGCGGCAGAATTGATCGCCGATTTTGTTGCGACGGCTGTCTTCGACGCCACTGACGTATTTCTGGAGCTGAACAGCTGCGATGCGGCAAGCGATCCAATAGATTTTATCTGCTACTATGACAATTCGGAATTCATGCAGCAGACAATGCTGGAATTTCGTCTCAGCGAGGCAAGCGGACTCGATACAATCTTAAGCCATCCGTACGTCCTTTCATCTGGAGAGCCCTCGAAATGTGCCGTAAAACAGGCGGCAAGGCTGGGAATACCATCATTGAGCATGACAGTGGGAGGACAGCAAAAAGAGGGGCGCTCAGGCCTCTCACCAGCAAGGGATGCACTGTACAGGATTATGGCGGAATTGCAGCTTTACACCAATCGCAAAATAAAGCCTGCAAGGGCACCAAAACACAGGTTTAACAGAAAGGCCTTCGTAAAGGTTCCATTTCAGGGCATATTCTACAGTTCCGTTAAGGCAGGCGATAAAATAAAAGAAAACCAGCAGATCGGCTATCTGGCCGATATTTTCGGAAACAGGATAAAAACCCTCACTGCGCCCCAGTCGGGCACAGTCCTTTACAAAACCGAAGCAAATCCCGTAAATTCTGATGAAACCGTATTCTGCATCGGATACCGAATCTAAGGGCAGGCATATTTGCCGGATTTCGTTTTGGAGCGTTTTCGAACTGCTCAGATAATTAACAGATGCAATGCATGCCTGCATTCATTTTTCTAACTTATAAAAATAAAAGTTCATGGAAGAGATTCTAAGCACCCTGATTTGGGGAAACACTATTTATAAATGGCTCACAGCGCTAATAATTATAATTCTCCTATTTGCACTCATAAAAATATTTAAAATATACATTTTCAAACGGCTCAAAATATGGGCAGCGTCCACTGCCACATCGTGGGACGAATTCGCAATGGAGGTTATTGAGATCAATGTTCTGCCCCTGCTCTATATCAGCACCGTTTATTTTTCGCTGCAGGCCCTGTCTTTAGGCCTGAAGGCTAAAAATATTCTCCATACGGCTTATATGATGGCGATCACTTTTTTTATCATTAAAATAATAATTGCTGCCTTCAAAAAATTCGTATTGTCCTTTATCAAGCGCGATCAGGACAGCGAAAGCAAGGAAAAGCAGGCAGGCGGGCTTATAGCCATAGTGAATATCATCATCTGGATTTTAGGCGCAGTGTTCCTTATTGACAATATGGGCTACAATGTCACTACCATCGTAGCGGGTCTGGGTGTGGGAGGTATCGCCATTGCCCTTGCGGCGCAGACCGTACTTGGAGATCTGTTCAGCTATTTTGTCATCTTCTTTGACCGTCCATTTGAAATCGGAGATTTTGTAACAGTGGGCACCGACAGCGGCGTTATCGAATATATCGGGATAAAGACCACCCGCATCAGGACCCTCAACGGCGAACAGCTGGTATGCTCCAATACAGACCTGACCAACTCAAGGCTTCGCAACTTCAAACGCATGGAAAGGAGAAGGATTGTTTTCACTATCCGGGTTACTTACCAGACTTCTGATAAGCAGCTTAGGGACATTCCCGCAATTGTCGAATCCATAATAGCTTCAAAAGATAAGCTGATTTATGACAGGGGGCATTTTTCCGCTTTTGGGGATTTCAGCCTAAACTTTGAATTCGTCTATTACGTGGATGACCCGGATTACAATTTCTATATGGATTGCCAGCAGGCCGTCTATCTTGAGATTTTCAGGGCCTTTACAGATAAAGGAATTGAACTTGCCTACCCAACGCAGACCATACAGATCGATAGCCTGCCTGTTTTTTCAGTTGCAAGGAATTAAAAATCAGTTTTTAATTGATGTCCCTGCCCAGAAAAATCTGCACCCTTAAGAAAGAGACAATCAAAAATTTGATTGTCTCTTTCTGTCTGATAAAATGTGAACAGGCACGGTTTTATTTTTCAGTAATATTTTTTGCCAGTTTTAAATATTGGCAATATCATTTATTATCTGGACGCCAGACGTGAAAAGCTAAATGCTTAGCGCGCAATTATGGCAAGTAAAATATCATATACCAATGCTTTAAGCTCCTTATTGTAAGGCGACAGATCCCTGCCCGGCGGATTTCCATGATAAATCAGGTTGCGTACTTTAATAAGCTGGTCAAATTCAATATTATATTTGCCCGGGTCCAATTTGAGATACTTTATGAAACCCTCAAACTGATCAATAAGGCCTGTCTTTTTAATAAACGATACTTTCTCGAAAGCTTTGGAATCAAATTCCAGTTTATCATCCTCCTCCACTATTTCGCCAATTTCCTTTATTTTCGTTTTTATGAATTTATTAATAGAGCCCTCTGATCCTATAAAAGCATATTCTTCCTTGACAGTAAAAGTCTGGCCGTCCAAGGGATTCTTTAAAAAAAAGTTCCTGAACTTTTCAACGATGTTGTATAGGACCATGAAAGCTGAAATATCATCAAGATGCTTTATGCTTATCAGTCTTGGAACAGCCTCCCGGATTAGTTCTCTTAAATATTGGAATTTGTCAAAATCAATCGACTCCGCAAAATCGTAAATATTCGAATATTTATCTTTCAAATGAAATTCCTGAGATAAATCATTGCGCTCTCCGCTAAGCTTAAAAACTTCCCTGGTGCCATAATTTTCCCTATCATTCACTCTTAGCAATGCATTGAAAAAATCAATGCTTTTTTCCCAATACAGGGACATCATAAGGCATAAATCTTCTCCGAGCGAAAGAAGATCCAGATCTTTTATCTTTTGGCTGTCATCCCTAATAATCAGCTCGGCATCTCTGGTTATTACAAAATCTTTTTTTGGTTCGCCCTGTTTGTACGAATGGTTTAAAGAAAGCATAAATTCGACAGGGCCGAAACTTGTCCACCTGTTTTCATTACGCTCAATGAATTTATCATCTGAATCATAAGTCCCAAGCTGGCCGTACTGGATATATCCCGCGAGGTGGGAAATGGCATTGTCCCCGAGCCTGAATCTTGCGTCCCCGGCATACCTTCCATTCTCGAAAAGACAAAAATTTTGAAGAACCAGTATCAGGAATTTCTTGTCATGATCGTAATAATGGGTTTCCTGAATCCCAATTAGAGAGTTTTCAGAAAACTCAAAAAATTCCGGATTTACCCATTTATGCGGAGATACAGCAGGTTGTATCATATCGAGGATACTTACACCTGCTTTCGCAAGACTCCTGAACTTCTCGTAAAGATGATCAGATGGCTTATAGTAAATTTTAAGCTGCACCTCTTCAGGCTTTCTTTGATTGTAAATCAGTCTGGCATCATATTGTGAATCAGCGCTTTCAGTGGGAAAGCCGTCCAGCACCTCCTTATGCTCTGCAAGCTTCAGCAATATGGGCACATCTTTTTGGTAGTAGTCCTTCATAAACAAGAATTAAATTTCATCAGAATATTAACTGGCTGCGCCTTAAATTAAAAGCACCCAATCAGCCAAATTTAACAAAATAAAACAGCATTCAAGGCAGGTACAATTACCTGAAATCTCTATACTTTCATTTATTGGGTACTAAACCCTTCTTAAGTTTTTTTTATGGATCAATATTTCAGCAAAGCAATCTAATGAACCCTTACAATCTGAGACTCGGGAAAATCAACCTCAAGATATTTCTTTATGATTCCGGTTATCACATCAATGCGCGTCCCAATAATCACAGATCTGTCTTTTACTGGCCAATCGGTCATTATTGCGGTTAATTTTGGCTTTACAGTTCCCGAAATCAAATGCATAGGATCCGTATACCACAAGCCGCATCCGCTGATTCCGTGAAGGTCAGGTCCGGTTCCAAAAGTACCATTCCTGCTGTTAAATGCTGATTTTTTATTGTAATGGGCAATAATGGAAAAAGCGGTCAAATTGACCACACTTTTTCAGCATAAAGTGACCATCGATTTCGGGTCAAACTGACCACTCCTTTTCAATTTAAACTGACCACCTTGTTTCGGTTCAAATTGACCACCTAACACTACTTCTTTTCATGCTGTTAAACCATGGATCTGTATAAAAACTACAGACTATGGCAAATAACAAACTAGACATGAACAAAATCAGAAAAGTCATTAAGTTGCACTGCAACGGCAAAAGCAAGCTGTTTATAAGCCGATATTTATCTCTTTCCAGAAATACTGTGAAAAAATATATCTCTTTATTTGAAGTGCTGGGATTAAGCCTGGAAACTGTCAACAAGAAAACTGACACTGAATTGGACGAGCTGTTTTCTCAGGGTCCGACAGAAGTTGTTTCCTCAAGAATCGAAGATCTGTATGCTTATTTTCCTCAGATGGAACGGGAATTAAAAAAGGTGGGCATCACCATACAAACTATGTGGGAAAGGTATATTGAAACCCATCCCGATGGTCTTAGAGTAACGCAGTTCAGGAATCGCTTCAGAGACTGGAGCAGCAAGGTAAACCCTGTGATGCATATGAATCACAAGGCTGGCGATAAAATGTATGTGGATTATGCTGGAAAGACACTCTCAATTATAGACAAAAACACGTCCGAGGTTCAGGAAGTACAGTTTTTTGTTGCCATACTCGGTGCCAGCCAGTATACTTACGCAGAAGCGTCAATGAGCCAGCAGAAGGAAGATTTTGTAGCTTCGGTAGAAAATGCAATGCGTTTTTTTCAAGGAACGCCTGCCGCAATTGTGCCTGACAACTTAAAATCTGCCGTAGTCAGAACCAGCCGCTTCGAACCCACCATTAATGAAACTCTTGCAGATTTAGCTGAACATTATGAAACCACTATTCTGCCCGCAAGAGCCTACAGGCCCAGAGACAAATCTTTAGTTGAAGGAGCAGTCAAGATACTTTACAGAAGAATTTATGCAAATCTGAAAGACTCTAAATACTTCAGCATAGAAGAACTGAACCAGGAAATATGGAATCTGCTCGATGCGCATAATAACAAGAAACTTACCGGAAGACCATACTCTCGTTTTGAACTCTTTATGGAAGATGAAAGACATGAACTGCAGCCTCTTCCTCTGGAACGCTTTGAGATTAAATACCAGTCTCTGGCAACAGTAATGCAGAACGGGCACGTCCAGTTAAGCCAGGATAAAAACTACTATAGCGTGCCCTATCAATATTTAAAGAAAAAAGTAAAGCTGCTCTACACAAGCTCTACTGTTGAAATATACTTCAAATACAACCGTATAGCCACACACATCAGAAATCCAAAGCCCTACATCTATACCACAAATCCAGAACATATGGCAAGCACACATCAGTTTGTAGCACAGTGGAATGCCTTAAGGTTTATTGAATGGGCCAACAGCATTGATCCGGCAGTAGGAGAATATATTATGCAGATAATAGAAAGCAGGAACCACCCCGAGCAGGCCTATAAAAGCTGTCTAGGCATATTGTCTTTTGAAAAGAAAGTAGGTGCAGAAAGATTAGCAAATGCCTGCAAACGTGCTCTGGACTTTAAGATTTATAATTTTAAAACCATACAGAACATCTTAGAAAACAGTCTGGATAAGATACCTATGGAACACGAAAAGGAAGAAGATCAGGATCTTCCCGACCACGGCAATATCAGAGGAAAAAATTATTATAACTAAAATCAATTTACAATGAATGAATCTACTGTAGCAAAAATGAAACAGATGAAGCTTCATGGAATGCATAACGCCTTCATGACAGCTATCGAGAGCGGTAAAACCGATCATTATACCATTGACCAGTTTATGTCAATGATAATAGATGCCGAATGGGATGAACGCCACAACAGGCGTATTGAACGCAGTATTACCAATGCACTCTTCCATTACAAATCAAATATTGAAAGCATCAATTTTGACCAGTCCCGGAACATTGACAGAAATCTTATACTCCGGCTTGCAGAATGCAGTTTTGTAGAAAAGAATGAAAATATACTAATCACAGGAAGCACAGGTGTCGGCAAAAGTTTTTTAGGAACAGCACTTGGTTATCAGGCCTGTATTGAAGGCTATAGAGTAAGTTATTTTAATACTGCAAAATTGTTTGCAAAGCTGAAAATGGCCAAAGCAGACGGTACATACCTGAGAGAACTGATGAAAATACAAAGGCAGGATGTTATCATACTAGATGACTTTGGACTCCAGGCATTGGACAGCCAGAACAGAATCACACTTTTAGAGATCATCGAGGACAGGCACAACAATGGTTCTATTATAGTAACCTCGCAGATCCCCGTTCAGGGATGGTATGACATAATCGGCGAGAAAACCATAGCAGATGCAATCCTTGATAGATTAATACATCAGGCCCACAGGGTTGAGCTGCATGGGGAATCAATGAGAAAGAAAAAAAGCATAATCAAGGAATAATTATTTATCTATATTTGAAACAATAATTAACACACGAAAAAAAGTAGTTTTTTAGGTGCTCACTTTGCACCGAAATTAGATGGTCACTTTAAACCGAAACGAAGTGGTCACTTTAAATTGGAAAACAGTGGTCAATATCACTGAGTTTTACATATGACCGAAGGCGACAGCCTGAGACACTGTGTTTTTACCAATGAGTATTTCAAAAAGATAGATTCCCTGCTCTTCTCTGCACGCATTGACAACAAACCAATCGAAACTATAGAGGTTTCTCTTTCTAAAATGGAAATAGCACAGTGCCGTGGTTTGAGGAATCACAATTCAAAACATCATAAAGCTATTTTCAGTTTGATGAAAAAAAACCTTTATCAGATTCGCTCCCGAATGAAAAAGAAGAAAGCAGAACAATGCTAAAAGCGGAAAAACCGAAGAACTTTCGGTTTTTCCGCTTTATAACATTTCAGACACTGAAATTTTCCTTGCTGATTTATAGCAATCTTCCTCTTAGATTGTTCAAATCAAAAAAAAATAATTACTGTTCAATAGCGTACTGCCTTCAATGCAGACTATTAAACAGGGGAAGAAAAATCCATTTCTAAATAAACTATGAAAAAATAACAATTTTAACATTTCATTTATAAACAGAGATATTTTTATAATTATCTTTGTTTACGATTTTACATGTCTTATGAAAAGATTCCACATCATAGTAATTATTACCTTAGGTTTCTTCTTGATGCCAATGGCTACTTTTGCTTGTGGAAAACTTTCTGGAAAGATTTCTTATACTAAAGAAGCTTCCAAAAATCATGACAATGATTGCTGCTCGAAAGATGGCAGTCATTCCAAAAAAAATAATGATGGCTGCTGCGGTCATAAATGTGGGCACAAGTCATGCGGTTGTGTCTCAATCTGTAACGGAGGAATTACTTTCTTTAACCAACTTGACTTTAAAAACATCACTATAAGTGTTTTTTCTAAAAAACAAAAATTCCACAGTTCAGAAACCTCCATTCTCTCTGGTTTCTATACTATCTGGCTTATCCCTAAAATAAGCTAAATACCTTTTTTGACAGCCATACGTGTGTCAAAAAAGGAAGCCTAACTGCTTCATTTTTTTATTTTTCGCTTTTTGTAGAATAATTCTCTATACAGTTCTTGTATGCAATTATTTCTCAAAAGCAATATTCACTTCAAATACATTTTAAAATGAAATCAATTCAAAAAGGATTGATGGCAATCACTCTATTGCTGTCAGTCATAGTGTTTGGCGCACCTATAAAAAATGCAAAAAACATAAATGCAAAAATTTATGGTAATTGTTTAATGTGCAAAACTGCTATTGAAAAAGCAGGAAACATCAAAAATATCGCTTCGGTAAACTGGAATGAAAACACCAAAATAGCGGCTATTACCTATGATGAGAAGAAAACAAATCAGGATGAAGTCCTGAAAAGAATTGCCTTAGCAGGATATGACAGCGACCAGTTCTTAGCTCCTGGTGACGCCTATGCAAAACTTCCACAATGCTGCCAATATGAAAGAACAAATATGGCGGCTCCAATAAAAAAATCCGAAATGGATATGGGTAAAATGGATCATTCACAGCATACAGCCGCAGTTCCTGCAGATGCACAAGAAAACAGTCCTTTTAAAGCAATTTTCGACAGCTACTTTGATGTAAAAGATGCTTTGGTGAAAACAGATGCTAAAACTGCCGCATTGAAATCTAAAGAGCTCCTTACTGCAATCAATGCTATTAAAATGGAGAACCTAAAGCCAAAAGAACATACTGCATGGATGAATGCAATGAAAAGTTTAGCTTCAGATGCCACAAATATTTCTGAAAACCAAGATGTAAAAAAGCAAAGGGAATCCTTTAAAAGCCTTTCCAAAAACACGTACGATCTTATAAAAACTGCTGATCAGCCGCAGCCGGTTTATTATAATCATTGTCCAATGGTTGATGCGAATTGGCTCAGCAAAGAAAGCGGCATCAAGAATCCGTATTACGGTTCACAGATGTTAAGCTGTGGATCAACTATAGAAACAATCAAATAATCCCAAATCAAAAAATGAAAAATATAATAACCGTTAGTTCAATGCTTGGAGTTTTAATTTTAGGGACCGTTTCGCTGTTTTCTTGCAGTAAAATGGATGATATGAATATGTCCGATCCAAAACTGAATATAAACTATCCTGCCGCTTATGTGGTCAATGGTCAGGACGGCACAATTTCAGTAATCAAATTGGAAACTAATGAAGTTACAGAAACCTTAAGCCTAATGGGCAGCGGCAACGATATGATCATGTGGCCGCACCACATTTCTTTACATTCCAATCATCTGGCTATCGGTGTACCCGGAATGGACTTCTCTGCAGGCCATACCGCAGGTATGGGAGGAATGACAGGTAAACTCCTTGTAATTGACCCAGCCAGTGGGGCAACAGTAAAAAATATCAGCCTGCCAATGATGAACCACAACACAATATACAGCCCAAATGGTTCAGAAATCTGGGTGCCGCAAATGGACATCAATGGAAAAGTTCTGGTTTATGACGCCTTAACATACGCATTGAAAAGCACCATTGCAGTTGGCATGATGCCCGCTGAGCTTACCTTTTCTTCTGATGGGACTAAGGCTTATATTGCTAATGGAGATGACAATACTGTGTCAGTTATAAATACCGCAACCAAGCAGGTTACAGCCACAGTTGCTGTGGGAAAAAACCCTGTGGGTGCCTGGACAGGAACTGACGCCAGAATGTATGTTGATAATGAAGACGGGCAATCTATCTCGGTAATCAATGTGGCAACCGATGCCGTAGGCCAAACCATTGATCTAGGATTTATGCCTGGAATAGCGTCTCACAATGGAAATAAGAAAGAACTTTGGGTAAGTGATCCTGTCAATGCAAAAGTCCATTATTGGACCTGGGACCAGACTAAGATGATGTGGGTTCATGGAGGTGTATTCACTACTGGTGCCGGTGCACATGCTATAACATTTACAGCAGATGGAAATACTGCCTATGTGACCAATCAGACCGCCAATACGGTCTCTGTTGTTAATGTATCAAACCATACGGTCTCTAAAACGATTAATGTCGGTAGAAAACCCAACGGATTGGTGCTGAAAATATAAATCTGATATAAAGGCATTTAAAAGGCAAAATAGAGATTGGATTTGCAATCAAAAAAAGAATAATTCTTATAACACTCAAACAAAGGAATGTTAGACAAAAAAACATTCATTAGAGATAAAAACTAAAAAAAATGAAAAAACTAATTTTCTCAACCCTTGTAATGGCAATTGTACTTACAGCTTGTAATTCAAAAAACAAAGAAACTGCAGCTCCTGAAGCGGCTTCCGGGACAGCTCAGAATGACTCGCAATTGTATGCCTGTTCCATGCATCCTGAAATTACAGGAAAAAAAGGAGACAAATGTTCCAAATGCGGAATGGAATTAACCGAGCCAGTAAAGGAAACGGCCGGAAAAAGTGCAGAAGTAGAAACAGCCCAGACTGCTCAAGGAACATTTTCTATAAACGAAATCGTGAGTAATTATCTGTCCCTAAAAAATGCATTAACCAAAGATGATACAAAAGGAGCTGCAGATGCAGGCAAGGCATTATATGCAGTTTTTAACAGTGTAAATCCCAATTCGATAGATGCGAAATTAAAAGCAGAATATCTTGATATTGCTGATGATGCCAAAGAACACGCAGAACATATTGGAGCTAACGGCGGAAATATTGAACACCAGAGAGAGCATTTTGCCGTGTTAAGTAAAGACATGAATGATTTGATAAAATCTTTCAAATCAGAACAAAAATTGTATCAGGACTTTTGTCCTATGTATGATGGCGGAAAAGGAGCTATTTGGATAAGCGAAACCAAGGAGATCAAAAACCCATATCAAGGAAAAAAAATGTTAACCTGTGGTTCTATGAAAAAAGAACTATAGTACAGCTAAGTACTAATAAATTTATCGGGCTGTTTACATAATGACCACTCAATTTTCTCGTGACTAATGATGTTCATAATTTATTGAAATGTATCTAATTTTTTTAGACTACGCCGTGCGATACTCTTTGCTGAATATTCACTTATTTCCCATGTGTTTATTGTGTAGACAGTCCAATAGATATTTAGAAAAAAAATCAATAGCAACCTATTTTTTAAACAATTTAAAATATAATTAAAATGAAAAATACAATTCTTTCAGCCATATTAATGGTATGCGTAATGGTTTCTGGCAATGCGCAAAGCAAAAAAACAGAAGCAAAATTTTCAACTCAGCAAATTGTTGCAGATTATTTAGCGTTAAAAAATGCACTCGCAAAAGATGACAGCAACGGGGCCGCTAAAGCTGGCAAGGCACTGTATTCGGCTTTCAAAACCACAAATGTAAAATCGATAAATCCAAAATCCAAAGCTGAATATCTTGATATAGCTGACGATGCCAAAGAGCATGCAGAACATATTGGGGCCAATGGCGGTAATATTGAGCATCAAAGAGAGCATTTCGCTCTATTGAGTAAAGACATAAATGATTTGATCAAAACTTTTGGAGCTGCAAAAACACTATATCAGGATTCTTGCCCTATGTATGATGGTGGAAAAGGAGCTATCTGGATCAGTGAAACAAAAGAGATAAAAAACCCTTACTATGGTTCTAAAATGCTTACCTGCGGTTCAATGAAAAAACAATTGTAAAATGAAACGGTTCATCAGAAAGATTCTTTTTATTGGGTTAATTATTTTTCTACTGATGCAATTGTATCAGCCTGCCCGCAATTCCGATTACGGGCAGGTTTTACCAATTCACATTTCAAAAGTCTATCCCATTCCCAAAAATATACAAACGATTCTTAAGACTTCTTGTTACGATTGTCACAGCAGCAACACGCAATATCCATGGTACTCCTACATCCAGCCGGCACGTACCTTTATGGAAGGACATATCAAGGAAGGAAAAGAAAATTTGAATTTCAGCCAATGGGGAAGTTATTCGAAACGAAAACAGGAAAATAAATTAGACCGAATTGCCAAGCAGATAAAAGCCAATCAAATGCCTTTGGCTTCCTATACGCTGATCCATAAAGATGCAGTACTGAATACTGTTCAGAAAGAACAGCTACTCAATTGGATTGAAAAAGTAAGTGATAGTCTTTCAAAAATAAATTAAATCTATGGTACACAAATTAATAGAATGGTCCCTGCGCAACCGTTTCATCATATTACTATTATCAGCAGGAATATTTGTTTGGGGTATTATCTCTATTCAAAAAAATCCTATTGATGCTATTCCAGATCTATCTGAAAATCAGGTAATCGTTTTTACAGAATGGATGGGACGTGCTCCACAGCTCGTTGAAGACCAGATCACCTATCCCTTGGTTACCAACCTTCAGGGATTGCCTAAAATTAAATATGTAAGGGCTGCTTCCATGTTTGGAATGAGTTTTATCTATGTCATTTTTGAGGATGATGTTGATGTATACTGGGCAAGATCAAGAGTACTGGAAAGGCTCAGTACAATTAGCAGCACCCTGCCCAAAGGAGTTGCACCGCAATTGGGACCCGATGGAACCGGAGTTGGCCATATACTCTGGTATACTTTGGACGCTCCCGGCATTGACCTTGGCGAACAAAGGGCACTGCAGGACTGGTATGTCAAATTTGCTTTGCAAAATGTCCCCGGAGTAAGTGAAATTGCTTCTTTTGGAGGATTTCAAAAAGAATACCAGGTTACCATTGATCCAAACAAACTGCTATATTATAAGCTGTCTGTCCCTGAGGTTATAAGCGCCGTACGAGCCAATAATAACGAAAGCGGCGGAAGAAAATTCGACATGAGTGATATTGGCTATATCATTAAGACATCCGGTTATCTGAAATCCATAAAAGAAATTGAGGATATTCCACTGAAAAACCAGAATGGTATCCCTATAAAAGTCAGCGATATAGGAACAGTCCAGATGAGCGGAGAAACCCGATTGGGAATCTTTGATCATAATGGTACAGGCGAAGCTGTTGGAGGCATCGTCGTGATGCGTTACGGTGAAAACGCCGATGCCGTTATTGATAATGTGAAAGAAAAGATGAAAGAAGTCGCAAAAGGGCTTCCTAAAGGGGTAAAATTCAATATTGTATATGACCGAGGGCATCTGATCAAAGAGTCTATTGATTCGGTTAAGCGCACCTTAATTGAAGAGATGATTGTGGTTTCGCTTATCGTTATTATTTTTCTTTTCCATTGGCGCAGCGCATTAAGTATCATAATCCAGATCCCAATTACAATTGCCGCGAGTTTCATACTTCTAAATGCCTTTGGAATATCCTCCAATATCATGTCCCTTACCGGTATCGCACTTGCCATTGGGGTAATAGTTGACAACGGTATTATTATGAGTGAAAATGCCTACCAGCATCTCTCACAACGGTATGCACAATGGGAATCCGAACAAAAAACTGAAACAAACTCTGATGAAAAGAATTAAAAATATATTTCGCAAAAAAACACAGTGGATATCCGAAGAGGAAAGGCTTAAAGTAATTGAGAAAAGCAGCAAGCAGGTTTCTCGCGGGGTATTCTTTGCCACCATAATTATAATTACTTCTTTCCTGCCTGTATTTATGCTTACCGGACAGGAAGGAAAGCTATTCCATCCCTTGGCTTATACAAAAACTTTCATACTGATTGTGGATGCCTTGTTGGTACTTACATTAGCTCCGGTACTGATCTCTTTTTTTATGAAAGGGAAATTCCGTCCAACTGATGCACATCCCGTAAATCGTTTTTTGGAAAAAGGTTATGAGCCTATCATACGCTGGGTCCTAAAATGGAGAAAAACAACCCTTACGGTTAATATTTTGGCGTTATTGATTTCCATTCCATTATTGATGCGGCTGGGAACAGAGTTCATGCCCCCACTGGATGAGCAGAGCATTTTATTTATGCCTGTTACCCTGCCTGATGTATCCAATGGAGAAATCAAACGCATCTTGCAGGTACAGGATAAAATAATAAAATCAGTTCCCGAAGTAGAAAGTGTTTTAGGCAAAGCCGGACGGGCTAATACAGCTACCGATAATTCCCCAATGAGCATGATTGAGACCATTATCATGCTAAAACCAAAATCAGAATGGCGTAAAGGAATAGACAAAAAAGACATTATTAAGGAACTCGATACCAAACTGCAGATCCCGGGTGTGGTAAACGGTTGGACACAGCCTATCATCAACCGTATCAATATGCTCGCTACAGGAATTCGTACCGACGTGGGTATTAAAGTCTACGGTCAAAATCTCGATACCATTGCGCGAGTATCAGAAAGAGTAAAAATGGCTTTAGAGGGAACCCCTGGAGTGTCTGACTTATTTGTGGATCCTATTACTGGTGGCAAATACCTGGATGTTGATGTCAATCGTTCCGAACTGGCCCGTTATGGACTCACTGTAGATGACGTAAACCAAACCGTGGAATTTGCCTTAGGAGGAGCGTCCATCGGCAATACCGTTGAAGGACGAAGACGATTTTCAATAAGCGTTCGTATGGCACAGGACTATAGAAATAGCGTAGAACGCATTAAACGCATTCCCCTGCAGTCTCCAACCTTTGGAGAGGTGCCCCTATCTTCTGTTGCCGATATTAAATTCGTAGATGGCCCTCCAATGATTAGTTCAGAAAATGCACTCCTTCGCGGGGCAGTCATGTTCAACATACGTGATCGTGATATGGGGGGAACCGTACAGGAAGCTATGAAAAAATTAGAAAGTGCCAAAAATATACTTCCCGAAGGGTACTTTATAGAATGGAGCGGACAATATGAGAACCTGATCAGCGGAGAAAAGACCCTTAAAATCATTGCACCGATAGTATTGCTTATTATTTTCTTCTCCCTCTATTTTGCCTTTAATTCCCTTAGAGAAGCCTTCTTAAGTCTTATAACAGTGCCTTTTGCTTTGATTGGAGGTGCCTATATAATTTTTTTCTGGGATGTCAATCTATCAGTGGCAGTAGCTGTAGGTTTTATAGCCTTGTTTGGTATTGCCGTGGAAACCGGAATTGTGATGGTTATCTATCTCAATGATGCAATGGAGCAGCTTATCAAGGCCAAAGGTAATTCAAGAGAAACCATTACTAAAGACGATCTCAGAGAATATGTGGTACACGGCGCCGCAAAGAGATTACGCCCAAAACTAATGACCGTCTGTGTCTCATTATTTGGATTAGTGCCTGTCCTTTGGTCCAATGGTGTCGGAATGGATGTAATGAAACCAATCGTATTGCCTATGATTGGCGGCGTATTTACCTCTGCCGTACATATCTTATTAGTAACCCCGCTTATTTTCCTAATGTCTAAAGAATATGAATTACGAAAATATGGCAAACTTGAAGTACATGATGTCAAACATTAAAATACTGGCAGTACTATTGCTTTTACTGCCATTACAGCTATTGAGCCAGACCCAACAGGTCTTGTCTCTTGATACAATCCTTCACAGGATTGATAAAAAAAACGTGCTCCTGCAAAGCTATAGCCTAAAGGCTGAAGGGTACAAATATAGTGCTGATGCCGCAACGGCATGGATGGCACCAATGGTGGGTGTTGGGACATTTATGACACCCTATCCTTTTCAGGAAGTTATGGATGACCGCGACAAAGGATCTTTAATGTTCAGAGTTGAACAAGATATCCCCAATATAGGAAAGCTAAACAAGAAGAAAAAATTTATCCAGTCCCAAGGAAATATTGAGAACGCTACGCGGACCGTTACCCTTAACGACTATAAAGCGCAGGCCAAACAGCTCTACTACAGCTGGATGGTAGCCGAAGAGCGAATGAAAGTTTTGGATCAGAACGAAAAGATAATGTTGACCATGAAAAAGATTGAGGAAGTACGCTATCCTTACAATCAGTCGCAATTGGGTAATGTATACAAGATTGACGCAAGGATTGAAGAGAACAAAAATATGATCCGCATGCAGGAAGGTGAAATCGCAAAAGCAAGAGCATGGCTCAACAGCTTGATGAACCAGCCTGGCAATGCTGATTTTTCAATCGACACAAGTATTACTCCTGTCTTCAACCCTGCTTTGCACGACACCACAAGTCTTGCTGCTGTGCGGGGAGATATTAAAAAGATGGATGCGGGAATTGAATCGATGCAGCTCAGTATTCAGGCGATGAAAGCGGAGAAAAATCCCTCTTTTAAAATCCAGTTTGACCACATGAATTCTTTCGATAAAATGATGCCCAAAGCCTATTCGGTAATGGCAATGATGTCTATTCCTATTGCTCCATGGTCATCAAAAATGTATAAATCAGATGTTAAAGCAATGCAATATAATGTACAGGCAATGGAGAAAGAGAAATCCGCCATGCTGCAGGAAACCCAGGGTATGTTATATGGTATGCAATATGAAATACTGACCATGCAAAAAAGAATCCAGGGACTCGAAACAAAAATAATCCCTTCAATGCAAAAATCGCTGGATGTAAACTTTCTGAACTATCAGGAAAACAAACTGCAGATTCCTGTAGTAATTGACTCCTGGGAAGCTTTAAATATGCTGCAGAATAACTTATTAGATGAAAAATTAAAACTATATCAAATGATTGTCGATTATGAAAAAGAACTCTATCGCTAAGTTAGTCGGATTGTTATTCGTTTCGATATTATTATTGACAGCCTGTAACAAGAAAACCGAGCCTAACAATAAGCCAGCACACCAGCATAGTACAAATCAGGAATATACCTGTCCAATGCATCCCGAAGTTATCCAGGATAAGCCCGGCAGCTGTCCAATATGCGGGATGGAATTGGTCCCAAGGCATACCGCTGGAACGGAAACAGCCATAGACAGCAGCTTAAAACACCTGCTAAAACCAGTTAACGAACAAGTCGTTTCAAATATATCTGTCATAAAAGCTGACCAGAGTACTAAAATATTCTCCATGCATGTACAGGGAATTATTACCTACGATACCCGTGACCAGACCAGCATTTCCAGCAGGGTAAGCGGAAGGATTGAGCGTCTGCTGATTAATTATAATTACCAGCCCGTAAAAAAAGGACAGTTGATCATGGAAATCTATTCCCCTGATCTGGCTGCCGCGCAAAGAGAGTTGTTGTTTATTTATCAATCTGACCCAAACAATCCGATGCTTCAAAAAGCAAAAGACAGACTGTCTCTCCTGGGTATGCAGCAGGGGCAAATTCAACAGGTATTAAAAACAGGTAAAATCTCCTATCGCATTCCTGTTTACAGTAATGCCACCGGGTACATCTTAGACAACACGGCAGCGGCAAATGCTTCTACAGCAGCTCCTGCGGCTTCGCCTCAAAGCGCACCGTCAGATGATGGCATGGGCGCAATGGGTTCAAGTAGCAGTGCAGCATCAAATAGCAGCGCATCTACCCCTACTTCCTCTGCTATTATGCTAAGAGAAGGACAATATGTTGGTGCAGGACAATCTCTTTTTACAATTTATACCAACAAAAACCTTATCGCTGAGTTTGCTTTTGATCCATCGGTATCATCCCAGATTAAAAAAGGACAAAAGTTGGTGTTTTATGAACCCTCAGATAAGCAAACCGTGTATACTGGTACTATCGGACTCATTCAACCCGTCTTTAAAGAGGGAAGCAACTTTACCATAGCACGGATTTATTTGCAGGATAATAAATTTCAGACCGGAAAATTAGTAACTGCAGCCATTCCTATTGTCAGTAAAGGCTGGTGGCTTCCGCAAAGCGCCGTTCTTAATTTAGGAAATAAATCCATCGTTTTCAAAAAAGAGCAGGACGTGTTTGTTCCCAGAGAAGTTAAAACGAAAAATAATGGTGATGGAATGGTGCTAATAGACCAAGACATCAGTAATTGGAATATCGCCAGTAATGCGGCTTATATGATAGACAGTGAGAGTTTTATCAAGACAGCTTCAGAAAATAAATTAAAAAATTAAGCCATGAACAATAAATTAATAATTCGTACTATTTTGCTCATTGCAATGGTTTTTCCACTTCTATTTACAGCATGTGCCCAAAAAGAAGAAAAAAAAACCAGTCAGGAAAAAGCTCAAACCTATACCTGCCCCATGCATCCGCAAATTGTAAAAGATGGCCCCGGCTCATGCCCGATCTGTGGAATGGATTTAGTGCCTTTCGAAAAAAACAACGCACAGGACTTTCTAACCTTGGGACCGAGCCAGCAGGCACTAGCTAATCTGACTACAATAACTGCTGGGGAAAATGAATTTTCAAATTCTTCTCATCTTAACGGACGTTTGGTTACTGACCCTGAGCAAACTATTTACATTTCAAGTCGCGTGGCAGGAAGGATTGAAGAGTTGTATGTAAAAGAAACTGGTGTTCCCGTTCGAAAAGGCCAGCCTTTGTACAAAATATATTCAGAGCAGCTTTCAGCCCTGCAGCAGGAGTACCTTCTAGCTACGGCACAGGCTGCAAGCTTTACTGAGGATAAACGATTTGCCCAAATAAAAAATGCTGCAAAACAAAAACTATTATTATATGGACAATCTGAAGCACAGCTTAATGAATTATTAAAAAAACAAAAAGCTTCTCCTTATGTTGTTTATTATGCCCCGTATTCAGGAATAGTTGCAGAACTTTCCATAACAGAAGGCCAATATGTAGCAGAAGGAGGCTCTATTATGAAACTGGAAGATTATACCCGTTTATGGGTCGAAGCTGATGTCTATCCTGCAGATGCCGGTAAAGTTAAAATAGGCCAAAAAGTAAAAGTTATTGTCTCGGGTTATGAAGATCAGCCCCAAACAATGACGGTAGATTTTATAAATCCTGCCCTGCAGACAAGCAAACAGCTCATACAGCTGCGAGGTGCTATTGCCAATCCAAACAAGCAATGGCAGGCAGGTCAACAGGCAATTGTTTTACTGCCTTCATCAGAACAAAAAATGAAATTAACCATACCTGTAGATGCCGTAATAAGAGACGGCAGCGGTACACATGTGTGGATTGAAATTGAAAAAGGCAAGTATCAGCCTAAAATGGTGGCTATTGGTTCTGAAACCTTCGATGAAGTGGAAATTACTAGCGGTTTAAAAAAAGGAGATATCGTCGTTGCATCCGGTGCCTATCTTTTGTACAGTGAATTTATATTAAAGAAAGGCAAAAACCCTATGTCAGGAATGAAAATGTAATAATCAATCACACAGACAATGAAAAAATTAATCAAAATCGGAATTCCAATAGCCTCACTCTTCCTGCTTATTGCGTGCGGTAACGGTGAAAACAATAAGAAAGAGGTTCAGCAGAATAATAAAGCCTCTGTCCCAATTTTAAAGGATCCCGCAATCAGGATAAATGATGATATTTTAAACGCGATATACAGCCACTATGCCCATTTAACAGTAGCCCTTGCCCAAGATAATGTCGCTGAAGCAAAACTGGCGGCGAATGCAATTGAAGCGGGAGCACGGGAAATCAGCAGCAACAGCAATCTTGCAGCAAGTGCTACGGCAATCGTTTCAGCTCCCGATATCGATAAGCAGCGAGCTGCTTATTCTAATCTAAGTAATGAAATGGTCAGCCTGGTAAAAAAAGCAGGAATGGCTGAGGCTGAGCTCTACTTAGAATATTGTCCAATGGCTTTCGACAATAAAGGGGCCGTATGGATTAGTTCTACCAAAGAAGTGCGCAATCCGTACTTTGGAGAAAAAATGCTCAAGTGCGGCGAGGTGAAAGAAATAATTAAATAATTAGAATATGCAGATTGGCTTAAAAAAAATCACTAACTTTCTATATATTAAAGAAATAACGCATCGGAACTGTAAAAAATAACCTTATGACACACACCTATACAATATCGGGAATGACTTGCGATGGATGTCGTACAAAAGTAGAAAAAACGTTAAATGCTGTAGAGGGAATAAAAGCAAAGGTCTCCTTAGATCCTCCATTGGCAACTATTACAATGGAAAATCATATTGCGACCGAAGAGCTCCAAGAAGCATTGACTGCGGTTGGAAAGTACACCATTGAAATGACTCAAACCACGCATTCGCACGAAAAAAAAACGGAGAAATCATGCTGTAGCACTGCTGAGAATCATGGACACAAACATGATCATAAAACGACAGCCGTACCTCACAATGATGCGGGTGGGAAATATTATTGCCCGATGCATTGTGAAGGTGATAAAATGTATGATAAAGCAGGAGATTGTCCTGTATGCGGAATGCATTTGGTACAAGAACCTGCTGCTGCCCGGGTTCAGCAGTATACCTGTTCAATGCATCCGGAAGTTATAACCGATTCACCAGGTTCATGTCCTATTTGCGGAATGGATCTGGTGCCACTGGAGCCAAGTGAAAACGAAGACCAAAGAATTTACAAGGATTTGGTTAAGAAAATGAAAATAGCGGTAGTATTTACTGTTCCCATTTTCGCTATAGCTATGATAGAAATGGCTCACAAGAATCCTCTACTACAATTAATGGATGCCTCTAAATGGAACTGGGTACAACTTATCTTATCACTTCCTGTTGTCTTTTATGCGTGTTGGATATTTTTTGTACGGGCTTGGAAGTCAATAATTACATGGAACTTAAATATGTTTACCCTTATCGGAATTGGTACAGGAGTGGCATTTTTATTTAGTTTGGCAGGAATGTTTTTCCCAGACGTTTTTCCTAGTGAATTTAAGACCGAACACGGAACAGTGCTGCTATACTTTGAGGCCACAACGGTTATTCTAACTTTGGTTTTGTTAGGACAATTACTCGAGGCAAGAGCACATAGTCAAACCAGTGGTGCTATAAAAGAATTATTAAAACTGGCTCCTACCCAAGCTACTTTGGTAATTGATGGCGGTGATAAAATAATCTCAATCCATGATATCAAAAAAGGTAATTTATTACGGGTAAAACCCGGAGACAAAATTCCTGTAGACGGGAAGATTACTGATGGTGAAAGCACAGTAGACGAATCGATGATTACCGGCGAACCAATTCCTGTAGATAAAAAAATAGGTGATATGGTGTCTTCAGGGACTATAAACGGAAACAAATCCTTTATTATGGTTGCCGAAAAAGTTGGTTCGGAAACCTTGCTTTCGCAAATTATACAAATGGTTAATAATGCAAGTCGTTCCAGAGCACCAATTCAGAAACTAGCCGATAGCATCGCTAAATATTTTGTGCCCATTGTTGTCGTTATTTCCATTCTTACCTTTTTCATTTGGGCAAAATTTGGTCCGGAACCAGCAATGGTTTATGGATTTATAAATGCTATTGCAGTATTAATAATTGCTTGCCCTTGTGCATTAGGTTTAGCAACGCCCATGTCTGTAATGGTAGGAGTTGGAAAAGGCGCTCAATCGGGAATTCTGATAAAAAATGCCGAAGCTTTGGAAAAAATGGACAAAGTAAATGTTCTCATTACGGATAAAACAGGAACAATTACGGAGGGCAAACCTTCGGTAGAAAAAATCGTAGCGCTGCAATATTCAGAAGATGAACTGCTGCAATACATAGCGTCTTTAAATCAGTACAGTGAGCATCCTCTTGCGGAGGCTGTAGTGAAATTTGCAAAAGCTAAAAATGTTTCTTTGACCAAAGTAGATGATTTTGAAAACATCGCCGGAAAAGGAGTTATCGGAACTGCTATTGATAAAAAGATGGCATTAGGGAATAAAAAATTAATGGAGCAAGCAGGGGCAGCTATTTCTGCCACAATTGAAGAAAAAATTATTGCAGAACAAAAATTAGGAAAAACAGTTTCTTATATCGCTGTAGATAAAAATGTAGTGGGATTTGTAACGATAACCGATGCTATAAAAGAAACAAGTGCTGCAGCTATAAAAGAATTAATGCGCCAAGGGGTTGAAGTAATCATGCTTACGGGAGATAATGTAAATACAGCCAAAGCGGTTGCAGACGAATTGCATTTAACCTCTTTTCAGGCAGGTTGTTTACCCGAGGATAAATTAAAAGTAATCGAGAAACTTCAAGCCGAAGGAAAAATTGTAGCTATGGCGGGAGATGGAATAAATGATGCGCCAGCTTTGGCTCAATCGGACATTGGAATTGCGATGGGAACAGGAACAGATGTTGCGATCGAAAGCGCCAAGATTACTTTGGTAAAAGGAGATCTGCAAGGAATTGTAAAAGCAAAAAATCTGAGCCACGCTGTAATGAGCAACATCAAGCAAAACCTATTCTTTGCTTTTGTATATAATGTCTTAGGCGTACCAGTTGCTGCGGGTGTTTTATATCCATTTTTCGGAATATTACTTTCTCCTATGATTGCTGCCTTGGCAATGAGTTTTAGTTCGGTATCTGTTATTGTGAATGCATTGCGATTGAGAAGTTTAAAACTCTAAAGAATAAATAATTTTACTATACAAACAAATGACCAATCTAGGACAAATTATTCTGCAGTATAAAAACGATAACGAAAGTGTCTATAATACCTGGTTTATAGATAACAACCAACGGTTAAAAGCATTTCGGACTATTAGACGCGGTGTTCTGCAAGTCATTGAGGATATTAAAAACAAGAACTTTCCTAATGATTTTAAAGAAAGCAGCTTAGAATTTGTTTTGAGCTGCATAGCCGAACAAAAACAAGTCTTTGCAGGGGTTTCCCATCCGTTTTATTGGAAACCCAAATTACGTATTCCTGACATCTATGAGAATCAAAACAATAAATTGGCTTTTGGTCAGTTCCTTGAAAATTGCATCAATGCTAAGTATGAAGAACAGGTTGTAAAAGAAATTATAAAACTAGATGAATTAAAAATTAAAGGATTAGGGCCTGCTGTTGCCAGTATTTTATATTTCATACACCCAACCTGGTTCCCACCTTTTAACACCGCTATTCTCAATGGTTTTAATTTTCTTTTTAAAGACAAAAAAAAATTAGGAAGCTGGACTGAGTATCTTAAAATCCGAGAAACTTTATTGAAAACTAATAGTCTACATAAATCACAGCTCTCAAATGATTTGGGTGCCATTGCAGGATTGTGTTTTGAAATTGGAACTCAGAAAATGCTGATCGGCAATGATGAATATTTAAGCGAGGCAGAACGTTCAAGATTCGAAAAAAACGTACACAAGCGCCAAAAAGAAATACTCGAAGAAAAACTGGAGGAAAATCTTCATAGTGAGATGCAGTACCATTTATTAAAAATTGGAGTTTCATTGGGTTTTGATGTCACCCCAGCGAGTAACGACAAAAGCAAATCGTTTGGAGGACAAAATTTTTCATTTATATCAATAAATAAATTTCCCGAACTCCCTACAGACAAGGACACACAAAATACTATCAAGCTTATTGATGTACTCTGGTTCGAAAAAGGCACAAACAAGATTATAGGTGCCTTTGAAGTAGAAAAAAGCACTAGTATTTATTCCGGCATACTTCGCTTGTCTGACCTATATTTTAGTATCTCAAGCGGACATGAAGTTTTTTACATTATTATTCCGGATAACCGGGAAAAAGATGTGGTTCTTCAGCTTAATAGGCCCGTTATAAAAAACTCAAATATGAATATCAAATATATCCTGTTTTCTGAATTAAGAGCTAATTGTGATGCTATCTGCAAATTTGGAACCGACCATTCAATAATGGAAAAAATATCAAAATCAATTTAAAATTAACAAAATATGAAAAAAATAATTCTGCTAAGCTTCATTATTATACAATCGTTATCAATTTCTGCACAAGAAAAAGTTCAAATTAAACTTACTTCTGCAAGCCCTTCGGCATCATTTCAACAAGAAATCGGAAGCTCAACAGTCAAAATATCCTATAGCAGGCCCTTAGTAAGAGGGCGAAAAATATTTGGCGAATTAGTGCCTTTTGGTAAGCTCTGGCGAACAGGCGCCAGCGATTGTACGACCATAAGTACTAATGAAGATATCGCTTTTGGAAATAATATTTTGAAAGCAGGAACTTATTCTGTATTCTCAATTCCTTCAGAAAATGAGTGGACTATCATTATCAATAGTGATATTACTTTACATGGCGAAACTGGTTATGATGAGAAAAAAGATGTTATGCGTTTTACCGTTCCTACAGAAAAAACGATTGATTTTTACGAAACTTTTACCATTGAATTAAATGACATCAACAGTAAAGGAGAAGGCTTCCTTAAAATAGAATGGGAAAATACCATGGTTAAAATACCTATGAAAAGCAAAGCTGACAAAGAAATTTTAGCTCTAATTGACAAATATATTATTAAAGAAAAAAGTCAAAATGCTACTTTATTGTTTCAGGCAGCAAATTATTATTCAGCCACGGGTAGAGCAAACAATCAAGCAGTATCGTGGTTAGCTGAAGCTGAAAAATTAGATCCCGAAAATTTTTATTATCCCACTTTAAGACAGAAAGTATCTTTAGAACTGAAGGATTATCCCAATGCTATTGAGGCAGCAAAAAAAGCCTTAACAATTGCAGAACAGAAAAAAATGAAGGGTACTGAAAAATTAAAAAATCAGATTGAAGAGTTACAATTATTACTTAAAAGTAAATAAATAATAAGTATTACAATATCACATTGAAAACTACAGAAGCATAAAAATCCTTGCCATTTAAACCGATCCAGTGTTATAGTAGCATTAGACTTGTTTTGTTCAGGGAAATAGATAAATCTAAATAACTTTTAAAGCTAAAAATATGAAAATGGAACACGCAACACAGCAGTATTCAAAAGAGGTAGACTCCAAAATGTACAAAAAATTAGCCATTATGATCGTATTGTCATTTATTTCTATGTACATATTGATGTATTCGATGGTCGATATTTTTGCTAATGTCATTCCCAATGTAAACCAATTTTACATGGCAGGACTAATGACTATGCCAATGCTCGTAATTGAAATTATTGTTATGGGTCGTATGTATATTAATAAAAAATGGAACATAATGTTACTTATAACAGGCAGCCTTATCGCGATCATTTTTTTTTCCTGTATAAGAGAGCAAGCAGCTGTTGGAGATAAACAATTTTTAAAATCAATGATACCGCACCATGCAGCAGCAATACTAATGGCTCAGAAGGCTTCTCTTCACGATCCTGAAATAAGCCAGCTTGCCAAGGACATTATAAAAGCACAACAAACTGAAATTGCACAGATGAAGGCCAAGTTAAATGAGATGGAAAAAAAATAATAGAACACTATTCTTTAAAAAAGCAATATGAAAAACATACTTATAATACTCGTATTTATCATGCTTCCTGTCCTGATTCAAGCCCAGGATATGAAAATGGCAATAGATAAAAAGTCTGTCAAAGAAGAGTCGAATCCTGCTACCTATACTTGTCCAATGCATCCCGATATCCATGAATCCAAACCAGGAAAATGCCCAAAATGCGGCATGGCATTAGTGAAAGAAAAGTCTAAAATCACTAAGCCGAAGGCAGCTGCAAAACCTAAAACTGTAACTGCTGTTAAAGAGGAAATGCCTAAAAAGGCTAAATCTTCCTCTGCGGATAAGATCAATATGCATCAGGCGCATAATAAGACAAACATGGAAAAGAAAACAGCGAGCCCCCCAGTAAAAAAAATGATGGTAAATGATGAGCCACCTAAAGTTGTAAGGTACGATTTATATGTTCGCGATACGGTGGTAAATTTCTCAGGGAAATCAAAAAGAGCGATAGCGGTAAATGGCCAGATACCAATGCCTACATTAACCTTTACAGAAGGTGATACCGCAGAAATTTATGTTCATAATGAACTTGACGAAGAAACGTCATTACACTGGCATGGTTTGTTTCTACCCAATAAAGAAGACGGTGTGCCTAACCTTACCCAAATGCCGATAAAAGCACACAGTACCTACAAATATTCTTTTCCCATCAGGCAGCATGGGACCCATTGGTACCATAGCCATTCTGGTTTGCAGGAACAAATAGGAATGTACGGTTCTTTTGTGATGAACAAACGAAGCTCCGATCCAAACTTCAGGGCAGGGATAGATGACCTACCGACAATTCCGATTGTGCTGAGCGAATGGACCGATATCGACCCGGAGAACGTTCATAGAATGCTGCATAATGCCTCCGATTGGTTTGCAATAAAAAAAGGCACGACCCAAAGTTATGGCGAAGCTATAAAACAAGGCTATTTAAAAACCAAGGTCCTCAATGAGTGGAAGCGTATGAACGCTATGGATGTAAGCGATGTCTATTATGAGAAATTTTTAATTAATGGGAAAAACGAAAGCCAGCTTTCGCAGTTCAAAGCCGGTGATAAGGTAAGATTACGCGTCTCTAATGGCGGTGCATCCAGTAATTTTTGGCTTACCTATGCCGGAGGCAAAATTACAGTAGTGGCCAGTGATGGTAATGATGTTGAGCCTGTTGAAGTAGACCGTCTACTTATTGCAGTTTCTGAAACTTATGACCTTGTTTTAAGCATTCCGGCAGAAAATACATCTTATGAGTTTTTGGCAACACCAGAAGACCGGACAAAATCGGCGTCCCTCTACATTGGAAATGGCATCAAACAGCTCACCTCCCCTTTACCCAAACTGAAATACTTTGAAGGGATGCAAATGATGAACGATATGATGAAAATGAACGGAGACCTAAATGATATGGGGATGAAGATGTCGCTGAATCAGATGGATATGAACTCGGTAATGTATCCTGAAATTACAGGCCCACAAACAAAAGGAAGTAAAGACATGCCAATGGAGATGGACAAAGAAGAAACCAAATTGGATACCCCTGATAAAATGCACGACATGCACAATATGGAAAATAAGTACAATGCCAATGCTCTTGCCGATATTGTGACATTAAATTATGCGATGCTAAAATCTCCAACAAGCACGGCATTGTCAAAAGATGCTCCAGTGAGGGAGCTCAAATTCGAGCTTACCGGAAATATGAATCGCTATGTGTGGAGCCTGGATAACAAGGTCGTTTCCGAAGCTGATAAAATCCTGATCAAGAAAGGAGAAATTTTACGTATCGTCCTGCATAATAATTCAATGATGCGCCATCCAATGCATTTGCATGGCCATGATTTCAGGGTCATCAATGGGCAAGGTGATTTTGCGCCTTTGAAAAATATCATCGACATCATGCCAATGGAAACAGATACTATTGAATTCGCCGCAAGCGAAGATGGCGGCGACTGGTTTTTCCACTGTCATATTCTCTACCATATGATGGCTGGTATGGGCAGAATTTTTTCTTATGAAAATTCACCTCCAAATCCAGAAATACCAAACCCTAAACTGGCTCAACGAAAATTGTTTGCTGACGACAGAAAATTCCACTTTATGGCAGAAAATGATTTTGCCACCAATGGAAATGACGGTGAAGCAATGTATCAAAGTACACGCTGGAGCATTGGAACCGAATGGAGGTTAGGATACAATGACATGCATGGTTATGAAACAGAAACACATATTGGTCGATATATTGGAAAAATGCAATGGTTAATGCCTTTTATAGGATTTGACTGGAGATATAGAAGAATGGGAGAAGATATACAAGAAAATAATCTTTTTGGACAAACCAATACTAAGGATAAACGTGCAGTGGTAAGTCTAGGGGTTAACTACATCCTACCTATGTTAATAGTAGCACAAGCTGAAGTTTTTACCGATGGTAAAGTCAGATTACAATTTGAACGTAAAGACATTCCCGTTTCTAAAAGGCTTCGAATGAATTTGATGTGGAATACAGACAAGGAATATATGGCAGGACTACGCTATATAATTACCAGATGGGGTTCTTTGTCTTCACACTATGACAGTGATATGGGCTTTGGTGCAGGATTTATTTTAAATTACTAGCTTATAAGTACAATAGTAAATTATTGTAAGACCAAATTCTAGAATTAAGATTAATCGGTTAATATTGAAGGATATCAATTTTTTTAAATTGTCTTTCATTTGAACGGTGTGGAAGTCCATTCAAATTAATGATCGAAATTGAACCAGTATGAAAATCTAATAATACCAATTTTAAATTTAAAATTGGTATTATTAATAACAAATAACTGCAAATGCTGAACATCTTTCTAATTATGGGTTGTTCAGTTTGTATTGTATTTATATAATATCAGCTAACGATAAACCATGTAATTATTGCTTTATACATTGGTTTGATAAAACTAGCATTCGGGTAACAAACAATATTATAAAACCATATGCATCGAATCTTTTTCTTAGCCGATGCCTTCATCTTCATAAAAATAAATCTTTATATTTTTTTTTATTTAAATTATTATCGTAATATTGCAATATAAATATAAAACGATGGGAGCAACAAAAACAGATCACTTTACAGAAAGCCAGAACGAGCTGGCTGTTTTAGCCAAAGCATTAGGCCATCCTGCGCGTATTGCTATTATGGAATATTTATTAAAAGTGGATGCCTGCATCTGCGGAGATATTGTAAACGAACTCCCCCTTTCACAGCCGACCGTTTCACAGCATCTGAAAGAATTGAAAAATGCAGGTTTGATTAAAGGAAGCATCGAAGGAAACTCGATCTGCTACTGCATCAATGAACCTGGACTGGAAAAGATAAAAGGCTTCTTTCAGCACATATCAGATCATTTGGCAAAAAAGAGAAGCGAATGCTGCTAATCTATAAAAATATGGAAATCAGAAAACTTTCGGACAAACACTGGGATGAGGTAAAAATAATTTACCAAAAAGGGATAGACACCGGCAATGCAACTTTCCAGACCAGTGCCCCTTCATGGGAAGACTGGGACCAGTCGCATCTTAAGTCCTGCCGGGTTGTGATGCAGGAAGATGGCAAGGTAATTGGATGGGCTGCCCTTACACCTGTTTCATCACGCTGCGTTTATGCAGGGGTTGCAGAGGTGAGCGTATATGTGGATCCTGCACATTCGGGAAAAGGAATCGGGCTTACCCTTTTAAAGGAACTTGTACGACAGAGCGAAACTGAAGGAATCTGGACGCTTCAGGCAGGGATCTTTCCTGAGAATACGGCAAGCCTCCGAATCCATGAAAAAGCAGGTTTCAGAATACTGGGAACAAGAGAAAAAATCGGAAAACAGAATGGTATCTGGAGAGATACTGCGCTTCTTGAAAGAAGAAGCTCCGTTATTAATTAATAAAAAATATAGTTTAACTAAATATAAAAAATTATGAAACTTTCAGAAATTAAAGAAGTGCTTAAAACAGTGGAAGCTGTAAATTTTGAACTGCCGGACGGCACATTTGTACCGGAATATTTTCACGTAACTGAAGTAGGCTTGGTTACCAAAAACTTCATCGACTGCGGAGGAACAGTAAGAAAAGAAACAGTTGTAAACTTCCAGCTTTGGGATGCCAACGACTACGAGCACAGGCTTAAACCTCAGAAACTGATCCACATCATTGAGCTTTCAGAAAAAGTGTTAGGAATTGAAGACAATGAAATTGAAGTGGAATACCAGAACACTACTATCGGCAAATACGATTTAGATTTTAACGGTAAAAACTTCACTCTGCTTAATAAACAGACAGCCTGTCTTGCTCAGGAGCAGTGCGGTATTCCATCTGATAAGCCTAAAGTAAAATTATCTCAGTTAAATACTGACAATGCTAATTCATGCACTCCGGGCGGAGGATGCTGCTAATCATTAAACAGATAATCAATAAACCTTTACAGCCAAAAAACTATGTTATATCCACAAATTGAGAATACCGTTAAATCATTTGATTTTAAGCAGATCTCCGAAGAGCGCAAAGCAGTCCTGCAGCCACTAATCGACTTCATTCAGACAAAAGCGGACGGTAAGCTGGAAACCAGACTAAACCTAATCTGCACGCACAATTCCAGAAGAAGCCATCTCTCGCAGGTTTGGGCGCAGACTGCGGCTGCCTATTACGGCATCGAAAACGTTTCATGCTATTCGGGGGGAACCGAGGCTACTGCCCTTTTCCCAATGGCAGCGGAGATTTTGAAGCATTCAGGATTCAACATCAAAACTCTTTCAGAGGGATCAAACCCCGTTTATTCCATAAAATATTCACCTGACGGACTTCCTGTCATTGGTTTTTCCAAAACCTATGATGATGATTTCAATCCTGAAAGCGGATTTGCCGCAATAATGACCTGTTCGCAGGCTGCCGGTGGATGCCCGTTTATAGCAGGCGCTGAGAAAAGAATCCCGATCACTTTTGAAGATCCAAAAATTTCCGACGGAACGCCTCAGCAGAAAGAAACTTATCTGGAGCGCAGTCTGCAGATTGGAACTGAAATGTTTTACATATTCTCACAAATAAAAAAATAAAATGTCAGCAAATAACTGTGCACCAGCTGTCGGACGCAAAAAGTTAAGCTTCCTTGACCGCTTCTTGACCCTTTGGATTTTCCTTGCTATGGCTATAGGCGTGGCTATAGGATACTTTATTCCTTCCAGCGGAGATTTCATCAATTCTTTCTCCAGCGGAACAACAAACATTCCATTGGCAATAGGACTTATCCTGATGATGTACCCGCCACTGGCAAAAGTAAAATACGAACAGATGGGACAGGTTTTCAAGAACACTAAAGTCTTGGGCGCCTCTTTATTCCTGAACTGGATTGTAGGCCCTGTCTTGATGTTTTTGTTGGCGCTCCTGTTTTTAAGCGGATATCCTGAATACATGATCGGGGTGATCCTGATTGGCCTGGCACGCTGTATCGCAATGGTTGTGGTATGGAACGATCTGGCAGACGGAAACCGCGAATATGCTGCAGGACTAATTGCCCTAAACAGTATTTTTCAGGTACTGCTTTATAGTGTATACGCTTACATTTTTATAACCATTCTACCTCCCTATTTTGGATATGATGGTTTTGAAGTCAATATCATCATTGCACAGATTGCCGAGAGTGTGGGTATCTATCTAGGTATTCCATTTGCTCTGGGAATCATAAGCCGCTATGCTTTGATAGCTTTAAAAGGCTCTGAATGGTTTGAGGATAAGTACGTGCCGTTTATCTCACCGATTACTCTTATTTCACTGCTCTTTACGATCATTGTAATGTTCAGCCTGAAAGGGGAACTTATTGTTCAAATCCCGATGGATGTCGTGCGTATTGCAATACCGCTTGTCATATACTTTACTTTAATGTTTGTCATCAGCTTTTTTACAGGAAAATATTTTGGGGCTGACTATTCAAAGGCTACATCTATTGCGTTTACAGCCACCGGCAATAATTTTGAATTGGCTATTGCCGTGGCAATTGGAGTATTCGGAATAAACAGCGGACAGGCATTTGCAGGTGTTATTGGTCCTTTGGTAGAAGTACCTGCTCTTATAGCACTGGTAAACCTTGCATTTTGGTTTAGAAAAAAGTATTTTACAAAACAACTGCCTGCAGAAACTGCTTAAAAGAAATATGAGAATTGCAATAATATCGGATATACATGCGAACTTCCC
>NZ_WWEM01000041.1:0-29757 GCF_019308285.1 Flavobacterium quisquiliarum
GTAATGGTAACACTACGGTTTTTGGTGCCGTCTTTCTAGGTTCGAGTCCTAGTAGACCAACAGAAAAGCCTCTCAGAAATGAGAGGCTTTTTTTATGTCCTAAACTTAGATGGATTTTGTGTTTTTCTGATTTTTTATTTTGACCGCAAATTACACTAAGTATGCGCAAAGAACGCTAAGGTGTTTTTTTAAGAATGCAAAAGTTCGGAAAGCTTCTGGTCAATAAAGTGCTTTGCGAACTTTTTTGTTTTGGACGTGCTGTTTTTTTACCATAGCCCGTGGTTTCAACCACGGGAGACGTATTTTTGATTTAAAGAAGAGGGAACGACTCCGAATTTCTTTTTAAAAGAAAATGAAAAATGAGATAAATCTTCAAAACCAACTCCGATATAAACTTCCGATGGTAATTTTCCTTGGCTGATGAGATAATAGGCTTCCTGAAGTCTTTTGTTTAAAAGCCATTTTCCTGGTGTTTCTTGAAATACTTTCTGGAAATCTCTTTTAAATGTGGCTAAGCTTCTGCCTGTTAAATAAGCAAATCGTTGCATTTGTACATTGAAATGGAAATTTTTATTCATAAAGGCTTCCAAGTCAATTTTGCCAGGTTCGTTAAAGTCGAATAAAATATCTTTTAATTCTGGGTTGGCTTTTAGTAAAAGATGAACGGCTTCTTTGATTTTTAAATTAAACAAAGTTTCATTGCTTTCCTGTTCCACTTTGAGATATGTTAGTAGGGATTCCATGAAAGATTGGTAGAGTGGGTTTGGGGCTAATGAAAACATAGCTTCTGAATCTACTTTCTTTTCGGATTTATAATTGTATTCTTTGCTGATTTCGCGTAAAATTTCCTGATCTAGAAAAAGAGAAATAGTTTTGAATTCTCCTCCTTCGGGCGGAATTTTGGTGAATTTTGCTAAATGATTTCTTCTGCTGAAGCGAAAATCTCCTGGTTTAGAATGAAAAGTGGTTTTGTTGTCGGACGCAATCATTTCTCCAGAAATCTGGTAGCTGAAAACATGCTCGGGTATGAAATGTTCTCCTTCGCGGCTGCGCGAATAATAACAGGAGTAAAGAATCTTCGGTTTTGTATTGTTTTTTGGACTCATATTGTAAAGTTACTAAAAGATCCGAATAATCTTTTTGGGAAAAGATTTTCGGATCTGTAAAATTATTTTTGCTGAATTAATGCTTTTGGTTCTAAATAAGCTTCAAGTCCCAATACTCCAAATTCACGACCGATTCCAGATTGTTTAAATCCTCCGAAAGGGGCCATTGGGTCATGACTAATTCCGTTTATTTGAACTCTTCCTGCATTAATTTGAGAAGCAACACGGTGTGCTCTATCTAAATCAGATGAGCTTACATAAGCTTGTAGTCCGTAATTGGAGTCGTTGGCAATCTCAATTGCTTCTTCTTCTGTTTTATAAGTGATGATAGATAATACTGGGCCGAATATTTCTTCTTGTGCAATTCTCATTTTGTTGTCTACATGGATGAAAGCAGTTGGTTTTATGAAATTTCCTTTTTCTAACCCTTTAGGTTTTCCTAATCCACCAGTTAAAATTTCTGCGCCTTCATTAATTCCGATTTGAATATATTCTTGCACACGATTAAATTGTTTTTTGCTTACCATTGGTCCAACTGCGGTATTTGGTTTTTTTGGATCACCGACAATTGTATTTGAAATTACTTCTTTAATAATGTTTTTGGTTTCTTCTAATTTGCTTTCTGGAATCAATAATCTGGTTCCTGCGATACAGGCTTGTCCGCTGTTCATAAAAGCTGCCATTACTGCTAATGGAACTGCTTTAGAAAAATCAGCATCATCTAAAATGATGTTGGGAGATTTTCCGCCAAGTTCTAATGTAACTCGTTTCATAGTGTTGACGGCTTCTTTTGCAATGATTTTTCCAACAGTTGTAGATCCTGTGAAAGAGATTTTAGCTACATCGGGATTGCGGCTTATTTCGGCTCCAACTACTTCGCCTAAACCGTTTAAGATGTTGAAGACGCCTTTTGGAAGGTTGGCTTCGTGTAAGCATTCTGAAATTAATTGTGTCTGCTGTGCGCTCATTTCGCTTGGTTTTATAACTACTGTGCATCCTGCTGCAATTGCGGTTGAAAGTTTGCTGCAGATAAAGCCGTTACTGGAATTCCAAGGAATGATGATTCCGACAACGCCAATTGGTGTCATTTGAACTTCAGATTCTCCCATTGTTTTAGTAAAATCGTAAGTTTTTAGCAATTGAATTGCTGAGTCGAAGCTTTTTTGCATATAAATGAAGCTGTTAGCAGCGAATTGAAATGTTCCTCCATATTCTTCTGTGACTACATTTATAAATTCGTCTTTTCTTTTTTCAATTGCTGTTTTGATGTTTTCGAGATATTGAATTCTTTCACTTGTTGTTGTTTGGGAAAAAGATTTGAAAGCGGTTTTGGCGGCGTTAATTGCGTTTTGCGCGTCTTCAGTATTTCCTAAAAGTACTTTTCCGAGTTTTTCATTTGTTGTTGGGCTGATAAGGTCGAAATATTCAGTTCCTTTTGGGGTAACAAATTCTCCGTTAATGTAAATTTTGTCTATTGTTTTCATGTTGTAAGTTTTAATGAATTTTTATTTGACAAATTTCTCTATTAATTAAGTGCTTGGTTTTGTTGAAAAGCTCAAAAAGACTTTGTTGGAAAGCTCACTTTTGATTGATGAAATTTAAGCGAAAAACGAGTGCATAAAAAAAGCCTCTCGATTGAGAAGCTTTTCTGTTATTTAGGTTGTTTTATGTTCTTTATATTTTCAAAGTAATTACAGGTCTAACAGCATGATTTACTAATCCTTCGCTGATGCTTCCGTTGAAGAAATGTGCAAATCCAGTTCTGCCATGAGTGCACATTCCGATTATATCGGCGTTAATTCTGTTGGCAAAATTGATAATTCCTTTTTCGATATTAGTATCATTGTAGGTTTGAGTAGTGTAGTTGCTGATGTTAAATTGATCTACAAACTCATTGATGGCTTCTTCAGCAACATGTGTTGGTTTGAAGCTGTTTGGTGTGCAGATATTTACAAGGTGTATTTTTGAATCAAATAATTTGGTAAAGTTTAAAAGTTTTTCAAATGGTTTTTTGGCTTCTTCAGAAAAATCAGATGCAAATACAACATTGGCTGCGGTAAAATTTGCAATATCATTTTTGATTACTAAAACTGGAATTTCTGAATTGCGGACTACTTTTTCAGTATTAGATCCAATTAATAATTCTTCAACGCCAGAAGATCCGTGTGATCCCATTACGATTAAGTCAATGTTATGCTCTTTACTAATTTGTGTGATGCCGTGAATAGGTTTGTCCATTTTAACGATTTCAGTCACCTCTATTCCGTCTAAATAAGGTTTTTCAGAAACTTTATCCAGCATTTCGTTGGCTTTTTTCATAAAAAGCATACTTTCAGGAATGCTGATTCCGCCTAAAATAGCATCATTTGTTTGATGCGGTAATTCGAGCATGTGCAGGATGATAATTTCTGAATTGTTCTTTTTTGCGATTTGAGCAGCAACTTTTAAAGCATCTTCTGCGTGTTCTGAAAAATCGGTAGGTACTAAAATTCGTTTCATGATTTTGAGGGTTAATAATATGAATAATTCATTTTTTGAATGCTATTATAAAGATAAGAAATATTTTTAGAGCAATCTATTTATTTGATTTATAAAAAAAACACTATATTTGCACTGTTATTTATTAAAATCTAAATAATGAGGGGACTAAGTGTCCCCTCTTTTTATAAAATTATGACATTTAAAGAAAAAGTAAACGGATTAATTACAGAAGCTCTTCTGGAAAAGCCATCAGTCTTTTTGGTTGATTTAGCTGTTTCGGATTCTTTTAAAATTAGTGTTGGTTTAGACGGTGATAATGGAGTGGCGCTGCAGGACTGTATTGACGTAAGTCGTGCAATCGAGAATAATCTGGATCGTGAAGAGCAGGATTTCTCTCTTGAAGTAGCATCGGTTGGAGTAGGGACACCTTTAAAAATGATAAGACAATACAAAAAAAATGTTGGTAGAACGTTGATTGTTACCACAAATACAGAAAAAATCGAAGCAGAATTAGTAGAAGCTAATGATGTTTTTATAATTTTGTCTTGGAAAGCAAGAGAACCGAAAAAAGTAGGAAAAGGAAAAGAAACAGTTCAAAAAGAGCAACAAATACCTTATACAGAAATTAAAGAGGCAGTTGTTACGGTAACATTTTAATTTTAATTAAAAAATTCGCATGGAAAATTTAGCATTAATCGATTCATTCTCAGAGTTTAAAGATAATAAACTTATTGATCGTGTAACGCTTATGGCAATTTTAGAGGACGTATTTAGAAATGCATTAAAGAAAAAATACGGTTCAGATGAAAATTTCGATATCATTATTAATCCTGATAAAGGGGATATGGAAATTTGGAGAAGAAGAGTAATTGTTGCTGATGAGGATCTTGATTTTGAAAATGAGGAAATTACATTGACTGAAGCAAGAAAAATTGAAGCGGATTTTGAAATTGGAGAAGAAGTTTCTGAAGAAGTAAAGTTGATTGATTTAGGAAGAAGAGCTATCTTAGCGCTTCGTCAGAATTTGATATCTAAAATTCACGAGCACGATAATACAAATTTGTACAAACAATTTAAAGATATTATCGGCGATATTTATACAGCAGAAGTGCACCACGTACGTCCAAGAGTTGTTATCTTGGTTGATGATGAAGGAAATGAAATTGTACTTCCAAAAGAAAAACAAATTCCGTCTGACTTTTTCCGTAAAGGAGATAACGTTCGTGGAATTATTGAAAGCGTTGAATTGAAAGGAAATAAACCTCAAATTATCATGTCTAGAACTTCAGAAAAGTTCTTGGAAAAATTATTTGAGCAAGAAATTCCAGAAGTTTTCGACGGATTAATTACAGTTAAAAATGTAGTTCGTATTCCAGGCGAAAAAGCAAAAGTAGCTGTTGATTCCTATGATGATAGGATTGATCCAGTTGGAGCTTGTGTAGGAATGAAAGGTTCTCGTATTCACGGAATTGTTCGCGAGTTAGGAAATGAAAATATTGATGTAATCAATTATACAAATAATATTCAATTATTTATTACAAGAGCTTTAAGCCCCGCTAAAGTTTCTTCTATCAAAATTGATGAAGAAAGTAAAAGAGCTGAAGTTTTCTTGAAATTAGAAGAGGTTTCTAAAGCGATTGGTAGAGGTGGTCACAATATCAAATTAGCTGGTCAATTGACAGGTTATGAGTTAGATGTTATTCGTGAAGGAGATGTTGCCGGTACTGTTGCAGATGAAGACGATGTTGAATTAACAGAGTTCTCAGATGAGATCGAAGAGTGGGTAATTGAAGAGTTTGCAAAAATCGGTTTAGATACGGCAAAAAGTATCTTGAAGCACGATGTAGAAGATTTAGTAAGAAGAACGGATTTAGAAGAGGAAACGATTCTGGATGTTATGAAAATACTAAAAGAAGAGTTTGATAGTTAAGCAATAAGCTGAATGTCTGCTCTAACAACACAACGAAAAAGGTAATAATAAAAAGGTTATATGTCTGAAGAGAGAGTAATAAGAATAAACAAGGTTTTAAGGGAATTAAATATTTCGTTAGAAAGAGCTGTAGATTATCTAAAAGATAAGGGAATTGCTATTGATGCAAATCCAAACGCAAAAATTTCTGATAGCGAGTTTAATATCCTTCAAAGCCAATTTGCGGGCGATAAGGGGAATAAGGAGGCTTCAAAAGAGGTTGGAGAAGAAAAAAGAAAAGAAAAAGAAGCATTACGTGTAGAGCGTGAGAAAGAAATTGAGGACAAACGCAGACAAGAAGAAGAGCGTCAAAAGCAACAGGAAATAATTAAGGCGAGAGCTGTTGTTTCTGGACCTGTGCAAGTTGGTAAAATTGACCTAAATCCGAAAAAACCTGCAATTGCTCCTTCTGAGGAAACAGCTAAAGCTGAAGAGCCAAAAGCCGTTGTTGCACCAGTGCAAACAGAAAAACCTGTTCAAAATGAAGCTCCAAAAACTGAACAAGCTGTAACGCAGCCAGTCTCTGAGGTTAAAAAGAACGAGCCTATTATTACTGAGAAAAAAGAAGTTAAAGCAGAGTCTTCTAGAGTGGCGCAGGAACCAATTGTGTCAACTGATCCAACAACTTCAGAAGAAACAATTACGACTCAATATCAAAAACTTTCCGGAACAACTCTTACTGGTCAAACAATTGACTTATCTCAATTTAATAAGCCGAAGAAAAAGAAAGAGGATCCAAAAGTGGCTCAGAATAAACCTGGAACTCCAGGAGTTGGAAACAATAATAACGCAAATAAAAATAAGCGTAAAAGAATTGCTCCTAAACCAGGTACGCCTGGAGCGCCAAAACCTGTAACAGGGAATAATCCTCAAGGTGGAAATCAAAATCCTAATAAACCAAATCAAAATAACAATGGCGGTGGTTTTAATGCTAACAGAAGTCAGAGACCAGGTTTTGTAAAAGGAAATCGTCCAGCAATTGTAGCTAAAGTTGAGCCGACAGAAGAAGAAGTAAAAAACCAAATTAGAGAAACTCTTGAAAAACTTCAAGGTAAAGGAGGGAAATCTAAGGCGGCTAAATATAGAAGAGATAAAAGAGAAACGCACCGTCAGAAATCTGATGATGAGCAAAGAGCACTTGACGAAGGAAGTAAAACTATTAAAGTTACAGAGTTCGTTACAGTTGGTGAAATTGCAATCATGATGGATGTGCCGATTACTAAAGTAATTGGAACTTGTATGTCTCTTGGTATCATGGTTACCATGAACCAGCGTCTAGATGCTGAAACATTAACTATTGTTGCAGATGAATTCGGTTACGATGTTGAATTCATTACAGTGGATATTGAAGAAGCAATAGAAGTTGTAGAAGATAAAGAAGAAGATTTAGTAACTAGAGCGCCAATTGTGACGGTAATGGGTCACGTTGACCACGGTAAAACATCTTTACTGGATTATATTCGTAAAGAAAATGTTATTGCTGGTGAGTCTGGAGGTATTACACAGCACATTGGAGCATACGGAGTTACTTTAGATAATGGGCAGAAAATCGCATTCTTAGATACTCCGGGTCACGAGGCGTTTACCGCGATGCGTGCACGTGGAGCTCAAGTTACTGATATTGCTATTATCGTAGTTGCGGCTGATGATGATATCATGCCACAGACAAAAGAGGCAATTTCTCACGCACAAGCTGCGGGAGTGCCAATTATATTTGCAATCAATAAAATTGATAAACCAAATGCTAATGTTGATAAAATTAAAGAGCGTTTGGCTGGTATGAATTTACTTGTTGAAGATTGGGGTGGAAAAATTCAGTCACATGATATTTCTGCAAAAGTTGGAACAGGGGTTAAAGAATTATTAGAGAAAGTTTTATTAGAAGCTGAAATCTTAGATTTAAAAGCAAATCCAAATAAAGCAGCGCAGGGAACTGTTGTTGAAGCTTTCTTGGATAAAGGAAAGGGGTATGTTTCTACAATTTTAGTACAACAAGGTACTTTGAAGATTGGAGATTATATGCTTGCTGGTAAGCATCATGGTAAGGTTAAAGCAATGCATGATGAGAGAGGACATACTGTTTTATCAGCAGGACCTTCAACTCCAGTTTCTGTTCTAGGTTTAGATGGAGCGCCAACAGCAGGTGATAAGTTTAACGTTTTTGAAGACGAAAAAGAGGCTAAACAAATTGCATCTAAGCGTTCTCAATTAATGCGTGAGCAGTCTGTTCGTACTCAAAGACATATTACGCTTGATGAAATTGGACGTCGTATTGCTCTTGGCCAGTTTAAAGAATTGAATGTAATTCTTAAAGGAGACGTGGATGGATCTGTTGAAGCATTGTCTGATTCGTTCTCTAAATTGTCTACAGAAGAGGTTCAAATTAATATCATTCATAAAGGGGTTGGTGCGATTACAGAAACCGATGTTAACTTGGCTTCTGCATCAGATGCTATTATTATTGGATTTAATGTTCGTCCAGCAGGAAATGCAAGACAGTTAGCAGATAAAGAAGAAATTGATATCCGTTACTACTCTATTATTTATGCTGCTATCGATGACTTGAAAGATGCAATGGAAGGAATGTTAGCGCCAGAAATGAAAGAAGAAGTTTTAGGTAATGCTGAGATCCGTGAGATTTTCAAAATTTCTAAAGTAGGTTCGATTGCTGGTTGTATGGTAACAGATGGTAAAATCTTAAGAACTTCTAAAATTAGAGTTATTAGAGATGGTGTTGTAGTTCATACAGGTGAATTAGTTGCTTTAAAACGTTTCAAAGATGATGTTAAAGAAGTAACGAAAGGTTATGATTGTGGTATTCAGATTAAAGGATTTAATGATATCGAAATCAATGATATTATTGAGGCTTACCACGAAGTAGCAATCAAAAAGAAATTGAAATAATATTTAATAAATATATTTAAAAGTCCCAATGTTAGTTGGGACTTTTTTTGTTTATGAGATATTGGTTTTGTTGTTGTGGCGGTAATAAATGTCAATTTTTAATCTTATTTTTGATTAAATTAAATGGATAAAATATGAAATTAAGTTTATATATGGCAGCTTTGCTGTTAAGTGTTTCGTCTTTTTGTTTTGCCCAAGAAGATGTTGAAAAGCCTTCTCCTCCGCCTGGAAATGCATTAGTTGGGGATTATTATGGTACGGATATTTCAGAGGTGTCTTTGAAAAATGCTATTTCTGTTGATAAATTGGAAGATAAATTAAAGAAAGAAGATAGGATTGAAAATGTTGCTGTAAAAGGAGAGGTAACAGCGGTTTGTCCTAAAAGAGGGTGCTGGATTAGTATTAAGACGGAAGATAGTTCTTCTTTTTTTGTTAAAATGAAAGATTATGCGTTTTTTGTTCCTACAGCAGCAAAAGGAAAAAATGTTGTTTTAGAAGGTGTGGCAGAAAAGAAAGTTACTTCGGTAGAAGAATTGAAGCATTATGCAAAAGATGCTAAAAAATCTAAAGCAGAAATAGATGCGATAAAAACGCCTAAAGAAGAAATAAGATTTATGGCAAACGGAATAAAGGTTGTGAATTAGGATTTTTCTGATTTTAGTTTAACCCTCTTAAGAATGTACAAAAAAAGCGAGATAATTATCTCGCTTTTTTTGTGGTTTTTGAAAAAAATTATTTTCCAGGCTTAAGTAAGAAAACGCTTTTGTATCTGTTTTTAATCTCAGCAAGATTCCTTTCGGCTTCAATTCTAGTTTTGAAGTTGCCAACTATTACTTTGTAGTTTGGAGTGCTGAAAATGATGGTTCCGTCAATACTTGGGTTTTCTCTTTTAAAATCCGAAAGTGTCTTTTTGGCTTCATCGCTTTTACCGCTGAAGATTTGGATTCTATAAGTATCGTTTGTATTTATTGACGTGTTAATTTTACGCTTTTCATTTAACAATTGCTCGAATTTAGGGTCTTGATTCAATGTTAAATTTTGATCTTGTGCGTTAATATTGTGCGCAAAAGCAATCGTTGTAATTGTTAATAAAAGGCTTTTAGAGGGACTTAAAATTCTCATAATGTGATGGTTTTTATGCAAAAATACTATTTAAAGTTTGAGTGTAAAATTTTAATATTATTTAGAATTGATATAAATTGATATTTAAGGGTATTTTAAGGTTTTGAGAATAGTTCATAAGTCGTATTTTTGTGCAAGTTTTAAAAGAGGGTATAGATTTTTCCTGAGTTTAGTACAGAAAAAATCATACCAAAAATTAGTAGACAATTATTTATACTATATGAAAAAGGTGGGTAACCATAATTCGATCTCAAGAAAATTGCTGTTTGGCTTATCGCTGACGTTAATTTTCTCCCTAACTTCATTTGCTCAAGATGCTGCTGCTCCGGCGGCGCCTGAAGCAGCGGCTGCTGCTCCAGCTGCAGGAGGCGGTGATCCAGTAAAAGGGAAAGAACTTTTTAATGCAAATTGCGCTGCATGTCACAAATTAGATGCTAAGTCAACTGGCCCTGCTTTAAGAGGGGTTGCTGATAAGCATGATAAAGCTTGGATTTACAAGTGGGTGCATAACAGTTCTGACATGATTAAGTCAGGTGATCCTGTTGCTGTTAAACTTTTTGAGGAAAATAACAAAGCTGTTATGACTTCTTTTCCTCAATTGTCTGAAGGAGATATTGATAATATTTTAGCATATACTTCTCAGCCTAAAGCTGAGCCTGCTACTGCTGGTCCTGCAACACCTCCAGGTACTAATGTTGATGGTGGTGGAATTTCAAACAATATTATTTTAGGAGCTCTTGCTCTTGTTATGGCTATTTTAGTTGTGATGTTGTTCATGGTGAACAAAGTATTGACTAAAGTTGCAAATAAAAACGGTATTGAGGTTGCTCCAAAAGAAGCTAGGCTTCCGATCTGGAAAGCTTTCGCTAAAAACCAATTCTTGGTTTTGGTATCTGCAATCTTTTTGCTTTTGGCTAGTGGTTATTTTGTATACGGTTACTTAATGCAGGTAGGTGTAGATCAAAATTATGAGCCAATTCAGCCAATTCACTACTCTCACAAAATTCACGCTGGTGATAACGAAATCAATTGTAAATATTGCCACTCTGCTGCTCGTGTAAGTAAAACAGCTGGTATTCCTTCATTAAATGTTTGTATGAACTGTCATAAAAATATTTCTGAGGTTGCTGAAACTACTGCTACTCCTGAGTACAGCAAAGCATTTTACGATGCTCAAATCCAAAAATTATATGATGCTGTTGGATGGGATAAGACTAAACAGGCTTATACTGGAAAAACAATGCCTGTAAAATGGGTTCGTATTCATAATCTTCCTGATTTTGTTTACTTCAATCACTCACAACACGTTTCTGTTGCTGGAATTGAATGTCAAACTTGTCACGGTCCAGTTCAAGAATTCGAAATCATGAAGCAATACTCTAAATTAACAATGGGATGGTGTGTTGATTGCCATAGAAAAACTGATGTTAAGATGGAAGGTAACGCTTACTATGATAAGATTCATGCTGAACTTTCTAAAAAATACGGTGTAGAGAAATTAACTGCAGCGCAAATGGGAGGTTTAGAATGCGGTAAATGCCACTATTAATCGATTTATTAAGATTTTAATATATATATACAATGTCATCAAACAAAAAATACTGGAAAAGTGTTGAGGAGCTAGAAAACAGCTCTATTGTTGAGGCGCTTAGAAATAACGAATTTGTTGAAGAAATTCCTACTGATGAGTTTTTGGGTAACGCTGAGGCTTTATCTACATCTGGGACTTCACGTCGTGACTTTTTAAAGTACGTAGGGTTTAGTACTGCAGCTGTTACTTTAGCTGCTTGCGAAGGTCCGGTTCACAAGTCTATCCCTTATGTATTACAACCAGAGCAAATCATTCCTGGTGTTGCAGATTATTATGCAACTACCGTTTTTGATGGTTTTGATTTTGCAAACCTTTTGGTTAAAACTCGTGAGGGTCGTCCAATTAAAATTGAAAACAATACAATTGCAGGAGCTAAATTTGCTGCAAACGCTAGAATTCATGCATCTATCTTAGGATTGTATGATAGTGGTCGTTTGAAAGAGCCAAAAGTAGAAGGTAAAAACTCTACTTGGTCTGCTGTTGATTTAAAAATCAAATCAAGTTTAGCTGATGCAAAAGCTAAAGGAGGTCAGGTTGTATTGTTAACTAATACTTTAGCAAGTCCATCTACAGAAAAATTAATTGCTGAGTTTATTGCTAAAAATCCAAATGCTAAGCACGTTGTATATGATGCGGTTTCTTCATCTGAAGCTTTAGATGCTTTTGAGGCGGTATACGGACAAAGAGCTTTAGTGGATTACGATTTTTCAAAAGCTTCTTTAATTGTATCTGTTGGAGCTGATTTCTTAGGAGATTGGCAAGGTGGTGGATACGATTCTGGATATGCAAAAGGACGTATTCCTCAAAACGGAAAAATGTCTCGTCACTTCCAGTTTGAATCAAACATGACATTATCTGGAGCTGCTGCTGACAAGCGTGTTCCAATGACTACAGCTGCTCAAAAACAAGCTTTAGTTCAAATTTATAACATTATTGCGGGTGCTTCTGTTCCTGTTGCTTTAGAAGGAAATGCTAAAGCTGAAGTAGTAAAAGCTGCACAACAGCTTAAAGCTGCTGGATCAAAAGGAGTTTTAGTATCTGGAATTGAAGATAAAAATGCTCAATTATTAGTTTTAGCTATCAATCAAATATTGGCTAGTGAAGCTTTTAGTACTGCTGGAGCAAGACAAATTAGAAAAGGTTCTAATGCTGTTGTTGCACAGTTGGTTAAAGATTTGAATGCAGGAAGTGTTCATACTTTAATTATGAGTGGTGTAAATCCAGTTTATACATTAGCTGATTCAGAAGCGTTTGTTTCTGGATTGAAAAAAGTTAAAACTTCTGTTGCTTTTGCATTAAAAGAAGATGAGACTGCATCAATTGTTACAGTTGCTGCTCCAGCTCCTCATTACTTAGAATCTTGGGGTGATGTGGAGATAACAAGTGGGACTTACAGTTTAACACAGCCAACTATCCGTCCAATTTTCAATACAAAACAATTTCAAGATGTTTTATTATCATTGAATGGTACAGCTGGTACTTTTTATGATTACGTAAAAGTTAATTCTGGAGCTTATACTGCAGGATCTTCTTGGAATAAGGTATTGCATGATGGTGTAGCAGTTCTTGGATCTGTTGCTTTGTCTGGTGGTGCTATTGATGCTGCTTCTGCTGCAAATGCTGTTGCAAAATCTAAATCTGCTGGAGAGTATGAATTAGTATTGTATACTAAAACAGGTATGGGAGATGGACAACAAGCAAACAACCCTTGGTTGCAAGAGTTTCCAGATCCAATTACAAGAGTTTCTTGGGATAACTACGTTACAGTTTCAAATGCTGATGCTAAAAAAATCGGTTTATCAAATGAAATCGTTGCAAATGGTGGACTAAATGGTAGTTACGCTACTATTACAACTGCTGATGGAGTTAAATTGGAAAATGTTCCAGTTATTGTTCAGCCAGGTCAAGCAGTTGGTACTATTGGTTTAGCTGTTGGTTACGGACGTAAAGCTTCTCTAAAAGAAGAAATGCAAGTAGGTTTAAATGCTTACGCTTTATATAAAGGATTTAATGGTGTTCAATCTGTTTCTATCGTTAAAGCTGGTGGAGAGCATGAGTTTGCTTGTGTTCAAGGTCAGAAAACTTTAATGGGTAGAGGAGATATCATTAAAGAAACTACTTTAAAAATATTCAATACTGAAGATGCAGAACATTGGAATGAAAAACCAATGGTATCTTTAGATCACCAAGAAGTGGAAGCTTCTACGGTTGACCTTTGGGAATCATTTGATCGTACAACTGGTCACCACTTTAATCTTTCAATTGACTTAAATGCTTGTACTGGATGTGGTGCTTGTGTTATTGCTTGTCACGCAGAGAACAACGTTCCAGTTGTAGGTAAAGCAGAAGTTAGAAGAAGCCGTGATATGCACTGGTTACGTATCGATAGATACTATTCTTCTGAAAGCACTTTCGAAGGTGATAATGAAAGAAAAGAAGGAATCGCTGGTTTATCTAGTTCATTATCTACATTTAATGAAATGGAAAACCCTGGAGAAAATCCACAAGTAGCATTCCAACCAGTAATGTGTCAGCACTGTAACCACGCTCCTTGTGAAACAGTTTGTCCTGTAGCTGCTACATCTCACGGTCGTCAAGGTCAAAACCACATGGCTTACAACAGATGTGTTGGTACTCGTTACTGTGCAAACAACTGTCCTTATAAAGTACGTCGTTTCAACTGGTTCTTATACAACAAGAATAGTGAATTCGATTATCATATGAATGACGATTTAGGACGTATGGTATTAAACCCAGACGTAAACGTTCGTTCTCGTGGTGTTATGGAAAAATGTTCTTTCTGTATCCAAAGTACTCAAGCTGTAATTCTTCAGGCAAAACGTGAAGGTAGAGTAGTGGCAAAAGATGAGTTCAACAATGCTTGTGCTTGTTCTGCAGCTTGTTCTTCTGGAGCTATGGTCTTTGGAGATGTAAATGATAAAGAAAGTGAAGTTGCGAAACTTGCTGAAAGCGAAAGAGCATACCACTTATTAGAGCATGTTGGTACAAAGCCAAATGTTTTCTATCATGTAAAAGTTAGAAATACTTAGTAAAATTATTAATTAAGAAACAATATAAAGGATTATGTCGTCTCATTACGAAGCACCCATTAGAAAACCTTTAGTTATAGGTGATAAATCATATCACGATGTAACTGTAGATGTGGCAGCGCCTGTTGAAGGACCTGCAAATAAACAATGGTGGATTGTATTTACAATCGCATTAGTAGCCTTCCTTTGGGGGTTAGGTTGTATAATTTACACCGTATCTACCGGTATCGGAACATGGGGATTAAATAAAACAGTTGGTTGGGCTTGGGATATCACTAACTTCGTTTGGTGGGTAGGTATTGGTCACGCCGGAACATTAATTTCTGCGGTATTATTACTTTTCCGTCAACGTTGGAGAATGGCTATTAACCGTTCTGCGGAAGCAATGACTATCTTCTCAGTAGTTCAAGCAGGTCTATTTCCAATCATTCACATGGGACGTCCATGGTTAGCATACTGGGTATTACCTATTCCAAACCAGTTTGGATCTCTTTGGGTAAACTTTAACTCACCATTACTTTGGGACGTATTCGCGATTTCAACTTATCTTTCAGTTTCATTGGTTTTCTGGTGGACTGGTTTATTACCTGACTTCGCAATGCTTCGTGATAGAGCTATAACCCCATTTAACAAAAGAGTTTATTCTATCTTAAGTTTTGGATGGAGCGGTAGAGCAAAAGACTGGCAGCGTTTTGAAGAAGTATCTTTAGTATTAGCTGGTTTAGCTACCCCACTTGTACTTTCTGTACACACAATTGTATCTATGGACTTTGCTACTTCTGTAATTCCTGGATGGCATACAACAATTTTCCCTCCGTACTTCGTTGCTGGAGCGGTTTTCTCTGGATTCGCGATGGTAAATACCTTGTTGATCGTTATGAGAAAAGTTTCTAATCTTGAGGCTTATATCACATTACAACATATCGAGTTAATGAACATCATTATCATGATTACTGGATCTATTGTTGGTGTAGCTTATATCACTGAGTTATTTGTAGCTTGGTATTCAGGAGTAGAGTATGAGCAATATGCATTCTTAAATAGAGCTACTGGACCTTACTGGTGGGCATATTGGTCGATGATGACATGTAACGTGTTCTCTCCTCAGTTCATGTGGTTCAAAAAATTAAGAACTAGTATCATGTTCTCATTCATCATTTCGATTGTAGTAAACATCGGAATGTGGTTCGAAAGATTCGTAATTATTGTTACTTCTTTACATAGAGATTACCTTCCATCTTCTTGGACAATGTTCTCACCAACATTTGTTGATATCGGAATTTTCATTGGAACAATTGGTTTCTTCTTCGTATTGTTTTTATTGTACTCTAGAACATTCCCTGTAATTGCTCAGGCAGAGGTTAAAACAATTTTGAAAGGAACAGGAGATAATTATATTAGAGAAAGAGCAAACAGTAAAGATTCACATCATGAGTAATAAAGTTATATACGCCATTTATAATGACGATGACGTTTTGATGAGTGCAGTAAAGAAAACTAGAGCTGCTCATCATCATATTGAAGAGGTTTTTACTCCGTTCCCGGTTCACGGATTGGATAAAGCCATGGGATTAGCACCAACAAGATTAGCAATATGTGCTTTCTTATATGGATGTGTTGGTATTTCTGTTGCTACAACTATGATGAGCTACATCATGATTCATGACTGGCCACAAGATATTGGTGGTAAACCAAGTTTCAGTTTCATTCAGAATATGCCTTCTTTTGTGCCTATTATGTTTGAGATGACAGTATTTTTTGCTGCTCACTTAATGGTAATCACTTTCTATATGAGAAGTAGATTATGGCCTTTCAAAGAAGCTGAAAATCCAGATGTAAGAACAACTGATGACCATTTCTTGATGGAAGTTGCAGTAAATGATAACGAAGCAGAATTAGTATCTTTCTTTGAGGGAACTGGAGCTGTTGAAGTTAAAGTAATTGAAAAGAATTAATTGGAGCTATGAAAAAGATATATAAAATAACACTATTAGTTGGTTTAACTATTTTAGTTTCATCTTGCCACAATAATTCGGCACCAAACTATCAGTATTTCCCAAATATGTATGAGTCTGTAGCTTACGAGCCATATACAGAAGCTAAAATATTTAAGGGAGGAAAAGAAGGACAGCTTCCTGTTGCAGGAACTATCAATAGAGGTTTTGAACCTTATGAATATGAAAATTCAACTGCTGGTTATGAAGCAGCGAAAGCTAATTTGAAATCGCCTTTAACAGAAGAAGAAAAAAATTCTGGAAAAGGGAAAGAACTTTTCGAAATTTACTGTATCAGTTGCCATGGTGCAACTGGTAACGGTAAAGGTAAATTGGTTGAAAGAGAGAAATTTCTTGGAGTACCTAGCTATAAAGACAGAGAGATCACTGAAGGAAGTATCTTTCACGTTGAGACTTATGGTTTAAATGCAATGGGTTCACATGCAAATCAATTAAGTGCTCACGAACGTTGGTTAGTTGCTGACTATGTTCTGAAACTAAAAAGCCAATTATAATTGTTGAACAAACTGATCGTAATAGATATGTATACATTTTCAAGTAAATTAAAAACTTTTTCTATCATCTTAATGGCCGTTGGTTTATTAGGAATTGGGTATGGTTTTTTAAGTGCGCCAAAAGATATTCAAGAAGTTGAAAAAATACTAGCTGCAGATGAACATGGTTCTCATGGTGCTGCACATGAAGAGAAAGCGGAGGCATCTCACAAAGAAGCAGGTCATCATGAAGCTGCTGAAGCATTACATGATGCTCACAAAGCAGCAGGACATGCTGAAGTTTCTGGTGCAAATGAGCACGAAAAACATTTAGAACATGTATTGCACCAATTGCAAAATAAACCTTGGTCTGCAGTATATGTAGCTTGTATTTTCTTTTTACTACTTTCAATGGGAGTTTTAGCTTTTTATGCTATTCAACAAGTTGCTCAAGCAGGTTGGTCTCCAGTTTTATTTAGAGTAATGCAAGGTATTACAGCTTATTTACCGGCTGGTTCTGTAATTTTCTTTATTATTTTAGTTTTATGTGGATTACACTTTAATCATATTTTCGTATGGTTAGGAAAAGATGTAACTGTTCCAGGTAGTCCAAATTATGATGCTATCATTGCTGGAAAATCAGGATATTTAAATTTCCCTTTCTGGATTGTAAGAGCTTTTATCTTTTTATTAGGATGGAATATTTACCGTCACTTTTCTAGAAAGAACTGTTTAGCTCAAGATGAGGCTAATGATGATCTTTACTATAAGAAGAATTTCAAAGCTTCTGCTGGATTCTTAGTATTCTTTATCGTTTCTGAGTCTATCATGGCTTGGGATTGGATTATGTCTTTTGATCCACACTGGTTCAGTACTTTGTTTGCTTGGTATGTATTCGCATCTTTCTTTGTAAGTGGTATTACAACTATAGCTTTAGTTACGATTTACTTAAAATCTAAAGGATATTTAGAGTATGTAAATAACAGCCATATTCACGATTTAGCTAAATTCATGTTTGGTATCAGTGTATTCTGGACTTATTTATGGTTCTCTCAGTTCATGTTGATCTGGTATGCTAACATCCCTGAAGAGGTAACTTATTTTGTAACAAGAATTCAATTATATAACCTTCCTTTCTTTGGAGCGGTTGTTATGAACTTTGTTTTCCCATTATTAATATTAATCAATACTGATTTCAAACGCCTTAATTGGGTTGTTGTAATGGCAGGTATTGTGATATTATTAGGTCATTATGTTGATTTCTTTAATATGATTATGCCGGGTACAGTTGGAGACAAATGGTTTATTGGAGTTCCTGAAATTGCATCGATTCTTTTCTTCTTAGGTTTATTTATATTTGTTGTATTTACTGCATTAACTAAATCTCCTTTGCTTGCAAAAAGAAATCCTTTCATTGAAGAAAGTAAACATTTTCATTATTAATATTTAAAGAAGTAAACAGATGACAAGTTTGTTGGTAATTATAGTTTTAGTTTTATTAGCGGTTGCATTATGGCAATTGACGAAGATATTTGACCTTACTCAGGTGGGATCGTCTTCTGATGATTCTCAGGTTGCATCAGATAATGACAATAACGTTCAGGGATATATTATGTTTGGCTTTTTAGCTTTCATTTATATATTTACGATTTACGGTTTACTAAAATGGGGTAATTTGGCGCTTCATACTCCTGCTTCTGAGCATGGTGGTTTAGTAGATAATTTAATGAATATTACTTGGGTTTTGATCTTTACAGTTCAAGTTATTACTCAAGGTTTATTATACTGGTTTTCTTTTAAATACAAAGGAAATAAAGATAAAAAAGCATTATTCTTTGCTGATAGTAATAAATTAGAAGCAATTTGGAGTATCATTCCATCTGTTGTTTTAGCATGTTTGATTCTTTATGGATTGTATGCTTGGAATAACATTATGTTCGTTGATAAAGACGAAGATGTAATCGAGATTGAATTATATGCTCAGCAATTTAAATGGACTGCTAGATATGCAGGTCAAGATAATGTTTTAGGAAAAGCTAACGTACGTTTGATTGAAGGAGTAAACACATTAGGTGTTGATATGTCTGATAAAAATGCTCAAGATGATATTGTAGTTTCAGAATTACATATTCCTAAAGGTAAAAAAGTTCATTTTAAAATGCGTTCTCAGGATGTATTGCACTCAGCATACTTTCCTCACTTTAGAGCACAAATGAACTGTGTTCCAGGTATGGTTACTGAATTTGCTTTTGTTCCAACTTATACTACTGCTGAATACAGAGAGATGCCATTTATGGTTGAGAAAGTTGCAAACATCAACAAACTTAGAGCTGAAAAAAGTATTGAATTAGTTGCAAAAGGAGGAACAGCTTTAGATCCTTACACATTTGATTATTTATTATTATGTAATAAAATTTGTGGAGCTTCTCACTACAATATGCAAATGAAGGTTGTTGTAGATACTCCAGAAGACTATAAAAAATGGTTAAGTGAAAAAACTACTTTAGCACAGGATATCGCAGCTGCAAAAGCTGCTGAGAAACCAGCTGAAGGAGCTGCACCAACTACAGATTCTACTGCTAAAGTAATTGACACGGTTAAAGCTGTTGTTGATACTGTTAAAGCAGCTGTAGCTAAAGTTGCAATGAAATAATATTATTTAGAAAATTTAAAGTACACATATATGTCAGCAGAAGCGCACGATCACGATCACGGACACGATCACGAGCACGAACATCATCATAAAGACACGTTCATTACTAAATATATTTTTAGTATTGATCACAAAATGATTGCTAAACAATACTTGATTACTGGTATTGTTATGGGAGTAATTGGTATTGCAATGTCCTTGCTTTTTAGAATGCAATTGGCGTGGCCAGAAGAGTCTTTTAAGATATTTAATGTTTTATTAGGAGATAAATTTGCACCTGATGGTGTAATGGCAAATGATATTTATTTAGCTTTAGTTACAATTCACGGTACCATCATGGTATTCTTTGTACTGACGGCAGGTTTGAGTGGAACTTTTAGTAACTTACTTATTCCACTTCAGATTGGAGCGCGAGATATGGCTTCTGGATTCATGAATATGATTTCATATTGGTTATTTTTCTTGTCTGCTGTTGTAATGTTATGTTCTTTATTTGTTGAAGCTGGTCCAGCTTCTGCAGGATGGACAATTTACCCTCCATTAAGTGCTTTACCACAAGCGATTCCTGGATCTGGAACTGGTATGACTTTATGGTTAGTATCTATGGCTATTTTCATCGCATCTTCTTTGATGGGATCTTTAAATTACATTGTTACAGTTCTTAACTTAAGAACTAAAGGGATGTCTATGACTAGACTTCCACTTACAATTTGGACATTTTTCGTAACAGCTATTATTGGTGTTATTTCATTCCCAGTATTATTATCTGCTGCGTTATTATTGATTTTTGATAGAAGTTTTGGTACTTCATTCTTCTTATCTGATATTTATATTGCAGGAGAGGTTTTACACTACCAAGGTGGTTCTCCTGTATTGTTTGAGCACTTATTCTGGTTCTTAGGTCACCCTGAGGTTTACATCGTAATTTTACCAGCTATGGGTCTTGTTTCTGAAATTATGGCTACGAACTCTCGTAAACCAATCTTCGGATACAGAGCGATGATTATGTCAGTTCTTGCAATTGCATTCTTATCTACTATCGTTTGGGGTCACCACATGTTTATTTCAGGTATGAATCCTTTCTTAGGATCTGTATTTACTTTTACAACTTTATTGATTGCAATCCCTTCTGCTGTAAAAGCATTCAACTGGATTACAACTTTATGGAAAGGTAACTTACAATTCAACCCTGCAATGTTGTTCTCTATTGGAATGGTTTCTACTTTCATTACAGGAGGTTTAACAGGGATTATTTTAGGAGATAGTACTTTAGATATTAACGTTCATGATACTTACTTCGTAATTGCTCACTTTCACTTAGTAATGGGGATTTCTGCACTTTACGGAATGTTTGCTGGTATTTACCACTGGTTCCCTAAAATGTACGGAAGAATGTTAAACAAAAACTTAGGTTATATTCACTTCTGGATTACAGCAGTTTGTGCTTATGGAGTTTTCTTCCCAATGCACTTTATCGGATTAGCTGGTCTACCAAGACGTTATTATACAAATACTAACTTCCCATTATTTGATGATTTACAAAACGTGAATGTTTTAATTACTACGTTCGCTCTTGTAGGAGGTGCATTCCAGTTAGTATTCTTATACAACTTCTTTAGCAGTATTTTCTACGGTAAGAAAGCAGTTCAAAATCCATGGAAATCTACAACTTTAGAGTGGACTACTCCAGTTGAGCATATCCACGGAAACTGGCCAGGAGAAATTCCTCATGTATACCGTTGGCCGTATGACTACAGTAACCCAAATCATGATGTAGATTTTGTTCCTCAAAATGTACCAATGAAAGAAGGTGAAGAAGTTTTACACCACTAAAAAAATAATGAAAGACCGTCACTGATGACGGTCTTTTTTATTTAGTTAAAATTCTAAACGTTCAATTTTACCATTTTACAAAACTAATTACTTTCTATATCTTTGTAGAATGAACGAAAATCTTGATCCTACAACAAAAGGATACAACTCAGAAGAATTAGATCTTGAAAAAAGATTGCGTCCGCTGTCATTTGATGATTTTGCAGGACAAGATCAGGTTTTGGAAAACCTAAAAGTATTTGTTGCTGCTGCGAACCAACGTGGAGAAGCGCTTGATCATGCTTTGTTCCATGGACCTCCAGGTCTTGGAAAAACGACTTTAGCTAATATTTTGGCCAATGAACTTCAGGTTGGCATTAAAATTACTTCTGGGCCTGTTTTGGATAAGCCTGGTGATCTAGCTGGTTTATTGACAAATCTAGACGAAAGAGATGTATTATTTATTGATGAGATTCATCGTTTAAGTCCTGTTGTGGAAGAATATTTGTATTCGGCTATGGAGGATTTTAAAATTGATATCATGATCGAATCGGGACCAAATGCCAGAACGGTTCAAATTAATTTGAATCCATTCACGCTTATTGGAGCTACAACTCGTTCAGGATTATTGACTGCTCCAATGAGGGCACGTTTTGGAATTTCTTCTCGTTTACAATATTATTCTACTGAACTTTTAACAACAATTGTTGAACGAAGTGCGGGTATATTAAAAATGCCGATTGATCTTGAAGCCGCTATTGAAATTGCTGGTCGTAGTCGTGGAACTCCTCGTATTGCTAATGCCTTATTGCGAAGAGTTAGAGACTTTGCACAGATAAAGGGTAATGGAACTATTGACATTGAAATTTCTAAATATGCGTTAAGAGCGTTGAATGTAGATGCTCATGGTCTTGATGAAATGGATAATAAGATATTATTGACTATCATTAATAAATTTAAGGGTGGACCAGTTGGTCTATCTACTTTGGCGACTGCCGTATCTGAAAGTAGTGAAACGATTGAAGAGGTTTACGAACCTTTCTTGATTCAAGAGGGATTTATTATGCGTACACCACGCGGAAGAGAAGTGACGGATAAAGCTTATAAGCATCTCGGAAAGATAAATATGAACAATCAGGGAGAGTTGTTTTAATTCAAATAAAATGTCTTTTAAAACAAAATATAATTACCCGCCAAAACTTTCTATTCTTAGGTTCTTTTTAGATGCAGAAGGAGTTCGAAGAAATCCTATACCTTACCATGAGAAATATTTCAAAAAGTTTGGGGATTCTTTTTCTATCAAAATTGGAAGTTCAAGACATATTATTTTGTCGCGAGACAATGAAGTAGCTCAGTATATTCTACAAAAGAATCAAAAGAACTATCATAAATCTAAATTTCAATCCGTTTATCTTTCAAAATATCTTGGAAAAGGACTTTTGACTGTTGATGGTGATTTTTGGTTAAAACAGAGAAGACTTATTCAGCCGGCTTTTCATAAACAAAAAATGAATCAGTTGGTTGAAAACATGAAAACGACCATTATTTCAGAATTAGATCAGATTAAAACTGATGAAAAATTGGATCTTTTTCCTGTAATGAGTGAGCTAGCATTTAATGTTGTAGCTAAATCTCTATTTGAGTTTTCAATATCAGATGAAAAGCTAAATCGAATAAAATTTATTATTGAAGAAGTTCAAAACTTTTTGATTAAAGAAATTAGACTTCCGCATAAAGCTTGGTGGTTTTCTATTAGCGGGCAAGTAAAAAAACATCTCCAATTAGCAGAAGAAAATAATAACATTATCAGGGAAATTATTGAAGTTAGAAATGCTTCAAAAGAGGAATTTAATGATTTGCTTAATATGTTATTGGAAACCAGATATGAAGATACTGGTGAAGGAATGTCTGTAAAACAATTAATAGATGAAATAAAAATCCTATTTATTGCGGGACATGAAACAACTGCTAATGCCCTAACTTTTACTTTGTATTTGTTAGGTAATAATCCCGAAGTACAGCAAAAGGTTTTAGAAGAAATTTTAATGATTGAATCTGAAACTTATGACGTTGTTGAACAACTTCAAAAAATGACTTATACCAATGCCGTTTTAAACGAATCAATGCGCTTATATCCTCCAGCTTGGATTACAGATCGCCAGAATGTTGAAGATGATACTTTGGCCGGATTTAATATAAAAGAGGGTACTTTGATCGGGGTTTCTTTTTATGAATTACATAGAAATCCTAAATATTGGAATAATCCGGATATGTTCATTCCGGAACGTTTTTTAGGAGAACAAAAAAAACGATCCATGCAGTATTTCTATCCTTTTGACGCTGGACCGAGAATGTGTATCGGTGCTGGTTTTGCTATTTACGAAATGTGCTTGGCTGTTTCTTATATTATCAAAAAGTATAAGATTACTTCGGTTGGAACCGATGTTAATTTTAATCCACTAATTACCTTAAAACCTGTTGGTGTAAAAGTTGTTTTTTCTGAGAGATAATGATTGATTCTAAAGAGAAATATACAAAGTTTATAAAAGCTGAAGCTAAAAGACTTGGTTTTCTTTCTTGTGGAATATCCAAGGCAGGATTTCTCGAACAAGAAGCACCAAGGCTCGAAAAATGGCTAAACAACAACTATAATGGTCAGATGGCTTATATGGCGAATCATTTCGACAAACGTTTGGATCCTACTTTATTGGTTGATGATGGTAAAAGTGTGGTTTCTCTTTTACTCAATTATTATCCAGATTCAGCTCAAAATGATGAGAGCTTTAAAATTTCAAAATATGCTTATGGACAAGATTACCATTTTGTGATTAAGGATAAATTAAAAGAATTTTTGCACTCAATTCAAGAGAATATTGGCGAAGTTTCAGGACGTGCTTTTGTTGATTCGGCTCCGGTTTTAGATAAGGCTTGGGCAGCAAAAAGCGGTTTAGGATGGATAGGAAAAAACAGCAATTTAATTACTCAAAAAGTAGGCTCTTTTTACTTTATAGCTGAACTTATCATTGATTTAGATTTAGAATATGATCATGCAGTAACAGATCACTGCGGAACCTGTACCGCTTGTATCGATGCATGTCCTACTCAAGCAATTGTTGCGCCCTACGTGGTTGATGGAAGCAAATGTATCTCGTATTATACTATCGAATTAAAAGAAAATATCCCTCAGGAAATGAAAGGAAAATTTGATGATTGGATGTTTGGCTGTGATACTTGTCAAGATGTTTGCCCATGGAATCGATTTTCTAAATCTCACTCAGAACCTTTATTTAATCCTAATCCAGATTTACTCTCTTTTACAAAAAAAGACTGGATTGAAATAACTGAAGAAACATTTAAACTTGTTTTTAAAAACTCTCCCATTAAAAGAACAAAGTTTGAGGGACTTAAACGTAATATTAAGTTTTTAGGTTGAGTTTTTAAATATTTGTATTTCAGTTAATTGTGTATTTTTTTGTAAGTTAAAGCTTATTTTTAAATCTTACAATTTTTAACTTTTTGTCAATGTTTTCTGTAAGAATTTGATTTATTCATAATTCTTTAAGAAATTATGAGCTCTTCATTGTCAAATCTTTACGTTTTTAACATCACAAAGTTATGAACACTTGTTAAATTATGTTGTTCGACGACTTTCTTTGCAGTTTATCGACTAATATCGTCGGAAACCTAGTCTTTCCTATAGTTTCGTAGCTCCAAAACTACTAATTTAATCCTGAGACGACTATTTAGGTCTGTCTTATGCTATGAAAGACTTATGGTAAAACTTTACTTTTTCGGTATTGAAAAGACTTTTTTCAGCCAAACAAAATCCAATTTTTACAATTTTTCGTATTTCACCTATATGCTAAAAACGATCATCAGTTTTTCAGCGTCTTATATTTCTGTTCCACAAACTCAAGTTGTCTATGCGTAACTTTACTTTAAGCCAGTCTGGATTTTTCAGACTAATCTTTTTTGTTTTATTTGTACTAACACCATTGTCTTTATTTGCGCAAGTCTGTGGAACTCCAGGGGTTGACGGACCAGTTGCTGTAACTAATTCTGTAAATACCTATTATCCAATTAATGGAAATGTTACATTGAATGCAGGAGCACAATCTATTTTACTAGGAAGTGTACCAACCGCAGACTCACACAATAACAGTTTTGGTACAATTCCAATCTCAGTCGGGGATTTGATTTTGATTATTCAAATGCAAGATGCGACGATAGATTATTCAAATTCTGCTAATTATGGTTCTGGAACGAGTAATAGTGGTCCTGACTATTTAGGAGGTACTGGATTTACAGCTTTAGGTAATACTGGTATTTTTGAGTATGTAATTGCAACCAGTAATGTTCCTCTAGGCGGAGGAAATTTAACATTTAAGGGAACAGGTACAGGTGGAGGAGCCTTCAACAGTTTTTTCAATGCTAACGCCACTACAACAAGAGGGAAAAGAACATTTCAGGTTATTAGAGTACCTCAATATTCCAATTTAACGCTTACTGCTACTATAACCACCCCGCCATTTAATGGTGCAGTAGGTGGTGTTATTGCATTTAATGTTTCAGGGACATTCAATTTTGCTGGATATAGTATAGACGGAAGTGCTAGAGGATTTAGAGGGGGGTATAGCCCAAGAGCAGGTTCTGGAGCTAATGACGCTGTTACTTATGTAGGAGAATACACTAAAGAGAATATTTCAGGAAAAGGCGAAGGTATAGCGGGAACCCCAAAATATATGTGGGATGGTTTTAATCAGGTAGTTAATGCTGAGGAAGGCCTGCCTGGAGGATCTTCAGGAAGAGGAGCAGCCGCTAATGCGGGAGGTGGAGGAAATGACCATAACACCGGTGGAGGTGGTGGTGGAAATGGAGGTTTTGGAGGTCTTGGTGGTGCTGGATGGCAAGGTGGCGGCGGAGCTGCTTACCCTGATTTAACGGGAGCAGGAAGACCAGGTTCAAAATCTTATATTACAACTACCACTTTTCCAAGACTTATTATGGGAGGCGGTGGAGGAGCTGGTGATGCGAATGATGCTTCGAGTGGTGTAAAAGGAGGTGTTGGAGGAGCAATAATTTTAGTTAATGCTGGTAATGTTTTAGGAAACGGATTTATTTATGCCAATGGTGGCAATGGTGCTCCTGGAACTTATTCTGGTTCACCAGATGGAGCCGGAGGAGGAGGAGCCGGAGGAACCGTTCTATTAAATGTTTCTAACAATAGTACTTCAAATATACGTGTTGAAGCGAAAGGAGGAGCTGGTGGAAATACAGAAAACGATGCGAATAATGAACACGGACCAGGTGGTGGTGGTGGTGGTGGAATTGTCTGCCATAATCTGTCGGGAACAGTAACTATTACCTCTAATGTTCTTGGAGGTGCTGCCGGTAAATCTAATGCAGGAAATGGAATTACTCATGGAGCTAAGGATGGATTAGAGGGCTACACATCAACGTTTACAGTTGCAGATGTACCACCAAACTTACAGGTAAATGCAAATTGTTTTCCTATTTTAGGCACTACAGTAAAAGCTTTAACGACCACGTCGGTTTGTAATTCTATTGATGAGAAAATTTCATACGAAGTTCAAATAAAAAATACAGGAGCAGGGAATGCTGCTGGAGTTGTTTTGGATTTTAGCTTTCCAGCTGGAATTGAATTTGATTCAGCTACAGCTGCATATTCAACAGATGCTTCTGGACCGTCTGGTGCTTTAACAAATACGGCTACAGCAAACAACCCAGTTTTTGGAGGATTTAATATCGCTCAGAATGGAGTTGTTACAATAACTTTGGTTGGAAAAGTAGCAGCGTCTATTAGTTCAGGTGCACATAGCTCAAACGCACAAGCTTTGTATTTAGATCCAACACGTACAACTGCAAATTCTACTAGAAGAATTACGGCATTTACAAATGGATATGGTACTGCCAATAAAACTTATGAAGGTGCCAATCAAGCTAATGTACCTGGTGTAAACTTTAATGGAAATAGTACAACTGCTGATGATATAACTATTTTAGCGTTGCCTGCAGCTCCTACAGTGTCAACCACTCAACCAACTTGTGGAACTCCAACAGGAACTATAACTGTAAATACACCTACAAATGGTTCAGGGATAAGTTATACATTGACAGGTACAAGTCCAGCAACTGCTCCAATAAGAAATACGACAGGGATTTTTTCTGTTTTAGTTCCTGGAACTTATAAAGTGGCAACAACAAATGCGCAAGGATGTACTTCAGCAGCTAATACAGGGATAGTTATTAATCCAGTTACTAATGCTCCAACAACTACAAGTGTAACTATTTGCCAGGATGGAACGGGGTCTTTGATAGCTACATCAACATGTACTGTTTCAATTACTTCTGAATCAAGAAAAGGAAAAGGAAGTATAAGTGGTAGTGGAACTACTTGGTCAAATCCATCAAATATTGAATCAAATGGTTCTGGCTATGCTATTGCTAGTAATAATAGCACTAGTACAACCAGATATTTGGTAGCAAATAATTTTGGTTTTTCAATTCCTGCAAATGCTACAATTAAAGGAGTTTCAGTAACAATTGGTCGTTTCGCAAATTCAAGTATTGGTAATTATGTTACAGATAATGTTGTAAGTTTAATTAAGACAGGAACTACTCCTACAGGGGATAACAAAAAAACAAATACAGCTTGGTCAACTGATAATACAGCTTCATCTAATTATGGAGGAGAAACAGATTTGTGGGGTACAACTTTGACACCAACGAATGTTAATGCGGTAAGTTTTGGTGTTGCCTTATCTGCAACCCTTACTAGAAATCTTGGTATTGGTAATGCTACTGCATCGGTTGCTTATATTCAAGTTACTATAAGTTATACAGTCGAAGGAGTAGAATGGTATACAACATCAACGGGAGGTTCGCCAATTTACACAGGTTATTCTTTTAATCCAGTAGGTGTTACAGGTTCAGGTTTAGTAAATACAAATACACCAGGAACAACAACTTATTATGCTAGTTGCATTGCTAATTCAAGTTGTAGAACTGCAACTAATTTTGTAATTAATCCAAGACCAACTATAACAGGTACTACACCTGCTTCGCGTTGTGGTGCAGGATCGGTAACTTTAGGAGCTACTGCATCAACAGGAACTATTAATTGGTATGCAACTCCAACAAGCACTGTTTCTTTGGGGACAGGAACAAGTTTCACAACACCAAGTCTAACGACAACAACATCTTATTATGTTGATGCGACTGATAATGGTTGTACAACATCAACAAGAACCGAAGTTAAAGCAACAATAAATACAATACCTACAATAAATTCTACAACTGAAGCTTCAAGATGTGGAACGGGATCAGTTACTTTAAAAGCTACTGCATCAACAGGAACTATTAATTGGTATGCAACTCCAACGAGTACTACCTCTTTATGGACAGGAACAGACTTTACAACAGAAAGTTTATCAGCTACCACAACTTATTATGTAGATGTTATTACAGCTGCAGGTTGCTCTGCATCATCTAGAATTGCGGTTACGGCTGTTATAAATACAGCTTCTACAATTGTTCGTACAAGCGGTACACAAAACCCTACAGTTTGTACAGGTTCTTCAATTCCTACAACAGTGTATACTTTTGGAGGTAGTGCATCAAATGCTATAGTTTCTAATTTACCAGTAGGATTGAGTTCTGTTGTTGATACTAATGCAAAAACGGTAACAATTTCAGGAACTCCAACAGCAGGAGGTACTTATATAATAACAACGGCTGGACATACTTCTCCTTGTACAGAAGCTACTATCTCAGGAGCAGTTACGGTAAACCCGACACCATCAGCACCTTCCATTACAGCAGGAGGAGCTAGAACATTCTGTTCAGGGGGAAGTGTTACCCTGACATCATCTGCAGCATCAGGCAACCAGTGGTACAAGGACGGAGTAGCCATTACAGGGGCAACCAATCAATCATACACAGCAACAGTTAGTGGCTCTTATACCGTTACATACAATAACGGAACCTGTACCAGCGTTCAGTCAGCAGGTACTACTGTTACGGTGAATCCGACTCCTTCAGCACCAACTGCATCAGCACAATCTTTCTGTTCGGCAGATAATAGAACCGTAGGCAATCTAACGGCTACGGGAACAGGTATAAAATGGTACACAGCCTCAACAGGTGGTACTGCTCTTTCCAGTAGTACGGTTTTGACAAGTAGAACATACTATGCTAGCCAGACTTCTGCAGACGGTTGCGAAAGCTCAAGAACGTCAGTATCAGTAACGGTAAATGCTACACCATCGGCACCGACTGTTGCATCACAGACTTTCTGTTCATCAGAAAACAAAACAATTGCAGATTTGGCTTCTCTTGGAGCATCTTATAAATGGTATTCAGCCTCAACAGGCGGTTCTGCTCTTGCAGGTACTATTGTTCTGGCAACAGGAACCTATTATGTAAGCCAGACCTCAAACAGCTGCGAGAGTACAAGAGCGTCGGTATCGGTAACGGTAAATGCTACACCATCGGCACCTACGGTTGCGGCTCAGACTTTCTGTTCATCAGAAAACAAAACAATTGCAGATTTGGCTTCTCT
>NZ_WWEM01000041.1:29807-31733 GCF_019308285.1 Flavobacterium quisquiliarum
ACTGTTCTGGCAACAGGAACCTATTATGTAAGCCAGACCTCAAACGGATGTGAGAGTACAAGAGCGTCGGTATCGGTAACGGTAAATGCTACACCATCAGCACCGACTGTTGCATCACAGACTTTCTGTTCATCAGAAAACAAAACAATTGCAGATTTGGCTTCTCTTGGAGCATCTTATAAATGGTATTCAGCCTCAACAGGCGGTTCTGCTCTTGCAGGCACTACTGTTCTGGCAACAGGAACCTATTATGTAAGCCAGACCTCAAACAGCTGTGAGAGTACAAGGGCGTCGGTAGTTGTAACAATAACAACAAATCCAGTAAAACCAATATTAGGTTCTATAAATCAGCCTACTTGTAGTACATTTACAGGAAACTTTACAATTACAAATTATAATTCTTCTTATACTTATACAATAAGTCCAAATGGAGCAACACTAAATACGACTACAGGAGTTGTTACAGCAACAAAAGGAGTTTATAAAGTAACAGCAACTTTAAATAGTTGTGCTTCTGAGATTTCTGATGAAGTTGAAATTAATTCAATTCTATGTGCCAATGCAGATCCATTCGGAACCAAAACATCAGGCGCGACAGCGGTAACTGTTGGAAACGTTAAAACAAATGATACCTTAAACGGAGCAGCCGTTACAGCGGATAATACTACAGTAACGCCAAAAACAGACGGCGTACTGAGTGTGGATGCAGCCGGAGTGGTTACTCTTGCAGCCAATTCACCAAGCGGAAGCTACAGCATTGTTTATGAAATCTGCGAATTAAATACAGCCAACTGTAAAACAGCTACGGCTACGGTTGATGTTGTAAACGAAATAAAAGCGGTTAAAGAAACAACGACTGCTATTAATGGAAGTATAGGTGGAACAACTATAGCATTAACAACGAACGATACATTAAATGAAAATCCAGTTAGTATAGGAAGTAATCCTGGACAAGTAAGTATTAGTATTGTTGGTACATTACCAACGGGATTAACCTTAAATGCTAATGGAACAATCACAGTTGTTCCAAATACACCTGCAGCAAATTATAATGTGGAATATTCAATTTGTGAAGTTGGTGCTAATCCTGTAAACTGTTCTTCTGTAATTTCAGTTGTACCGGTTACAGCAGGAGATTTAGTAGCCAATCCGGATACAGTAGCATCGGTTACAGGATCAAATACTCCACAGATATTAGGAGTAAATGTTCTGGATAATGATACTAAAAACGGAGTAAAACTAAATCCTTCAGATGTAATATTGACAGAATCAACACCGGATCCAAAAGGATATCTGGTATTGAATCCAGACGGAACGGTAACTCTTGGAGCTAACGCACCAGCAGGAGATTATGAACTGACTTATACCATCTGTGAAAAACTGAATACTGACAACTGTAAATCAAATACAGTTACTGTGACAGTGACTGCACCGGTTATTGATGCAGTTACAGAAACGACAGCATCAATCAACGGAAGCACGGGAGGAACAACAGCTTCATTAACAGCAAACGATACCCTTGATGGAAAACCATTTGTTGTAGGAAGTAATCCTGGAGAAGTAACAATCAGCATTGTCGGGACATTGCCGACAGGATTAACATTGAATGCCAACGGAACAATTACGGTTGCTCCAAATACTCCAAAAGGAAATTACAATGTAGAATACAGAATCTGCGACAATAACAATTTAGGAAACTGCGATCAGGTAATCTCAGTTGTACCGGTTACGGCAGGAGATTTAGTAGCCAATCCGGATACAGTAGCATCAGTTACGGGATCAAACACTCCTCAGACATTAGGGGTAAATGTTCTGGACAATGATACTAAAAACGGAGTAAAACTAAATCCTGCAGATGTAATACTGACAGAATCAACACCGGATCCAAAAGGATATCTGGTATTGAATCCAGACGGAACGGTAACT
>NZ_WWEM01000042.1:0-26650 GCF_019308285.1 Flavobacterium quisquiliarum
TTGTTTTTCTTACCAGTCTTTCAAGGAACTTTCCGTGTTTTGCGGGGTGCAAATGTAAAAGCTTCTTTCGAATCCCACAAGCTTTTTCTGAACTTTTTTTTCGGGAAATTTATTCCCCTCATCCAGTGTGCTTGTCAGTATTTCGATGAACGTCTTTCGTTGTTGCGGGTGCAAAAGTAGCACCTTTATCCAGTTATACAAGCTTTTTATCCGCCTTTTTTTGTTCTTTTTTCAATCTTTTTCTTAACTAACTGATAACGGATTCTTTACAGATCCAGAATTTTTTAATTCTTGTACGGGTTTTCCTTATTTGGCTGTTATTTCTCTTGTTTTGCCGCGAAGACGCCAAGTCACAAAGCCCTGTTTCCCGCTCTTTTTGATCTCGAAAACACGCAAAGGTGCTGGGTTTTTAATGTGTTTTATTGTGAAAACGTCTTTTCCTTCCGAAATTTTCTTCTGAAAACTGGTGCCCCAGCCCCGATAGCAGTGGAAATCCTTTTGTTTTTTCCTTTAAAAAGCAAAAGATTGCAACGGATAGCGGGATTAAGCTCCTGAAAAATATTAAAATTGCAAATTCTAAAATTACTCCTGCAAAAGAACTTCACCTTAGCTCAACTAAACAAAACTTACTCTTATATATTATATAGTACGACTTTATACATATACATGTATAAAAAACAAACCCGACAGGTTTTGAAAAACTGTCGTGTTGTGAGAATGAAATCTACTTCATTTCTAAGTCACACAATAAGTATCTTATACATTAAAGCAATCTTATACATATATATATTGTATGTATTTTAGTAATCACTTATATTTGCATCACAAAATTATAAACAATGATCAAGATTACTTTACCCGATGGGTCAATTAGAGAGTTCGCTTCGAGCGTAACTCCAATGGAGGTCGCTAAAAACATTAGCGAAGGTTTTGCAAGAAATGTGATTTCTGCATCTTTTAATGGTACAACTATTGAAACCGAAACTCCATTAACGACCGACGGTAATCTTATTTTATATACTTGGAATGATGCTGAAGGCAAAAAAGCTTTCTGGCATTCGACTTCGCATGTAATGGCACAAGCTCTTGAGGAATTGTACCCTGGAATTAAATTAACTCTTGGACCTGCAATTGCTAATGGATTCTACTATGATATTGATTTTGGAGATCAAAAAATTTCTGAAGCTGATTTTAAAAAGATCGAAGACCGTATTCTTGAAATCTCAAGAGGGAAATACGATTTTAAAATGCGCCCTGTAAGCAAAGCGGAAGCTTTGGAGATGTACAAAGACAATGTTTACAAAACCGAATTGATTTCAAACCTTGAAGATGGAACAATTACTTTTTGTGATCATGCAACATTTACTGATTTATGTCGTGGTGGACATATTCCGAATACTGGAATTATCAAAGCTGTAAAAATCATGAGTGTTGCTGGTGCTTACTGGAGAGGTGATGAGAAAAACAAACAGCTCACTCGTGTTTACGGAACTTCTTTCCCTAAACAAAAAGACCTAACTGAATATCTTGAACTTCTTGAAGAAGCTAAACGCCGTGATCACCGTAAATTAGGAAAAGAACTTGAGCTATTTGCTTTCTCTCAGAAAGTTGGCCAAGGCTTACCATTATGGTTGCCAAAAGGAGCAGCACTTAGAGAGCGTTTAGAGCAATTTTTAAAGAGAGCACAAAAGAAAGCAGGTTACGAGCAAGTTGTTAGTCCGCATATTGGCCAAAAAGAACTTTATGTAACTTCTGGACATTATGCAAAATATGGCGCAGACAGTTTTCAGCCAATTCATACTCCAGCAGAAGGTGAAGAGTTTTTATTAAAACCAATGAACTGTCCTCACCACTGTGAAATTTACAATGTAAGACCTTGGTCATATAAAGACTTACCTAAGCGTTATGCTGAATTTGGTACTGTATATAGATATGAGCAATCTGGTGAATTACACGGTTTAACTCGTGTAAGAGGTTTTACTCAGGACGATGCACATATTTTCTGTACTCCTGAGCAATTGGATGAAGAATTCAAAAAAGTAATTGACCTTGTATTATATGTATTTGGTTCGTTAGGTTTTGAAAACTTTACAGCTCAAATCTCATTAAGAGATCAAGAAGACAGAGAAAAATATATTGGTACAGATGAAAACTGGGAAAAAGCAGAAAATGCAATTATCAATGCAGCAAAAGACAAAGGTCTTAATACTGTTGTAGAATATGGTGAAGCTGCATTTTACGGTCCTAAGCTTGATTTCATGGTAAAAGATGCATTAGGAAGACAATGGCAATTAGGAACAATTCAGGTAGATTACAACTTGCCTGAGCGTTTTGATTTGACTTATAAAGGTGCTGATAATGAATTACATCGTCCTGTTATGATCCATAGAGCTCCTTTTGGATCTATGGAACGTTTTATAGCAATTTTACTAGAACATACTGCAGGAAATTTCCCGCTTTGGCTAATGCCTGAGCAGGCTATTATCTTGTCTTTGAGCGAGAAATACGAAAATTATGCTAAAAAAGTTTTAGATTTGCTAGAAAATCACGAAATTCGCGCCCTAATTGACAACCGAAACGAAACTATCGGTAAGAAAATTAGAGATGCAGAGATGCAGAAAATCCCATTTATGCTTATTGTAGGTGAGGAAGAAGAGAAAAATGGCACAATTTCTATTCGTCGTCACGGACAAGAAGGAAAAGGTAATATCACAGTTTCAATCGAAGAATTTGCTAAGATTGTAGACGAAGAAATAAAAAAGACATTAAAAGTATTTACAGTTTAACTTAAATTAGAAAGTCATAGCAATAAGAAGCAACAGAGGTTTTCAACCTCGAGTAGAAAAAAAAGATGCACACAGAATAAACAATCTTATTCGTGTTCCAGAGGTACGTCTTGTAGGTGAAAACATTGAACCTGGCGTTTTTAAAATCGCAGATGCGTTACGTTTAGCTGACCAATTTGAATTGGATTTAGTTGAAATTTCGCCAAACGCGGAACCGCCGGTTTGTAAAATCATGGATTACAAGAAATTTGTTTACGAACAAAAGAAAAGAGACAAAGCTTTAAAAGCTAAATCTTCTCAGGTTGTTGTAAAAGAAATTCGATTTGGTCCTCAGACTGATGAGCATGATTATGAGTTTAAAAGAAAGAATGCTGAAAAATTCTTGAAAGAGGGAGCCAAATTAAAAGCTTTCGTTTTCTTTAAAGGACGTTCTATCATTTATAAAGATCAAGGTCAGATTCTGTTATTGCGTCTTGCTCAAGATTTAGAAGAACATGGTAAAGTTGAAGCTATGCCTGTTTTGGAAGGAAAGAGAATGATTATGTTCATTGCTCCGAAGAAGAAAAAATAGTCTCAGTTTACAGTCTCAGTACTCAGTTTTGAACTTGAGACCGAAAACTGAAACAAAAATATAAGTAAGTAAGAATAAATTAAAACACTAGGAAAAATGCCTAAAATGAAAACAAAATCTAGCGCTAAGAAACGTTTTAAAGTTACTGGCTCTGGAAAGATTAAAAGAAAGCATGCTTTTAAAAGTCACATCTTGACTAAAAAATCTAAAAAACGTAAATTAGCTTTGACACACTCAGCGCTAGTTCACTCAACAGATATGAAAAGCATTAAACAACAATTAAGAATTATCTAATAATTCTTTAGGTTAAAAAATTATTTATATAACCTTGGAGTATGGCTTTAAGTTCCTTTGATTCAATTCAGGACGCCTGCTACAAAAAAACATTAAAATTATGCCAAGATCGGTAAATTCAGTTGCTAAAAGAGCAAGAAGAAAAAAAATAATGAAGCAAGCCAAAGGTTTCTTTGGAAGACGTAAAAACGTTTGGACAGTTGCTAAGAATGCAGTAGAGAAAGCGATGAGCTACGCTTACCGCGATAGAAAACAAAACAAAAGAAATTTCCGTTCTTTATGGATTCAACGTATCAACGCTGGAGCTAGATTAGAAGGAATGTCTTATTCTCAATTCATGGGGAAAGTTAAAGCTAACGGAATCGAATTGAACAGAAAAGTTCTTGCAGATTTAGCTATGAACCACCCAGAAGCTTTCAAAGCTATTCTTAATAAAGTAAAATAAACGTTTTATAAACTCAATTTAAGATTACTTACTTATTATAAAAAAACCATTCGCCACGGCGAATGGTTTTTTGTTTTTATCACAATCCTAAAATTTCTTTAGACTTATATTTAAATTAAAAAAGTAAATTTACATAAACAAAAATCTCAGATGTACGACGCGATTCTTAACCATATTCAAAAATTTATTCCTCTAGAGCCTTCTGAAATTGATTTATTGGAATCATGTTTAAATACTTCGCAAATTAAGAGGAAAGACCATGTTTTACAAGAAGGGCAAATCTGCAATACAATGTACTTCGTTGTAAAAGGTTGCATGCGTCAATATATTATTAACCCAAGAGGCACAGAACAAACTCTTCAATTTGGAGTCGAAAATTGGTGGATAACCGATTATTTGAGCTATCACAACCATACTCCTTCTCATTTCTATATTCAGGCAGTTGAAACAACAGAAGTAATTGCACTTGAAAAATCTGTTTTAGAATCTATATTGATTCAAATACCTAATCTGGAGAAATACTTTCGCATCGTTGCCCAAAAGGCATTTGGAGCTGCACAAATGAGAATTAAGTTTCTATTTACAATGTCAGCTGAAGAGCGATATAATCATTTTAAAAATCAGCAACCCGATTTTGTCCAGCGAGTTCCTCAATATATGCTTGCCTCCTATCTAGACTTCTCTGCCGAATTTATGAGCAAGATAAGGGCTGGAAAAGTCTAAAATGTATTTCTTGAAGTAGTTCAAGTTTTTGAGAGTATTGATTACTGACCTTTGTAATGAACTTTTAAAACATATAAAAATGAAATCAAGAATTGTTATCCCGAATGTTGCTCCAGAAGCTTATCAAGCATTAATGAACTTAGAAAAATATATTTCTACAACTTCATTAACTCCCGTTCATAAAGAATTAATTAAAATCCGTGCTTCACAAATTAACGGCTGTGCATTTTGTATTAACATGCATACTGCTGATGCAAGAAAACATGGTATTTCTGAACAGAGAATTTACTTAACAAGCGCTTGGCGTGAAGCTGATGTTTACACAGAAGAAGAAAAAGCAATCTTAGCTTTAACAGAACAAGTAACTTTAATTGGAAACCACGTTTCTGATGAAGTTTATGAAAATGCAGCTAAATTATTTGACGAAAAATACCTTGCAGAAATACTTTTAGCGATTATTACAATTAACTCTTGGAATAGATTGGCAATTACTACCGGAATGCGCGCATCATAATTTATAAAGAGAATATTTACAAGCTCTTAAAAATCAAAAGCCCTTTGTACATAAGGGCTTTTTGTATTTATTTAAAAATCAGAATCAAAAAAAATGCGAATTGAAAATATTTAAAAATACCGTATTTATACTCTTTCGTGATTTCTGAAATTATTTATTTTTGGCGCATGATACCAAAAAGAATATCTTTATTTTACCTCATATTTACCATTTTATTAATCCTTCTTTCTTGTCAAAAGAAAAAAAATATTAGTAAAAAAGAAACATCAAACAATACAGAAGTCAACAAATTAATTGCAACTGCCAATACATTATTTGACAATCATAAATTCAATACTGCTTTTTATTATTACAACGAAGCCATTTTTAAATGTAATCCAGAAAAAGATGCAGAAAATTACATTAGAACATTAAATCGAATGGCAATTATCCAGCAGACTCATGGTGATTATGCCGGCAGTGAGACTACTATTACTAAAGCTCTTCCTTTTACTAAATTAGTAAAAAATCAGCTTCATATTTGGAACTTGTATGTTACTTTAAGTAGCAATTATTTGGACACGTACGATTATAAAAATGCCATACTCTACAATAAGAAAGCTTTACAACTGAATGTAACAAATTGGCAAAAATTGGCTGCTAAAAACAATATTGGTGTTGCTTTAATTCAAGAGAAAAAATATCTAGAAGCATTAGATATTTTCATTCCATTAGAAACCAAAAAAGAAGTAATTAGGAATCACGAGTTTTACAGCTCTTTGTTAGATAACATTGGCTTATGTTATTTTAAAACAGATCACTCTGGAAAAGATCTAGAATATATGAAAAGGGCTCTAGAAATAAGACAGGAGATAAACAGTCCTTTAGGATTAGGTAAGAGCTATATTCATCTTGCTCAATTTTATGAAGAAAAAAATCCTTCATTAGCTAAAAAATACATGTTTTTAAGCTACAAAGAGTTTTCTAAAATAAACTATATAGACGGAAAATTATCTGCATTAAAAATGATAATTAGAAATAGTTCTAATAAAGAACTTAAAACCTATGCTAACTCTTATATCAATTTAAATGACAGTATGCATGAAGTCGTACAAAAAGCTAAAAATCAATTTGCCAAAATAAAATATGATTCGAAGCGTGAAAGAGAAGAGAACTTAAAACTTAAAACACACAAAGCAGAAAATGAATTAAAACTAGAAAGACAAAAAAACAGAAATATTATCTCTTATATCATAATTGCTCTAAGTTTATGTCTTATCTTAATTTTATACTATTACTTAACTTCTAAGGCAAATCGTGAAAAAATTGAAGCTGCATACAATAGCGAAACGAGGATTTCTAAAAAATTACATGACGAATTAGCTAATGATATCTATCATACTATGGCTTTCGTTGAAAATAAAAACTTGTCTTTGGCTGAAAACAGAGAACATCTCTTAAACCACTTAGATACTATTTACTCCAGAACAAGAGATATCTCTAAAGAAAACTGTACCATCACAACTGACGAAAATTATATCGTACTTCTTAAAGAAATGATTTCTGGTTTCAGCACTTCGAATATTAATATAATTCTAAATGACCTGGATAATATTTCCTGGAATGAAATTAATAAACTAAAGAAAATCACAATTTACAGAGTCATTCAAGAATTACTTGTAAATATGAGAAAACACAGCGAAGCCTCTTTAGTCGGGATTAATTTTAAGGCAACTGATAAAAGTATCGTTATCAATTATACTGATAACGGAAAAGGAATCGATACTGAAAAAATTATATTTAAAAATGGCCTTTCTAATGTTGAAAGCAGAATAGTCAAACTAAAAGGAAACATAGATATTTCGACAAATCCAGATCTAGGATTTAAAGCTTTTATAAAAATTCCCTTTTAAAATGACCGAAAAAGAAAACTTTTATATCCCGAAAATTGCACTGAAATCAAGCTTCAATGGGCTTATTCTAGAAAAAAGACTACAAAATGTGGAAAACCGTATTAAAACAACAAAAGGAACTATTAATTTTGACAAAAGCTTACAAAGAGTTTTCAAGTTAAGTTTCACATTCCCTATATAAAAGAAAAATATGTTTAAGAAAGTTTTAGTTGCCGAAGATTTAGATAGTATCAGCATTGCCGTTGTTCAAGTACTTGAAGATTTACAAGTTCCTGTTATTGACCATGTGAAATACTGTGACGAAGCTTTACTCAAAATCAAAAAAGCTTTACTAGAAAAGGAGCCTTACGATTTATTAATTAGTGATTTATCATTTAAATCAGATCACAGAAAAGCGATCTTAAGCAGTGGAGATGAACTAATTGAAGCTGTAAACAAAGTACAGCCTACGATTAAGAAAATTGTATTTTCTATTGAAGATAAAAGCTATAGAATTAAATCCTTATTTAATGATTTAGGCATAAGCGCTTACGTATCTAAAGGAAGAAACAGTATTGCAGAGTTAAAAAATGCTATTGTAAGCACATACAATAACGAGGAAAAAATTGTTTCTTCTGACTTATCTTTTAGTTTTAACGATAAAGCTTTGATTGAAATCGAATCGTATGACATCTCAATATTAAAACTGCTTTCTCAAGGATACATTTTAGAAAGTATTTCTAAAGAATTTAAAGATTTATCTATTACGCCAAACGGCACAAGCAGTATTGAAAAAAGGATTAACAAATTAAAAATTTATTTCAAAGCCAATAATAATGTTCATCTTATAGCAATTGCTAAAGATTTTGGCTTAGTATAATATTACATTACGGAATCACGTAAGGAATATAGATTTTATAACTCTAAATTTGTTACAAAACCTATCAACCTACTAATGAGACCCAAAAATAAAAAGATTGCATTTTTTGACAGAATTAATACAACTCAAAATAAAATTATCATGAAAACAATGTTTCTTTGTCTTTTCTTATCAATAAGCTTTGCTTATGTGTCTGAAAAAACCGGCTGGCTAGAAATTGATTGGAAAATAATCTTTATTCCTGCATTGTTGGTTTTACAAATTATCATTATCGGAACTGCCTTAAAAAACAGATATAAAAAACATTAATAATTTCTAAGAAAGGTCTGATTCAGATTATAGGAAATACCTATATATTTGATTTCATTTAATTCTTTACATGAAAAACATTCTAAGTCCTCTCTTACTATTATTTACATTTTTATCATTTGCTCAAACCAAGGTTTTATCCTGGAATATTGAAAATTTTGGCAAATCGAAATCTGATAATGAACTCAAATATATTGCTAAAACAATTGAGGCATACGACATTATTGCAATTCAAGAAGTAGTGGCTGGATATGGCGGTGCTCAAACTGTTGCTAAATTGGTTGCACTTCTTAATCAAAAAGGTTCTAAATGGGAATATAGCATTAGTAATCCTACAACTAGTAGCAGTTACAAAACAGAACGTTATGCTTTTGTGTGGAAGACAAATAAAGTCAAGTTAAAAAACAAACCTTGGCTGGAACAAAAGTTTAACTTAGAGATTGATCGAGAACCATACTTTGCAACGTTCGAAATCAATAAAAAAACAGTTACATTAGTTAATTTTCATGCCATAACTAAAAAGAGACAGCCTGAAACAGAAATTAAATATTTCAAATTTTTACCCAACCAATATCCTGATTTAAATTTAGTCTTTTTAGGTGATTTTAATTGTCCCGAAAAGCATACTGTTTTTAATCCATTGAAAAAAATGGGATATGTTTCTCTTTTAAAAAATCAGAAAACAACACTCAAACAAAAATGTAAAAACAATATCTGTCTTGCATCAGAGTTTGACAATATATTTTACAAAGCTTACAATTTCAAAATCGTTAATTTTGGAGTTATTAAATTTTATGAAGATTTTAATTCCCTTCAAGATGCCAGAAAAGTTTCTGACCATATACCGATCTGGTTTGAATTCTCTTTAAACTAAATTAAGTTTTCAGTTTCTTTTTTCTTGCCGCTGGAAACAAAACATTATTTAAAATTAATCTGTAACCTGGTGAATTTGGATGCAAATCTAAAACTGTTGGCGGATCACCTACCTGATGCTGAAAATCTTCTGGATCATGTCCACCGAAAAAAGTAAACATTCCTTTTCCTTTTTCACCATGTATATATCTTGATTCTCCATTTAATTCACACGTCCCCATAATCAGAACATTCGATTTTATTAAAGAAGTATCAAATGAGGTTGTCTGTCCCATAAAACCCTTAACAAGCTGCGTATGATTTTGGCAGAGCATACTCGGAATTGGATCCCATTTTGCAGAAAATTCCATTAAGGTAAAGTAATCTTTATCCATTACAATTCTTCTCTTCGTAGTCATATCAATATCTGAAAACTCATAAACTTCAGGCTTTCTTTCTAAAGTGAAATTTTTAAAAGCAAATGAGTTATTGTAATTCAATTTAGATTGATAATTGGATTCACTAGGATCTCCATCAAACATCGCTTCACAAATATCCACACCATCAGCCGCAAGTGCAATATCAAAACTGTCTGTAGCAGAACACATGGCAAACATAAAACCGCCACCAACAACAAAATCCCTAATTTTTTTAGCGACAGCTCCTTTTTCTTGAGATACTTTTGCAAAACCTAATTTTGCTGCTAACGCTTCCGAATCCCGTTTTTGATCAATATACCAAGGTGTATTTTTGTAAGCTGCATAAAATTTCCCATACTGACCAGTAAAATCTTCATGATGTAAGTGAAGCCAATCGTACATTAAAAGCTGATCGCTTAAAACTTCTTCGTCATAAATTGGAGTAAAAGGAATCTCAGCATACGTTAATACTAAAGTTACAGCATCATCCCAAGGCTGTTTTCCTTTTGGAGTATACACCGCAATTTTAGGAGCCTTTTCTAAAATTACAGATTCCATATTTTGAGAAGGACTGGAAATTTCATTTAAAATAGAAGCTTCTTCACTATCAGAGATAACTTCAAAACTAACTCCTCGGATTTTACATTCTTTTCTAATTTCTTCGGCATCTGGAAGCAGGAAAGAACCTCCACGATAATTAAGAAGCCAACTTGCCTTGTAATCTCTGCTCAAACACCAATATGTTATTCCATAAGCTTTTAAATGATTCTGCTGCGTAGATTCATCCATCGGAAGCAATATAAATGATGCCCGAGTGTTAAATGTAATTAATAGTATAAAAATGTAGAATAAACTCCTATTCATCCGAAAATTATTTTAGTAAAGATATAAAGGAAGACTTAAAAAAAAGAATACACGCTGTCTTTTCTAGCTTAATAGAATGTTAAATAAGAAAACAGGGGTAAATACCTGATTTATAATACTGAAAGAAAACAGGTAAAAACACCTATAGTATCATTAAATAATCTATCTAAATTTGCTATCCCAGATCATCAAACTAATCAATGCAAAAACCAATAACCATGAAGTTTAATGATAGTAATAATCAAGAAAAGGGTATGAATATAATTCAAAAAATAGGTTTGTGTGTACTTGTAGTAACAATTATATTGTATTATGTGTTGTCTATTCAATTTCTAACAGCGAATTAATTTAGATTGTAAGCACTGCTAAATCATTTTGAATAGCATAAACAACAAGACCAGCAATATTTCGTGATTCTGTTTTAAGCAGCAAATTATTTCTATGTCCTTCTATAGTCCTAGGACTTAAAAAAAGATGTTCTGCAATTTCCGCAGTCGTCTTTTGCTGGCAGATTAATTGAAGAATTTCAACTTCTCGAGGTGAAAGAAAATTAGTTTCCAATCCGCCTTTTGTATTTTTAGGCGAAACAATAGTTTCCTGAATTGTTTTTAAAACATTTTCATTATAATAGAACCCTTTTGAAGCTACTTCATTGATTGTAAGAATCAGATCTTTGGGAGTAGTATTTTTAATCAAATAAGCTACTGCACCAACCTGAATCATATTTGCTATAAATGACTTCGTATCATAACTTGTCAAAGCAATAATCTTAATTTCTGGATATGTTTTTCGAATAATTTTTGTGGCTTCAACACCATTTAAAACTGGCATTTTTAGATCCATTATAATAACATCTGGTTTAATTTCGTTTTTATCTAACAAAGAAATAAGTTCATCTCCGTTTGAGGCCTCAAAAATAATATCCATATTTTCTTCCCTCTGCAATAAAAAAGAAATTCCTTTTCGAAACAAAATTTCATCATCGACTAAGGCAATTTTAATAGCAGCATTCATCCTATTTGATTTTGGTCGTTTACTTTGGTCTGCCGAATTTACGAAATAATGATTTATAAAATACGCTATTCCCTTATTTTATTGAATAAAAACCTTACTTAATATATGAAATTGAGTTTAAAAAGTAAAATTTACTACAATGCCATTATTAATTTCTGAAGTAATTTTTATAGTTCCTTCTAAAAACGATATACGGCTGTCAATATTTTTCATTCCCAAACCTTTTTGATTTTCATCACTTTTACTATCAAAACCAACTCCATTGTCTTCGTAATTGCAGTTATTTATTCCACCTTTATTAGAAAATGCAATCCAAATCTCTGTTGCTTTTCCGTGGCGGAGCGAATTATTCATTAATTCTTGCAAAATCCTAAAAACATGCAAATGCCGATCAATATCCTTATCGTCAAAATCAATTTCGTTTTTATAATGTGTTTTTACAGATTTACTGCTTTCAAATTCTTCACATAATTCTTCTATTGCAGCATTAAGCCCGAATTTTTCAAAAACAGGAGGCAATAAATTATGAGCAATTTTTCTAGAGTTATCTAATGCTTTAGTTGTTAAAGCGATGATGTTTTCTGTAATTTCAGCAGTTTCAGTATCAGTAAGATTTGGTGCTGTCAATAGATGACTATTTAAAGAAACTATATTTAATTTCGAGCTTATATCATCATGAAGATCTTGTGCAATTCTTTTACGTTCTTCTTCCTGTGTAATGATAACAGCATGTAATTGCTCTTTTTGATAACGAAGCACTAAATCTTTTTTTTCTAACTCTTTTTGAATAATTTTTTTTCTTGAGTAATAAAAGAATATTATTAATGCAACCGCAACCACTATAAAAAACAAAGAGATATACAGTATAATAGCAACTAACTCTTTATCAGGAATAGAATGGGTATTCATATATTTACGTATCTTAACAATTACGAACTAGCTCTGCAGATTTCTTTTTGGAGAAAAACTTACCTTCCATTCAAACAAGATAAAAAGATAATAAATTACATTTAAAAATGCGTTAACCATCCAGCTTAGATATTTTACATCATTATTCAATGTAGAAGTAAGATTACCAATAATAAACAATACTGTACTTGATAACAAATAAATGATTATTCCCATACTAACATAGTAATATGCCTTATTCTCTGTAAGCATATTATAAAAATGCATCAATGCGAAAACTACAATCAACAGCGATGTCAATGTAATTTCAAACAAATTAAATTTTAGAAACTCTTGGGGAGTATTAATAAATTGAATCATTAATACAAACAAAGCCAATATAAGACTAACTTTTAAAAATTGTTTTTGAATTTTTATTTTTAAAATTGAGTGATAAAATAGCCCCAGCAGTATCATTTGACCTATAAAAAAAGTATTAACCAAAAACAGGTTATTCATTTTAAGATGGAATAAGGTCTCCATCGAAATTTGCATAAGAAAAGCAAAGGCGAGATAACAAACAAAAAAAACATTAGCTTTCTCCTTTTGGAAAAAGCTAAATGAATATAAGATGAGATTAATTAATAAAATCGAATAACCTGAGTATATTAACAAATCAGTCATTTTTACTTAGTATTAAAAATTAGAAAGGTGGACTTGGACGCGAACCATCATACACCACGTCATTATTACCTTCTACTTTTTCGCTTTCACCATCAGCTTTCCCGTAAACATTCACCCATTTGTCTTTTTCTTTATCATATTCGGCACCTACAAAAAGTAAAGTTTTTTCTTTCTGATCATTAATACCGATATAAGCCCAAACCGCTTCTGTTTCTAGCTTTAAGACTTTTTCTAAACTTTCTCTTGGAACTAAGAAAGCTTTTACCTTGTTTTTCTTGTCTTCGACTGTCGTATCATCCTGATACCTTTGTTCCCACTCGTTTGCAGTTGCTAACGGAATCTGAATAGGTCCCGGAAATTTTTCTTCATTCATAATTCTAATTGTTATTGGTTAATAATTTAAAAAAATAAATAGTTTCTTAATGGTCTCGCTAAACTACTGATTTTAATTAGAAAATTAGCACAAAAACATAAAAAAAAGCCTTAAGGAATAAGGCTTTTACAATTTATTAAAATGGGACATCGCTATCATCGTCATCGTCATTCAGATTACTTCCAAAAGCTTCATTTGCCGAAGGAAGATTATTAGTAACAAATGGACTATCGTCATGATTCATTTTTGATGGCAAATCGTCATAGCTGCCAGAGAATTCATCAAGATTATCAAATTTTCCTAAGTGTCCTAAAAATTTCAAACGAATGTTTTCAATACCACCATTACGGTGTTTTGCAATCATAATTTCAGCTTGACCAGCAGTTGGCGAAGCCTCTTCATCATCCCATTCTTCAATTTTGTAATATTCTGGTCGGTATAAGAACGAAACGATATCGGCATCCTGCTCAATTGCTCCAGATTCACGAAGATCCGAAAGCAAAGGACGTTTACTAGATCCACGTGTCTCAACGGCACGAGATAACTGCGAAAGTGCAATAACTGGAACGTTAAGTTCTTTTGCCAAAGCTTTTAAGTTTCGGGAAATTGTCGAAATTTCCTGCTCACGATTTCCTCCTCCTTTAGCATTTCCTCCTGCAGTCATCAACTGCAAATAATCAATAATAATAATTTTAATACCATGCTGGGATGCTAAACGACGGCATTTCGCTCTTAAATCGAAAATAGAAAGTGAGGGCGTATCATCAATAAATAAAGGTGCTTTCTCTAAATCTTTTACTTTAGTACTTAACATTGTCCATTCATGAGGCTCTAATTTTCCTGTACGCAATTTTTCTGACGACAATCCTGTTTCGGAAGAAATAAGCCTCGTAATTAACTGAACAGATGCCATCTCCAGAGAGAACAAAGCCACTCCATGTCCATATTGGATAGCAATATTTCTAGCCATAGAAAGTACAAACGCCGTTTTTCCCATCGCTGGTCTGGCCGCGATAATAATTAAATCACTCGGCTGCCATCCAGACGTTAGTTTATCTAGATTATGAAAACCAGTTTCTACCCCACTTAATCCTTCTTTTTTAGAAATCTCCTCAATTTTCTTTTTAGCTTGTAAAACTAAACTTTGTGCGGTTTCAGAACTACGCTTGATATTTCCTTGTGTAACTTCGTACAATTTAGATTCAGCTTGATCCAATAAATCAAAAACGTCTGCACTTTCATCATAGGATGCTTCAATAATTTCTGAAGAAATTCTAATCAAACTTCTTTGAATAAATTTTTGAAGAATGATACGTGAGTGAAATTCGATATGCGCCGAAGAAGCAATTTTCTGCGTAAGCTGAATCAAATAAAAGTCTCCGCCCGCTAAATCCAACTTTCCGTTTTTCTTTAACTGAGTCGAAACTGTTAAGATATCAATAGGCTGCGTTTCGGTAAAAAGTTGTAAAATCGCTTCAAAAATATGTTTGTGTGCGTCTTTATAAAAAGCTTCTGCCTGCAAAATATCAATTACATCATCTACCCCTTTTTTATCAATCATCATTGCACCTAACACAGCTTCCTCCAAATCAAGAGCTTGCGGTGGCAACTTACCTTTTTCTAAGTTGATAATGGTGGTTTTGTCGACCTTTACAGGGCTTAAGTTTTTGAAATTTTCCATATAGCGAAAGTAGCAAAATTTAAAAAAAATCTGCTATCGAGTTATAACTATTAATTGTTTATAAATAATCTTGATTTGTTCATAACCAAAAAAAAATCCGAAACTGTAAGGCTTCGGATTTTAAGTCTCTTTTTATGAATTTACTCTTTATACTCGCCCATATTACTGTATTTGTCCATTCTTTGGGCAATTAAGTCGGCTGTTGATAAGTCTTTTAATTCATTATATCCTTTAGTGATGTATTCTGCAACTGTTTTAAAAGTTGTTTCGCGGTCATAGTGCGCTCCTCCTAGTGGTTCCGGAATAACATCATCTACTAATTTTTGTTTTTTCATGTCAGAAGATGTCAATTTTAAAGCTTCTGCTGCACGCTCTTTGTATTCCCAGCTTTTCCATAAAATAGAAGAGCAAGATTCTGGAGAAATTACAGAATACCAAGTATTTTCTAACATATAAACACGGTCTCCAACACCAATTCCTAAAGCTCCACCAGAAGCACCTTCACCAACAATAATTGTGATAATCGGCACTTGAAGACGAACCATTTCAAAAATATTTCTTGCGATAGCTTCTCCTTGTCCTCTTTCTTCAGCTTCTAATCCTGGATATGCACCCGGAGTATCTACCAAAGTCAAAACTGGAATTCCAAATTTCTCTGCCATTTTCATCAAACGCAAAGCTTTACGATATCCCTCTGGATTTGCCATACCAAAATTACGATACTGACGTGTTTTAGTATTAAAACCTTTTTGCTGTCCGATAATCATAAACGACTGTCCGTTTATTTTACCAAGACCACCAACCATTGCTTTATCATCTTTAAAACCTCTGTCTCCATGAAGTTCCAAAAACGTATCACCACAAATTGCTTTAATATAATCTAACGTATACGGTCTATTTGGGTGTCTTGACAATTGTACACGCTGCCAAGCAGTAAGGTTTTTGTATATATCTTTCTTGGTTTCCTCTAATTTCTTGTTGATTTCCTTGCAGGTAGGTGTTACATCAACGTCAGATTCTTTTCCAATAATAACGCACTTTTCTAGCTGTTCTTCAAGTTCTTTAATTGGAAGCTCAAAATCTAAATATTCCATGGATTTTTGAATTTTGTTTGTAAATCGAACCGCAAATATAAAAATATTATATCATTGGCGAAGTTAATTGTTATTTAAAGTATAAAAATGCATTTTAAAAATAAGGAAACTATTACAAGCTCTCTTTCTTTTTCTGATAGTGTTTAAAAACACCATTTAGGATAACGGTTATGATAATTATAACTGCTCCAATATAAAATTCCACACTCATTTTTTCTTTCCCCCCTAATATGAAATAAGCTAAAACTATTCCGTAAACAGGCTCTAAGTTCGTGGTTAGCATTACCGTATATGGCGTTAATCGCTGCATTACTTTTACTGATGCAGTAAAGGCATAGGCTGTACAAATAGAGGACAAAACCATTAGCAAAACCCAGTTATTTAAAGACATCGTAAAGAAATCAGCCGTAAATTTTCCTTGAAATAAAAAATAAATTGAGATAAAAAAGACTCCAGCACCAAACTCATAAAAAGTGATTACTGAAGGTTCATGGTCTGAAATCAGCTTTCCATTCATTAAGGTAAACAAAACTCCTAAAATAATTGCAGCTAAAGCATAATAAACTCCCGTTAGATATTTTATTTCTACCTGAAGAATCAGTCCCAAACCTGCAATAATTACAAGACCAAAAAGAACTTCATACCACAAAACTTTACGTCCATAAAATAAAGGTTCTAGTAAAGAGGCAAAAAAAGCGCCTAGCGAAAAAATAGAAAGTGTAATGGATACATTGGAAACGTGAATGGCTTTAAAAAAGAAAATCCAGTGTAAGGCAATTAATAATCCAACAAAAATCAGTTTAAATAATTCTTTTACAGGAACTTGAAAAGATTGTTTTTTATAAGCGATAAAAGCTCCTAAAAAAATCATGGCAATAAGCATTCTATACCAAACCAGATTATTGGCATCAATAGTTATTAAAGCACCCAAAATGGCTGTAAAACCCCAGATAAAAACAATTAAGTGAAGATTTAAATAACTTTTTAAATTATCGTTTCGCATTACGTAATAGATAAACTGCTAAGATTCCGAAAACAATATTCGGGAACCAGACAGCTAATAAAGGTGAGAAAGTAGATTTTTCGGCAAGTGTACCAAAAATTTTATCAAAGAATACAAATGAGAAAGCAATCGCTATTCCGATTGCTAAGTTCGTTCCCATTCCACCGCGTCGTTTCATAGAAGAAACTGCAACAGCTATAATAGTCAAAATAAAAGCAGAAACTGGAACGCTATACTTTTTATAAAGAACAACAAGATAAGTGTTGATGTTTCCAGAGCCTCTTTTTCTTTCTTTTTCAATAAAATCGATCAGTTTGCCTAAAGTCAATGTTTCTGCGATGTAAACAACAGGGGTTAAATCGGCTAGTTCAAACTTAAAAGCTACATTTTTTTCCGGCGATTTTTCAAGCACATCATTCAATTCGCCAACTGTTCTTTTGGTGTAATCGTACAAAATGTAGGTCTTTTTTTTAGGATCCCATTTAATACGGCTTGCAGTAATTTTATAGGTTAGTTTTTCCTTTTCAAAATGCTCTAATGTAAAATTAAAGGCCGTCTTAGATTCTTCATTAAAACTGTTTACAAAAATAAAATCGTTATCATTAATCTGCCTGTAAACATTGGTATTATTACCAAGCATTTCTGCTTTTCCATTACCTTTTAAATAAGTATACCTGAAATTATTGAATCCTTCACTGGCAGCAGGAACAATAAAAAAACCCATTAAAAGCACAAATACAGACACAATAGTTGCTCCCATAATATAAGGACGCAAAAAACGTGTAAAAGAAATTCCAGAACTTAAAATCGCAATAATCTCTGTATTATTAGCCAATTTTGAAGTAAACCAAATTACAGATAAAAACAAGAATATCGGAAATAATGAATTGGCAAAATATACCGTAAAATTGTAATAATAGAGCGCAATTTCTGTAAATGGAATTTTATTCTCCAGCATTTTATTTACCTTTTCAGAAACGTCAATTACGATTCCAATCGGAATAAATAATAAAATCATTACCGAAAAAGTGGCTAAATATCTTTTTAAAATATACTTATCTATTATTGTCAGCATATATTTTTTGTTTCAAGTTTAAAAGTTTCAGGTTTCACGTTTCAAGTTTCATGTTACACTGAGCAACTTGAAACTTGAAACTAAAAAAACTTGAAACTTTTTTATAGTCTTTGACTCATATTTTTAACCATCATTTCTTTCCATGGTCTGAAATCTCCGGCTAAGATATGTTTTCTAGCTTCACGAACCAACCACATATAAAATCCAAGGTTATGAATTGTAGCGATTTGTTTTCCTAAATATTCGTTAGCTGCAAACAAGTGACGCAAATACGCTTTTGAATATTCTGTATCCACAAAAGTATGTGCCATTTCATCAATTGGAGAAAAATCTGCTTCCCATTTTTTGTTTTTGATGTTGATTGTTCCATTTGCTGTAAACAACATTCCGTTTCTTGCATTACGCGTTGGCATAACACAGTCAAACATATCAATACCTAACGCAATATTTTCAAGAATATTTATTGGAGTTCCAACTCCCATTAAGTAACGAGGTTTGTCTTCAGGAAGAATTTCGCAAACCACTTCTGTCATCGCGTACATTTCTTCTGCAGGTTCTCCAACCGAAAGTCCACCAATTGCATTTCCTTGTTGTCCAGAATTAGCAATATACTCAGCCGACTGACGACGTAAATCTTTATAAGTACTTCCTTGAACAATTGGAAAAAATGTTTGTTCGTAACCGTATTTATAAGGGACCTTTTCCAAATGATTAATACAACGATCTAACCAGCGGTGTGTCATGTGCATCGAACGCTGTGCATATCTGTAATCACAAGGATAAGGCGTACATTCATCAAAAGCCATAATAATATCAGCTCCAATGGTACGCTGAATTTCCATTACATTTTCAGGAGTAAAAAAGTGATAGGATCCATCAATATGTGATTTAAACTTTACCCCTTCTTCTTTAATTTTTCTGTTCGATGAAAGAGAATATACCTGATATCCTCCCGAATCAGTCAAAATATTACGATCCCAGTTCATGAATTTATGCAATCCACCTGCTTTTTCTAAAATTTCAGTCTGCGGACGCAAATATAAATGGTATGTATTTCCAAGGATAATATCCGGATTTATTTCTTCTTTAAGTTCACGCTGGTGCACACCTTTCACAGATGCAACCGTTCCAACTGGCATAAAAATAGGCGTTTCAATTACACCGTGATCAGTAGTTATACTCCCCGCTCTTGCTTTAGACTGCGGATCTTTTTGTAATAAATCGAACTTCATTTGTTTCTTTTTTCAGAGCGCAAAGATAGTTTAATTTCAGGAAAATTAATTAGATAATTTGTCAATTAGAAAATTAGATAATACCCGAAAAAACCTGACGCAAAAAACTCATAATTCATAACTTTTTTTGGGCGTTCCCTTCGGTCGGGCTATCCGCTATATTCCTGATTAACAAAAACTACGGCTAAAAAGCCTTGTTTTTCTAAATCGGGAGATGTCGCTACAAACGAAGTTCACTGAACTCCAATAAAAAATAAAACTCTGTGAAGTAATCCCTAACGCAAACGGTTCTTCAAGAAAGTCTATCGATAAAATCGTAATGTAAAAACTGCAGCAATCCTATTAGTAAAGTATAACAAACCCATTCATTTCTTTCGTAATTTTAATATTCAACTAAAATTTTAGAAATCATGATAAACTCAGAAGATAAATTAGATGATATCAAGGACGATCAAATCGAAAAAAACCTTGAAAATATGGATTATCCAGCAAACGAAGATATTTACAATCAAGAAGAAAGATTAGAAGATATTGACCCTCAAGACATTTCTGGAGAAAGAATAATTAATAATGATAATCACGAATGGAAACAGAACAGCGATAAAATCGGCAACGATTTAGATGTTCCTGGTTCCGAGCTTGACGACGAACAAGAAGATATTGGTTCTGAAGACGAAGAAAACAATTATTACAGCGAAAGCGACACTAATTAAATCTTTTAAACCTTCTCTAAAATTTATACCTTTTTTTTTGCCACAGATTATACAGATTTAATAGATTTTAAAATCATTACAATCCGTATAATCTGTGGCAAAACTTTTAAATACAATTATCATATCTTTGCTTTTCCTCCAATTTTAATAAAAAAAGAACAAAAAAATTTAACAATTGGAACGAACTAAAGCAGAAAATCATTTGTCTCCCCACAAAATATCCGTTACTTTTGCTTCAGTTTAAAATTTTACATATAAAATGAAGCCTAACACACAACAATTAAGCGATTTAACGATCCAAGTAAGAAGAGATATTCTTAGAATGGTACATGCTGTAAACTCTGGACACCCAGGTGGTTCTTTAGGTTGTACTGAATTTTTGGTAACACTATATCAAAATATAATGGACCGCAAAGAAGGTTTTGATATGAACGGAATCGGAGAAGATTTATTCTTCCTTTCAAACGGACACATCTCTCCTGTCTTTTACAGCGTTCTAGCACGCAGCGGTTATTTTCCAGTTTCAGAATTAGCTACATTCAGATTATTAGACTCTCGTTTACAAGGGCATCCAACAACTCATGAAGGTTTACCTGGAGTTCGTATTGCATCTGGTTCATTAGGACAAGGTTTATCTGTAGCTCTTGGAGCAGCGCAAGCTAAAAAATTAAACAAAGACAATCATATTGTTTATAGCTTACATGGTGACGGAGAATTACAAGAGGGTCAAAATTGGGAAGCTATTATGTATGCTTCTGCTAAAAAAGTAGATAACATTATCGCTACAATCGACCTTAATGGAAAACAAATCGACGGAACAACTGATGAAGTTTTACCAATGGGAAGCATCCGTGCTAAATTCGAAGCTTTTGACTGGGATGTTTTAGAAATTAAGGAAGGAAACAGCATCGACGCTATCATCGCTGGCTTAACTGATGCTAAATCAAGAACAGGAAAAGGAAAACCAGTTTGTATTTTATTACATACAGAAATGGGTAATGGTGTAGATTTCATGATGCATACTCACGCTTGGCATGGTAAAGCTCCAAACAATGACCAATTGGCAAGTGCTTTGGCTCAAAACGTTTCAACTTTAGCAGACTATTAAAAAAGTGTTTAGTCTCAGTAGATAGTTTTCAGTTTAGAAACTAAAACTACCAGAGACCCAACATCTCAAAAGATATAAAATGAAAAAATACGAAAATACAGGAAGTAAAGATACTCGCTCTGGTTTTGGAGCGGGAATGACTGAACTAGGTCAAAAGAATGAAAATGTTGTCGCATTATGTGCTGACTTAATTGGATCATTAAAATTTGATGAATTCAAAAAAAATCACCCAGAGCGTTTTTTCCAAATCGGAATCGCTGAAGCTAACATGATCGGAATCGCTGCAGGTTTAACAATTGGAGGAAAAATTCCTTTCACAGGAACTTTCGCTAACTTCTCTACAGGAAGAGTTTACGATCAAATTCGTCAATCTGTAGCTTATTCAGATAAAAATGTAAAAATCTGTGCTTCTCACGCAGGTTTAACTTTAGGAGAAGATGGTGCAACTCACCAAATCCTAGAAGATATCGGATTAATGAAAATGTTGCCAGGAATGACAGTAATCAATACTTGCGATTACAACCAAACAAAAGCAGCTACAATTGCATTAGCAGATCACCACGGACCAGCTTATTTACGTTTTGGTCGTCCAGTTGTAGCGAACTTCACTCCTGCTGACGAACCATTCGTAATTGGAAAAGCGATTATGTTAAACGAAGGAACAGATGTTACTATTATTGCAACTGGACACTTAGTTTGGGAAGCTCTTATTGCTGCTGAAGCTTTAGAAGCTAAAGGAATCTCTGCTGAAGTAATCAACATCCACACTATCAAACCTCTTGATGAAGAAGCAATCTTAAAATCTGTTGCAAAAACGAAATGTGTTGTAACTGCTGAAGAGCATAATTATCTTGGAGGTCTTGGAGAAAGCGTTTCAGGCGTATTGGCTTTAAACAATCCAGCTCCACAAGAATTTGTTGCAGTTAAAGATAGTTTTGGTGAATCTGGAACTCCTGAGCAATTAATGGAAAAATACAAATTGAACAATCAAGCAATTGTTGAAGCTGTAGAAAGAGTTATTAAAAGAAAATAATTTTTTTTTCTCTCATATAAAAAAACCTCGAAATTGAATTTCGAGGTTTTTTATTTAACAGCTTAAAAGATTAATACCAAGATAAATCAGCAGAAAATGATCCTCCGCCAACAACACCGCAAGTAAATTGTCCAGAAATGAAGAAATTTGGATAAACTGTAATATAAGGTGGTGGCAATTCTCTCCAGCTCGCAAGCAAATAAGTTTGTGTGCCTGAAACAGCAGAAGTAGTACTTATTCTTTCTATTCCTCCCCAAGCTAAACTATTACAATTTTCGCAGAAATAACTATTTAATGTCCTTAAATTTTGAGCTTCTTTCCAAGTACATCTCCATGTAGAACATGACCTGTATTGCAAGATAGTTCTAAGATACATCTTACTTGTGTAGATTTTATCATTTAAGACAATTGTTTCATTAAATAAATCTATAACATGTCTAAGTCTACCTCCAGAAACTGTAATTTCTGCAGATGCAAATGTTTTTACTCTGTTTTCATTTGGAAGAACATTTCTACCGGTCAAACTTTGAGTTGATTTAGATAAAGCAGCTAACTGTCCGTAAATTGGAAGATCATTTTTAACTTGTAAAAGCTCCTCAGAAGACTTATTTTGATCTTCGGCAGACAATAGATAAAAAGTAAATTCATTCAACCATAAAGTTTTACCTGCAATTTTTACCTTAGAATCAGAATTTAAAACTGCCTTTAAGGCATTTGAATAGACTACTCTCGATTCTGGCACATTATCTTCTTCAATACCTTCAGAACTATTTGAAGTATTGAATAAAGAAATCAGTTTTTTGGATGAAATCCAGTTTTTAAGCTCATCACTATTTAATACTGCAAGATCACTATACTCTTTAACAAAAGACTCCTCAGTTTTAAATGATAACACTTTACCATCTAAAACTGAAGCAGAAGTGTCTACAGAAGAAACACCATCCTGATTTAACTGATCTTCGCTACTACATGACAATACAGTAAGCCCTAAAAACAATGCAATTAATTTTTTCATTTTTGTAAAATTTTAATATTATTCTTTCAAACTTAAACTCTTAAGAAATAAAATCCTTACGAGTTTACGTAAAATAAAAGAGTAATTCTTACAAAAGAATGCAATTCCTTAAAAACCAAGACTTAACAGAAAAACTTTAACAAAAAATTAATTCTAGAACACTATACACTCATTATATTCAATCATAAAAAAACCTCGAAATAGTTAATATTTCGAGGTCTTTTTATTGTATCTATTTTATTTAATATCCTGTTCCTGAATGATAATTTTTATCCAGATGTAATCTTAATCTAGTAGGATCCGTATAATCTTCAAGCGTAGCTGTTTTAGGATTCGTTGCAGATTCTGGTTTACTAGGATCTACAAGCGGACCTGTAAACTTTCTAGGAATACCCCATATTTCACTTTCATCGACATTTTTGGTATCTGGATTATCCGGCATTGGATTGTACGGATAATATAAACTAATTCCTGAAAATGGAGCTCCAGTTGGCTTTGTAATTTCAAATCTAGTAGTATAACCGTCACCATCATCATCAAAATCAACAAAATCAGCAATTCCATCACCATCTGTATCGTCAATTAATTCTTTTGGCAAATTAGGAAATCTCGCTGTATCTCTTTGATCATAAACATAACCATCGCCATTAATATCTTCTAAATATGTTGGCACTCCATCTCCAACCACAACACGCCCATTAGCTGTAATATTGTATTCACTATCAACTCTTCTTAAACTATACAACTTAAAGCTAAACACTAACGGAGAATAAGACGGTATAACACTTTGAGTACTAGCATAATACCCTAAACCTGAAGGCAAAAACATCATTCCAGCACCATAATCGCTATACGTATATGTACCATCAGCCCCAACAGCACTGCGAACTCCTGTTTTAAATTTAGGCATAATTTCTCCCCAACCTTCCAGTGAACTAACAGCAGCATAAACATCTAAATTCAAATCACGCCCTAAGCCATAAGAGTTATCAAACTCAGTCCCATTTAAAAGACTTCCTACATAAGATACATTAACACTATCAAAATTACAAGGAGCTTCTCCTGCACCTTTTCTAAATGTTAAATAATAAACTCTATAAGTTACATCACGATTATATACATCTCTATACTCTAAAGGATAAGTCTTTTGATCCCAAATAGAAACCTGTGTCGCTGGATCTGTGATTTTACTTACTTTAACATCAAAGGTCTGAGTATCAACCTCGATAAAATTATTTTTTAAATATTTTACAATCGAATCATTATCAGCTTTATACTGCTCTGCATAATCCCTTGGAGGAGTAATCTCTATATCATCATCACCTTTTTTACTACAAGAAATGATAGCCAGACCAGCCAGTAATAAAACAAAATAATATTTAAATTTATTCATTATTATGATTTTTTTAGGTGCGCAAGATACAATATTGATTTATTTTTGTAAAGAATTTAACTTGGATTTTAGAAAAATTATGAGAGTAGATAAATACTTATGGTGTGTTCGTTATTACAAAACCAGAAACATGGTTACAGAAGCCTGCAAAAAAAACCATATTACTGTAAACGGACAAGTTGCAAAACCGTCCAAAGAAGTTTTTCCTACTGACCGAATTACCTTCAGAAAAGATCAGATTACACAGATAATAACAGTACTGGATATTCCCGAAAATCGTGTAGGCGCCAAATTGGTCGATATTTATCGTAAAAACGAAACTCCACCAGAAGCCTACGCTCATTTAGAACTTTTGAAACTATCAAAAGAACATTATCGAAAAAGCGGAACGGGAAGACCAACCAAAAAAGATCGCAGAGATATTGACGATTACGGAGATGAAGTCTTCAATGAAGACGATGAAAACGAAATTTAAAATTACATTTTTTTTTAATCCCAAATTCCAATTTTCCAAATCGTAAATACAAACTCAAAATTGAACGAACTAAAATCCAAATTTGGATTTTGCATTTTTTAGTATTGGATTTTAAAATTTGTATTTTAGCAAAAAAAATTAAATCATGAGCAGTAACATCATCTTAACGAATCAGGAAGTCGAACACAAAATAAAACGTATCGCTTATCAAATCTACGAAACTTTTGTTGACGAAGAAGAAGTCGTTATTGCGGGCATTGCTTCTAATGGATTTGTTTTTGCAGAAAAAATAGCTGCTGCTTTAAGCAGCATCTCTACTTTAAAAGTTTCTATCTGCGAAGTAAAAGTAAATAAACAGAATCCGCAGGATACTATAAAGACTTCATTAAGTCCAGAAGAATATTCCAACAAAGGATTGGTTCTTGTGGACGATGTATTAAATTCCGGTACTACATTGATATATGCTGTTCGTCATTTCTTAGACGTTCCGCTTAAAAAATTCAAAACAGCAGTACTGGTTGACAGAAACCATAAAAAATACCCTGTAAAGGCAGACTTTAAGGGCATTTCTCTTTCAACTTCATTATTGGAGCATGTTCAAGTTGTTTTCGACTCAGAAAACGGAAACTACGCTTCTTTAAGCTAAAACTCGCAATATATCCTGAACCGTTTCTTCGACAGATCTATCATCAACCACAACTTTATGTTTGGACTGATTGTAGTAAAAACTTCTGTCGAATAAATGTTTCGCGATAAACTCTTTCATTTCTTCTTCATCCATATTCGCGATTAAAGGACGTTTGCTTTTGTTATATACTAATCTATTATACAAAGTATCGATTGATGCTTTTAAATAGATTGAATCAACATTTTCTCCTTTTAGCAATTCATGATTATTAGCATAACATGGAGTCCCTCCACCCAATCCGATAATATTATTTTCGTCAGATTGCAATAATTCGACAAATATTTCATGTTCTAATTTTCGAAAATAGATCTCTCCGTGCTTCTCAAAAATCTCATTTATGGACATTTTTGCTCTTTCTTCGATAATTTTATCCAAATCTAAGAACGGAATATTTGTGATTTTTGACAAATTCTGGGCGATTGTCGACTTTCCGCAGCCCATGTAACCTAACAATACTATTTTCTTCATACTAATAAAACCTTATAAACTAAGCAATTGGAAATTTTTCCAAAAAAAAGACAAATTTATAATAAAATTGCTTGCAAACTTCAAAATAAACTCCTTATATTTGCACCCGCATTCAAGAAATTAAATGACTCGATAGCTCAGTCGGTAGAGCACATCACTTTTAATGATGGGGTCCTGGGTTCGAG
>NZ_WWEM01000042.1:26700-82003 GCF_019308285.1 Flavobacterium quisquiliarum
TCGGTAGAGCACATCACTTTTAATGATGGGGTCCTGGGTTCGAGCCCCAGTCGGGTCACAAAGGTCGGGTAATTTATTTTACTCGACCTTTTTTCATTTTAGGCCACGTGGAGAAACGGTAGACTCGCCATCTTGAGGGGGTGGTGCTCGTAAGGGCGTGTGGGTTCAAATCCCACCGTGGTCACTAAAAAAAGAAAGAGTCTATTTTATTGTAAAATAAGTCATTAGAAATTATTCTAAAAATCATTTCAAAAAACACTTGAAAAACTAAATAAAGTGCTTATCTTTGCACCCTCATTGAAGAAAACAAAAGACTCGATAGCTCAGTCGGTAGAGCACATCACTTTTAATGATGGGGTCCTGGGTTCGAGCCCCAGTCGGGTCACAAAAAAGCAACTTTTAAAAGTTGCTTTTTTTATACCTTGTATTTTGTAAGTTTGTAATCAAAAAACTAAAGCTTAAAACTAGAACTGCAGAAATCACAAACAAACCATCTGTAATTCAAGACAATAACCAATTTATTGATTCCCAATGAAGACATATAAAGATAATTACCTTCTGATTAGTTTTATTGTTGGTTTTTTAGTGTGGTTTACAGCCACTATATTATTCAGAATTGCAGGTCACTATTTTTTTATAGTTGACAATCCCTTAATAATGCTTGTATTGTATATCATTCTCATCCCAGCATTAGGCTTCATCTCAACCTCAGTCTTTAACAAATTTAACCTAAACAATCCTGAAAGTATAAAAGCGGCAGTCGCCATGGTTTTACCAGGAATGTTGCTGGACACATTATGCATACAGTTTTTTGAAAAGTTATTTCTCAATATGCCTGAAAGCTACAGCAAAACTTTCGCTTCATGGCTAATGTTTGCATATTCTGTTGTTTTACTTTTTGGGCTTTTTAGAAAAAATAAAAAATAGATCAAAATAAAACTTCTTTTTTACCACTGCCCAAAAGACGCTATAATTCATTTTCTTTTAAAATCTTTACTTTAAAAACAGAAACGGCATAGTGACTAAAAATCAGATTTTTAACAATTTATTTTCATACAACAATTCTAACTGCGTTTCTCTCATATCAATTCCCACAATAAAACCAAGCTTGTTCTTGTATGCAACATCCAGTAATTCAAGAAAAGTGTCTGCCCGTTCATTATCTTCAAAATGCAAATTTTCTTTGTCGTAAAAAAGAAGTTCTACGTCTTCATATGTAATCCAATTTGCAATTCCCATTCTGTCTTGAGACAAAAAATCATTCCAATTATCAAGCTCTCCAATGATGTCACAAGAAAGAGTTTTCATAGGAATATTAAAATTTCGGAATACTCCACCCTTACCCAGCCCTAAATGCGGATTATAGTCGGCACAAGTCTTAAAAATATAATATTCCAGGAATTTGCAAAACTCATAATGACCATCGAGCTTTCCTATAAAACTAATCTGAGCATCATAATTATTAATCTTGTGAAATTCATGATGAATTTTAAAGGACTCATCAAGAGAATTTGAAATGAAAACAATTTTTCTAATATTCTCTTCAATAAGACTATTGATTTCCCCCTCAGAGAAACGAGAAATACCTCCAACAAGATAATATTTCAAAAATTCCCGACAAGCTTCGGTCAAATCTCCAATTTCTCCTTTTAATTCTGGAACCACTTTACTATAAAATTTCTTATCGTCAAATAAATGCAGACTGCACCAATATCCCATTTTAATAATTTTATTACGAATGTATAAATAATATACTCCGCCTAACACATTCTCTTTCCATCAAATGTTTAATTTTTCTAATGATAATTTAAAAAAGAAATTATCTGACAAAATAAAAACTTTCCTAAATTCGTTTAGAAAATAATGAATCACTAATCCCAAATTAGTCTTATGAAAAACCTACTATTATTATCATCTCTTCTGATGATGACGTGCTCTGTATGGGCACAATCTGCCACTGGCTATTTTGACAAAGCCATGAAAAAAGCTGAGGCTGGAAACAACAAAGGCGCTATCGTCGATTACACTAAAGCTATCAGCATGAATTCTAAATTTGTCGAAGCATACCAAAATCGCGGTGTTGCAAAATACAAACTAAACGATTTAAAAGGTGCTGAAGCCGATTTTAGCAAAACCATCGAATTGGACAACATGAATGCCGATGCTTTTACTGGCAGAGCCAATGTGTATTACAAACTAAAAAATTACAAAAACGCCATCGATGATTGTACATCTTCTTTGGGTTTAAATCCGAAAGATTATATCGCTTACAATTTAAGAGGTTTGGCGTATAATGAAAATGGCGATAAAAGAAATGCCTGCAAAGATTTTACTAAAGCAATTGAATTAGGAAGTCAGAGCGCCATAAAAAACAAAGCGAATTACTGTAAATAATCAACTTTAAAAACAGCCTTCAGATAAAATCGTGAAGGCTGTTTTCATTTTATTGCCAAAGTAATAATTTTCTTAAGAAAAAAATACCTGATTTTAGGTAAAAAATATATTTTAAATACATAAACCTCTAATTCTCTATCTTTTTAATGTGGTTTTAAGGTTGTTTATTAGATTTTGTTTTACATTTGTCGACCTAATCGCGAAAAATGATAAACAATATAAAAACTGTTTTCAGCATAAAAGATCTTGAGAACTTATCTGGAATTAAAGCGCACACCATACGCATCTGGGAAAAGAGATACAATATCCTTGAACCAATGCGAACGGATACCAACATAAGATTTTATAATCTGTATAACCTACAGAAACTTTTAAACATCACGTTATTACACGAATATGGTTATAAGATTTCTAAAATAGCAACATATCCGGAAGAAAAGATACCCCAATTGGTACGCGAAATCATTTCTAAGAAAAATTCACAAAACTACGCCATCACTTCATTCAAAATGGCGATGATGAATTTCGATCAGGAATTATTCTTTAACACATTTGACTGGCTTATTTCTGAAAAGACTTTCAAAGAAGTTTTTAAAGAACATTTTTTACCGCTTTTAAAAGAGCTTGGGTTGTTGTGGCAATCTGAAACCATCACACCTGCAAATGAACATTTTATGAGTCATTTGATCAAGCAGAAAATATTGATTTACACCGAAAGTCTTCAAATCAGAAAACCAACCAAAACCGATAGAATTTTTGTTTTATCGCTTCCGCTAAATGAAATTCACCAAATCGGATTATTGTATCTGCAATACGAAATTCTTGACAGAGGTTACAAAACCATTTATTTAGGCGAAAGTATGCCGATTGAAAACCTTCAGGATTTAACGAGACATTTTGAGAATATTACGTTTATTTCTTTCATGACCGTTCAGCCGGATCGAAGCGTAATCAATCAGTACGTAAAATCGATGGGACAGAAATTGTTGCAGAAAAACAACGAAATCTGGCTTATGGGTAAAATGGTAGAACATATTGATCAAAATGGCTTATCAGAAAGAATCCGCATTTTTGATTCGATGGAAGAAACTATTAACATGATCTAGTTTTATTTTGTTTAAAGTTTTTCTATATTTGTTAAACAAATGAGAAAAACAATCAAAATAATAGGATCTGGCTTTTCCTCCCTAGCCGCCGCTTGTTATCTTGCCCATCAAGGAAACAGCGTCACTATTTATGAAAAAAATCCAACGATTGGAGGACGTGCCCGTCAATTCAAAAAAGACGGTTTCACTTTTGATATGGGACCAAGCTGGTATTGGATGCCTGATGTTTTTGAACGTTTCTTTCGGGATTTTGACAAGAAACCTTCCGATTATTACGAACTAGTAAAACTCAATCCAGCTTATCGTGTTTATTTCGGCGTAAATGATTTTATCAGCATTTATGATAATCTGGCAGCAATTAAAAACACATTTGAGAAAATTGAAAAAGGAAGCGGTCAAAAACTAGAAACCTTTATCAATCAATCCAAAAGCAATTATGATATTGCCATAAAAGATTTGGTTTACCGTCCGGGAGTTTCTCCATTGGAATTGGTTACAAAAGAAACCGCTCTAAAACTCAATCAGTTTTTAGGAAATGTCAGTACTGATATTCGCAAGAAATTCAAAAACAAAAAACTGATTCAAATTCTAGAATTTCCGGTTTTATTTCTCGGAGCAAAACCAACCAAAACACCTTCGTTTTACAATTTTATGAATTATGCCGATTTCGGTCTCGGAACCTGGCATCCAAAAACGGGAATGTTTGATGTTATTCGCGGCATCGAAAAATTAGCTTTAGAACTAGGCGTAATCATTAAAACCAATTCTCCAATTGAAAAAATAATCGTTGAAGATAAAACCGCAACCGCAATTGTAATTAATGAAGAAATACTAAAAGCCGATATTATTTTAAGCGGCGCCGATTATCAGCATACGGAAACTTTATTAGAAAAAGAACATCGTGCTTATTCCGATGAATATTGGGAAAGCAGAATCTTTGCGCCTTCTTCGCTCCTATTTTTTATTGGCTTCAATAAAAAAATCGAAAACATTTCGCATCACGCTTTGTTTTTTGATACCGATTTTAATCAGCACGCCATTGATATTTATGACTATCCAAAATGGCCTGCTGAACCATTGTTCTATGCCAATTTTCCATCCAAAACAGATTTGACTTGCGCGCCAGAAGGAATGGAAACTGGTTTTTTCTTAATTCCGCTTGCACCTGGAATTGAAGATAATGAAGCACTAAGAGAAGAATATTTCGAAAAGATAATCACTCGTTTTGAACAACTTACGCAACAAGAAATTAGAAATAACATTATCTTTAAGGAATCGTTCTGTAAAAATGATTTTGTAGCCGACTATAACGCTTATAAAGGAAATGCTTACGGAATGGCTAATACTTTATTACAAACAGCTTTTCTGCGACCGAAACTAAAAAGCAAAAAAGTTCGTAACTTATATTTTACAGGACAATTAACTGTTCCCGGCCCAGGTGTTCCGCCTGCGTTAATTTCTGGAAAACTAGCCGCTGAATTAATTCAAAAATCTTTAAGATCGTAAAAAAATGAAATCACTATTCGACGCCGTTTCTTTCAAATGCAGTAAGCTGGTTACCAAAAGCTACAGCTCCTCTTTCTCGATTGCAGTAAAAATGCTGTCACCAAGTATTCGCGATGCTATTTATAGTATTTACGGATTTGTTCGTTTTGCTGACGAAATTGTAGATTCTTTTCACGATTATGAAAAAGAATATTTGATAGACGATTTCGAAAAAGAGTATTACAAAGCAATGGAATTAGGAATCAGCCTGAATCCTATTTTAAACTCTTTTCAGCATACTGTCAAAGAATACAATATCACTGATGATCTCGTTCAGGCGTTTCTAAAAAGCATGAAACTCGACCTGATTAAATCAACATACAACACCCAAACAGAATATGCCGATTATATTTACGGTTCTGCCGATGTTGTGGGCTTAATGTGTTTGAAAGTTTTTGTTTCGGGGAAAGAACACAAATACGAACAGTTAAAAGAAGAAGCCATGCGTTTGGGATCAGCATTTCAGAAAGTCAATTTTTTGAGAGATTTAAAAGACGACAGCACGATTTTAAACCGCGCTTATTTTCCGGGAATCAACCTCAACAATTTCAATGAAGATTCGAAAGAACAAATCATCAAAGAGATTGAAGAAGATTTTCGCAATGCTTATCAGGGAATTGTAAAATTGCCAATCGAAGCCAAATTTGGTGTTTATACGGCTTATGTTTATTATAAAAAACTGCTCAAAAAACTAAAAAACACGCCATCACATGAAATTGGAAATTCGAGAATTCGGGTTTCTAATTATACCAAAGCGGGACTTTTAGCGCAATCTTTTGTGACTTATAAGCTGAAGCTTGTATAGTTTTTTTTTAAAAACACATAGAAACATAGTTTTCATGCCTTAGAAAAGGCGTTTCACTTTCATAAATACACATAGCTATGTGTTAGAAACTAGTTTCTTTCAATATTCTCCTTGCAAGAAAAATAAAATCTATGTTTCTATGTGTTTAAAAACTAATAAATAAAAATCTTTTAGAGTTAATCTTTTATCATCTAAGGCAAAACTCAAAAGAAATAAAATCATAATTTTAATTTACAACATTTATAAAATGATTTCTTTTTTAATCTTTATAGGCGTTTTTCTGTTTATGGAATGTGTTACCTGGCTTACGCACAAATACGTAATGCACGGTTTTATGTGGTATTTTCATGCCGATCACCATCAGCCGAAATACGAGGATACTTTTGAACGTAACGACATTTTCTTTGTCATTTTTGCCATTCCGAGTATTCTCCTGTTTTATTTTGGTGTTCAGGGCGGATTCAATTATTTGTTTTTCATTGCCTGCGGTATTACGCTTTACGGTGTCTGTTATTTTTTAATTCATGATGTCTTGATTCATCAGCGTTTTAAATGGTTTAAAAACACCAAAAACAAATACCTCATCGGACTGAGAAAAGCGCATAAAATACACCACAAACACCTTGGAAAAGAAAAAGGAGAATGTTTCGGAATGTTGTTTGTGCCGTTTAAGTATTATAAAATGTAACTGAATAAGTAACATTTACAACAACTGATTTATGAAATTATACAAAATAGCAACCGTTCAATATGTAAATGCCAGCGTTGAAGACTGCTGGGATTTTTTCTCCAGTCCAAAAAACCTGCAAACAATCACGCTTGACAATATGAATTTCACCATTAAGGATTTTGACGACAAGCGAATGTATCACGGACAAATAATAACTTACACATTAAGACCACTTTTAGGAATCAAAATTTCCTGGGTTACCGAAATTACGGCTTGTAAAGAAAACGAATACTTTATCGACGTGCAGCGTTTTGGTCCTTATAAATTATGGCATCACAAACACTTTTTTGAACGAACTTCAGATGGCGGAACCAAAATGACAGATATTGTTCATTATGCTCTTCCTCTTGGAATTTTGGGACGTTTAATGAATAAATTAATTGTTAGAAATAAACTGAAAACCATTTTTGATTTCAGATACAACAAAATCGAAGAATTATTCAATTCCAAATCACAACCCAAGATTATTCAAATTAACGCAGAGCAAAAGAGTATATAAATTTATTTTAAACACATAGAAACATAGTTTTCATTGCGTAGAAAAAGGTGTTTCAATTGCATAAAACATCCCGATAGCTATTGGGACTATGTGTTAGAAACTAGTTTCTTTCAATATTCTTTTACAAGAAAAAATAAAACCTATGTTTCTATGTGTTTAAAAAACAACCATTCGCTGAGCGAAAACATACACAATGACAAAACAAAAAGTTTCCTTTTTCTGGTTTAGACGTGATTTACGTTTAGAAGACAATACCGGATTATTTCACGCTTTACAATCTGATTTTCCCGTAATTCCATTATTTATTTTTGATGATGATATTCTGGATAATTTACCAAAAAATGATGCGAGAGTTAGTTTTATTTATGATTCCCTTCAAAAAATAAATACCAAATTAAACACTTTCGGATCGTCCATTTTAATCAAAAAAGGAAAAACTACAGTAGTCTGGAAATCGCTTTTAGAAGAATTTGATATTCAAAATGTATTCTTCAATAAAGATTACGAACCGTTTGCCATCAAACGTGACATTGCCATTTCTTCTCTTTTAAAAGAAAACAATATCGAATCTTTCTCTTTTAAAGATCACGTCATCTTCGAAGAAAAAGAAATCACAAAAGCTGATGGACTTCCATATACCGTTTATACTCCATACAAAAATAAATGGCTTGAAAAGTATCATTTTTCAGGTTCAGCTCCAGAATATGATTCAGTTTCATTGCATTCTAATTTCGCAAAAAATCAATTTAAATTTCCTGATTTAGCTGAAATTGGCTTTGAAAGAAGTGCAATAAAAGTACTTCCTCACAACTTAACTCAAATTGCCAATTATAAAGAAACTCGTGATTTTCCGGCTTTAGACAGCACATCTTATCTTTCGCCACATTTACGTTTTGGAACTGTAAGCATTCGTAAACTGGTAAATTGGGCCAATAAAAAAAATCAGACTTTTTTAAGTGAATTGATTTGGAGAGAATTCTTTATTCAGATTCTTTTTAGTTTTCCGAATTGCGTTAATCATAATTTCAAGTCGGCTTACGACGGAATTCAATGGCGAAATAACGAAGACGATTTTAAACGCTGGTGCGAAGGAAATACAGGTTACCCAATGATTGATGCCGGAATGCGTCAGCTTAACGAAACAGGCTATATGCACAATCGTGTTCGTATGGTTGTGGCTAGTTTTCTCTGCAAACATTTATTAATTAACTGGCAATGGGGTGAAGCTTATTTTGCTGAAAAACTTCTAGACTTCGAACTAGCATCAAATGTAGGAAACTGGCAATGGGCAGCGGGAACGGGTTGCGACGCCGCACCCTATTTCAGAGTTTTTAATCCCGAAATCCAACAAAAGAAATTTGACGAAAAAGGCGAATATATCCGCAAATGGATTCCTGAGTTTGATTTTGGTTACGCTGAACCTATGGTTGATCACGCTTTTGCGAGAGATCGCGCAATTGCCACTTATAAGGCGGGGATAATTAAGTAAAATTCCAATTCTTTAAATTCCAAATTCCAATTATGCGCAATCTCGTTATCCTGACGGAGGAAGTATCACACAAGAAATTCCGTGCAGTATGTCGTTAATCTTTGTAGAGCTACGTGTGTGATCTCTCCTTCGTCGAGATTGACAAACTGGGTAAAAAAAAACTTTGTCAAAGTTTTGAACTTTGACAAAGTTGTACAGTATATGATTGGAATTTGGAATTTAAAGAATTGGAATTTTACACTTCTAGTATTTCAAATAATTCTCCACTACAATTTTCGCTTTCAAATCGAACATTAAATTATAAAGTCCAAAGAAAGTGCGGTTCATGTAGATAAAATGTTTAGAACCACGATTTCCATTCATTTTTTTCAGATTGGTGTCTTCAGAGAAACGTTTTCCTAATTCGGCTATTGCGTTGAAAAAAGTTTCATCGGCAAAATCGAAAGTTTCGTTTTGGAAAGGCCTTGTAAAAAGCGATAACAAATCATGAAACATATCAGTAAAATATTCTACCTCAGCAGGTGTATCGTCTGGACGAAGAATTTCTAACTCGAATAACTTTTTGTTAAACAACGTTTGGTCTGTAATTACATTTTTGTTGATTAATTCAAAGTATGGTGTGTAGAACTCTTCTGGAATTTGTTTCATACAGCCAAAATCCAAAGCTATTAATTGATTTTGATCGTCAACCAAGAAATTTCCCGGATGCGGATCAGCGTGAACTTTTCGCAAAACATGAATTTGGTACATATAAAAATCCCAAAGTGCCTGCCCTATTTTATCGCCCACTTCCTGATCTGTATTTTTGGCTGTGAATTCAGAAAGATGAATTCCTGTCATCCAATCCATTGTAATGATTTTCTCTGATGAAAACTCTGGATAGTAATTCGGGAAAGTGATATTTTCAATTTTACTACAGGCATCAACTACTTCCTGACTTTGTTTTAATTCCAGCAAATAATTGGTTTCTTCAATCAATTTATCTTCAACCTCTTTAAAATATTTATCCGAATCTTTTCCCTGCAGATTAAACATTCGAATTGCAATTGGTTTTACCAAAGCCAAATCCGAAGAAATACTATTGGCAACACCCGGATATTGAATTTTAACCGCTAGTTTTTTATCATTTTTCTTAGCCAAATGTACCTGACCAATACTCGCTGCATTTACCGAATTTGGATTGAACTCATCAAAGATTTCATAAGGTGTCTTACCAAAATTATTTTTGAACGTTTTTAAAACCAAAGGCGCTGACAAAGGTGGAACAGAAAATTGCGATAATGAAAATTTCTCTACATAAGCCTGAGGCAGGAAGTTCTTGTCCATGCTTAACATCTGCGCCACTTTAAGAGCACTTCCCTTTAAGCTTTTTAGTCCGTCGTAAATATCTTCGGCGTTATTTTCGTTTAGTTTATCTCGGGTCAAATCTGGATTAACTACTTTTTCAGCATAATGCTTAATGTAGTTTACTCCAATTTTTGCTCCGGTTTGAACCAGTTTTCCGGCTCTTTCTATTTTTGAAGTTGGAATATAATCGATTGTTTTCATTATCTGCTGTGTATTTTTTCTTTAAATAGAAATTTTCCAAAATCTATTAAATGATTCATTGGCGCTACATTCATCAATTCAAATGAAGCATTAACCGATTTTTCGATAAAAATATCTGTTTTCTCAAATCCAGCCGATTCGTCTTCCATCCAGAATTTAATCGTCATCATCAATTGTAACCAGGCCGATTCCTGAATGGCTTTTTCCTGAAACTTCTGGAATTTTTCCTGTTCCAGTCTGTAATCATCGGTAAGGATTTCAGAAACATAATCTTTAAAGCTTTCGCGAAGTGTAGTTAGCTGCACTAAATTTTTAAGCGGATTTCGGTCTATTTTAAGCGTCTGCAACACATAACTTCTGTTTGCCGTTAAAACTTCAAAGAAAGTAAAATAAAAACTCAGCATTTTATTTTTCATATCATATTGCTGATATTCTTCGTTCTTGTGAAGCAAACCAACTGTGTTTTCAAAAAACAGTCGGAATATTTCTTTTTCTAAACCTTCAAGTGTTCCAAAAAAGGAATAAAACTCAGCTTCTGTAAAATCATTTTCTTTGGCAAAATGATAAACCGATTTTGGCTTTTGTCCTTTTTCTAAAACTTCTTCCATGTATATTGAAACGATGTCATCTTTGGTAATCACCTTTTTTTTAGTCGCCATTTTATTAAAATTTAGAATTTGCCATAAAGGTAAACATTGTTTAAGTACCTTTACTAATCCTTAAACAAGTTAGACTGTTAAATATATTATAAACTATTATGTCTCAAAATGTTCTACTAACAGGCGGAAGCGGTTTCATTGGAAAACATTTAACAGATGTTCTTCTTGAAGCTGGTTTTACTGTGTCTGTTTTGAGTCGTTCTGCAAAAGAAAATTCTCCTGCCATAACGTATTATAAATGGGATTTAAATAAAAACTACATTGACGAAAATGCGGTTTTAAATGCCGATTATATTATTCATCTTGCCGGCGAAGGAATTGTAGAAAAAAGATGGACGGATAAAAGGAAAAAAGTCATTTTGGAAAGCCGTGTAAAACCTATTGATTTAATTCTTTCGGTATTAGAAAAAAACAATAAAAAACTGGAGGCTTTTGTCTCAGCTTCTGCAGTTGGGATTTATGGCGCTGTTACCAGTCATAAAATATGTACCGAGAATACGCCTCCGGCAGATGATTTTTTAGGCACAACCTGCCAAAAATGGGAAAGCGCCGTGGATAAAATTGGCGCTTTAGAGATTAGAACTGTTAAAATAAGAACCGGAATTGTTTTTGGCAAAAACGAAGGTTTTTTAAAAAAACTAACTCCGAGTTTTAAATCGGGTTTTGGTGCCGTTTTAGGCACTGGAAAACAATATCTTCCCTGGATTCATATTGACGATTTATGTACTATTTATTTAAAAGCTATCGAAAATACTAGATTAGAAGGTCCATATAATGCCTGCATTACTGACAACACTACAAACTCAAGATTTTCTAAGACATTCGCCAAATTGTTTGACTACAGTATTTGGTTACCCAAAATTCCTCCTTTCTTTTTAAAAATAGTCTTAGGCGAAATGAGTGAAGCTGTGTTAACAGGACAACGAGTTTCTTCTGAAAAAATCCAGAAAACAGGTTTCGAATTTCAGTTTACCGATTTAGAAAAAACTCTGATAAACTGCCTGAGATAATTTCTTATTTTAAAGTAGCGTACATTCCTTCCTCCTTGCTATGAACTATTCCCGTCAATTCTGTATTGGCCGTTTGGGAAATTTTCGACGCTATTTTACTTGGAATATTAATATTGAAATCTGAAACCGTTATCGGAAAATCTGAAATTACCTGAATTCCTTCGGGAACTCTTTTGATCAAAGCATTTACGACAATTTCTTTTGACTTGCCTTTCATATTTAATTTTCCTTTGATCTCGTATTTCTTTTCGATTTCATTAATATCTTTTAAATCGAATTTTTCGATTTTACCTTTAAAAACCGCTTTTGGATAACGGTCACTTTCTAAATAATTTTCGTTGAAATGCTCCTGCATTAAATCTAATTTAAAACGAAAGTTTTTGATCATAACCGTACAAATAAATGTACTGGTTTTAGGCTCCAAAAGAATTATAACCTGTCTGTTTACTGCTTTTATCTCTTCGAATAAAGGAACGGAAGCTTCAAAATTTACGGTTCCGGTATTGGTAAAAAATCTGTCCTGAGCGAGTACAGAAAAAGCAGTTAAAAGTAAAAATAATAAGGTAGTTGTTTTCATAATCGTCTGCATTTAAACAATTATGTCATTCAATTTGTCTTGGTTAACAGAAGGTAAAAAATTAGATTCCGACTAATCTGGAAAAATCGAACGGCAGTACTCCGTGAATAAATTTCGTAACCCTAATGATTACACTTAAAGTTACGAAATTTATGCTTGAAAAGTTCTCTGTTAATGCTAAATATTTGTGAATATTTTTAACCTAAAGTACCTTTAGTCGATGTAAAATGTATTTAAACTACATTTTCAACTTCTGTACAAATTTCAATCAAAAAACCATTCAAATCTCTTACGTAAGCAACGACTTGTCCCCATGGTTTTTCTACTGGTTCTGAAATAATTACGGCTCCAAAAGAAGTAGCTTTTTGTAGAACTTCAGGAACATTCTCTACAATAAATCCAATTTCTATAGCAAAAGGTTTGTCTTCCAAACTACTTTCTATAAAACCATCTGCGAAATTTTGCGATGCCAGACTTTTTGATGCGAATGCAAGTGTGGTTGTTCCTGTAATTAATTCACCATAATCATGTTCCGGGCTTATAAATTTTCTGTGAAACCCAAATGCATTCTCGTAAAATGTTACTGATGCTTCTACATCTTCAACGTACAATATTGTATATCCAAACTTTATCATGATTTCTTTATTTAATGTGTTTGAATTAAATATAAGAAATTTAACTGATTTCTAAAAGAACATTATACTTTTCTAAACTTGCCAAATCTTCAATCGAATTGATATTAGTCAGTTTTTCGTGTTCTTCTACTTCTTTACGAACTTCGATATGTTTGATGGCTTTTCTAAAACGGCGCACTTCTTCCAGATTGGATAAAATTAATCCTGGAACCTGAACGCTTTTTCCTTCTTTATCTTTGGCAACCATTGTAAAATAAGAGGAATTACAATGTTTGATTACGCCTGTCTGAATATTTTCTGCTTCAACTCGTATTCCAACAATCATCGAACTTCTTCCCACATAATTTACAGAAGCTTTCATAGTAACTAATTCTCCGACTTCAATCGGTTTTAGAAAGTTTACCGTATCAACAGAAGCTGTTACGCAATAATTACCGCTGAATTTTGATGCCGAAGCAAATGCAATCTGATCTAACAATTGTAAAATATATCCTCCGTGAATTTTACCGCTGAAATTGGTATGCGAAGGAAGCATTAATTCTGATATACTAACTTTTGATGAGGAAACGGGTCTAAAATCTGTAGTCATGCTTTTTTGTTTTTTGGAATGGTTAGTTTTTTTTAAAAACACATAGAAACATAGCTTATTGGAATCTACAATAGGGCGTTTCACTTGCATAAATTCACATAGCAAACTATGTGTTAGAAACTAGTTTCTTTCTTTATTCTCTTAAAGACAAAGTAAATCTATGTCTCTATGTGTTTAAAATATTTTTCTTACTTCAATTTTTTTTTCGATGTTTAGTTTTTTAAACACATAGAAACATAGCTTATTGGAATCTAAAAAAAGGCATTTCACTTGCATAAATCCACATAGCAAACTATGTGTTAGAAACTAGTTTCTTTCTTTATTCTCTTAAAGACAAAGTAAATCTATGTCTCTATGTGTTTAAATATTTTTAATTTAATAATTCATTTTCATCTGAATTTAAAGCTCTTGAAATAATGTTCTCTGGAAGTGATTTCTTGGCCTTCGCTCCCATTTTTTTGAGTCTTTCGACACTTGTAATTAGGTTTCCTTTTCCCTCTACCAATTTATTCATAGCACTTTCGTATTCTGTTTTGGTGTCTTTAATTTTATTTCCAATTCGGACTAAATCCGAAACAAAACCTTCGAATTTATCGTATAAAGCTCCTGCCTGTCTTGCAATTTCAAAAGCATTTTCCTGCTGTTTTTGGTTCGTCCACATGCTGTCGATTGTTCTTAAAGTTGCCAGCAATGTACTTGGCGTTACAATAACAATATTTCGGTCGAAAGCTTTTGTGTATAAAGCTGGATCTTCGTTTAAAGCAATCGCAAAAGCAGGTTCCATCGGAATGAAAAGCAATACAAAATCCGGACTTTCCATTTGATACAAATCGTGGTAATTTTTACTGCCAAGCTGTTCCACATGTCTTCTTATCGAATTGACATGTTCTTTTAAAAATTCAATTTTTAAAAGTTCCGACTCTTCGTTAATCCATTTTTCGTAAGCAGCAAGCGAAACTTTCGAATCGACAATCATTTTCTTTCCATCCGGCAGATTAATGACAACATCTGGTAAAACACGATTTCCTTCGCTATTCGTAAAACTCTGTTGTACTTCGTATTCTCTTCCTTTCTCTAAACCTGATTTTTCCAGAACGCGTTCTAAAACCAATTCGCCCCAATTTCCCTGCATTTTATTATCACCTTTTAATGCTTTGGTTAGGTTTAAGGTTTCTTTGCTCATTTGCGCGTTCATTTCGCTTAAGCCTAAAATCTGCTGACGCAGCGCGGCATGATAATCAATGCTTTCTTTGTGCGTCTGATCTACTTTTTGTTCGAAAATATGGATTTTATCCTGAAGTGGCAACAGAATACTTTTCATATTCTCACTATTCTGCTCTGTAAACTTCGCCGATTTTTCTTCTAAGATTTTATTAGCCAAATTTTCAAATTCCTTGGTGAATTTTTCCTGAAGTTCGTTGATTTCGCTTTTTTGTTCTTTATGGCGTTCCCATAAATTTTCAAAATCAACTTCTTTTTTAGAAAGCTGAATCGCTAAACTGTCTTTTTCTGTTCGAATGCTTTCCTTTTCTGAAATATGCAATTGTAATTGTCTCTGAAAATTATTTTTTTCATTTTCAAATTGGTCTTTCTGCATCTGCAATTGCGCATTCAAAGCATTTAATCTTTCTTCAAAAATGCCTTTTTCTGACTGATTTTTTGAGTTCGAAAGTACCTTTCCTAAGTACAAACCAATAAATAGCGCTACAACAAAACCCAATAAAAATGGTAGATAATCAAACATAACTAAGTTTATTTTACGTAAAAGTACGCAATAATACGTAGTACTTAGTTTTAAAAATAGAAATTTCACGAATTCATAATCAATCCAAACTAAACCAACATTTTAGTTAGAATAAAAAAATAAAAAAAATTACATCCTCACGCAACCTTTTTTTAAAAGCACTATCTACAAAATATAAACCTATTAAAATAAATTATGAAAAAATTAATGCTGAGCTTGTTTGTAGCTTTTGGATTTAGTGCCTGCTCACTTAACAATGGAGATAGTTCTTATATGGATTGCGGTACCTATGCTAATGTAGAATTTACTGGATTTCCATTTTCATGCAATTACACGGTAAAAAGCCCGCCGTCAATTGCATCTGTAACTGTTGTATCTTCTGAAGAGAAAATGAATGCCTTGTTTACAAAAACTGCTGGCAGTTGTCCTGTTGCAAGCGATCCTAATATTGATTTTACAAAACAATATTTAGTTGGAATTTTTGCAGGCACCAAAACAACTACTGGTTATGCAATTAAAATTACTTCGATTGTAGAAAATAACTGCCAGATTATCGTTAATTATTATGAGAAGTCTCCAGCAGCTGGTGAAACTGTAAGCCAGACTCCAACCAATCCAATGGATTTTGTACTAGTACCAAAAACTGCAAAAGGCTTTATATTCAATAAGACAGACGAAAACCCTGATAACATTGTTATTGGAAGTTTTTACAATCAATGTACTGGGGCAGATTGTCAAAAATTCTATCAAATTAATGATTACAGCACTTTAAAATTCTTAAATGTTGTTGCTGGACAATATGAATTCAACCAATACAAATACACTCCAACAATTAAAAAAGGAGAATACTCTTTACTTTTAAAAGAAGTTCCTAATGAAATTCTAACTTTAAAAGGTCAAACTAAAACGTATGGTTCTCCAGATGCTGCAGATCAAGGTGGTATTTATTTTGAATTACGCCAAGGTGCTGCTGTTACTAAAATTTACATTGATAACAACGACACTGACGATCAAAGTGCTGCAATAAAAACTTTCAAGAAAGTTATTCAAGATAAAATCACAAGTTTAAAATAATTCGATTATGAAACATCTTTTTATATCTTTTACTGTCTTTTTTCTTTTTGCCAGTTTTAACACAGCAGATTCAAGCTCAATTATAAACACTTGGACTTGGGAAAAATCTGTTGGAGGGTCTAGCAATCCTTATTTGGCGACGCCAAAAACGATTGGTTTTACTAAAAAAGTAATCTTTACTTCTAATGGAAGAGTTATTACTTATAAGAACAATGTTGAAATTAGAAACAGCGCTTATCAGATAGAAAAAGGAATAGGTTATGTAGATCAGGCAGAACACGACTTGGTAACCTTTGAAGGCAAGACTTATGTGATAGAAAAACTTGATAATCAAAACCTAACGATTGTAAGTAACAATCAAGATGGTTCTAGAACTATATTTAAAAGATAGTTTTGTAAGCTATTTAAAACTATTTTTGCAAAATCAAATTTGAACCATTTCTTGAAAGACAATTTAGAAAAATACATCAAACTGTGCATAAAAAATGACAGAGAGGGACAACTGAAAATTTATCAGTTGTTCTCTCCTGTTTTGTATGGTATCTGTTTGAAGTATATGAAAAATGAAGATGATGCTAAAGATGTTTTTCAGGAAGCTTTTGTGATTGTATTTCAGAAAATAAGCCAATATAAATTTGAAGGAAGTTTTGAAGGATGGCTCAAACGAATATTCATCAATAAACTCATAGAGACTTTAAATAAAAAGAAAAAGGAGAGTTTCTTTTTAGATGTTTTTGATCCCGACACCGATTTTATTGAAGAAGAGGAATTGGAAGTGATTCCGATGGAACAGGAAAAGCTTCTAGAGTATATTCGGGATTTACCAGATCAATACAGGACCGTTTTTAACTTGTATGTTTTTGAAAAAATGAAACACAAAGAAATAGCCGAACTATTAAAAATCTCCGAAGGAACATCAAAATCAAATTTAAATCGCGCCAAACACATTTTACAAAAGCGAATTTTGAGCATAAAAAATTTTAAGACAGCATGAAGAAGCATAAAATAGAAGATATTTTTTCATCAATGGAAGACTTTTCGAGTGTTCCGCCTCCAGAATTGTGGGCACAAATTGAGGAAAAATTAGATAAACCTAAAAAGAAGAAGAGAGCTATTCTTTGGTGGTCGGCTGCTGCATGCTTATTATTAGGGCTGCTTCTGCCTTCAATTTTACATTTTACTTCTCTTGATAATAAAAACTTTAATACAAACGGATCTGATACAAACAGTGTAGTTTTGGAAGAAAAAGCAAAGGATGCTTCTAAAAACAATAATACTGGAAAAAATGAAAATACGAATGAAACAAAAGACGCTCTAAAAAATGTTTCACCATCTGAAAAACAATTAAATAGTTCTGATACAAAGGGAATTCAAGAACAAGAAACGGCTGTTGCAGTTAGCAATTCTAAAAACAAAACCAGCAAAACTGGTTCAGAATCTAAGATGCAGATGCCAAATAGTGCAAACACACCAAATCAATCACTTGCGATTCAGAATTACAATACTTCTGAGGATAAATCTAAAACTGCCTCTTCTAAAAAATCTATTTTAGGGAATAGTAAACAAACCAATATCAAAGGAATTTCAGAAGAACGAATTGTTTTTGGAAAAGAAAACAAATTTAATGCTAATGCTAAAAAACAGCTTTCCAATTCAATCTTTGAAGACTTATCTGGTGTAAAAAACAATAACAATATCGCTTTTTCAAAACAAAACAATGCTTCAAACAATTCAGCATTTAAACAAAATTCGGTAAAAACACCTGCTGAAAATACCTCTACAGAACTGGCATATAAAACCAATCCAAAAGAGAATAATACTAAATTTAACAACAATGCTTTAAGCAAAGTAGATTCAATGCAGCTGGCAGAACTTCAAAATCTGGAAAAAGGCATTTTGACTCCTGAAGCTAAAAAGGAAGAAAAAGAGAAAAAAGATAAACTAATCGACAAAAAAGAAAAATGGGCTGTCGCTGTTTTTGCTGGTGTGGCTAGTTCTGAAAATACTAAAAACGAAAAAACACTTGGTAATACAGTAGATTCTAAACAATCCAATTCTTATGGCGTTAGAACAAAATACAGTATCAATAAAAAATGGGCTGTAGGTTCTGGGCTAAAAATTAATGAATTGGGACAAAGTGTTGCACATGTCTCTTATGTAAGTGCAAAAAGCAATGCACTTTTTATTCCTGGCGTAGCTGCATCAAATGTAGCATCCTCACCTGTAGTAAGCAATAATGCAGATTATCTTTTTGTTTCTAACAGTACAAAAGAAGCATTAAAAAATGATAACAGCGTACAAACTGGAAAATTAGATCAGAATTTACGATATATCGAAATGCCTCTTGAAGTTTCTTATTCTGTTTTCAACAGAAATAAAGCCAGCATTAACTTAAATACAGGAGGTTTTGTAGGGAAATTAATTTCGAACAATGTTGCTTTGGACGGACATTCGATTGGTCAAAACGTAAGTGCAAATGATTATGTTTATGGTTCAACTCTAAGTAGTACAGTTCAATATCGTGTTTACAAAAAGACCAATGTATTTGTAGAGCCGGCTATGAATTATTATATCAATCCGTTAAACAGTCAGTCTTTCAATCAATTTCAATGGGGATTAAATTTTGGTTTAAATGTTTCATTCTAAATTTAGTTTAGCGTAATTTTCTAGAAAAATTAATGCTTGCTTTTATGAATGATATTATTTCTCCCTCTATTCCAACTGATTTAAAATTAGCTAAAGAAGTTGTTTTTGACAAAGCACATTTGGAACTGACTAATCTTCAAAAAGAAGATGAAAGTGACGAATACAGTGCTTATCGTTTTCAAGTAAACAACAGTAAAATCTGTTATAGAGAAGCTAAAATTACTCCAACTAAAACAGGACAATTTGTTACTTTATGGAAAAGAAATCAATCAGGAATAATTGAACCTTTTGATCATTCGGACCCAATTGATTTTGTAATTGTGAGTGTTCGAAAAGATTTAAACTGGGGACATTTTATATTTCCAAAAAATGTACTCTTAGAGAAAAGCATTTTTTCAACTTCAAATAAAGAAGGAATACGAGCGACAAGAGTTTATCCGCCATGGGATGAAACTACGAGCAAACAAGCTCAAAAAACTCAAAAATGGCAATTAGATTATTTTATAATGCTTACTAATTCAAATGAAATTGATTTCAATCAATTGAAAAAAATCTTCGCATAGATTTTTAATAAAAAAGGCTTCCAAAATCTAGAAGCCTTTCTTTTACATTGAAATTATTTATTTCTTGATAATCTTATCTTTAAAAATAACCTTATTATTCTCTGAAACAGTATAGAAATAAACTCCCGACGCTAGATTATTAACCGAAACTACTGCTGTACTGATTTCTGATTCATTTTTAACACTTATTGGAGTTCCAATTGCTCGTCCGTTAAAATCATACAATCTAATTTTTAAGTCTCTTCCTTGTGTCGTTTTTACATCAAAGCTTACAAGATCAGTTGCTGGATTTGGATACGCTTTTACATAATATTTGTTTTTTCCAAAATCTGGAGTAGAAAGCACATCTTGTTTCAATTCGAAACGAGCAATTACAGGTGCATGATCTGAAGTTGTGCTTGTATAGTTTGCAATGTCATTTCTTGGATCATAAACTTGAATCGAATTAGTGATATATTGATCTGACAATTCATTAGAAACAATGATATGATCTAAGAAACTAGGTGGAGTAAAATTTAAATAAGTAACAGCTCCTAAGTGGCTAATGCCTAATGTCAATGGATTATAATTTGTAGTATCCTCCACATATTTTTCATATGACGAAGGTGTACTTGCATTTCCTACCCACGCTTTTACATCATCATTTAGATCTCCTAACAGAATTAAATTTGAGTCTGCATATTGAGAATCTAAAGCATCTTTTAAATATTCAACATCATATTTACGTTGGTTATATTCTTTTATACTTGTACCGCTATTGGCACGCGCATGAAGATCGATCAAAGTAATGTCTTTTTTAAATCCTCCAATATTAGTTTCTAATTCCACTACATAAGGCAAACGTCCAGATGAGAAAAAACTGTTATCATTCACTTCAGGAGTATCAGTACCAGGATAATTAGGCAAAACTAAAGTATTGTCTAGAACTTGATCATAAATTTCTTTAAACAATACTTTTGTGCTTTTTACAGAAGTTGTTTGCGTATTATAAAGCACAACTAATTTCTGAGGCGGAAACTTTGGATCAGGAAGTCTCCATGAATAAGACCATGAAGAACAAATTACTTTATCAAAAGTTTTTCCGTTCACATTTATTTTTTGAATTAAAACATCAATTGAAGGATCATCTGAAACTTCTTGAAGAGCATAAACATCTGCATTCAATTTATTCATCACTTTGGCTACATTCTCAATTTGTAATGGATCATTTACTGGACCAAATTCTTGTCCATTACTTCCCACTACATCTGTCCCAAAAAACGACACATTATAAGTCACTACATCAAAAGTATCAGCTTTAAGCCAAGAAGAAGCTGTAAATGCCCCTATTTGTTTATTTAACGAAGTTCCAGTAATGGTTAAAACACCAGAAATTATTGGTTCTTTTGTTGTTGGCGCAAATCTTGCGTAAATTGTTTTTCCTACCTTGGCATCTGCAGAAAAAACTACTACGTTTGAAGCAAATGAAACATTATCTAATGATAGTTGATACGAAGCTGGAGCCTGAATCGTAATATCATCATAACCTGCTGCTGTAAAAACAAAAGACTGGCTTGCTGAGAACGAATTTGGACTTACATCTGCAAAATCTAAAATTGGATTTGAGTCTACATATTTCGTTTCATTGGTAATAGCAAAATCATCAAAAGACCATTCTGCCGCATTACCACTTCCACCAGAAGCTGTTTCGTAAACCCAAGCTAAATAAATAGGGCTTGTTTTATAAGCAGTTAAATTTATGTATTCAGACTTTATATAGGTTTCTTTAATTTTTGGAAAACGTCCATCAAGCTCCGTCCATGTTGCTGTATTAGGGGCACTTACACCATCATAATCTGTAGAAACCATTAATTTTAAAGAGGGACCATCATAATATTGACGAGAATAAAAAGATAATAACGGAATTTGTGTAAAACTATCTAAACGTAATTTTGGTGAAATCAGCCAGTCTTTACTCGCTCCAGAATCAGAAAAACCATTCATAAGAACTGCACCCGTTCCTGAATTTATATTTCTTGCTTGAGTAGTGTGAGACCATTTGTTAGTTGGTCCAGCCTCATTGTATTGCGTCCATACATTCTTTAAAAGTACATTTGGATCATCAAAGTTTTGTACGAAAGGATTTATTCCATAAGCTGTTATAGTAACTGTTTTTGTTGCACCTCCAGTAGTTTCATGAGTGATTGAGCCCGTAAAACTGCCAATTGCAGCTGGAGTATATTTTACATAAACTGTTGGCGTTGCATTAGAAGCAAAATCAGCAGGAATGAATGTTAAAGAGGAGGAGAATGCAACCTTATCTTTTGAAATTAAAAAATCAGATTGAGCAGTAACCACAACATTCCCAGTAAGATTAGAAGCGCCTATTTGGTAACTTCTAATTACAGATTCATAATTTGGTTCAAAACCACCTAAATTTAATTCATCAACTGTTGTAGATATAGCAGGAGGAATAACACTTAATGTTGTAGCATCAACCTTATTTACTACTGTTTGAATATTCCCAACCTGATCTTCTGAAACAGAAAAAACAGAATACGTTGTCCCTAAACTTAAGTTTGAAAAAGTTTTTACATATTCCTGAGATGCATTTGTAATATCTAAAACTCCTGACTGTAAAGCTGAAGCTCCGTTTGAATCTTGACCCGCTTTTACTTGTACTGCCGTTGGTGCAGCACTTCCATTTGGAAGTAATACAAAATAGGTTTTTCCAATTTCATTTATTTTATTGATGAAATCAAAACCTTGCGCCAAGATATTATCTGTTTTTGGATAACCAGAAACATTTACTGGCGGATTTTGATCATTACTTTCTCTAACATCAATATCATCAATTGCAAATGATGGACGAGATCCTCCTCCTGAAACTTGTCTCGTAATCCATCTTATCTGAACTATTTCTTGATTGTTACATGCTGCAGGAAGCATTACCGTTATATGCTCACTTTGTAATGTGGCGCTTTCACTTGTTCGTGTAGTTGTATTATTTTGAAAATAAGTTCCATCCAATGTTATAAAGTTTCCTGTTACACCCACTCGATATTGTAAAGCCATTTCATTAATACGAGTATTTGTACCAGTACCATATGGATTACGAATTACCATTACATCATATTGCACCTCTATGTCAGTATTACCAGTAGTTTTTAAAGCCAGAGCTATACATTGATCAAGAAAATTCCCAGCATTTAAAAAACCAATTCTCTCATTAAAATTATAAATATTCCCTGATGCAGAAGTAGCTGAACCGCCAGCAGACATGGTTTTATCTGATAAAACTGTAGTAGTAAAAGATGAAGGTGTAGTTATAGCTGAGCTTGAAGGCGTGCTTGCATTCCAGCCTTGTATCCCAGCTGGATAATCTGCCGCTAAATTAGTAAATTCTTGTCTATAGGGTAAAGTCTGCGGCTCTGGCATCGTCTGTGCAAAAAGATTTCCAGAAACACAGCCAAAAAAACATAGTAAAGCCAAAAAAAGGCGTGATAAGTAAAGTTTTTTCATACGTTAAATAATAGAGTTTTAGAAGTCAAATTTATCTCCTTTAAAGTTAAGCCAATATTATAAAACCATAAACTTAATGGTTGATGTTTTATAAATATTACACAATAAACTTCAACATTACTTTAAATATACTAAAATAAAAACAACAAAAAGCAAAATATTCAAAACATAATTCAAAACAATCTCATCTCATCTCAATTTTCAAGAACACCATGTTTCCTACAAATGATGAGGTTTTAAAACAAAAAAGCAGTAAACTTTCGCTTACTGCTTCTTCATTAGTCATGTATTTATATAAAATATTATACCGCTGTATAACCTCCGTCGGCAATAATATAACTTCCTGTTGTGAATGATGATTTATCAGAATTTAAGAAAACTACCAATTCAGCAATTTCTTCGGCTGTCCCTAAACGATTCATAGCCGATTTTGCTGCGACAGCATTCATCATATCTTTATTTAAATTGTCTTTTAAAAGAGCTGTTTCAATATATCCAGGTCCAACAGCATTACAGCGAATGTTTTTCTGTGCATATTCAACAGCAATATTTTTGGTCAACCCCACAACACCGTGTTTACTTGCTGTATATGCTACGCTGTTTGGTGCTGCAACTTGTCCGTGAATAGAGGCAATATTAACAATACTTCCTCCCCCATTTTTTTCCATTTGTTCCAATTGATAACGGCACGCATAGAAAACACCGCTTAAATTCAACGCAATCACTTTGTCCCAAGCTTCTGGTTCATATTCTCCAGTTGGTTTTGCAGGACCTCCCATTCCAGCATTGTTGCAGGCGATGTCTAGTCGGCCGTATTTTGAAACTACAACCTCAACCATACGCTTGTTGTCACTTGCGCTTGACGAATCCCCTTTTACGAAAAAAGCTTCTCCGCCTTTTTCTTTTATAATTTTTACGGTTTCTTCACCGTGTTCTACGTTTATATCAGATACTACTACTTTTGCTCCTTCTCGGGCGTAGGCTTCTGCCACTGCGCGTCCGATTCCGGAACCTCCGCCTGATACAAAAGCTACTTTATTTTCTAAAAGTGCCATTTTATATATGTTTTTAAATTGATATCTTAAATTTACGAAGATATCCCAGCATTTTCAAGCTTTGACAAGAGTTTACAATAAGATTAACGCTTAGCGCTAATGTTATGTTATTTGATATTAAAATGACCGTTATTTCCTGAAAATTTCGTATTACTATTACTTGTCTTCATCCAATTTCATGTTGCCTCTGTCTTTATGACTTTCAGGGTTTGAATTCGGATATCGATTTGGCGTTATATCAGAATTACGGTCTTTGTTTTCTACTGTTTTTTTTGCCTCTTCATCTGTACCAACTCCTCTATTTGAATTTGGATTATCTGATGTTGTATTTGAAAGTTTGGTTTTGATATCTTCATTCTCGTTTCGGGCGCGATCTACTACCTTTTTATTTCCATCGGTATCAGTTACCACTTCTTTATTCAGTTTAGTATCTTTCAGTTCTTTATCGTGAGAAACATTTTTTCCTTTAGATTCATCAATGTTTTTCTGAGTACCGTTTATTTTTTTCGTTCCTAAATTATTCGTTTCCATGGCTTTATTTCTTTTACATTATACATTGATAATATTACGAATTCCAGCTATGAAAAAATTATGATTTCGTAATTCTTTTCTTTCATAATTGCCATCTGCTTTTTTTTATTTATTACCTTTATTCCACGCAACTTAACAACCTTACTTATGAGTTTCTTCAAAATCACAACCACCTGGTCTAATGCCGAATTTATTCTTATTAAACTTTGTATGGCTTCTGCCTATATTTTAATTGGAAGTTATTTTCATGATTTTTTCGACAATTATTATGCTGTTTTAATTGTCATTTTTATTATTACCGCAATTTGGTTTGTGTATCAGTGGTTAAAAAAAATGAAATCCCATTCAGACTTACCATATTAAATGTTCGCTTTTTATTTTATGAAAGAACTATCTTTGCAAAAAATTAAAAATGCACCGACACTTCATTCTTTTTAAACCTTACGGCTATCTGAGCCAATTTATTTATGAATTAAAAAGAAAGAAAAAGCTTTTGGGCGAATTACACAATTTCCCCGAAGGAACAATGGCAATTGGAAGATTAGACGAAGATTCTGAAGGCCTTCTTCTCCTGACGACCGACGGAAATATGAGTGAACTCGTGCGAAGCAAAAAAGTCGACAAAGAATACTACGTTCAGGTTGACGGATTAATTACGCCCGAAGCAATAGAACAATTGCAAAAAGGTGTCGAAATCGGACTTGACGGAGGAAAATATAAAACCAAACCCTGCAAAGCTTTTATCGTAAACGAAATTCCTGATTTTGGGGCAAGAGCTAAAAAAATCCGAGACGAACGTCATGGTCCAACTTCTTGGGCTTCGATTACAGTTAGAGAAGGAAAATTTCGTCAGGTCAGAAAAATGACCGCTGCAGTTGGTTTTCCAACCTTGCGTTTGGTTCGTGTACGAATAGGAAATGTATATTTGCAAAACTTAAAAGCGGGAGAAGTTCTTGAAGTTTCCGATTTTCAATTAGATAATTAGAAAATATGTCAATTTTATAATTTTTGAAAACTTATAACTTTTACCCCATAACTTATAACTTTAAAAAAAAATGCTAAACGTAGTTCTCGTAGAACCAGAAATACCTAATAATACCGGAAACATTGGAAGGTTGTGTGTGGGTACAGAAAGCCGACTTCATTTAATTCATCCTTTCGGATTTGTCATTAATGATAAAAACTTAAAACGTTCGGGATTGGACTATTGGGTACATCTTGATGTTACCGAATATCAAAACGTTGAGGAATGGATTGCACAGATTCCGGATCAGTCTCGTGTATTTTTAATGAGTTCCCATTCTGAAAAGTCGTATTTGGAAAATGAATTTCAGGATGGCGACTGGCTGGTTTTTGGAAAAGAGAGCGTTGGTCTAAGCAAAGAATTTATGGGGAGATTCGAAAATCATCTAACAATTCCGATGTCATCACTGATTCGTTCTTTTAATATTGCAAATTCTGTGGCTTTTGTGGTTGGCGAAGCTAAGAGACAAATTGGATTGAAGAAATAGTCAACTACATTCCTGCAAGGTTTTCCAAACCTTGTAGGTATTTGTTATTTTCCATCAAAATCTAAAATTTAAACCTACAAGGTTTGGAAAACCTTGCAGGAAGAGTTGAAATTAATTCACAATAAACTTTCCTTTTTCTGCATCAAAAATTATATGTTCGTCCTTGAACAAATTATTAAAACTACCATTCGAAATTAAATTACAAGGCTGGTCTTGGACAATGCTTTCAGGTGTCATAATAATCATTTCGTCACTTAACTGAATGGCCAGATCAATATCGTGAGTTGAAAACAAAATACATTTCTCAGTTTCTTGTGTTAGTTTCTTCAATAATTTAAATAAAGAAACTTTATGCAATAAATCCAAATGTGTTGTAGGTTCATCTAAAATAATCAGCGGAGTATCTTGTGCTAAAGCTCTTGCAATTAAGACTTTCTGCAATTGTCCGTCACTAATTTCGAAATGTTTTTTTGAAGCTAAATGTTCTATCTGTGCCAATTTCATCGCTTCATGAACTTTCTCAACATCTTCTTTTGACAAACTATCTACCCAATTGGTATATGGCTGACGCCCCAGCGCAACTAATTCAAAAACCGAAAGATTACTTGGAGGTAGTTTTTCTGTTAAAACTAAACTTAGATTTTGAGCCAGTTCTAAAGGTTTATAGTGTGATACTTCTTTTTCATTCAAGTAAACATTTCCTGATAACGGTTTCTGAATTCCGGTTATAGTACGAAGTAAAGTCGATTTTCCAATTCCGTTTGCTCCTATTAAAGTAATCAGCTTTCCTGACCCCAAATTTAAATTCAGATCTTTAGCAATGGTCGTAACACCTTTCTTGGATTTATATCCAATATTTAAGTTTGATGTTTTTAAAATGTTTTTCATTTTTTAAAAGATGCTAAGATTCTAAGATACTGAGGTTCTAAGTTTTTTATTTTGCCACAGATTAAGGGATTAAAATGATTAAAAAATCTGTGCAAATCTTTTTAATCTGTGGCAAAAAAATTATTGAAAATTTCTTTTCCTTACTAAAAGCCAAATAACAACCGGAGCTCCAATAATAGACGTTATAGCATTGATTGGAAGCGTAACTTCAAATCCTGGCATTTGCGAAACAATATCGCAAAACAACATTATAATCGAACCAAAAAATAAAGTGCTCCAAAATAACACGGTGTGATTGCTGGTTTGAAAAGTCAGTTTGGCAATGTGTGGCACTGCTAATCCAATAAAAGCGATTGGACCCGCAAAAGCCGTAATCGCTCCTGACAATATACTTGTGGCAAAGATGATTATTAATCTTGCTTGTTTAAAATTCAGTCCCATGCTTTTAGCGTAGTTTTCTCCAAGAAGCAATGCATTTAAAGGTTTTATACTTTTGGCACTTAAAAGCAACCCGATTCCAACGCAAGTTGTCAAAATACCAATTGTTGGCCATGAAAGATTTCCTAGACTTCCCATTGACCAGAAAGTGAATTTCTGAAGCTGTTCGGCTGTGCTGAAATAAGTAAGCACGCTTACAATTGCTGTGGTGAAGCTTCCAAACATTAATCCTACAATGAGAATAGCCATCGTGTCGCGCAATCTTTGTGAAACTATTAAAACCAAAAGTAAAACCAATGTACTTCCGGCTGTAGAAGCTAAAACAATTCCGTACGAAGACAAGGCAATTACACTTAAAAAAGAAGGCAGAAATCCTGCTCCTAAAATCACAAAAGCAACTCCTAAACTCGCACCAGAACTCAATCCTAAAACATAAGGGCCAGCCAGCGGATTACGGAATAAAGTCTGCATCAAAAGTCCGCTGATTGAAAGTCCGCTTCCAACCAAAACTGCAGTAATCGCTTTTGGCAGGCGATAATTTATAATAATATATTCCCAAGTTGATTTTGTCGCATGTCCTCCTGTTAAACTGGTTAAAACATCTTTTACAGGAATCATAACAGAACCTAAACTAATGCTTGCGAAAAACATCAGCAAAAGTCCCAACGCCAAAATGACAAATAAAATGGTATTTCGTTTTTTATTCGCCAATTTAGTTCAATTTTGATGCGAAAGTAAATTCGTAACCTGATAATAAATCAGGATGAAAAATTTTGATATAATCCTTTAAAACCAAATCCGGACGGCTTGGAGCCAATTCATAATAAACTGTACCTCCTTTTGCTCCCAATTTACCTTCGAAACTGTAAATACTTTTATTTTTAAAAGCATCAAATTCTCCATAATGTGGATTTGCTTTCTGTAATTCTTCTAAACTTTTAAATGAACCAGATGCAATCCAGATATTAGCCGTTTTCGCTTTATCCAAAACCTTTTCAAAAGATAAACCTTCGCTTCCAGTTCCTTTTAAATCAGCCCACAAATAATTGGCTTTTGCATCTTTCATAAACTCGGCAACCCAACTGTTTCCTTTAGCCACATACCAAACATCCTCATACATAGAACCGTATAAAACTTTTGAAGTTGCAGGTTTATCTGCCACCATTTTTTTCGCCTGATTATAACTTTGAACAATTTTATCAAAAAGTTCTTTTGCCTGCTCTTCTTTACCAAATAAAGCACCGTAAAGTTTAATCCACTCTGCTTTTCCAAGCGGAGATTGTTCCATCCAGTCGCCTTGGATTAAAACATTTAATCCGCTTTTTTTCAGATTATCCAACATTGGGTTATTGTTATCTACTCCAAAAGTGACAATCAAATCCGGAGATAATTCGATTAATTGCTCAATATTTAGTTTTTCATTTTGTCCAACGTTTTTCACAGAACCTTTGTCAATTAAAGCTCTGGTTTTTTCTGAAGAAATATAATCAGTGTGTGGAAAACCAACTAAATTATTTTCTACTTCCAACATTTCTAAAAAAGGAATATTAGTAGTTGAAGTTACCACAACAGAAGTTAACGGAACTTGAATTGTAGTATAACTTTGAAGGCTGTCCGGAACTTTTGCTTCTTTTTCTTTTAAAATGTATTTGAAATCTTTATTGGCATTTGGCCATGGATTTGAGACAGTTACAACGGAATAATCATCATATTTTAAGATAGAAAGTCCGCTCGCATATTCGATACTGTTTTTTGCGTCTTCAGTTTTTACAGTTTCCGTTTTTTCATTCTTCTTACAACCTGTCAGGATAAAAAAAGAAGCTACAAAAACCATTTTCGGTAATAAATGTCTCATGTTTCATGTTTTGGATAGTGACAAAGGTAAAGTATTTTATATTTTTTTTGTTTACCTTTATTCTTACAAATTTAAACAATTGTATCTTTACAACATGAATACCACAAAAATGAAAATTTGCTCAAGCTGTGAATCTGAATTCAGCTGTGGAGATATATCTGTAGAAAAAAAATGCTGGTGCAACGACTACCCGCCCATTTTTTCTCTTTCTGAAGGAGGAGATTGCCTTTGTCCAACATGTTTTAAAGAAGCGTGTGAAGACAAAATTGATGCTTATGTAGAAACCATAAACCCATCAAACGCTCCTAAAAACAAAGCTATTTCCTTACCCAAAACAAACACATTAATTGAAGGTATTGATTATTATATTGAAAATGGAAATATGGTTTTTAAAACCTGGTACCATTTAAAAAGAGGAACCTGCTGTGGAAATAACTGCCGACATTGTCCTTATTAAAAGTAATTTAGGTTAAGAGTTATATGTTATGGGTTGAAAAACTCTTCGTTATCTTTGTCTCACAGTCCAACACTTAACCCATAACTTTTAACTTATAACTTCCCTAAAAAAATGATTTATCTAATTACTGGCGGCGAACGCTCTGGAAAAAGCAGTTATGCACAAAACTTAGCCTTAACACTTTCCGATAATCCAATATACGTTGCAACTGCGAGAAAATGGGATTCTGATTTTCAAAACCGAATTGACAGACATCAGCAGGAAAGAGACGAATGTTGGACGAATATCGAAGAGGAAAAATATTTAAGTAAAATTGATTTTTCCGGAAAAACAGCTTTAATAGATTGTGTTACACTTTGGTTGAATAACTTTTTTGTGGATACTAAAAATGATGTTCAACTAAGTTTAGAAGAAGCCAAAAAAGAATTCCTTGCCATTGCCAATCAAGAAAACGCTAATATCATTATTGTAACAAATGAAATCGGAATGGGAGTTCATGCAGAAACTCATATTGGAAGAAAATTTGTAGAACTGCAAGGCTGGATGAATCAGTTTCTGGCGTCAAATGCTAATGAAGTGGTTCTGATGGTTTCTGGAATTCCAGTGAAAATTAAGGGTTGATGAAATTCAATGACAATATCAAAAAACAAATTCTAAATTTTTAAATTTCAAATTCCAATATCGTGGAGTATCTTTACATAAAGTGAAAATTGATATTTATATTGATTTTTGAAATTTGAAATTTATGAGCAATCTAGACGAAATACTAAAATCACGCCGAGACACCCGACATTTTACACCTGATGACGTTCCTGATGAAGTAATTCAGAAAGCTTTGCAGGCTGGTCATTGGGCGCCTTCTGTGGGGTTAACTGATGCGACTAGATATTTTCTCATCAAATCTAATGAAGTTAAAACCTCGATTAAAAAGCTGTTTTTAGATTATAACAAAAAAGCGGCTGAACTTACCGATAACGAGGAACAAAAAGAATTATATTATTCGCTTAAACTCGAAGCTATTGAAGAAGCGCCAATCGGACTTATTATTGCTTACGATCGTTCGGTTTTGAATCAATTTACGATTGGAACAATCGGCAGTAACGAAGCTGTAAAATTCAGTTCCGTTTGTGCAGCACAGAATATCTGGCTTTCGCTAACAGAACAAGGTTACGGCATGGGCTGGGTTTCGATTTTGAATTACTACCAATTTAAGAAAATCCTCGATTTACCTGAAAATATAGAACCGCTGGGTTATTTCTGTATCGGAAAACCGGCGACGAATTATAATAATCAACCAATGTTGCAGCAATTGCATTGGAAGCAAAAATCAGAAGCTCCAATCTGCAAAGAGATTTCGGAAATTCATAAAATAAGCATTGCTGATTTTGGGTTAAACACAAAAACTGAAAGCGAAAATAAAATTGATTTTCAAAAGCTTTTACAAGAAAAAATAGATTCAAAAACAAAACCTATTGGTTCACTGGGAACTTTAGAAACCTTAGCTTTTCAAATAGCAACTGTTTTTGAAACTTTAAATCCAAAAATCACCAATCCCAACATTGTAGTTTTTGCAGCAGATCATGGAATTGCTAATCACGGTGTAAGCGATTATCCACAAGATGTGACACGTCAAATGGTCAACAACTTTTTGGAGGGCGGAGCGGCAATAAATGTTTTCTGCAAACAAAACGATATCAAATTATCGATTGTTGATGCTGGTGTAAATTATGATTTTCCAACTAATACAAAATTAATAGATTGTAAAATTGCAAAAGGAACTCAGTCTTTTCTTCATGTTCCTGCTATGAGCGAAACTGAAGTGCAATTGTGTTTTGAAAAAGGAAAATCTATAGTCGAAACTATTTCAAAATCAGGTTCAAATTGTATTGGTTTTGGCGAAATGGGAATTGGCAATACCTCAACAGCTTCTATTTTGATGAGTCTTTTAACTGGTTTACCTATTGAAGAATGCGTTGGAAAAGGAACGGGAATTTCAGACGAAAAATTAATTCAAAAGCAAAACATTCTAAAAAAAGCAATTGAAAGTTATTCCGGTCAAGCGGAATTATTGTCACATCTTTCTTATTTCGGAGGTTTTGAAATTCTTCAAATGGCTGGCGGAATGCTTTCTGCTTTTGAAAACAAAATGCTTATTCTAATTGATGGTTTCATTTGTACTGTAGCCTATCTAATTGCTTCTAAAATCAATCCTAACATTAAAAATAATGCTGTTTTCTGTCATTGTTCTGTTGAAAAAGCACATGTAAAACTGCTTGAATACCTTGAAGCTAAATCTATTTTAAATCTTGATTTGCGTTTGGGAGAAGGAACCGGCTGTGCTGTAGCTTTTCCTATTTTAAAATCGGCTGAGGCTTTTTTGAATGAAATGGCTAGTTTTGAAAGCGCGGGAATAAGTAGGAAATAACTTTCTTTTTATTGTTAATAGTTTTTAAATTTGAATCAAACTTGAAATAATTTTAAAACTATTTATCTATGCCATTTACTAAAATCTATGTTCATTGTGTTTGGAGTACCAAAAACAGATTTCCATTTTTGAATTCAGTCGATTTACGTGAAAAAGTCTGGAATCATATAAAAGAAAATGCCTTAAGAAAAGATATTTATCTAGATTTTATAAGTGGCTATTCTGACCATTGTCATTGTCTAATTTTACTAGGAAACGATCAGACAATTCAAAAAACAATACAATTATTAAAAGGAGAATCTTCTTATTGGATCAATAAAAATCAATTAACAAATAATAAATTTGAATGGCAGGATGAATACTTTGCAGTTTCTGTTTCACAATCAATTGTAGATAAAGTTCGAGATTACATCAAAAATCAGGAAGAACATCATAAAAAGAAAACATTTCAAGAGGAATATGATGAGTTTATGATTAAGTTTAGCTTTAAACATACTTAAAAAAAGTTTGGCTAAAGCCTTTATCTTTACCTATAAACCAACCAACATCTAAAGATGCTGGCAACTCAAACTATAAAATCCTCCATTTTTAGAATTTTTCTTCTTTGAATTGCCTCCAGATTTATCTGGAGGTCACAAATTTATTCACATAAATAGGCTTTAGCCAAATAATTACATTCCAAACAACAAATTAATTATCACCATATTTAAAACATCTATGAAAGTATTTACTCTATAAAGAATTCCAGCTAAACAACTTAAAGAGTTTGGCTGAAGCCTTCATCTTTGTCTACAAACAAACCAACATCTAAAGATGTTGGCAACTCAAATTGTGAAATTATTTATATTTTTTTATAATTTTCTTCTTTGAGTTGCCTCCAGATTTATCTGGAGGTTATAAATTTGGAAGATAGAAAGCCTTTAGCCAAACAACTAAAAACTAAATGAAAAAAGAACTCCATATTTTTTTTACCTGTTTAATGTTTTACACCCGAATCCCCTGTCCAAAAAACATTACACATCATCCAGATTATTTAAACAAAGCAACCAGATATTTTCCTTTTATCGGATGGATTGTTGGAAGTATTTCTTTTATCATTTATTCTCTATTTGCTCTGTTTCTTTCTACAGAAACGGCTGTTATTTTTTCAATTATCATTTCAGTTCTTACAACAGGAGCTTTTCACGAAGACGGATTTGCGGATGTCTGCGATGGTTTTGGCGGTGGCTGGACAAAAGAAAAAATCCTCATGATTATGAAAGACAGTGCAATCGGTGCGTATGGAGCAATTGGATTGGTTTTACTTTTTCTACTAAAATTCAAACTGCTTTCAGAATCTATTTTGCTATTTCAAGTTTATGATTCGATGGCAATATTCAAAATTTGGCTTTTGTTTATTTCTGCTCATTCCTTGAGCCGTTTAGCTGCAATTAGTATCATTTTTACACATGAATATTCTCGTCAAGATGCTTCGAGCAAAAGCAAACCCATTGCCAAACAATTTACCTGGAAAGAAGTTTTTGGATCATTCTTTTTTGGGTTGATTCCTTTACTTGTATTTTCTTATTTAGATCCTAAAGTTCTATTTTCAGTTATTCCAGTTTTCATAACAAGATATTTTTTAGCAAAATATTTCCAAAAATGGATTGATGGCTATACTGGAGATTGCCTTGGTGCCACACAGCAGGTTTGTGAAGTTATCTTTTACTTAAGCATTTTATTTTTATGGAAATTTATCTAGTCCGCCATACTGAAACCATTTGCGAAAAAGGAATCTGCTACGGACAATCGGATGTTGCTATTGCGAAACCTTTTGATGAAGTTTTCAGTAAGATTATTTCTGAATTGCCTTCTGAAGCCTTGATTTTTTCTAGTCCGTTAAAACGCTGTGTGATTTTAGCTAAACATATTCAAGAAAATATAAAGGTAATTTCTTATCAAGAAGACAAACGTTTAATGGAAATGAATTTTGGGGATTGGGAATTAAAAAACTGGAACGAAATTCCGCCAGAAGAACTCAATCCGTGGATGGAAGATTTTGTCAATCTTAAAGCGACAAATGGCGAATCTTTCACGGAATTACACGAAAGAGTTGGCGATTTTTTATCTGAAAAAATTTCTAAAATAAAACAACCGATAGTCATTGTTGCACACGCAGGAATCATTAGAAGTATTTTATGTCATCAAACTTCATTACCTTTAAAGGAAGCATTTCAGAATAAAGTAGATTTTGGACAAGTTATAAGAATCGAATTATAAATTTCTCATTTGTTTCACTTTTAAGGCTGAATAGTGAAACAAATTTGAATAATCCGTATTTTTAACTTTATCTTTGCGGCAAAATAAGGTTGTGTTTTGATAAACACATTAAAAGGGAATCAAGTAAAATCTTGAGCTGTACCCGCAACTGTAAGCTAAGTTCTTAAACGAACGCTTGTTGTAAACTGCAAAGCCACTGTCACGCCCTGCGTGATGGGAAGGAAAACAACAAGACGCAAGCCAGGAGACCTGCCTTTATAACCAAATTATCGAACTCTCGGGAAAAAGAGTGAAGAAATTATGACTATAAAATTAAAGGTTGCTTTTTGTTTTCTATTGTTGTGCCAGATTTCTTTGGCGCAGAATGATTCTATTAATAAACTGAAAGAAGTTGTCGTTTCCGATTCAAATCTTAAAAATTTCTCGAATACGCAGTCGATTCAACGTTTGAATGATTCTATCATAAGCAAAAATCAATCTTCATTAACTTCGCTTTTAAATTACAATACTGTATTATATTTTAAAGAAAATGGATTAGGAATGACTTCTGCTCCTTCTTTCAGAGGAACAACTTCGCAACAAACTGTAGTGGTTTGGAACGGTATAAATGTAAACTCTCAATTATTAGGACAAGCAGATTTCAATACCATTTCCACACGTGGCTTTAATTCAATTGATGTAAAAGCTGGAGGAGGAAGTGTTGTTTATGGAAGTGGTGCCATTGGAGGAACGATCCATTTAAACAATGATTTAAAATTTGCTGATACATTCAAAAATGATTTTCAAATCTATTATGGAGAGTTTAATACTTTAAGTGCTGTTTACGGTATTACAGCAGGAACTAAAAAATGGAGTTTTGATGCAAGTTTTACCAGAAACAGCTCTGACAACGATTTTAGATTTGTGGGGCAAGAAGTATGGAATAAAAATGGTCAATACTACAATAACACTCTTGATGCCGCCGTAGGTTACAAAATAAATGATAAAAACAGTATCAAATTTTACAGCGAAATATTTGATGGCGAAAGGCATTTTTCGCTCACTACTCCAAATCAAACCAAAACCAAATACCAGGATTATAATACACGCAACTTACTAACTTGGAGCAGTTCGTTTAGTAAATTCGACTCCAATCTAAAGCTTGCTTATATTTCTGAACATTATAATTATTATGAAGATATTAATCGGGACGGACATACTTCTGGAGGCGTGAAAAGCTTTATAGGAAAGTATGATCTCGATTATACCATATCTTCTAAAATGAAAATAAGTACCATTTTAGATTATACCAGAAATGATGGCAATGGTTCTGGAATTGGACAAAGCATACGCGAAATTGGAGGCGCAAGTCTTTTGTGGAAACATACGCTTACAGATAAATGGAATTATGAAATGAGCGCTCGAAAAGAGGTTTCAGATGCTTACAAAAGTCCTGTTCTTTTTTCTGTTGGTTCGCGATATGATTTTTCAGATTTTTATAAACTTAAATTTAATTTTTCTAGAAACTTCAGAATTCCAACATTTAATGATTTATACTGGGAAGGAAGCGGAAATCCTGATTTAAAACCAGAAAGTTCTTTTCAGGCAGAAATAGGGAATGAATTTAAATATAAAAATCTTCGCCTGACGATTACAGCGTACGGAATGAAGATTAAAGATATGATTCGATGGTTGCCAAATAGTTCCGGAAATTGGATACCCGAAAACACTGACAGAGTCACTATCTATGGTGCCGAAGCACTTTTAGGATGGAAAAAAAGCTTTAATAAACATACATTCGATTTTAACGGAACTTATGCCTACACGGTTTCACTAAACGATAAAACAGACAAACAGCTTTTTTATGTTCCTTATCATAAATTAACAGGTTCTGCATCTTATTATTACAAGAAACTTTCGGCCTATTACCAAATTATGTACACAGGAGAAGTTTTTACAACATCTGATAATAATCCAAAATACATACTAGACGCTTACAATGTTTCTAACATAGGTGTTGACTATAATTTCAGCAAAAAAAACATTTTCAAACTAGGCGTAAAAGCAGCCAATCTTTGGAACGAAAAGTATGAAGCACTTCCTAACCGCTTTATGCCGGCACGAAATTTAACCATTTATTTAAACCTTAATTATTAATAACATGAAATTAAAAAATCTTTATTTAGGAATTATAGCATCTGCTTTCCTGTTTGCATCTTGTAGCAGTGATAATGATGACAATAATGATGTTCCATTAGGTGCATACGACAACGGAGTAATTATTTTGAATGAAGGAAACTTTTTGTCTACAAATGCTTCTGTATCTTATCTTTCGAATGATTTAGCTACTTTTCAGAATGATATTTTTAATGTAGTTAATCCAACAGTTGTTTTAGGTGATGTAGCGCAATCTTTAAGTTTCAGCAATGATAAAGCTTTTATTGTGGTAAACAATTCTAATGAAGTAGAGGTAGTAAACCGTTATACATTTAAAAGTCTTGGTACAATTACTGAAAAACTTGAAAACCCTCGTTACAGTGTTGTTTTAAATGACAAATTATATGTAACAAATGCGATTTCTAAAGCAGTAACTGTTTATGATGCTAAAACTTATGCTTATTTGAATTCAATTTCACTAGGCAAAACAGCTGAAAAAATTGTAACTGCAAACGGAAAATTATATGTTACAAATGCTGCTTATGGAAGCGGAAGTGAAGTAACAGTTATCAATCCGTCTACTAATGCGGTAACTACAACTCTTACTCTTGAAAACGGAATCAACTCTATTGAAGCAAATAATGGAACCGTTTATGTATTAGCTGGAAATAGCACTAAAAGTAAATTATTTAAAATCAATACTTCTACTGATACTGCAACATCTATAGAATCGACTACTGTAAAAGGAGCTTTGAATATGGATATCGATGGAGACAAAATCTATTACACTCAAGGTTTAGGAGTTTATGCAATGAATTTATCTGCTACTACTTTTTCAGACAAAGCTTTATTTTCTGTAGCAGACAACAGTTGGTCAACTTTTTACGGTTTTGGTGTTATTGATGGGAAAATTTATTCAGGAGCTGCTAATGAATTTACTGCAGATGGAACTGTAACAGTATATTCCTCAACAGGTACAATATTAAAAACAGTAACTGCTGGTTTAGGACCAAATGGTTTCTACTCTAATAATTAGAATTAGATTATATTTTTGGATTAAAAAAGGCTTTCATTTCTGAAAGCCTTTTTAGTATTATAGAATTTACTTAAAATCCTTTTGGTGCATTTTTAATATACATACCATGTTTCAATCCGTTAAGAATTTTAGAATCTGTAAGATAAGGATGATTTGGTTCTGAACTATTATCCTGAATTGTTTTAGCTGTTGCACCAGTAATTTTCGAAATCGCCAGGTTCAACAATGGCTCAGATGCATCTCCTAAAACTCCAAAAGTTGATATCCTTTCAAGTTGTTCATACGTTGGTTTCAAACCTTGTGTATAATCTCCAAAATTAACCGAATTTGTAATTTTTAAAACCAGAGGTTGCATCGCATATTTATGATTTGGATTAACGTTTCTCTTCGTCAAAGTTTCAGAATCATAAACCGTAAACGAACCTACGTTTTTACCTGTAGTAGTTTCTCCAATCTGAACCACCTTAATATAAGGCGCCAATCCGTTAATGATTAATTCACTCGCAGATGCTGTACTTGCTGTTGTAAGGATATAAACAGTAGTCAGATTTAAACTGTTTAAGTTTTTAACAAATCTTACATTCAAATCTTCTAAATCTGCATCAGACAAACCTTTCATTTGCTTGGCATTAAATGTCATTTTTGAAAAAACCTGTGTATCAAACTGCCCTGTAATCATACTGGCAAGTTTAGCGGCAGAACTTACTGCACCACCTCCATTATAACGAAGATCTAGAACTAAATCTGTAGCTCCCTGCGCTTTTAATTCACCAAAAGCTTGATTTAACTTATCATCATATTCATCATAAAAGCCATTGTACATCAAATAACCAATTTTATGACTTCCAGAAGTTATTACTTTATTGATAAAAATTGGGTTTTCTTCTAAAATGGTTTTAGTTAAAGCTACCGATTTTCCGTTTAAAACAAAAGTAGTTCCATTATAATCTGCCAAATTCAAAGTATAGCTATCTTGATTTAATAATAAGGCCTGATAATTCGAAGTGGTCAATTTTGTTCCATTTACACTTGTAAATATATCACCACGTTTGATAGCTTTCGTCGAAGCATCAGAATTTGGAATAATATAACGAACATAACCAAAAACATCATTTGAACCAGACTCAACAAGGCTTAGCCTAAAATCAACACCATTGTTTTTTGTAATACCGCTTAGTTCCTGCTCTAAAACTGTATAATCATCCACAATCCAGCTGAAACGATCAACAGCGGTTCCGCTAGGATATTTACTTATTGGTTTATTCAACAAATCCTGAAACAAATCTTCTGGCTTAGAATAACCTCTCAAGAAAGAATTAAAGTCAGATTTTAGATTACGGCCGTCAGCTAAATTAGGAACATCTTCCTGCCATAAATAAACTTCGTTTAAACCTCGCCAGATAAAACTATTAATCTGGACATCTGCTGGAGCTGCAACATCGTCATTATCTTGACAAGACTGTAAAGAAAAGGCGAATAAAAAAAGAAAAAGAATACTCTTTAAAGGTGTTTTCATATCATTAAGGTTTCTACAATAGAATAAACGTAAAAGTAGTATCTTTAGTTTTAGCTTTATAAAAAAGCAGTATTTTTTTTACGTAAAAAATATTTTAGTTTTTGTTGTAACAAATATAATTGTGCCTCGTCTTGAGTATATAAGCTAACGATTAACCATCAGATTAATGAACCAAACTGTATTTATAGAACTGATAAATCCTTTTAAAGACAAAGTTTTTCGTCTGGCAAAAAGGCTGCTTACCAGCACTGAAGAAGCTGAAGATGCGACTCAGGAGGTAATGGTTAAATTATGGAACAAAAAAGAGAATCTGGAAAATTACAATAGCGTTGAGGCTTTGGCTATGACCATGACTAAAAATTATTGTCTAGATCAGTTAAAATCTAAAAGAGCCAGTAATCTGCAAATTGTACATAATAACTTTACAGACCGAGAACCGAGATTAGATAAAAAAATTGAAGATGAAGACAGCTTGGAATGGGTTGAAAGAATTATAAATCAGATGCCGGAACAATTACAGCTGTTAATTCAGCTTCGGGATGTTGAACAATATGAATTTGATGAAATAGCTAAAATTGTCAACATGAACGAAACCGCTATAAGAGTGGCACTTTCGAGAGCAAGAAAAAAAATTAGAGAATCAATGATTAATACACACCTTTATGGAACTAAATAAAATAGAAGATATATTAGAAAAATACTTTCAGGGAGAAACTTCTATTGCTGAAGAAAATCAATTAAAAGAATACTTTTCTTCATCAAATGTTGCGCAGCATTTGGAGCAATACAAACCTATGTTTGGTTATTTCTCTTTAGCAAAAGAACAGAAATCGACGTATGAGATTCCACTACAATCTAAAAAACGTAACGTAGCGTGGTTATCGATTGCAGCTTCAGCTGTTGTTTTGCTGGGAATTGGAACTTACTTTTTTGTCAGCGAAAAAAATGATACTACTGCAGTAGCTTCACAGACAGAATTAGGAACTTACGATGATCCCGAAGAAGCTTTAAAAGCGACTCAAAAAGCTTTGGCTTTATTATCAAACAATGTTAATGTAGGTATTGAAAGTGTACAGTACATTAAAGAATATGAGCAATCAAAAAACAGAATTTTCAAACAGTAATTAAACAAAAATAGACATGAAAAATTTCATTATAACTTTAGTATTCGCATTCGTTTCCACCACTTTTTACGCGCAGGGAGCATTTGACAAATTTGACGGTCAAGACGATGTAACCTCTGTAATTGTAAACAAGAAAATGTTCGATTTAATGAGTAAAGTAAAAGTAGATGCTTCTGATAAAGAAACACAACAATACATTTCACTTATCAAAAAACTGGATTACCTTAAAGTGTTTACCACTAAAAACCCAAAGATCGAAGCTGACATGAAAGCTTCAGCAGATAAATATATCAAAACTGCAGGTCTTGAAGAATTAATGAGAGTAAATGATAGTGGTAAAAATGTCAAAATAATGGTAAAATCTGGCGCAACTGACACCCAAATTAAAGAATTATTAATGTTTGTTGACGGTGCAAAAAATGACGAAACGGTTTTATTATCTCTTACAGGTAATTTTGACTTAAACGAAATCTCAGTATTGACAGATAAAATGCAGCTTCCTGGAGGTACTGACCTTAAAAAAGCTTCTAAAGGCAAAAAATAAAATGAAAGCAACTGTTTTTACCTCGACCCTATTCTTCTTACTACTATTGGTAAGTTGTAATTCTGAACCATCACTTCAAAAATATTTTGTTGAGAATTCGGAGAAAAAAGATTTTATTGCCTTAGATGTTTCACCAAATATTTTAAATGTCGATAAAACAAAATTATCAACAGAACAAAACGAAGCTTTAAATTCGTTTGATAAAATGAATATTCTGGCTTTTAAAGCTGATCCAAATAATCAGGTTCAATTTGAAGCAGAGCGAAACAAAGTAAAAGCAATATTAAAAGATCCTAAATATCAGGAATTAATGAAAATTGGCTCTGGTAAAGACGGTGCTTCTGTAAGCTATGTTGGAAATGATGATAATATTAAAGAGTTTGTCATTTTTGCAAACAGAAAAGAAAATGGTTTTGCCGTAGTAAGAGTTTTAGGCGAAAATATGAATCCTAATAACATTATGACTCTAATGTCAGTTTTACAAAAATCAAAAATTGACATGGAACAGCTAAAACCTTTGCAGCAGTTGATTAAAAAATAAAAACATCTTACTTTTTACATTCAAGAAAGCCTCAATTATGAGGCTTTTCTTTTTTATTTTAAAGAAGATTATACCTACTAATTTTAACTTGGTTTTATTTTGCTGTTGATCAAAAATAATTACATTTACGAAATGAGATTCTCTATTCGCCAAAAAAATCAAATCTCAAAACCTAATTAAACCAGAATTAATATGATACAAAAAACATCAAATGCCTTTATTGCGGCATCTTGGGTTGCTCTTGGAGCAGGAACAATCGGATTTATTGTTGGACTTGCCAGAGCAGAAATGCTTTTAAATGAAAAAGGATATTATTTTACAGTTCTAATGTTCGGACTTTTCGCCGTAGTTTCATTACAAAAAAGTGTCAGAGATCGTCTTGAAAAACTTCCAGTAACTGATATTTATTATGGAATCTGCTGGTTTGGAACGTTGCTTTCAATCGTTCTTTTAGTAGTTGGTCTTTGGAATGCCACGATTCTTCCAAGCGAAAAAGGATTTTATGCTTTTGCATTCTTATTAGCCTTGTTTGGTGCCATTTCGGTTCAGAAAAACACTAGAGACAATATGAACTTCGGTCAAAACGAATAAGCTTAAAACTGTTTAAAATACAAAAAGCTCCAATTTTCATTGGAGCTTTTCTTTTTATACTAGAATTTGAGATTATTTACTCAAATACATTTTTCTTCTAGAGTACAATTCGTAGAATTGATCGTCTTTTAAGTCATCAATAAACAAGATGCTTTCTCCTGTTGACTTCATTTCTGGCCCTAACGCTTTGTTTACGTTCGGGAACTTGCTGAAAGAGAAAACTGGTTGTTTGATAGCATATCCGTTTAATTTCGGGTTGAAATCAAAGTCAGTTACTTTATTATGGCCTAACATTACTTTTGTAGCGTAGTTTACATAAGGCTCACCATAAGCTTTTGCAATAAACGGAACCGTTCTTGAAGCTCTTGGGTTTGCCTCGATGATGTAAACCGTATCATCTTTAATCGCAAACTGAATGTTGATTAAACCAACTGTTTTTAAAGCTCTAGCAATTTTATGCGTATGATCTTTAATTTGCTGCATTACAAATTCTCCTAAGTTGAAAGGAGGTAATGTTGCGTTACTATCTCCAGAGTGAACACCGCAAGGCTCAATGTGCTCCATAATTCCGATGATGTAAACATTTCCATCAGCATCACAGATTGCATCAGCTTCAGCTTCGATTGCTCCTGCTAAATAGTGATCTAAAAGTAATTTATTTCCTGGAATTGCTTTCAACAAATCGATAACGTGCTCTTCAAGCTCTTTTTTGTTGATTACAATTTTCATTCCCTGACCTCCTAATACATAAGAAGGACGAATTAAAAGAGGGAAATCTAAAGTATCAGCTAATTTTGAAGCTTCGTCAGCTGTTTCAGCGATTCCGAATCTTGGGAAAGGAATGTGTAATTCAGTTAATAAATCTGAGAAACGTCCTCTGTCTTCTGCTAAGTCAAGTGCATCAAAACTAGTTCCGATGATTTTTACACCGTATTTAGATAATTTGTCTGCTAATTTAAGCGCTGTTTGTCCACCCAACTGAACGATTACACCTTCTGGTTTTTCGTGTTGAATAATGTCATAAATGTGCTCCCAGAAAACTGGTTCGAAGTATAATTTATCAGCCGTATCAAAATCAGTAGAAACCGTTTCAGGATTACAGTTAATCATGATCGTTTCGTAACCACATTCTTTTGCTGCTAAAACTCCGTGTACACAAGAGTAATCAAACTCAATTCCTTGCCCAATTCTGTTTGGCCCAGAGCCTAGAACGATCACTTTTTTTCTATCGGTTACAATACTTTCATTATCTACAAAACGTTCTCCGTTTGCTTTTTCAATTTCAGCCTCAAAAGTTGAGTAGTAATATGGTGTTTTTGCCTTAAACTCAGCCGCACAAGTATCAACCAATTTGAATACACGGTTGATGTTCATATCTGTACGTAAAGTGTGTACTTCACTTTCCAGACAACTCATCATGTGAGCGATTTGTCTATCTGCAAAACCTTTTTGTTTCGCCTCAAGCAATAATTCTTTAGGAAGGTTTGAAACTTTGTAGTTTGAAATTTCTTTTTCTAAAGTATAAAGCTCTTCATATTGTTTCAAGAACCACATATCGATTCTTGTAATTTCGTGAATGGTGCTCAACGGAATTCCCATTGCAATTGCATCGTAAATTACGAAAACGCGATCCCAGCTTGCATAAGTCAGTTTCTCGATAATTTGCTCGTAATCTTTGTATCCTTTTCCATCAGCACCCAAACCATTTCTCTTAATCTCTAAAGATTGAGTCGCTTTGTGTAATGCTTCTTGAAAAGAACGTCCAATTCCCATAACCTCACCTACAGATTTCATCTGAAGTCCTAAAGTTCTATCAGAACCTTCAAATTTATCGAAGTTCCAACGTGGTATTTTTACGATTACATAATCTAAAGTTGGTTCAAAAAGAGCCGAAGTCGATTTTGTAATTTGGTTTTGTAATTCATCTAAGTTATATCCTAAAGCTAGTTTAGAAGCAATTTTAGCAATTGGATAACCCGTTGCTTTTGATGCTAAAGCAGAAGAACGAGATACACGAGGGTTGATCTCGATTGCTACGATATCTTCTTTTTCGTCTGGTGAAACTGCAAATTGTACGTTACATCCTCCAGCAAAATTTCCGATACTTCTCATCATTAAGATAGCGTAGTCACGTAATTTTTGGAAAGTTGTATCCGATAGTGTCATTGCTGGAGCAACTGTAATCGAATCTCCAGTATGGATTCCCATTGGATCCATATTTTCGATAGAACAGATAATTACAACGTTGTCATTTTTATCTCTCAAAAGCTCCAACTCATATTCTTTCCATCCCATCAAAGCTTTATCAATTAAAACTTCGTGAATTGGAGAAGCTTCAAGACCTCTTGTTAAAAGCTCATCAAAATCTTCTTTCTTGTAAACCACAGCTGCTCCAGTTCCTCCAAGTGTAAACGAAGGACGAATTACAAGCGGGAAACCAAATTCTTGAGCAATTTCTTTTCCTTCTAAGTAAGAAGTAGCCGTTTTTGCAGGTGCAGTTGGTACCTTAATTTTTTCTAAAAGCTGTTTAAACTGCTCTCTATCCTCAGTAATATTAATTGCGTTTACATCAACACCGATTAATCTTACTCCGAAATCCTGCCAGATTCCTTTCTCCTCAGCTTCCAAACACAAGTTCAAAGCAGTCTGACCTCCCATTGTAGGTAAAACAGCATCAATTTGTGGATGTTCCTTAAGAATTTCAATAATCGATTTTGTCGTTAAAGGTTTCAAATAAATATGATCGGCCATAGATGGGTCGGTCATAATTGTTGCTGGATTTGAGTTAATCAAGATAACTTCAATTCCTTCTTCACGAATCGAACGTGCAGATTGAGATCCCGCATAATCGAATTCGCAAGCTTGACCAATAACAATAGGTCCTGAACCTATTATTAAAACGGATTTAATTGATGTGTCTTTAGGCATTTTTTATGTATTGTGTAGTTATATAAAGTACTTTGAAAAAACATTCGTAGTCTATTCTAAACTAGAATGTTGCGAAATTTTTTACCGACAAGGTATAAAAAAAGGCGATACTAAAAAAGTAATCGCCTTATGTATGTTTATACAAACATTATTTTTTGTGTCTAGGCTCGCTAGAAACAGTTAATTTATGTCTTCCTTTTGCTCTTCTACGCGCTAGAACTTTTCTTCCATTCGCAGAAGCCATTCTGTCCATAAATCCGTGCTTATTTCTTCTTTTTCTTTTCGATGGTTGAAATGTTCTTTTGCTCATTGCTTTGTATCTTTAAAAATGGTATCTATTAACTCGTTTATTTGGTTTTGGATATCGTTGTTCAAAAACCGAGTGCAAATATACAAAGACTTTTTTTTCTGGCAAGTACTTTTATAAAAATATTTTTAATTCCTTTTACTATCTTTGCAATCACAAATTTACATTAATTATGTTTCATAAAAATATTAAACTTATTTTGGCCGGACTTCTAGTCGTAGCGGGCATTTGGCAATTTACAGAGAGTAATATTGGGAATGGTATATTCCTTATTTTATTAACTGCTATTCCAATTTTTCTTTATTTTAAAAACGAATTTATCCTTTTAGCCTTCCTTAAATTAAGAAAACAAGACTTCGAAGGTGCAAATAAATGGTTATCATATATCAAAAATCCAGAAGGAGCATTAGTAAGAAAACAACAAGGATACTTAAATTATTTACAAGGTATCATGTTATCTCAAACCAATATCAACCAAGCTGAGAAACATTTCAAAAAAGCAATCGAACTTGGACTGTCAATGGATATGGATTTAGCTGTAGCTAAATTAAACCTTGCTGGAGTTGCAATGTCTCGAAGAAGAAAGCTTGAAGCGACTAACTTATTAAACGAAGCTAAAAAGTTAGACAAACAAGGTATGCTGAAAGAGCAAATCTCTATGATGAAAGAACAAATGAAGAAAATCTAAATTCTTCGAATCAATTTTCAATATATAAAATCCCAAATTCCAAAAGGAGTTTGGGATTTTTTATTTTAGATTACTGAATTTAGATTTTAGATTTTTCTCATTTTATGTGTCTTCCTGAGCGAAGTCAAAGGACACGTAAAGTAAAAAAATACTGAATAGATTAAGCATGAGACCCTTCGACTTTGCTCGGAAAGATAAGCTTTGTGTTTACTTTAATCTAAATCTTTATCAAAATTTAAAACTTTGACAAAGAAATCTCAAATCAAAATTTTGGAATTTGGAGTTTAAAAAAAATAAATTTTAATCCTCCAATATAATAGAAGGCAAATTCTCATTCAGCCATTTATATTTATTTAAGATCATAATATGAGTTCCTCCTTTTACCAAAATGCATTTATCAATATATTTAATTGGAAAAACCTCGTCTTGATCTCCATGAATATGAATTACATTTTCGTCAATTTTATCTCGATCCCATAAGATTACAGTTTCTACTGCCCATTGTAGATAACCTAAATCACGAACAGCTAGAAATTTCTCATATAACTTAATTCTTTTATTTACTTTTTCTCCAAAAGAAAATTTGGCCAGTTTCTCTATATTTAAAATCAACTGCATTGGAATTAGTTTATATGCTTTTGTCCTCTTTCCTATTTTCATTCTTCTAGGAAACTCCAAATTGCTTCTAACACTCGATATAATAATTACTTTTCGTGTATTTATATGTTTTGCAATTTCCTGAACCAAAATCCCTCCAAAGGAAACTCCAATTAAAACAGGATTTTCATGCTTGATATTTTTACTAATGCGAAGCGCATAATCTGACAAGGATTCTTTAGGATTTGGAATTTCCCATTCCAAAAGACACATTTCAAAAACATTCTCATCCAATTTAATTCTTTCAAAAATAGATGAACTTGCCGCCAGACCAGGCATAAAATATACTGGAATTTTACTCATAACATTAAAATGAAATTACCATTACTACATTTATTCTTTAGAATAAATGTACTTTTTTTAATAGTATGACAATCAAATTTCAGACCTAATTTCTCATCAAATCCAAAAAAAACAAACTTAACAGCTATGTCTTAAAGTTTACAGCTTAAAAAAATAATTCAATATTGAAAATCAAATGATTACCTTTGCATCAGAAATAATTATGTCTTTAAAATCTTATAAAGAATTTTCTTTCATTACTATTTCGGATCCCAAATTCACTATTTACACATAACCTAATCAAGAAATTACTATGGAAACGTTTGTAACTATGGAAATCAAAGACAACACTTTTGCACGCCAATTTGAAACTGTCGTACCCGAAGGAATGCTGGCAGTTGAGTACTCATTTCAAGAGAAAAAAATTTTCTTAACCAAAATCAACACACCTGACTCTTACGAAAACGAAGAAGCAATTAACGCTTTGCTTAAAAATGTTCTAGAGTTAAGTTCTGAGAAAAACTACAGAGTAGTTCCAATTCATCCAAAGATTGTTTCATTCTTCAAAAAAAACCCAAGATACAAGGAATTACTTCCTCCAGGAATCAGGATTTAAAAATCCCCAATTAAACGGAGCCACAACCCTCCGATTACCATATAAATAAAGAGCATTACCAAACCAGTCACGAGTCCTTTGACCCACCAGCTCTTTAGATCAACATAACCGCTCCCAAAGAATACGGGTGCCGGACCGTGACCGTAATGCGTTAAAGTTCCGTAAAGCGAGCCTATAAACCCAAGCATAAAAGCTAATAACAAACCTGGAATTCCAAGCGAAATTCCAACTCCCAACAACGCCGCATACATTGCCGCTACATGTGCTGTTGCACTGGCAAAAAGATAATGGCTAAAGAAATAAACCAAAACAATTATCGGAAAAGCCATCTGCCAACTTAAACCTCCTATTTGCGCTTTTACTAAATCACTAAACCAAGCTATAAAACCTAATTCATTGAGCGAACTGGCCATCATTACCAGAACAGAAAACCAAACAATAGTGTCCCATGCTCCTTTTTCGGCTTTGACATCATCCCAAGTTAAAACCGAAGTTAAAAGCAGAATTACCAACCCAATAAATGCTGTTGTTGTGGCATCAATTGAAAACAAATCGCCTGTCATCCAAAGAAACAACAAGATGAAGAACGTCAAAAGCATCATCCACTCATTTCTGGTTATAGCACCCATTTCTTTTAATTTTTGCGCTGCAATCTGCGGAGCATCACCAGTTTTCTTTAATTCTGGCGGATATATTTTATACAACACAAACGGAATTACAAAAAAAGCACACAATCCTGGAACAATCGCCGCAATAGCCCATGACATCCAAGTAATTTTTATCCCCAAATTCAACGCAAATTTTTGACACATTGGATTACTTGCTGTTCCAGTCAAAAACATAGAAGATGCAATCAAATTCATATTATAACTGTTTAAAGTAAGATAGGAACCTAATTTTCTATGGGTTTCAGGCTGATCAGGCATCGATCCAAAACTCATTGACATAGATTTCATAATAGGATAAATAATCCCTCCTCCTCTTGCTGTATTACTTGGAACAGCTGGCGCCAAAACCAAATCAGCCAGTCCTAAACCATAAGCCAATCCTAAAGAACTTTTTCCAAATATTCTAATGAATAAAAAAGCAATTCTGTTTCCTAAACCTGTTTTTATAAAACCTCTCGCAATAAAGAACGAAATTCCAATCAACCAGATCACTTTATCTCCAAAACCTTTTAGCGCCAGTGTGATCGACTTACCTGGATCTCCAGGTGCCAAAACTTGTGTGAAAGCTGTTAAAGCAATTGCAATCATACACATGGTTCCCATTGGAGCCGCTTTCAGAATAATTCCTAAAATCGTAGCTACGAAAATGGCAAACAAATGCCAAGCTTCAGCAACAACACCATTTGGAGCTGGAATAAGCCAAATTGCAATTCCAACAGCAAGTGTAATCAGGGTTTGGGGAATCTGTACTTCTTTCATAATAGCTGGTTTTATATTAATTAAAGTCGGAGCTGTAATTGGATTAAAAATAATTCGTCGTTATAGGTTGACGTATCTGGTACATTTCTGTCGAATCTGTCAATTTCAAATCCCATCTCGATTCGCCCTGTGTAAGCTTTTCCAAATTCCAAACTGATCATTGGCGTGTAAGTCTGCCTTACATTGGAATTTACTTTATAACTTGGATCAAAAGTTTCATAACGACATGACAATTCGAATGCCGTTAGTTTTTTATAATTTACTACGTATCTTAGATTAGGCAGAAAATAAACACCTCGCATTTGATAATTGGAAACATCTCCAACTCTACTTTCAGCTGGAAGAGAAAAATATAAATTATGATTTGTTCCTTGTTTATATTCAATTTGAAGATCAAAACTCATTCGGTCAGTCAGTTTAAAATCACTGGTAATATCTGCTCCAACAGCGAAAACATCTTCTTTGAATACTTTTCCGAAACCTCCGTTTAAACCAAGATTTATTTTATGTTCTTTGGATAATTCAAAAACCCATCTTGTAGAATATTGCTTTCCATTATCCTTATCCATTTCAACATTTTTTCCGTTTCCATTTAAAACAGAAACCGCATAATTGACAGGGATTTTACCAATATCAAAAGCTCCAGTTGCCGAAGCTCCAATCTGGAAACTGGTCCATCCGTTTTTCCCAAATTCATAATACTGATTAGAAAAGTCAAAAGATTTAATGATATCAACAGGAACAAGCTCTTCTATACCAAACGCTGGACGAAATTGACCTCCTGTTAAAGCAATGTATTTACTAAAAGTATATTTTCCATAGGCATTTTCAAGAACTTTACCTTTGGTATCCGATTTGAAATCGGCTAAGTTGACTAAGATTACAACTTCTGTAGCTTCGCTCAATTTGGTATTTAAACCAACACGCATTCTTTTAATATCAAAAGATTGCTGCGTAACATCTCCTGTAGAATGATGAACTCCTAAAACATCGACATTATCGCCGAAACTTTCCAGATACCTTGCCTGTAAAAGACCTTTGAGCTGATATTGCGGGTATTTTATTTCGCTTTCTTCTTTTTTTTCTCCTGCATTAACATCACCTTGAGCATACAGAAATACTGGAGTAAGAAGAAAGAAAAAAATAATCGGAATTAGTAGAATTTTACTCATAGACTTCAAATAGATAAAATGTTATTTTTATATAATGAATTCAAAATCAGTATTCTGCTTTTTATTCTCAAAAAGCTAATTACCTACCGTCAACACGAAATGGGATTACTAAAATAACAAAAAAATGCGTGAGCTGTAAAAAAAATTGCATTAAAATTCTGTTATCAAAAAATCTAAATAAAAAAAGCACAAGAATTAACTTGTGCCTTTTCAATTATTTAGGTCTAAAAAATTACTTTTCTATCTCTCTCATAGAATCCATTTTCTTATGTGCAAGGAAACCTGCAACATCTTCAAAATGTTCTTTTACTCTTTTATTTCCAAATTCAAAGACTTTAGTAGCTAATCCGTCAAGGAAATCACGGTCGTGAGAAACCAAAATTAAAGTTCCATCAAAATCACGTAAGGCATCTTTAATAATATCTTTAGTTTTCATATCCAAGTGGTTCGAAGGCTCATCCAGAATCAATAAATTAACTGGCTCCAACAATAATTTAATCATTGCTAAACGCGTTTTTTCTCCTCCTGAAAGTACTTTTACTTTTTTAGTAATATCATCTCCTTGAAACATAAAAGCTCCTAAAATATTTTTGATCTGCGTTCTGATATCTCCAACAGCAATACTATCAATTGTTTCAAAAATAGTAGCATTCTCATCTAATAAAGCCGCTTGATTTTGAGCAAAATATCCAATTTGAGCGTTATGACCAATATCAACACTTCCAGAATCAACACCAATTTCTTTCATGATTGCCTTAATCATGGTCGATTTTCCTTCACCATTTTTTCCAACAAATGCCACTTTCTGACCACGTTCGATTACGATGTTTGCGTCTTTAAATACTACATGATCTCCATACGATTTAGACATTTCTTTCACAATAACTGGATATTGTCCAGAACGCGCTGCTGGTGGAAATTTTAAACGTAATGCAGAAGTATCTACCTCGTCAACCTGAACAATCTCCAGTTTTTCCAACATTTTTACACGAGACTGAACGGCATCTGTTTTAGAAAATGTTCCTTTGAAACGATCAATAAAAGCACGATTCTCTGCAATCATTTTTTGCTGTTCGTCATATGCTTTCTGCTGATGGATACGACGGTCTTTTCTTAATTCTAAGTAATGTGTATATTTTGCTTTATAATCGTAAATTCTTCCCATCGTAACTTCAATAGTACGGTTGGTAATATTATCAACAAACGCTCTATCGTGAGAAATTACTACAACTGCTTTTGCTTGATTTAATAAGAAATCTTCCAACCACTGAATACTTTCGATATCCATGTGGTTCGTAGGCTCATCCAGCAAAATTAAATCTGGTTTTCTTAAAAGAATTTTAGCCAATTCGATACGCATTCTCCAACCTCCAGAAAACTCAGAAGTCTGACGTGTAAAATCTTCACGTTCAAAACCTAAACCAATTAAAATCTTTTCAACCTCTGCTTCGTAATTCACTTCTTCGATCGCATAAAATTTCTCGCTTAAGTCTGAAACTCTTTCAATCAATTTCATGTATTCGTCACTTTCATAATCCGTACGAACTGTTAATTGCTCATTGATTTCGTCTATTTCAGATTTCATTTTAAAAATCTCACTGAAAGCTTTAGATGCCTCTTCCATAACAGTTGCACCATCTTCAGTCAACAAATGCTGAGGCAGATATGCCACTACAGCTTCTTTTGGAGCAGAAATACTTCCAGTTGAAGGTTTGTTTACTCCTGCAATTATTTTCAAAAGTGTAGATTTTCCTGCACCATTTTTACCCATAAGGGCAATTTTGTCATTTTCATTAATAGCAAAAGAAACATCGCTAAAAAGTGTAGTTCCACCAAACTGAACCGAAATATCGTTAACTGTAATCATTTGTTTTTGTGAATTTTATTTAATCGGTTAGCTTTTTATTGAACTACCCTGTTTTTTCGTGCTGCAAAGATAGATTTAATTAGATAATGTGCCAATTTGAAAATTAGATAATTTTGGAAATGTGTCAATTAGATAATTTACTAATTAATAATACCTTAAATTCTAATAAACGAAACCCTAATCGTTTTTTAATATTTTAAAATTTTAATCTTATCTTGTATAATAATTTTAAATGAAGCAGAATATGAAACCGAACTTAAAACTGACCGTTTACCTGATTGCAGGATTACTATTTGGAATTTCTGCGAATGCGCAAAAGACTGTTATTAAAAAAGAAACTTTACCTGCAAATGCACAGACTTTCTTAAAAACTCATTTCGGATCAAAAAAACCGAGTTATGTATTAGAAGACAAAGAATTTCTTTCTACAGAATACAAGGTTCAATTTGACAAACAGCTTGAAATTGAATTTGACAAAAAAGGAAACTGGAAAGAAGTTGACGGTAAAAATGACAAAATTCCAAAATCTATTATTCCGAAAAAGATTGCTTCTTACATCAAAACAAATTTCCCTAAAGAACAAGTTACTAAAATAGAAATTGGAACTTCTGGTTACGAAACCAAACTAACCAACGGTTTAGAATTAAAATTCAACTTAAAAGAAGATTTCGTTAAGATTGACAAATAACAAAAAAATAAACCCGACAGGTTTTAAAAACTTGTCGGGTTACAAAATTATCTAATTTTCAAATTGCCTAATTATCTGATTAATCTTTTCTCCACTTTTTCGTTTCTTCGAAAACATGTTCTAAGATTGCCTGTTCCGTTTCATCAAAGTCAATATTTCTTCTTGACAAAACCAAACGTGCCGTTTCAAAAGCTTTTTTCGTTACATAAGTCGTAAAACCTGCAGCACCTCCCCAAGAGAAGCTTGGAACAAAATTCCTAGGAAATCCAGAACCAAAAATATTAGCACTTACACCAACAACAGTTCCAGTATTAAACATCGTATTGATACCACACTTACTGTGATCTCCCATCATTAAACCGCAGAACTGAAGTCCTGTTTTTGCGAAACCTTCTGTTTCGTAGCTCCACAATTTTACTTCTTCGTAATTATTTTTCAAATTGGAGTTATTAGAATCTGCTCCAATATTACACCATTCCCCCAAAACAGAATCACCTAAAAAGCCTTCATGTCCTTTATTAGAATTAGCAAAAAGAACTGAGTTTTTGACCTCACCGCCTATTCGAGATCCAGGTCCAACAGTTGTGGCACCATAAACTTTAGCCGACATTTTTACCATTGCATTTTCGCATAAAGCGAAAGGACCGCGAATTGTAGTCCCCTCCATAATCTCCGAATCTTTACCTATATATATAGGACCGTTCGAAGCATTTAAAGTGACGAACTCTAATTTTGCACCTTCTTCAATAAATATATTTTCAGGAGCAATTACGTTTACACTTTTAGGAATTGGCTGTGATTTTCGGTCTTCTGTTAAAAAGTCAAAATCCTGACGGATTGCAGCATCGTTTTTAGAGAAAATATCCCAAGTATGCTCGATAGTAATACAATCATCATTATACTGGATAATTTCATAAGAATCGAAATCGACTTCCTCTTGATTTTCGCTTGCAAAAAACGCTACTACATCTTCACCTTTAAATATGGCTTGATTAGTAGTCAAATTAGAAACCATCTCCGCAAGAGTATCATTTGGTAAATACGCAGCGTTGATCATTACATTTTCTTCCATTTCAACCATCGGAAATTTCTCTGATAAATAATCTTCGGTTATCGTGGTAATTGTAGAACCTAAACGTCTTTCCCATTTTTGACGAATAGTCATAATTCCAACCAAAATATCAGCAACAGGCCGTGTAAAAGTAAAAGGTAGTAAAGCATTCCGAACGGGGCCGTCGAAAAGAATGTAGTTCATAAATAATTGAGTGTTTGTTAAAATATTGATTTGGTTACCTGAGTCCAAAGTTACAAATATTTTACTGGTTTAATAAAAAACCATTTTAACGAAAAGTAATATTTAACGCATAAAAAAAAGCCTTCCAAATTTGGAAGGCTTTTGTATAATGTATGTCTCGTCCTGAAATAAGTTGACATAAAATTGACTTATTTATGAATAATCCAGAATTTAAAAAAGAGCGACGTAGTCAGCGAGATTACAACTTAGGCTTTAAATTAGCCGTTATTTCGCAGGTAGAAAAAGGCGAACTTACTTACAAGCAGGCGCAGAAAAAAATACGGAATACAGGGAAGAAGCACTGTTTTGGTTTGGTTACGAAAATTTGGTAACTTAGACTGGAGCAAACCTAATCTTCTTTTTATGTCAAAATCAAAAGAAACTCCGGCACAGATTATCAAAAGATTAGAAAAAGAACTGGCAGATGAAAAACTGAAAAACATGGTTCTTAATACTATGATTGATATTTCTGACAGTCAATATGGAACTCAAATCAGAAAAAAGTTTTCTCCCAAACCATCAGAAGCATCCGGCAGGAAAAAGGAATAAGTATGTCCTATGCCTGTAGATTATTTGGGATAAGCCGACAATCGATTTATCAGCATGAATCACGTTTACTAATACGCGAAGAACAATTGCTCAAAGTTAGGGAACTGGTTGAAAAACAAAGAAGAATAATGCCTAGATTAGGCACAAGAAAACTTTATTTTTTATTGGAGCATTGTTTTGCTGAAAATGGAATTAAAATCGGTAGAGATGCATTTTTCAAGTATTTAAAAAGAGAGCAGCTGCTTATAAAGCCTGCAAAGAGTTATATTAAAACAACTTTTTCTAAACACTGGCTTCATAAATATCCTAATCTTCTAAAAGATATTAATGTGCATAGGCCCGAACAGGTCTTTGTAAGTGATATAACTTATGTAAAATCATATGAAAGAACCCATTATCTCTCATTAGTTACAGACGTTTTCAGCAGGAAAATTGTCGGCTATCATTTAAGTGACGATATGAGTGCAGAGAATGTTGTTAAAGCCCTGAAAATGGCAGTTAAAAATAGAAAAAACAAACTTGCACTTATACATCATTCAGACAGAGGGCTTCAGTATTGTTCCCAGATTTATCAGAATGAATTAAGAAAGAACAATATTGAACCATCAATGACCGATGGATATGATTGCTATCAGAATGCTTTAGCAGAAAGAATCAATGGGATTTTAAAGCATGAATTTTTAATCTATAAATGTAAATCAGCAGTAGAATTAAATAAATTAATTAAAGAATCTATAGAATGCTATAATCAAAAAAGGCCGCATTTAAGCTTGAAAATGAAAACACCTAATTTTGTATATCAAAAAA
>NZ_WWEM01000043.1:0-96015 GCF_019308285.1 Flavobacterium quisquiliarum
AGTCCATAAATCAATCCGCCCATGAAAGCATCACCGCTTCCAACTCTGTCCACTACTGGAGTAACTTCTTTTACTTTTGCACTGTAAACTGCTTTTCCATCATACAAGATTCCGCCGATTCTTTGGTGTGAAGCACTTACTGAATAGCGAAGCGTTGTTGCAGCAATTTTAAGATTCGGAATCAATTCAAACAGTTTATCATATACTGCCGGAAGTGACTTTTCATCCTGGTAATTCGGATTTACCTTAGGAATTCCCAGCATAAAATACGCAGTATCAATATCTCCTAAAATGACATTACTGTATTTTAACATTTCTGGCATTACTTCGCTTGGCGTTTTGCCATATTGCCAGAGTTTTGATCTGTAGTTTAAGTCGCAGGAAATTTTGATTCCTTTTTTATGAGCGACTTTTATTGCTTCCAAACAGGCTTCTGCTGCTGTTTGAGAAATAGCTGGCGTAATACCGCTCCAATGAAACCATTCAGCTCCTTCTAAAACTTTTTCCCAGTCAACCTGTCCTTTTTCAATTGTTGACATTGCACTGTGTGCACGGTCGTAAACTACGTTACTCCCGCGTGTTCCTGCACCGGTTTCCAGAAAATAGATTCCTAAACGTTCTCCTCCGTAAACAATGTTTTTAGACTCGACATTCATCTTTCTGATTTCTTTTAATGCAGAAAAACCAATTTCGTTTTCAGGTAATCTGGTCACAAATTCAGCATTTACACCATAATTCGCCAAAGAAACACATACGTTGAATTCTCCGCCTCCATATGTAGCACCAAATGCCGTAGACTGTGAAAAACGCAAATGTCTTTCTGTCGATAATCGAAGCATGATTTCTCCAAATGCAACTACTCTACTCATTGTAAATACTTAATTAAAAGTTGAAATATTCTTTTGCGTTGTTATATGAAATATCAGAAACTAATTTTCCAATCCATTCCATATCATTTGGAAGTTCTCCACGTTTAATTTCATCTCCTAAAAGATTACATAAAATACGTCTGAAATATTCGTGTCTTGGGAATGATAAGAAACTTCTAGAATCTGTCAACATTCCAACAAAACAGCTGATTAATCCCATATTGGAAAGCGCATTTAACTGCTTAGTCATTCCATCTTTTTGATCTAAGAACCACCATCCAGATCCAAATTGTACTTTTCCACGAACACTTCCGTCATTGAAGTTTCCAATCATAGTCGCCATAACTTCGTTATCAGCCGGATTTAGGTTATAGATAATCGTTTTGCTTAATTTATCTTTACTGTCTAAAGCATTTAAGAAACCTGAAAGTTTTTGTGCCTGAGGATAATCTCCGATAGAATCCCATCCTGTATCTGGTCCTAAAATTCTATGCATACGTGCGTTGTTGTTACGTAATGCTCCTAAGTGAAATTGCTGTACCCAACCAAATTCATGATACGTTTCGCATAAGAAAATTAAAACAGCACTTTGGAATTTCAAAGCTTCTTCTGGTGTTATGATTCTGTTTTCTCTTTTCTTTTTGAAAATGGCAGTAATTTCAGATTCTGTAAATTCTTCAAAATAAATTTTATCTAAACCGTGGTCGCTTAATTTACATCCGTTTGCATTAAAGAATTCAATTCTGTTTCTTAATGCAGCCTGTAAATCAGTAAAAGTATTAATTGCAATACCGGACACATCCCCTAATGTGTCCAGATATGCATTATAACCATCATTAGCAATTAAGATGGCTTTATCAGGTCTGAAAGCCGTACTCATTTTGATTCCAGTCGAATTGTTTGCGAATTTTTTGTGATATTCTAAACTATCAATTGGATCTTCTGTTGTACAAACTAATTCAGCGTTTACTTTTTTAAGAAGGTTTTGTGTGCTGTACGCCTGAGAATTGATTTTCTCTGAAGTTTCAATATAAATTTTCTCCGCCGATTTTTCATTCAGCAAATCATAAATATCAAAATAGCGCGCTAACTCTAAATGTGTCCAGTGGTACAAAGGATTACGCATCGTGTACGGAACTGTTTTTGCCCAGTTTAAGAATTTGTCTTTATCTGAACCATTTCCTGTTACAAACTGCTCGTTGATTCCTAAAGTACGCATAGCACGCCACTTGTAATGATCTCCATTAATCCATACATTCGTAATGTTATCAAAAATCTTATCCTCGGCAATAAACTGCGGGTTTAAGTGATTATGGTAATCAATAATTGGCTGGTTTTTAGAGTAATTATGATACAACTCTTCAGCGTATTTATTTTCTAATAAAAAATTGTCGTGTATGAATGTATTTGCGCTCATGTCTTTTTAAATATAATTTGAGAATTATTCTTCGTTTGAAGGTTTTCCAATTGTTGCAAGAATTCCACCGTCAACATATAAAATGTGACCGTTTACAAAATCACTTGCTTTGGAAGATAAAAATATTGCTGCTCCAGCTAAATCACCTGGATCTCCCCATTTTGCAGCAGGAGTTCTGCTAATGATAAAATCATTAAACGGATGCCCGTCAACTCTAATTGGTTTTGTTTGTTCTGTTGCAAAATAACCTGGTCCAATTCCATTAATCTGAACATTGTATTTTGCCCATTCTGTTGCCATGTTTTTAGTAAGCATTTTCAAGCCTCCTTTTGCAGCAGCGTATGCAGAAACTGTATTTCTTCCTAATTCGCTCATCATAGAACAAATGTTGATAATTTTGCCTTGTCTTCTTTGAATCATTCCTTTTGCAACATGCTTAGAAACGATAAACGGACTTACTAAATCAATATCGACCACTTCTCTAAAATCTGAAACTTCCATATCTAGAAGCGGAATTCTTTTAATAATTCCGGCGTTATTAATCAAGATATCAATTGGCCCAACTTCGTTTTCAATTTTTGCAACAGCTTCTTTTACTTCCTGCTCTTCAGTTACATTAAATTTGTAACCAACCGCATTAATACCTTCAGCTTTAAGTGCTGCCACAGCATTATCAATTTTTTCTTGAGAAGAATTTCCATTCACAACAATCGTTGCTCCTGCTTGCCCAAGTCCTTTTGCCATTGCCATTCCCAATCCGTGAGTACTTCCTGTAATAAGGGCAACTTTTCCTTGTATGTCAAATAAGTTTGTCATTTTCTTATCTTAAATCAGTGATTTTACAAACATCCATATCTCCGTAATCTAAATTCTCACCTGCCATTCCCCAAATAAAAGTGTAGTTGCTGGTTCCTGAACCTGAGTGAATTGACCAAGGTGGCGAAATTACTGCCTGATGATTGTTCATCCAGATATGTCTTGTTTCCTGAGGTTGCCCCATAAAATGGCAAACTGCTTGGTTTTCTGGAATATCTAAATAAAAATAAACTTCCATTCTACGATCATGTACGTGAGCTGGCATTGTATTCCAAACACTTCCTGGCTTCAATTCTGTCATTCCCATCTGTAATTGGCAAGTAATAACTACACTTCCAATAATCATTTGGTTCACGGTACGGTGGTTTGCCGTTTCCATTGTACCCAACTGTAATTTATTAGCTTCAGCTAAACTCACTTTCTTAGTAGGATAAGTAGTGTGTGCTGGTGCAGAATTTAAATAGAATTTAGCAGGATTGCTTTTGTCATCACTTTTAAAAATCACTTCTTTATTTCCAGCTCCGATATACAAAGCATCTTTAAATCCTAATTCATAAGCTGTTCCTTCCACAACTACAGAACCACTTCCACCAACATTAATAATTCCAAGTTCTCTTCTTTCTAAAAAATAAGGCGCTTTAAGCGGATCGATTGTTTCTAAAGCTAAATCACCTTTTACTGGAACTGCAGAACCTGCGATGTATCTGTCGTAATGAGAATAAACCAGTACTACTTCATCTTCCTGCATTAGATCATCAATTAAGAATTCTTCTCTCAATTGTTGAGTATCATATTTTTTTACAGCTTCTGGGCTTGACGCGTATCTTGAACTATATTTTGTCATAATTTCTATTTAATGTAATCGATTGCACAAAATTAATTTTTTATATTGAAAAACCATAATTCAAACCAAAAATTATTTCGTTTGAATCATTTTTGTTTTTTATAACTCCACTTTTTTCATTCTTGGAACTAGGATATGCATAATCAGCCAAGCCAATAAATACGAAGCTCCACAGATACAAAACATAATAAAATAACCTGTTTCTATCTTGCCTATTTTAGTGTAATAAACAAACATATTTTTTTGAATAAGCACAGTTAATAAAATTCCGCCAAGCGCTCCAAACATTCCACCCATTCCTGTAACCGATGCAGTAGCTTTTTTAGGAAACATATCTGAAACTGTTGTAAATATATTTGCACTCCAAGCTTGATGCGCTGAAACCGCTAAACCAATTACCAAAATTGCAAACCAAATATTTATTGCTCCTAATTGCTGTGCAAATAAAACTGGCAAAACTGCAAAAGCATACAACAACATACTTGTTTTTCTTGCCTTATAAGCCGGCCAATTGTTATTTATTAATTTTAGCGGAAGCCATCCTCCACCAATACTTCCTATACTTCCAATCATGTAAACTAGAGCGCAAGGCCAAATAATTTCAGTAGCTGTGAGTTTATATTGTTTCATCAAGAAATCTGGCAACCAGAACAAATAAAACCACCAAACTGGATCTGTCAATAATTTACCAATAGCAAAAGCCCATGTCTGGCGAAATGAAAGCAACTTTATCCAAGAAACTTTTTCTTTTGATTCTTCTACCGATTCTTCTAACTTATCTGATGTAATATATTCTAATTCAGCTTGAGACAACCGTTTGTGTTTTTGAGGTACTTCATACAATAAAAACCACAATGCCAACCAAACAAAACCAACAATACCTGTTATGATAAAAGCCCATTGCCAGCCATATTTTTCTGCTATATGAGGAACTGTTAACGGAACAATAATAGCTCCTATATTACTTCCTGAATTGAAAATTCCAGTAGCTAAAGCTCTTTCTTTCTGAGGAAACCATTCGGCTGTTGCTTTTATTGCTGCCGGAAAATTTCCAGCTTCTGTAACTCCTAAAAACACGCGGGCTATTAAAAAACCTCCAGTTCCTGTTGCCAATGCATGTCCAATTGCCGCTAAACTCCATAAACCGGTTGCAATTGCATACCCCAATTTAGTCCCTAACTTATCAATAATTCCTCCCGCAACCAGCATCCCTAAAGCGTATGCAATTTTAAATGCCAATTCGATATTAGAATAATCAATCACTTCTTGCTCTGGCGTCCAATGAAACGCTTCTGCCAAAAAAGGCCTAAGGTAACTTATTACATTCCTATCGAGATAATTGACAGTTGTAGCAAAAAATACTAAACTGCAAATAGTCCAACGGTATCTTCCTATTGCTGCATTAGCTTGGTTCATGATTTGGTTTTGGTTTAGGTTGGTTAGTTAGTGTCGAAAAATCTTGGTTAGAGATTTGTAATCGGACTGTATTTTGGAACCAATGTTTTCATTACGATCCAGCCCGTCAAATAACAAACTGCACAGATAGAAAAAATGATAAAATATCCAGCTTCAATTCCTTTGAATCCCATAAAAACCATGTTCGTATCTTTAGCATAATCAAACAAAACGCCTGATCCTTTATTAATCAAAGTTGATCCTACCCCACCTGCTAAACCTCCAATTCCTGTAATGGTTGCTATTGCTTTTTTAGGAAACATATCTCCCACTGTTGTAAAAATATTTGCACTCCAAGATTGGTGCGCTGCACCCGCAATTCCAATGATAATTACTGGCACCCAATAACTAATATATCCTAATGGCTGTGCGATCAAAGCTAATAATGGGAAGAAGGCAAAAATCAACATAGCTCTCATTCTTCCTTCATACGGATTCATTCCTTTTTTCTCTACGAAATAAGTTGGAAGCCATCCGCCAATAATTGACAACAACGTAATCATATAAAGAACAAATAACGGCAATGCAGCTTCTGTAGAATCCATTCCGTAAACAGAACTTAAATACGCCGGAGTCCAAAATAAGAAGAACCACCACACACCATCTGTCATAAACTTACCAAAAGCAAATGCCCAGGTTTGTTTGTATTTAAAACAATCCATTAGAGAAACTTTTGAAGTTGTTTCTGGTACATAGCCTACTAATTTACTATCCGCAATATCATCTTGCTGAATATATGCTAATTCTTCCGCACTTACTTTTGAGTGTCTCTCTGGTTTATCATACATAAACATCCAAAATCCCATCCAAACAAATCCTAACGCTCCGATGATTATAAATGACATTTCCCATCCGAAAGATTTTGCAATAAATGGAATTGTAATTGGTGCAGCCAACGCTCCAACTGTCGCTCCTGCATTGAAAATACTAGTTGCAAAAGCTCTGTCTTTTTTAGGAAAATATTCTGCTGTAGTTTTAATTGCCGCAGGAAAGTTTCCAGCCTCTCCTACCGCCAAAACAAAACGAGCGAAAATAAATAATGCAACACTCACATTAATTACCATCGCTGTATCGCTAACTGTACTTATAATCTCTTTTGAACCATGAAAACCTACAAACCAATTTCCTGTAATGATTCCTGAAGTTGCAATTCCACAGAATGCATGAAGACAAGCTCCTACAGACCAAATTCCGATTGCCCAAAGAAATCCTTTTTTCGTATCCAACCAATCTACAAATCTTCCTGCAAATAATAAAGAAACAGCATAAAAAATAGAAAATAAAGCAGTGATATTTCCGTAATCGTTATTAGTCCAATGAAATTCTGGCGCAATAAAATCACTCCATGTTAAAGAAAGTACTTGTCTGTCTAGATAATTAATAGTTGTTGCAAAAAATAATAAAGCACAAATACTCCAACGGTATTTGCCTGCAGCTTTGACGCTCTCATTTACTGCAACAGTTTCGGTTTGATTCATAGTAAGTGGGTATTATAGTTTTGTAATTTTTGGTAATTTCAGCAACACTATTTACCTCTATTTAAAAATATTAAAATCAATAAATTAACAGTTCTAAAAAGAAATAATGTAATCGATTGCACAAATATAGTTTTTAATCTCTACAATCCAAATAAATTGTATAAAAAATAATTTAAGGTTTTCAAATAAACATATTACATAAAAAAAAGAATACAAAATTACACATTAAACAATATATTTGTTAAAAGAGACCAGGTGAAATTCATCCTTTTTACGGGGTAAAATTGTCCTAAAATAGTTGATTTTATAAGCCATTTTTAACAATTCCATCGAATTTAAGCCATCGGTTGCATTTATTACAACATACACGTATAAAATATTACAAACCAAATAATTACACTCGATATTGAAGACTAAAAAAACAAAAAGACTAAGAGGAATTACATTAAGTTTTCTTCTTTTTTCAGGAGCATTTTCTCTAAGTGCACAAAATCAGGTAATTCCATTATGGAATAAAATTCCTGATGAAATTAAAGCAGTTGATTATAAAGAAAAAGAAGTACTTAAGGACGGGAAAATGCAAAGTACAAGTCAGGTTTCTGTACCTACATTAAGTATTTTTATTCCGAAAGAAGCAAAATCAAATCAAACAGCCGTTGTAATTTGTCCGGGCGGTGGTTACACACATTTAGCTTTTGAGAAAGAAGGAACAAAAGTAGCAGAATGGTTCAATAGCTTAGGAATTGCTGCATTTGTGCTAAAATACCGCATGCCTACCGATTTAACTATGAAGAATAAAAATGTCGGCCCACTGCAAGATGGACAGGAAGCCATTCGTTATGTAAGACAGAATGCAGCAAAATGGAATATTGATGCAAATAAGATTGGAATTTTAGGTTTTTCAGCCGGAGGACATTTAGCGTCTACCGTATCAACTCATTATGATGATAAAGTTTATGATTCGGCTTTTAAAGTAAGTGCTCGACCTGATTTCTCTCTTTTGATTTATCCTGTGATTTCAATGCAAAATGAGACTACACATAAAGGTTCGCAGATTAATCTTTTAGGAAATAATCCATCACAAGATCTTTTAGATTCATTTTCAAATGATAAAAAAGTGACTGCTAAAACACCACCAGCATTCTTAATTCATGCTACCGACGATACTGTAGTAATACCCGAAAACAGTATCAACTATTATCTGGCTTTGAAAAAAAATGGAGTTACAGCGGAGTTACATTTATATGAAAAAGGCGGACACGGCTTTGGTTTAGGAGTCAATGACACTAGTAAATTCTGGACAAGAGATTGTGTGGAATGGCTTAAAGCGAATGGTTACAACTAAAAATAAGAAAGGCAAAACTTTTTCAAGTTTTGCCTTTTAATCAAAAAAAAAACAAAAAGGAATTAAAAAAACCATTTTAATATTCTAAGCAGTAACTTCTTGTTCTGCGTTATTTTTCAATTTAGAAACAGGAATTGCCTTGCTTGCTACTTTTGGTTTTGCAGCAGGTGCTTTCTTCTTACCAAATTTCTGTTTACCCCACCAAATGATAAATCCTGTAATAGGCAAACTGGCAGAAATTAAACTGGCTAAAAATGCAATAATTTTACCTGTTAGGCCCAGAACACTTCCTACATGAATATCATAATTCATTCTTCGGATTTTGTCTGGAATATTAGCTTCAATATATTTCCCTGAAAATGGGGTCTTAATCGAAATCTCTTTTAGCGACTGCTGATCAAAACTATAACGATCCATGTTGTAATAGGTGTTTTTCTGTTTGTAAACAAAAGCCCCAATAGGATCTGCAGGTTTTCCCGGAATACTAATCATGATTCCAGCGGCTTGAGGATTTTCTTTTTTAATATTCAACATTACTTTATCAGCCGTAGTAATTTTAAACTCTTTTACCTGAGTGGTATCCGATTTTGGTGATTCTCTATTTTCAACTAATGGCCTTCCTCCAGAAGTTACCCAATACAACGATTTACTCCACCAACCAAAACTCCAGACTAAACCTGTTACAGCAATAAAAAACAGAAAAATACAGCTGTAAAAACCTAGTACATTATGTAAATCATAATTGACACGTTTAAAGCTCGCGTCCCACTTAATTTTAAAACTTTTATCTATAATCGATTTGATCCATTTTGTAGGCCACCACAAAACAATACCTGAAATCAATAATACAACGAAAATCAAAACTGCGACACCTACTATAGGACGACCTATATCATAAGGAAGCCATAATGCACGGTGACCATTTAATATCCATCTGAAAAAATCGGGCGATTCTCCTCTAGAAAATGTTTTTACATTTAATATATCTCCAGTATATGGATTCATATAAACACTTATAAAAGTGCCACTTCTTCTTCCGCCCTTGCCTTTGCCTTTGCCCTTTTCTCCCTTTCCATTTCCTCTTTCTTTCCCCTTTTCATTATTTAAAGGTTTCAAATCAGCTTTCATTTTTCCGCCTTCATTCTTGGCGAAATCTTTCCTTTTATCTCCTCTCTTATGTTCTCCTTTTTCTCCTTCTTCTTTTTTCTCTACAAAATAACCTACAATTGCAGCTTCATCTTTTGCTCCAAAGGTTACGCTTGTAGCTTTTTTATCTTTCATTTTTTCATCAGCAATTGTTACCAATTGAGAGGGTAGTAAAAATGCTTTTTCTTGAGGTTTCACAAAGCGCCAGTCTTCGATTAAATCTTTAATTTCATGTTCAAAAACATAAATACAGCCTGTTAGGCTGACAATGACTACGATAATTCCAGACGCTAACCCAAGCCACAAATGCAGCCAAGCCATAATACGCTTGAAAAGCGATTTTTTACTTTTTTTCTTATTATTAGGTTTTGGTTTTGAAGAAGAAAACATAATTGGATAGATAAATAGAATAAATAAAAAGACCGTAAGTCCCCATTAAAATAAGGACTTACGGCAAAAAAATTAGTATTTTAATTTCTGGATAGCAGTAATTTGACCTCCTTCAACTTTCAAACCTCTTGTAGCCACAGCAGTTGTAGCGCTAATAGTATAAATCCAGTTTCCATCAGGTGTATTGATACCTACAATTGCAGAACCACCATCTTCTGTAGTAATATTGTAACGGCTTGTAACAGAAGTTAATGTTTCAGGCGCATTTGTTACCCATGTAAAAGTTTGGTTATAAACATCAGCAATAGCCATTTTAACAGCACCGTTGTTTTTTCCAGCGTTTCCATACATTAATAATAAGAACTTCCCTTTTGAAATATAACTTGTAGAAGAAATTTTGTATCCTCCAGATTTTTCTTGAACATTAAAGAAGTAAGATTGGTCAAACTCTGTAGTTCCTTTTTTGATTTTTATAACCGCAGAAGGTTTTGTCGAAGTTAAGTTAGAGTTACTTGTTGCAATAGCTCCAGAGAAACCATAAGCATCTCCATTTTCATCTGTAAATAATCCTTTTGTAAAATAAGCTCCTAAATAACTTGTACGGTTATCTTTGATTACTTTTTCTAATTTAAGTTCTGGATAGCTGTAAACTGCAACCCAAGTACTATCTGGATTTACTGTTCCAAAGTTATCTACCCCATCCCCTTTAATACTCATATACGGCATGTAAACTTTTTCGCCAACTTGAGTTGCCCAAGTAAAGAAAGCTCTTTCGCCATTTCCTGCCAATACTTTCGTATCTTGTTGTGCTTCTCCTTTAATAAGAGATTCTTTTGCATCAATTTTATACATTGAAGCGATAGATGCACCACTTCTTGGAACTTTTACTGTTAAGATATCACTATTTACAGCAGCAAATACGTGAACAGTCTCTGCTTGGAAATTTGATTTTTTAACCAAATTACCTTCAGCATTTAAGTTATAGGTAGTTACAGCTCCTGGATTACCTTGTCCGTAAAGCAAACTGAAAAAGTTGTTTTCTGCAGTAATATAATAACGGTAAGTTCCATCTTGTTCAACACCATTTCCAACTGTTGAAATAGTTCCTGTAGAAACATCATCAGCAGTTAACAAATAATCTGCAACTCCTGTCGCTCCTGTAGTAGCTGTAATTATATATTTAGTTTTTCCTGTGTCGCTTCCGCCTTCTGAGTTCTCTGATTTATCATCACTACTGCAAGAGAATGCAGTAAAAGCTATAAAAGCTGCAAACAACGCTAATGTGCTATTTTTTTTCATGGTTACTATTGTTTTGAATTATTAAAAAATTATTATTTAGACTTTGTAAAAAAGTATCTCAATTTGATGTAAAAAGCACGGCTTGGCTTTTGCAATGAAAAATTGTCATACAACTTATTATCCAGTAAGTTTTTACACTCTAATGCGATATTGTATTTTCCGTTCGCAAAAGTGTAAACCGCATTTAAATCATGATTAAACTGTTCTGGTATATCCAATTTGCTGGCACCTTGGCTTGGCCAGTACAAATAATAAGCATGAACATAAAGAAGATTGTATCCTACAGATAAATTATTTCCTTTTTTTAAAACATCGTTAAAGAAAACCGTTGCGTCAGCATTTCCATATAAGTAAGGAATATTAGGCATTCTGTCTTTATAGTAATAGGACACATAATTCTGATCTGGTTCGTATTTGGTCATATTACGTAAGTTCTGATACGTCATGTTTAAACCCGCAGTAAATCTGCTTTTATACGAATATCTGATTTCACCATCAAAACCATAATTTTCTACACTATCCTGATTAAGCGTAACCGTCTTGTTTTGATTGTTGTTGAATGTAGTTCTGATAAAATCTACAGCATCACGATACATTAGATTTAAATCAAATGCTAAGGCATTGACTTTATTAAAACTTGTTTGATAACTTATTCCTGCATTTGCATTTATGCTGGATTCCGCATTCAGATTAACGTTTCCTTCAACATTATTATTTGGATCTCCGAAAAGTTCTGTTGGAGTTGGTAGTCTAAAGGTTTTTTCAAAAGAAGCCTTAACCTGTAAATTTGGTTTTAAATAATAACTAGTTGCTCCTCCATAACCTTGTAAAGAGCTACTGCCTTTAAACTTTTGATAGGCAATATCACCTGCATTTCCTGTCGGATTGTAACTTCTAGTAAATACTCTCGTTAAAGAATAATTTTTAACAAAAAGAGAAGTACTCCATTTTTCGTTATAATCGAATTTATACCCTAATGCAGTTACATTGTTTTGTGATTTTTGAGGCTGCTGATAAACTAAAGATTGTGGATAAAGTTCATCACTGCTTTTACGATCAAAAGTATTGAAGGTATTATTCAGCATAAAAGAATGTCTTTCGCCTAAAGCATAGGTAATATTTGCGACAGCGATACCATTGTTGTTACGCATTTTTTGTAGCGTACGGCTGCTTTCTGCACCAGCTCCAGGATATTCTTTATAATCCCCAAACCAGTTATATTTTCTGAATACAGTATCAACTGTTTGTTCTTCGCCCAGATTAAAGTTTCCTGAAATATTCACATTTAATCCTTTAGTAAATAAGTCTTTAACCTGATATTTTAAAGTTGGCATTAAAATATTACCGCGAGTATAACGGTCCCCAAATACTGTAACCATTCTTGCTCCTGTCTGAATATCTGCTTTATTTTCTCCTGCGGTAAAACCAATCATTAACTTATCAGCGTATTTTTTACCCGTAATTCCAATGTTGATGATAGCAGTTTCATTTCTGTAAGTATCATGAAATCTTCTTACTCGGGCATTTGGATAATATTTTCCAGTATTTAAATCGGCAGTTTCAACATTTACCCAATAATTATTGTCGGAATAATTTTGAAAAAGATTCACTTCAGTAGTAAAACCGCTTTTTGCCGTATATCCAGCATTAGCTGCTGAACGATGCGTATTAAAAGAACCAAAAGAATAAGAAGCATCAACATAAGTTCTCGGCTTATTGTTAGTTACAATATTAACAGCACCACCCAAAGCGTCACCACCAAGCCAAATCGGCACAACACCTTTGTAAACTTCAACACGATCAGCAAGGTTAATTGGAATATTGTTCAATTGAAAAGAAGAACCAAAATTATCCATTGGAACTCCATCAATAAAAACCTTAATCTGATTTCCAGAGAAACCATTAATTGCAAGTTCAGATCTAGAACCTACTCCTCCCGCTTCACGAACACGAACTCCTGAAACTCTGTCAAGAGCATGTGATAAATCTAAAGTTGAATTATGAAGCTTTTTAGCATCAATAGCCGTGATATTGTAAGCTTGCTTATTTACTTTATCAGTAGCTGAACGACCTAAAACTGTAACACTTTCTAATTCCTGTAATTCGTTGTCCAATTGGACCGGAATATTCACAGAAGTTCCTGAAACTTCTATGCTTTTTTTAAAGCCCGAAAAACCAATTGCAGAAACTTTGATAGTATGTTTTCCTGGTTTAACATTTTTAAAAATGAACTTTCCATTTTCATCAGAAATCATGCTTAAGTCAGTTTTTTCTAAAACTACTGTTGCAAACGGAACGGTTTGACCAGATTTTTCAACAACTTGTCCAGTCACTGTAACCCCTTGATTTTGCTGGGAAAACGACAAGGACGAAAAGAAGAAAAATGAAATAAAAAATAAAATTTTTGGCGTTGACATATATTTAATTAGACTAATTATAAATAACTTTGCCGCAAAAGTACCATCAACTGATTCAAAAAAGTTAGGGAAAAACGGATTATTATTTTGTAAAAACGGATTAAATTTTGAAAATCAAGTCTACTCTCTCATCGCACGAAAAGCCAATAATTAATATAGAAGTAAATGCTCATTACAATCCCAAAAGTATTTTGAACGAAGAAAATATCGACCTTCAAAAGGAAAATACAGAAGAGATTAAAAGTCATATTTTAGCAACAGACGGAATGGTTTTAATAGATACTCAAATGTATTTTACAAAGCCTCAAACCGAAATTTTTGAAATTAATGACGAGTGTATCGTAATGGATTTTATAAGCTGTAACAATATCGAAACTCAAATAGATCAACTTGAAAATGAGAAGTATTTAAAGCAGAATACTCATAACATTTTTTACACTACAAAATATAAAGGCACTTTTAAAATTCCAGCATTTGAAAAAGTAAATTATTTGACCATTATTTTTTCTAAAGAATTCTATTTCCATGTAATCAATGAAGACTGGAAACTTCATGAAAAGTTCTCAAAAAATATTTTAATTCAGAAATCCAGTTATCTCACTTCAAAATATCTTCCCTTTACTTCTTCCATTCAGTGGATTATTTCTGAAATCAAAAATTGTAATCGGAAAGGAGCATTAAAGAAGATGTACATTGAGACAAAAATAAAAGAGTTGTTAATCCATCAATTAGAATCGGTAGTTTCTAAGCCCAAACCTGAGGAAAAAATCGACAGTGAAGAATACAACAAATTATTAGAAGCCAAACAAATACTAGACAACGATTATCGAAACACTCCTACTCTACCTGAACTTTCCCGAAAAATTTCATTAAACGAATTCAAATTGAAAAAAGGCTTTAAAGCATGTTTTGGCACAACTGTCAAAAGCTATATTATTAAGCTGAGAATGGAACATGCCAAAGAATTGTTCCAAAGCAAATCGGCAACAGTTAGCGAAGCGGCTTATAAATGCGGTTACAAAGATGTTTCTCATTTTTCGGCCGCATTTAAAAGTTATTATGGATTTTCTCCTCAGAAATTTAAAATCAATACCGACAGCATACAATTTTGGCTAATTGGACTTTCATTTTTATGGTAAAAAAAGGGTTTTAAAATTATGTCCGTCGACTTAATCTTAAAACCCCAAAAAAATTAGACATTAATTGTACATTGCAAACTATATACAAATACCCACGATCAAATGAATATGTCTTAATTAAAAATAAAAACGTTTCTCCAAAAACTGTTTTCTGTGAAAATTCTAAATGACATCTAAAAAGGTAAAGAATGTCATCGTTTTCAAATTTCTACATTCCAAAATTATAATGCAGAAAACAGATTCCCTTACGGTTTTCCACATTGCGATAAAAAAATGAGTTCTTCTTTAACCAAAAATAAACACAAGTTACTCATTTACAAATAATTAAAATAAAAACTTTAACAATATTTTTTGATAAATAAATTTAATTTTTCTTCAAAAAAACATTAAAAAGTGTAAAAATAACACTTAAATATCTTCTTTCTTGTCCTAGATTAAGCGGAATTCTTTTCATCACAAGCTACATTTGCATTGTAAGTTATTAGCTCTGTCAAAAACTGAAATCAAAAAACAAAGAAAAATCATTCTTGTTCTAGATTAAGTTGAGTTCAAAATAGAACAAATAAATTTGCAATATAAATTACAAGTTCTGTCAAAAACTGAAATCAAAAACAAAAAAAACTTAGCTTCTTAGCAACTAAGAACCTTAGCATCTTTCTTGTTCTAGATTAAGTTAAAACAAAAATGAAACAAATAAATTTGTAAAGTAAAATCACAAGTTCTGCGAAATAAGATTTAAAAGTAAAAAACTTAGAAACTTAGCACCTCAGAACCTCAGAAACTAAAAAGAAAATGAAAACACTTGAATTCTTATTACTCGGAAAAAACGAAGCGATATTGGCCATTTTACTTCGCCTTGTAAATGCTTATGAAGACTGGAACGCAGTCGCATTTAGCAACGAAACAGAAGCTCAGGACTATTTTCAGAATCACAAAATCGACGTTGTTCTACTGAGCTCCGGAATCGAAGATCACGTCGAAAAAGAATTTACTTTATTTTGTTTAAAACAACAGCTAGACGTAGAAGTAATTGAACATTTTGGTGGCGGAAGCGGCTTATTAAAATCCGAAATTCTCCACCGATTACATCTAAAAGGAAAAATATAGGTACCACATTTTTCTCTTTTAAAAAATTCATTAAAAGCTTAACGAAAATCATTTAACGAATATCCAATTTTTAATAACGATATATCGCTAGGATAACTATTGCCTTTTCTGAAAAACCTTTTAAAATCAAAACCTTAAAAACAAGGCATTTAATTTGAATGCAAAACATTGACAATCAAATACACAATATTTAAAAACCTTTTAATTAACAACAAAATCAAATTATCATGAAAAAATTAATCCTTACAGCAGCTTTATTATTTGTAACATTTATCGGATTCGCACAAAAGCCAAGTCCAGCACAATTAGATCCGTCCAATCATACTTTAGTTTTGATTGATTATGAAAGCCAAATGGCCTTTGCAGTAAGCAATATTCCAATCGATCAGCTTAGAAACAACACCGCATTAGTAGCCGGAGCATCCAAAATATTTAAAGTTCCGACCATTGTAACAACAGTAGCGGAAAAATCATTCAGCGGACCTGTTTTTAAAGAAATTGAAGAATTCTATCCACAAAAAACGTCAAACTATATTGATCGTACTTCAATGAATACTTGGGAAGATATTCCTGCGCACAAAGCGATAGTTGCAAAAGGTAAAAAGAAATTAGTTTTTGGCGGTTTATGGACAAGCGTTTGTATCGTTGGACCAGCTTTATCAGCAATCAACGAAGGTTATGATGTTTATGTAATTACAGATGCAAGCGGCGACGTTTCTAAAGAAGCGCACGAAATGGCCGTTACTCGTATGGTTCAGGCTGGTGCACACCCAATCACTTCATTACAATATTTATTAGAATTACAACGTGACTGGGCTCGTCAGGAAACTTATGTAGCTGTAACCGATCTAGTTAAAAAATACGGCGGTGCTTACGGTGTAGGTGTTCAATACGCTCACGAAATGTTGAAACACTAAATATTTTGAACGCGGATAAAACGGATTCGCTATCGCGAAGGCGCGGATAAAAACGGATTTTTAATTCAGCCTATTTACTTAAAAAAAATCTGTGTAAATCAGCGTCTTCGCGAATGCGAATCTGTAAAATCAGCGTCAAATTTTAATCTATCCAATGAAAAGACTGTGTGCTAAAAACATACTGTTTTTTTCTCCAACCAAACAAAAACCTCCACTATGAAACTCTCATTCAAAATAGCAGCTTTTCTTTTAATCATTTCCCTTCCAATTTTTGGGCAAAATAAAAAAGCGACTCTTATTGTACATCATGCCGTAATTCACACTTTAGACAACAAAAATACAATTGTCGAAGCTATGGCTGTCGCCGATGGAAAAATCCTGAAAACGGGTAAAAACAGCGAAATCTTAAAATTAAAAGACAAAAAAACAACGGTAATTGATGCTCAGGGAAAAACCATCATTCCTGGAATATTCGATTCTCACATGCACATCATCCGCGGTGGAAGATTCTATAATACCGAATTACGCTGGGACGGAGTTCGTTCTCTGAAAAGAGCTTTGACTATGCTGAAAGAACAAGCGCAAAGAACTCCTAAAGGACAATGGGTTCGCGTTGTGGGCGGATGGAATGCATATCAGTTTGAAGAAAAAAGACTACCAACTTTAGCTGAAATCAATGCAGCTACTGGCGATGTTCCTGCTTTTATTCTTCATTTATATGGGCACGCTTATTTAAACAAAGCAGGTTTAGCAACTTTAAAAATTGATGCGAATACGCCAAATCCAAATGCAGGATTAATTGAAAAAGATCCAAACGGAAATCCAACTGGATTGTTAGTGGCAGAACCAAATGCTTTTATTTTATACTCAACTCTTGCTAAGCTTCCTGAATTGACACAAGAAGAAAAATTCAATTCGACCAAACAGTTTATGACCGAAATGAATCGTCTTGGCGTAACGGCTATTATGGACGCTGGAGGCGGATTTCAAAACTTTCCAGACGATTACGGAGTAACAAACGGTTTATGCAAAGACAGCGATTTGACTGTGAGAATGCCATATTATTTGTTTGCTCAAAAAGCGGGAACAGAATTAAACGATTACACAAAATGGATGCAGACAGTAGAAATTGGCGAAGGCTGTGACGACGATCATCATTCAGATAAAGTGGAATATCATGTTCAGGGTGCAGGAGAAAATCTGGTAATGAGTGCAGGAGATTTTGAAAATTTCGATAAACCAAGACCAGAATTAAGCCCAGCGATGGAAGGTCAATTGACAGAAGTTTTGTCTTTATTAGTAAAAAACAGATGGCCGTTTAGAATTCACGCTACCTATAATGAAAGCATCACAAGATTTTTAAATGTAATTGAAGACATCAATAAAGAAACACCTTTAAACGGACTTTTATGGTTCTTTGATCATGCAGAAACAGTTTCGACAGAAAACTTAAAACGAATAAAAGCTTTAAATGGTGGAATTGCTATTCAGCACAGAATGGCTTATCAAGGTGAAAGTTTCATCAAAAGATATGGTAAAACCGCTGCTGCTAGCACTGTTCCGTTAAAGAAAATCTTCGAATTAGGAATCAAAGTCGGAATGGGAACTGATGGAACACGTGTCGCAAGTTACAATCCGTGGGTTGGTTTATACTGGCTGACAACTGGAAAAACTTTAGGCGGTTTAAAATATATGAATGATGAAAATATTCTAGACAGAACCAAAGCTTTACAATTGTTTACTTACGGAAGTGCCCAATTAATCAATATCGAAAAAGACAGAGGAATGCTGACTACAGATAAACTTGCTGATTTTGCTATTCTTTCTGATGATTATTTTAACGTTCCAGAAGAAAAAATTCTTAACATCGAATCAAAATTGACAGTGGTAAACGGAAAAGTAGTTTATGCTGCTAATGACTTTAGAACCTTTGCCAATCCAACACCAAAAGCAATTCCAGACTGGAGTCCAGTAAATTACTTTGGAGGTTATCAAAAAAACTAAATCAAATGAAAAATATATTCTTCTTATTGTTGCTTTTGGGAATCATTTTTTCTGCGAATGCACAACAAAAACCAGTTTTCCAAAGGCTGCGATATGAGGATGATGTCACTTATCTAAAAGCCGATTCGACGAAAACTTTATACGAAAAAATCAAATATATTCCGTTAGGAAAAAACGATAAATTCTATGCCTCAATTGGCGGTGAAGCAAGACTTCAATATACTTATACGGTTAATAACAAATGGGGAGATGAATCTGATGACGATGGCTATTTACTTTCCCGATATTTACTTCATACAAATGTTCAATTAGGAGTTTTTAGAACATTTGTCGAATTACAAAGCAGTTTAGCAAACGGAAAAACAGACCCAAGTCCTGTTGACGAAAATCAGCTAGACATTCATCAGGTTTTTCTGGATATTGATTTTATCCGAAAAGAAAACGAACAATTAACACTGCGTTCTGGAAGACAAGAAATGATGTATGGTTCACAGCGTTTAGTTGCAGTACGCGAAGGCCCAAATAGCCGACTAGCTTTTGATGCATTAAAATTATTTTACAAAAAAGACAATTGGCAGTCAGATGCTTTTTTCACACATCCAATCGCTAATAAACAAGGTACTTTTAATGACCGTTTCAATGAAAATGCCAAATTCTGGGGAAGTTACACCGTAATTCATAAAATACCTTTTATACAGAATATTGATTTCTATTATTTAGGATTATGGAAAAGCCGATCTGTTTTTGATGATGTTGTTGGCGAAGAAAACAGACAATCGATTGGAACCCGAATCTGGAAAAACAAAGGAAACTGGAAATATGATTTTGAGGGCGTTTACCAATTCGGAAACATCAATCAAAAAAACATTTCAGCGTGGACACTTTCCTCCTTTGCTTGTTATACTTTTGAAAATATAAAATTTCAACCCGAAATAGGACTTAAAACCGAGATCATTTCAGGTGACAAACATTCTGATGATGATCATTTAGAAACCTTTAATCCGTTATATCCAAGAGGCGCTTATTTTGGATTGGTAGCCTTAATTGGTCCTTCCAACTTAATTGATGTTCATCCTTCAATTAATTTTAGTTTATCCGAAAAATGGGCACTCGGATTTGATTATGATATTTTTTGGAGACAGACAATAAATGACGGAATATACGCCCCAAATATGCAGCTTTTATATTCTGGAAAAGACACAACCGAACGTTTTATAGGTTCACAGTTAATTTCGAATGTAAACTACGACATGAATAATCATTTAGGATTTACACTTGAAACGGGTTGGTTTAATGCAGGTTCATTTTTAAAAGAAGTTGGAACAGGAAAAGATTATTTTTACGCAACGTTGACAGCACAATTTAAATTTTAAATTTGTGTAATTCAAAGCCACAAAAATGGAAAAAACATATTCGGTTGTATTTTATTCTAAAGATCTAGTTGAGCCTGTTAAAAAAATGAAAAACTTTTTAAGAAGCAAAATCGATTGGTATAACAGCTGTAATTCTGAAGCACATATTACGATTTGTGAATTTACCATTGAAGAATCTCAACTTGATTCCATCAAACAAAAACTTTCAAAAATTGCAGATACTTTTACGCCTTTTGAAGTGTATTTAGATCATTTTGATTCTTTTCCAACAAACGGCGCTTTTTTTATTGGTCTAACCGAAGAATCAAAGAAGCATCTTGTGCCAATAATGAAAAAAACTCATGAAACCTTCAAGTCTTTAAAACATAAAAGCGACAATCCGCACCTATCAATCGGAAGAAGATTAACTCCAGAAAATCTTAAAATTGCTTCTGAACTTTTTACTTCAGTTAATTTGAACTTTTTATGCAATGAAATTGTTTTAAGAGAATTTGATCCAGCAGTAAAACAGTTTTTTGTAATGGATGCTTTTCCTTTTGGAAGTAATCCTGAACCTGAGTTTGTACAGGGAAGTCTTTTTTAATGGTTCTTCTGGTATTGCCACGAAGGCGCTAAGACACCAAGTTTTTTACCAACTAATGTTACCAATAGTTTTTATTATTGGAACATCATAAAAATAAACTTTGTGTCTTAGCGTCTTCGCGGCAAAAAACGCTTAACATTTTTTCGTATATTTGAATTTTACAACTCATCTTAATATGAAATCCCTAGATTCATTTTACCAAGATATTACCGAAGGTTCAGCAGTAGAACCTACTTCCCTATTACCAAATGACATTCAGAAAGAAATCGGGCATTTTAATGTTTTTGATATTAAGGAGCTTTTGGAACGTATGAAAGGAAAACCTGGAATGCCTTATGACAGAAGAGCTTATTACAAAATCAGTTTAATTAGGGGAAAAAACAGAGCTGAATATGCCGATAAAATAATCGACATTGAAAAGCAGGGTTTGTTATTTGCAACACCAAAAATTCCGTATAATTATTTACCGCAAGACACTAATCAAGGCGGACAATTTTGTGTTTTTACCAGCGAATTTTTATCAAAAAGTAAAAGCGGAATTGATCTGGACGAACTTCCAATTTTTGCTTCAGATGGTTATCCTATTTTTCAATTATCAGATGAAGAAGTCGAAGAAGTAGCTTTGATTTTCAAAAAGATACAAAAAGAAATCAATTCGGATTATATCTATAAGTACGATTTAATCCGAAATTATGTTGCTGAGCTGATTCATTTCGGACAGAAATTACAGCCTATAACTGCTTTATATTCTAAACACAATTCGGCTGCGAGGGTTTCTTCTTTATTTGCCGAATTATTAGAAAGGCAATTCCCAATTGAATCACCGCATCAGCGATTAGAACTTAGAACTGCAAAAGATTTTGCAGCGAGATTAGCTGTACATGTTAATCATTTAAACAAAGTCTTAAAAGAAAACACCGGAAAAACAACAACAGAGTTAATCAGTACAAGATTAACCAATGAAGCTAAAATACTTTTAAAGCAAACAGATTGGAATATTTCTGAAATTGCCTATTCACTTGGTTTTGAAGAATTAGCACATTTTTCTAACTTCTTCAAAAAACAAACTTCCTTGACGCCTCTGGCTTTTAGGAGTTAGGTTATTTCAGGTTTTACGAGCTGTAACCATGCAGTTTGTCATCCCGAGGAACGAGGGATCTCCGCAAGAAGCTCCACAAAGCTTTGGAATTTGGATTTTAAAACTTGGAATTTATCATTTCTGATTTGAATTTCGCAAACATCGGTTTGATATTTACAATTCCTCGCATCTGCTTTGCTCCTACCTTTGTCTAATCAAATTAAAAGAACGAAAAGATGAATTTATCAAACAACAAAATTCTAATAACCGGAGGTGCAAGCGGTATCGGACTTGGACTTACCGAAAGATTTATTCAGGAAAATAATACTGTGATTATCTGTGGTAGAAGAGAATCGGTTTTAAACGACGTTAAAGCAAAATTTCCAGCTGTAATTACAAAAGTCTGTGACTTGTCTATTGAAGCAGAACGTAAAGCACTTTACGAATGGATTTCTGAAAACCATCCTGATCTAAACGTATTAATCAATAATGCAGGAATTCAAAACTGGAAATCGATAACAGATGCTGATTTCTACGAAAGCATGAAAACTGAAATCAATACTAATATTGAAGCGCCTTTACATTTAACTTCCTTATTTATTCAGTTAAAATCTTTGACAACGGTAATGAATGTAACTTCAGGACTAGCATTCTCTCCCTTTGCAAAAGTTCCAGTTTATTCGGCTACAAAAGCATTCTTTAGATCGTTTACGCTTTCATTGCGTCATTTATTAAAAGCTAAAAATATTGAAGTAATCGAAATTATTCCACCTGCCTTAAACACTGATTTAGGCGGAATTGGTCTTCACGACGCACATCCAAGTGTAAGCAGTTTTATCGAATCTATTTTTGAACAGTTAAAAGAAGGAAGAACTGAACTTACTTTCGGAACCAGCGAAACCAGACTAAACGCAAGCGCAGAAGAGTTGAGAAATCATTTTAATGCGATGCATTCTAATCTTTAACATTTAATTTTAAACACATAGAAACATAGTTTCGCTTTGTCTATAAAGGCGTTTTACTCACATAAATACACATAGCTATGTGTTAGAAACTAGTTTCTTTCTATAATCTTTAAAAGAGAACTAAAATCTATGTTTCTATGTGTTTAAAAAATAATCGTATTAAATGTCTTCGACTTCGCTCAGACTGACAACAAACAATAAACAATAAACAATTAAAAAAAAATGGCAGTAAATACAAAAATAGCTCTGGTTACAGGCGGAAGCAGAGGTTTAGGAAAAAACATGGCAATAGCGATTGCTAAAAAAGGAATTGACGTAATTATTACCTACAACAGCAAAAAAGAAGAAGCTGAATTGGTGGTAAAAGAAATCGAAAGCTTAGGCCAAAAAGCGGCTGCTTTACAATTAAATGTTGCTGAATCAAATACTTTTGATGCTTTTTACAAAGAAGTAGAATCAACTTTAAGAAATACGTTTAATACCGATAAATTCGACTTTTTGGTAAACAACGCTGGAATTGGAATTCATAATTCTTTCATTGGAACTACTGAAGCTGAATTTGATCAATTGACGAATATTCAGTTTAAAGGACCATTTTTCTTAACTCAAAAAGGATTAAACGTTATGAATGACGGTGGCGGAATTGTAAACATTTCAACTGGATTAGCAAGATTCTCTTTCCCTGGTTACGCTGCTTATGCTTCTATGAAAGGCGCAATGGAGACTTTAACTAAATATCAGGCAAAAGAATTAGGAGCCAGAAAAATCAGGGTGAATATTGTTGCTCCGGGTGCAATCGAAACTGATTTTGGTGGCGGAGTTGTTCGTGATAATGAGCAAATGAACCAGCAAATTGCTTCTGTAACCGCTTTAGGAAGAGTTGGATTGCCAGACGATATTGGCGGTGTTGTTGCCTTTTTATGTACTGAAGATGCTCGTTGGATAAACGCTCAAAGAATTGAAGCTTCTGGTGGAATGATGCTTTAAATAGGTTATGAGTTATGAGTTAGACGTTAGGAGTTAGGTGTTAATCCCCCTTAACCCTTAACCCTTAACCCTTAACCCTTAACCCTTAACCCTTAACCCTTAACCCTTAACTTACCCAAAAAAACAAAACCCGATAAGCCTTAAAAACTTATCGGGTTTGTCGTTTCAAATATAATTTGAATTAGTAAGCAATTTAATTCTTTTCGATAATGACATCGAAACCGCCGTCTTTATCGAATTGGATATCGTAAAATTTGGCATCTTTTGTTATTCCAACTTCATAAGTTGTAATCTTATTATAATCCACTACAACAGCTATTTCTCGAATTGCCTTGGCTGGATAATTTTTCTTTAAATAAGCCTGCGCTTTAGCTGGTAACTGACTTAAAGGAATCTGCAGTTCATAAGCTTTCATGTTCCCTAAATTATCATAAATCGCCAATGCTTTAGTTTTGCTGTCAACATTGTATCTAGCTTCATAACGAATCTCGTCATTATCATCTCCTACATATTCCTCTGTCCAAACAGCTTCTTTACCAGGATATTCTTTCTCAAAAGCAAGTCGCACCTCTTCTGGCGGTGTTATTACTTTTTTCATGTTTGTTCCTTCTTGCGCAATTAAAAAACTGCTGCATAAAAATGTAAAAATCAAAAACACGTTTTTCATGGTTTCATTTTTAGAATTAAACTTCAAACAACGTATTAAAAGTACTACTTTTTAATGAAGTACAAATGAAGGAAACAAAATTTTTAAGAACGCTTTTTTATACTACAAATCAAACCTTTAGCTTAAGTTACATCACAATTCTAACTTTTTTAATCTATCAGTCAATTCTCTTTTATAAGTGATTCCAATTGGAATTCTTTCATTTTTAATTACGACAAAATCTTTTTCCGTAGCATCAATTTTATCTAAAGCCACTATATAAGATTTATGAATACGCATGAAACTCTTTTCTGGCAGACATTTCTCAAATTCAGTTGTCGTAATCGAAGCCAAATAAGTACGTTTTGTGGTATGCAGCTTTACATAGTTGCCAAAACTTTGTGCATATAAAAGCTGATCTAATTCTATTTCAATAAAATAGCCATCGACTTTTACACTTACAGAATTGATAATAGCTTCTTCTGTTTTCTTTGCATTTTCTGTTGCAAAAAAGCGGTCAATTGCTTTTAAAAACCTCGGGAAATAAATGGGTTTCAGCAGATAATCTATTACGCCATAATCGTAGCTTTCGAGAGCAAATTCAGAATAAGCCGTTGTCAAAATGGTTTTAGGATGTGTCGGCAGGATTTTAAGCAATTCCATACCCGAAATCTCTGGCATATTAATATCCAAAAACATTAAATCTACTGTGTTTTCGCGAAGGTAATTCATTGCTTCGATTCCATTGTAGCCTTGAAAAACCAACTCTAACTGCGGGTTCTGTTTGATATAATTCGCCAAAACATAATGCGCAGCAGGTTCGTCATCTACAATGATACATTTTTTGGTTTCTCTCATCCTACAAACTTTTTAAGCTGTATTTCCAAATCTACAACGTAGGTCTTTTTATCGTCCTGAATATCCAATTTATAGTCTTTTCCATAAATCAGGTTCAAACGTTCTATGGTATTTTTCAAACCGATTTTAGTCGAAATCACATCATTTTTCTTCGGAATTGAATTCGTAACATGAAGACTTAATAATCCGTTTTCAACTGTGATATTAATTTTTACAAAGCAGTTTTCAATTGCGCAGGTTCCGTGTTTAAAAGCATTTTCGATAAAAGCAATTAACAGCATTGGCGAAATTTTATACGCATTTTCGTTATCAACATTACTTTCAAAAGTAATATCGCAACGATACCCTACCCTTTCTTTTTCTAGCTGTACATAACTATTGATAAACTCCAGTTCGTCTTCTAAAGATACACATTGTTTACCGTTGCTCTCCAACTGATAACGCATTAACTGCGAAACTTTCATAATCAAATCGGGTGTTCTGTCTGGAAACTGAAGGCTGATTCCGTAAAGCGTATTAAAAGTATTAAATAAAAAATGCGGATTCAATTGTCCTTTCAAAGAATTTAACTGCATTTGATTGAACAACAACGCCGCATCGGTTTGTTTTCTGTGGATTCTATAAAACTTAAATACAATAATCGGGCTTAAAATACAGACCAAAGTTCCTAAAACACTCGCCAATTGATATGCATAACTTCTTTGATGCGAGTTTTGATACAAATGACATTTAGCAAACATATCCAGCATTGTAATTTCATAAAGCAAAACAGAAAATACAAAAACTCCAAAAAGTGTCAGAATGATATAAGTAAAAGGTTTATTCGCCTTAAATAAAATCGGAAGCAAAAAAAAACGGTTAAACTGGGCGTGCATATATAAAATGCAATAGAAAAATATACCCATTGCAATAGAAATGAAGGAACTGAATAACATCCAATCATTTTTCAAGGTATAAATTGTAAATGAAAAAAGGACAACTGCTACTTCCTGCCACCACTTGTTGTCCAATATGTTATCGATTCTTTTATTCATTATTAATTTTCAAATAGGGTACAAAGTTCGAACAAATATTTAATTTATATTTCGTAAAAATGACCAATTCAATTCGTCATTTACTAGTGCAGTACATCACTTAACCTGACTTTTATCAGGGTAAGAGAAATAAATTTGTTTCATCAAAAACATTTTATTTCACACCTTGAGTTTATGTATTTCAAAAAAATTACCATTTTATTTTTATTGATTTTTGCCTCAATTGGTTATTCTCAAACCCTGTCTTTAAAAGAAGCAGTAAAAACAGGACTTGAAAATTACGGTTCTATCCGAGCAAAAAACAATTACACCAATGCATCAAAGGAAACTCTAAAACAATCTCGTCGTGATTATCTGCCAAACCTGAATTTATCGGCACAGCAAGATTACGGAACTGTAAACGGACAAAACGGGCCGCTTTATGGATTTGGAGGTTTAGGAGTTGCTTCATCAGGTCTGCCTCTTCCGGAACAAAACTGGAATTCGGCTTTTGGTGCACTTTATTTAGTCAACATGAACTGGGATTTTTTCACTTTCGGAAAAACACAGGAAAAAATCAATTTATCTAAAATTGATGTTCAGGCTAAAGAAAAAGATTTACAGCAGGAGAAATTCCAGCAGGAAATCAAAATTTCGGCTGCTTATTTAAATCTATTGGCAAGCCAGAGATTATTGATTTCACAGCAAAAGAACTTAGACCGCGCAGAAGTCTTCAAAAAGACAGCTGTTGCGAGAGTTAAAAACGGATTATTGGCGGGAGTCGATTCTACATTGGCTACAGCCGAAGTTTCTAAAGCTAAAATCGCTTTAAACTTAGCTCGAAATTTCGTTAAGGAACAAAACAATAAATTAGTTGATTTAATGGGCGTTGCACCGCAGGATTTTGTTACCGACACCCTTTTTGTAACGCAGATTCCAAAAGAATTGATTCAAGGAAATGCTGCGAATGACAGTCTTCATCCATTGTTACAATTCTACAAAACGAAAATCGATTACAGCAATCAGCAGGTTAAATTATACAAACGTTTCTATTATCCAACGATGAGTGCTTTTGGAGTTTTACAAACCAGAGCTTCGGGATTTGATTCGTCTTATGCAACCAATCAAAATGCTTTTACCAGAAATTATTGGGATGGTGTAAATCCAGACCGCACCAATTATTTACTTGGAGTTGGAATTACTTGGAATTTAACTACTCCATTTCGTTCCAGCAAACAAGTTATGGCACAGAAATTTGTTTCTCAGGGATTGCAGGAAGAGTACAATCAGGCGGATAGAGAGCTGAAATCACAATTGAACTTTGCCGAAGATAAGATCAAAATTACTTTGGAAAATTATGCCGAAGCGCCTATTCAGGTTGATGCGGCCAAAAGAGCTTACCTTCAGAAATCGACTTTATACAAAAACGGTTTAACCGATTTGACCGATTTAACACAAACAATGTATGTCTTAAACCGCGCCGAAATTGATCGTGATATTGTCAATAACAATGTATGGCAGTCGTTTTTACTGAAAGTCGCTGCGACTGGTAATTTTGACTTATTTATAAATGAATTTTAACTATAGATCCAAATGAATTTAATACGTTTTGCACTCCGCAAACCCATCTCCATTTTAGTATTGGTTGCGGGTCTATTTTTCTTCGGAATCGGTGCCATCAAAGACATTAAGGTAGATATTTTACCGAAAATGAATTTGCCGGTTATCTATATTGCGCATCCGTTTGGAGGTTATACGCCAGACCAGATGGAGGCTTATTTTGCCAAAAACTACGTAAACGTTTTACCTTTTTCTAACGGTATCAAATCCGTAGAAACCAAAAATATTCAAGGGTTAATGATTATGAAATTAACCTATTATGAAGGAACCAACATGGCTCAGGCTGCTGCCGAGTTAAGTGCGCTTTCTAACAGAATCCAAGCGGCTTTTCCTCCGGGAACTCAGCCACCGTTTATCATTCGTTTTGATGCTTCTTCACTTCCAATTGGGCAGTTGGTTTTGAGCAGTAAAATACGTTCTAACAACGAATTACAGGATTTAGCCAACGTTTACGTTCGTGCTTCGTTTACTGCAATTCCCGGTTTATTATCTCCAGCTCCCTTTGGCGGAAGCCCAAGAACTATTGAGGTTAACGTAGATCCAGATTTATTGCGTTCTCATAATATGACGCCAGACCAAATCGTAGATGCGATTCGTTTAAACAACCAAACGGCTCCATCTGGAAACGTGCGAATGGGCGACAAAAACTATATTACACCAACAAATAATACGATCAAAGAAGTTAAAGATTTTGAACAGATTCCGTTATTCAAAGGCGGTGTTCAGAACTTAAAATTAGGAGATGTTGCTTCTGTAAAAGATGGTGCTGATATTACAGCGGGTTATGCTTTAGTAAACGGAAAACGTTCGGTTTATATTAGTATCGCAAAAGCGGGAGACGCTTCGACTTGGGATGTGGTTCAGAAATTGAAAAAAGAGCTTCCTAAAATTCAGAGTACACTTCCTGAAGATGTAAACATTACCTATGAATTTGACCAGTCTGTTTATGTAATCAACTCCGTAAAAAGTTTGATTACTGAGGGAATTATCGGTGCGGTTCTTACAGGATTAATGGTTTTATTATTCTTGGGTGACCGTCGTGCAGCTTTAATCGTTATTATGACGATTCCAATTTCGATTATTTCTGGGGTTTTATTCCTGAAATTATTCGGACAGACAATCAACTTGATGTCATTATCAGGATTGGCTTTGGCAATTGGTATTTTGGTGGATGAAAGTACGGTAACGATTGAAAATATCCACCAGCATCTCGACATGGGAAAACCAAAAGCACTCGCCATTTGGGATGCGTGTCAGGAAATTGCGTTGCCTAAATTATTGATCTTACTTTGTATTCTAGCTGTATTTGCACCAGCATTTACCATGGTGGGTATTCCAGGAGCGTTGTTCTTGCCTTTGGCTTTAGCAATTGGTTTTTCAATGGTTATTTCGTTCTTATTATCACAGACTTTTGTACCTGTAATGGCCAACTGGATGATGAAAGGACATGAAAAACATGAGCACGGTCCAGAAATTACAGATGATGAAGCTGAATTTAATGACAGCGGTATTACACCAGAATCAGAACAAAATCTGATTACTCAGAAGAAAGGTTATGTAGAAAGAGAAGACACCAATAATAACGGAAAAATTAGTCCTTTTGAACGTTTCAAGATTCGTTTCATGAGAATGTTGGACCGTTTATTTGTTCACAAGAAAATAACGAGTGTTGTATATTTAGTTTGTGCAACTGTTTTGGCTATCATCTTAATTAATTTTATCGGAAAAGACGTTTTCCCTAGAACCAATTCTAGTCAGTTTCAGTTGAGAATGCGTGCGGTTGACGGAACGCGTTTGGAAAGAACAGAAGAACAAGCCAGAGTTGTTTTAAAAGAATTGGAAAAAATGGTGGGTAAAGATCATATCGGAATCACGTCTGTATATGTCGGCCAACACCCTTCTCTATTCTCGATTAACCCAATTTATCTGTTTATGGCAGGTTCTCATGAAGCGGTTTTCCAAGTGAGTTTGAAAGATTACCATGAAGATATGGACGATTTTAAAGATGAGTTTAGAGCAAGACTTAAAAAAGTATTGCCTGATACTAAACTTTCTTTTGAGCCGATCGAATTAACAGATAAAGTTTTAAGTCAAGGTTCTCCTACTCCAATTGAGATTCGAGTAGCTGGAAAAGACAAAAAACGAAACGAATTGTACGCCACTCAAATTGTAGACAAACTAAAAGCCATTTCGTATTTCAGAGACGTACAAATTGGTCAGCCAATACATTATCCAGCCATGAATATTGATATTGACAGAACCCGTGCTGCCGAATTGGGAGTTGATATGAACGACATTTCACGTTCGCTTGTGGCTTCAACCTCATCTTCACGTTATACCGAAAAAAATAACTGGGTCGATGAAAAAGCGGGATTATCCTATTCTGTTCAGGTTCAAGTGCCTTTAAACAAAATGAAAAGCAAAACCGATATTGGAGAAATTCCGGTTCTAAAAAATTCGCTTCGTCCTGTTTTAAGTGACGTTGCCAAAATTACACCGGGATTTGTAAGTGGAGAAAATGACAATTTAGGGGCCATGCCATACATTACCGTAACGGCAAACATTTATCAAACTGATTTGGGGACGGCTTCAAAAGATGTGACCAAAACAATTAGTTCTTTGGGCGAATTACCACGTGGTTTGTTTATCACACCAATTGGGCTAAGTACTGTATTGACAGAGACCTTAAGCAGTTTACAAACAGGATTATTGGTCGCTGTGTTTGTAATCTTCTTAATGCTGGCCGCTAATTTCCAATCGTTCAAAGTTTCGCTGGTAATCTTAACAACAGTACCTGCGGTGGTTTTAGGATCTTTATTAATGCTGACTATTACAGGTTCTACGCTTAACTTACAATCGTATATGGGAATCATTATGTCGGTTGGGGTTTCTATTGCTAATGCCGTACTTTTGGTTACGAATGCAGAACAACTCCGAAAAATAAACGGAAATGCCTTGGAATCTGCGAGAGAATCTGCGGCGTTGCGTCTTCGTCCAATTATCATGACTTCGGTTGCGATGATTGCGGGAATGTTACCAATGGCAATTGGTCATGGCGAAGGAGGCGATCAAGTTTCTCCGTTAGGAAGAGCGGTTATTGGCGGACTATTATTTTCTACTTTTGCCGTATTATTGATCTTGCCACAGATATTTGCGTGGGCACAAGAAAAAACATCAACACAATCTGTTTCTTTAGACCCTGAAGACGAAGAAAGCATCCATTATATCTCATCAATAAGCAAGTCGAAAGTTGGAAAGTCTTAAAGTTGAAAGTCACATCGTCGTGTAACTAAAAAATAAACACATAGAAACATAGTCCCGAAACTTCGGGATTATGTCAAAAAAAGAGCAAAGAAGAAACAAGTTTCCACACATAGCCAACTATGTACATTTAAACTAGTGAAACGCCTTTTTAAAGCTTCAACAACTATGTTTCTATGTGTTAAGACAATTACACTCAACGGTTAAAAACATATTCATTATATAAAACCAAAAAATGAACACTAAAATTATAAAATATAGTCCGCTGTTTCTAGCAGCAGTATTTTTCCTGAACAGCTGTAATTCTAAAAAAGAAGAAGCTGTTAAAGCAGAAATCGAACCTAAAGTGGAAACCTTCGCTTTAGCGAAAGAAAAATTGACTACAGAATTGCGTTTGCCAGCCGAATTAACAGGTTTCCAACAAGTTGACTTGTATGCCAAAGTAAGCAGTTTTGTAAAATTATTGAAAGTTGATATTGGTTCTAAAGTAAAAAAAGGGCAGCTTTTGATTGTTTTGGAAGCACCAGAAATCAGTTCGCAATTGGCTGCAGCCGAATCGAGATTGAAATCTATGGAAGCGATTTATGCAACCAGCAAAAGCACCTACAACCGTTTGTACGAAACCAGCAAGGTTGAAGGAACGATTTCTAAAAACGACTTAGAAATGGCAAGCGGTAAAAAGAATTCTGATTACGCTCAGCTTCAAGCTGCAATTGCGGCTCATAAAGAAATTGCGATTATGAGAGGTTACTTAGAAATTCGCGCTCCATTTGATGGTGTTGTCGCAGCTAGAAATGTGAATTTAGGTGCATTTGTTGGCCCAGCAGGAAAAGGTTCAGATTTGCCTTTATTGACGATTCAAGAGCAAAGCAAATTACGTTTGGCGGTTTCTGTTCCAGAATTGTACACAGGCTATTTACACCCAGGCGACGAAATGAGTTTTAATGTAAAATCGTTACCAGAAACTTTTACAGCAAAAATTACCAGAATGTCTGGCGCTTTAGATTTAAAACTTCGTTCTGAAAGAGTCGAAATGGACGTTCACAACACCAAAGGAAATTTATTGCCTGGAATGGTTGCCGAAGTTTTGTTACCGCTTAACGCGAAAGACAGCACATTTGTAGTGCCAAAATCGGCGGTGGTAAATTCTGCGGAAGGTTTATATGTGGTGAAAGTGGTAAACCACAAAGCGACACGAGTGGACATTAAAAAAGGAAGAGAAATTGAAGATAAAATCGAAATTTTCGGCGACTTAACTCCAAACGATAAACTGGTAAAAATTGCCAGCGAAGAAACTAAGGAAGGCGATATCATAAACGAATAACCTGCGTTTAGTCTTCTTTTTAGTAGATTACCAATTACTGTACGCATTCTTCGGAGTGCAAATCTAAAATTTGCCTTAGGACAGTTCCTCTTTTTGGAGGGACTGTCCTTTTTTTTCTCTCAAAAATTTTAAAAACAGGTATATATACTCTCTTTTCATATTCTCTAAATTGTTAAAATTGCTTCAATTGACTTTAAAAATATATACGGTTTTCCGTAAAAGAAATATAAATCAGCGTTTTAAATTTGAAAATTAACTTTAAATATAGAATTATGGCAAATTTTACAAAAACACAAATGTTATATGAAGATCAGTACACATGGAGAAGAGATGGCGGTGATGGGCCTTATATTGGAAAAATAGATCGAGATAGATTAGATCGAGATGAAGGGTATGAAGTCTTAGATTTTGCAAATTCATGCTTAAAAAGTGGTGTAGGCGTGGAAGCACTACACAAATTTGAAAGACTACTTAGAGAAAAATTACCTAGTAATGTTGTAATGAAAAATCAAATTATCGATTTCTTGAATAAAAATTGGTAATAATATAGAATATGAAAAGTCTCGTTGTTTACAAGACTTTTCATTTCACTTTTTTTATAACTAGTTATTAATTAAATTATGTTTATGCTTAAAGGACTAAAAATTGATCATAATGGTAAGTCAGTAATATGCTATATTGAAGATTTTAGCGATGAATTGAAGTCAGAGATAAGAAGTCAATTATCTGGAATTTATAATGGTTTTCATATAGTTAATGAAGACCCCATTTTTTATTCTTATAAGTATACTCTTAATTTATTTCTTTATGAGTTTGATAAGAAGTCATCTAATATTAAAAAAGGAATGATAGGTGAGCTTCTTTCACATGTATTATTAAATATAATATCAAAAAAACTAACTTCAATTTCTGTATATAAAAATAAAGAAGAGAACAGTATTAAAAAGGGATTTGATATTTTATACTATGATAAACATAATAATAGTTTATGGTATACTGAAGTGAAATCTGGTAAAGGAAAATCTACAAAATACAATAAAGTTTTACTAAACAGATCAAAAAATGGTATTAGTACTATGTTGCAAAGTAAAAGGCAAAAATTGTGGGACAGCGCATTAATTGATTTGCAATTAGTGATTAAGAATGGGATAAATCATAAAAAAATAAAAAATCTTCTACAAATGGATAGTCCCGTTTCTATAAGCCCAAATGATAAAAAAAAATGTGATTCTAATTTCGGTCTTATATTACGATATAAAAGATACGATCCTATTAAAATCAATAGAAGATTTTTGTAAAAAAACCATTAAAGAGGATTTGTTTAATGATGTAATTGTATTTTCTATACAAAAAAACACTTATAGCAAGGTGATTACATTTTTAAAAAAAGAAGCTAAAACTTAGAGTATGGAAATAGAAGATATCACACTAAAGAAGATCAAAGATAATATTAAAAAAACTGATTTTTATGATGCCTATGTTAAGTTGCTAATACATGAAAATAATAAAATCAGTGACGAAGAATTAAAATTACTTTTTAAATTATCACTATTGTTTTTAAATTTTGGAGATCAAAATTTGAAGAAGTTAGGTTATCGTATTATTCTAAATTACACTCTAATATATAATGACTACAAACCTTTATTTGATATTTCAATAAATTTGGGATACATACCAATATCTAAATTTATTGAAGAAAATCATTTAGATACTTCACGTATTGAAAACTCTTTTTTTAATTCTTTTCTTTCATCTTATCAAGATAATTATAAGGAGAAAAATATTTATTTATCACATGGGCAAAAAAAGTTAATAAAATTTTCTAATGAAACAGAAAATAATTTGGTACTAATTGCCCCAACATCATATGGCAAATCAGAAATTATAATTGATAAGGTTTTTAAGAACATAAAAAAAACGATCTGTATAATTGTACCAAGTAAAGCATTGTTGGCACAAACAAAAAGACGATTATTAGAACACAAATTAGCTAACAAAATAAGTAGAATTGTTACTCATCCAGAAATGTACAAAGGTACAGAAAAAAGATTTGTGGCTGTACTAACTCAAGAAAGATTGTTAAGATTACTTCAAAAAAATTCAAACTTAAAATTTGATTTAGTACTTATAGATGAAGCTCATAATTTAATGAAAAAAGATAATCGGGCTACTTTATTAAGTCAAGTACTTTTGATTCTTTATAAGCGAAATGAAAAAACGCTACTAAACTTTTTTTCTCCGTTTATTGCAGATCCAGAAAATCTTAAAATTCCGTACGCAAATTATGATATTGAATATGAAAGAAATTTAGAAAGTATAAAAATTGAGAATTATTTCGTTTGTAATTTATTTGATCAAGATTCGAGGATGTATATGTACGATCAATTTTTCAATAAATTTCTAAAAATCAGTGATATATTTTTTTTAAATGAAATAGATATTTTAAATTTTTATAGTGCAAAAAAAAATATTGTTTATTTAAATAAACCAAAACATATTGAAGATTTCGCATTGGAATTATCTAATATTAAAAATGAAACTAAATTAATTAATGAAGTAAAAAATAATATTTCAGATTTTTTACACCCAGAATATAATTTATTAAGATGTATTGAAAAAGGAGTAGTTTATCATCACGGTTCTATGCCTGAAATTGTTCGATTATATGTAGAGGAAACTTTTTCATCAAATAAAAATCTTCAATTTATCGTAACAAGTTCAACGTTATTAGAAGGAGTAAATATTCCAGCTGAAAAAATTTTTTTATTAACAACCAAAATAGGAAGAGCAGGTTTTTCAAAATCTGAATTCAAAAATCTAACAGGTAGAATCTGCCGATTTAGAGAATTATTTGGAAAAGAAACAGGTAATCTAAGAATGTTAATGCCTCAAATATATATTATCAAAAGTAAATATGAATGGGAAAGTGCAAATCCTAGAAATTTTTTAGAAAATAAAGCAAGAATTGACTTAAAGATGGAAGATGAAGTTGATAATTTATTATTAGAAGAGAATATAGATAAATTAAGTAATGAACAGTTAGAAAAGCTACATGAAAAGTTAGAATATCTCGAAAATATTGAACCTGACACAGTAGAAGTAGATGTTGAATATGTAAAATCTAGAATAGCTAAATTATGTTATAAAAATAATGTCGTTGAATTTGATATAAAGCTTAACGAAAGAACTTTAGTAAAGAATTTGTCAAACAAAAAGATGACAATAGTCAACGATTCTTTATCATTAATTAATCTTATTTATGAAGTTTTTATTAAGGACATTAATTTTTTAGATAAAAAAGGAAAAGACTTTGTAGATGGAAATAGAAATTTTAAAAGAATTGAACACGAATCAGCTCAAAAATTCTATTCTAAATTTTTAGATTGGCGTTGTTCAAGCGCATCTTATAAAGAAATGATAGGTTATTTTATAAGCTATTGGAAAAATTTACCTTTTGAAAAAAGAGGTCATGTATTTGTTGGAAAGACATGGGGAGAACAAAAAAGAAATGATACCGATACAAAAGCCTTGTATATAAATTTAAATATAAAAACGGAGAGCCAAAAAATTAATTTAGCTATAGTTCGTATAAAAGAAGAACAGGATTTTGTAGATTATAGCTTAATGAAATTTATAGAAATTTTGAATGATCTTGGAATGATCAATAAAGATTTTTATGAAAAATTAAAATATTGTAGCTCAGATAAAAGGATCATCACATTAATGAAAAATGGTTTTTCATTAGAATTAGCAAAATGTATTATTAACGATGAGTATTCTGACTTAATTAATATTGATGTATCTAATGATCAGATCAAAATTCATGAAGCCATTATAGAGAGAATGGAGACTAATATGGAAAATAAAATTTTAATATTTGAAATTAAATATCATATACATTACTAATGTAGTATTTGGTCACATTAGTACTTCAAAAAACTTAAAATTAACCAAACCTCGATTTCATAAAATCGAGGTTTTTCATTTTAAAAAACCTTACCCCTCACTCAAATAAGGATTCAAAATCTCCGCCAATTCATTGAGCCAATAATAATTGTCTTCAAAATTTGTTAGTTCGATTTGGAGGGTTTCGTGTTGTCGCATAACGCCGAGAGCTAAAATGCAGTTTACTTGTCTTAGTATTTTAGCCATATCTTCGGGATCGATAATATGGTTAAAAAAATCAATTAGCCTTGTTTCGGCTTCTTTGGAAAGGGTGTTTGTTTTCATAAAGTGAAGAATTTAAGAAAAAACCCTTATACCTTAGCAGTCTTACGCTTCTTCACGGCGTCAAAGTCCTTTCGGAGCTTTACTACATAGCACAAGGGCAAATTTTATGTTGTCTTAATGTGAAGATTTAAGAACTCCAAATGTAAGAAAACTATTTAAAGAAAGATTTTTCTTTCAATAATTATATTCCTTTTATCAAATATAAGAAATCTATATTTCAACCGCATTTTTGTCATTTCGAGGAACGAGAAATCTTCGCGAGAAACTCCACAATCATTGTAAAACATAGCCTCTGGTTTCAACCAGAGGAACGCCAAGATTAATCCTCAAATATTTAAAAGAATCATTTGCCTCCAGCTTTAGCTGGAGGTTTAATAACAATCATAAGTAAGGCTTTAGCCAAATGCGTATTTCGGCTAAAGCCTTGTTATTATTGAATCTTTTAATCCCCTAGTTAAAACTAGGGGCTATTCAATAAAAAAATGCAAGACCAAAATTGATCTTGCATTTTTCTATAATTTAATATCCCATTAGAATAGCTAATTACGCTCTCTGACGCTCGTGTATTCCTTCTTTAATTTCTTCCACCATTTTTTTATTAAAAGCGGGTAAATCATTCGGGTTTCGGCTGGTTACTAATCCGTTGTCTACCACAACTTCTGAGTCTTCCCATTGTGCTCCAGCATTTTTCAAATCGTTTTTAACAGAGAAAAACGAAGTTACTTTTCGACCTTCTAAAACATCCGCATCTACCAGAATTTGAGGTCCATGACAAATAGCGGCTACTGGTTTTTTACTTTTAAAAAAGGAACGTACAAAATTTACTGCAGCTTCTTCTCTTCTTAATAAATCAGGATTAATTACTCCTCCAGGCAAAACCAAAGCATCGTAATCAGCTTCATTTGCCTGATCTAATACTACATCAACATTATATTCTTTGCTCCAATTTCCGTCTTTCCAAGATTTGATAGTTCCAGATTTCAAACTGACGATATCTGCATTCCAACCCTGTTCTTCCAGATAGGCTTTAGGAGACGCTAATTCTGATTCTTCAAAACCGTTTGTGGCTAATATAGCGATATTCTTTTTCATAATTTTAAATATTTAAAACGTTATTAAATTGATTTACCTAAAATTAGTTATTTGAGGAAGCCAAAGAAAATAGATCCTGTTAAAGCTTTCTTTAATAAAAGTTAATTAATTGAAATTCAGGTTTTTATTAAAAATTAAACTGAAATTATATAAGATTCATGTTAATTCGGTTTACTATTTTATACGTGATAAGTCTACTATTTTTGTCAATTTCGACCGAAGGGAGACCTGAGCGATAGCGAATAGGCAAAGCAAATCACACTAGAAACTCTGCCAAATAAGTCGTCAATCTTTGTCGATTAGCGAGTGTGATTTCTCGTTCCTCGAAATGACAAACAAAACGTTTACAACAAAAACCTTTCAACAACTTACCTGAACTTATATGGTTCAAAAAATAATTGCTATTTTTGATAATCCTATTTTTTGAAAACAACTTATCAGAAGATTAAAACATTTCCGTTTTAGTCAAAACAGCAATCATTATAATTTACCATTTATGAATGTTTTACTCATTGAAGATGATAAACGCATCAGCGAATTTATTGTAAAAGGTTTAGAAGAAAACAACTTTACGGTGCATTTGGCCGAAACGGGCGAGATTGCGCGAGACCTTATTCAGCAGGACATTTGGGATATTATTTTGATGGATATTATGCTTCCGGGTATAGATGGCATTCAGCTGGTTAAATTAATGCGTTTTAAAAAAAATCATACACCGGTTTTAATGTTAAGCGCTTTGAGCGATACTGACGACAAAGTAAATGCTTTAGATTCCGGCGCCGATGATTATCTCGTAAAACCTTTTCATTTTAAAGAGTTGATTTCGAGAGTGAACGCACTTACCCGAAGAACAAAATTTAATTACGATAAAGAAGAAACCTTGTACACGCTGGGAAGTTTAACCATAAATCCTGCAGAACATAAGGTTACAGAAAACAACAACCTCATCGATTTATCGCCGCGAGAATACAAACTGCTTTTGTATTTATTAGAAAACAGAAACAAGGTAATTCCGAGAACACAAATATTAAATGCCGTTTGGGGCATTAATTACGATAATAACACCAATGTGGTCGATGTTTATATTTCGTATTTGCGAAACAAAATTGAGCAAAACCACAAATTCATCCATACCATAAAAGGAACGGGTTACATGCTAAAAGAAGAGTTATGAAAATACGCAGCAGATTTACCATAATATCGTCTTTTACATTTAGCGTTGTATTTGTCATTGCTTCGGTCATTACCTATTATTCCTTTTACAGTTATTCTGAAAAAATAGTCTACAACGAACTTCAAAAAACATGTTTGTTAACTGGGATTTTTTATCTGGAAAAAGATGAACTGCCAGAAAATCAGCATGTATTAATCGGACAGCAGTTTAGGGAAAACTCGCTGGAAATCGTAACACGGGTTTACAACAACAAAAATCAGATTGTTTATGGCGATAAAACAATTGACAAAAATATAAATGCGTCGAGATTAGATTATATCCGAAAAAACAGAAAACTGAGCTTTAAATCCAGACATCATTTTTATTTCGGGAATTATTATCATGATAATCAGGGAGATTTTGTGGTTTTCGTAAAAAAAAATGACACCGAATTCAAAACCATGACAGACCGTTTATTGATCATTATGATTATGGTCTTAATCATTGGTTTAATTACGATTTATATTGTAAGCCGTGTGCTTTCTAATTTGGCTTACAGTCCCATAAAAAACATTGTGGATCAGGTCAATGAAATTCAGGCTTCTTCACTTGATCGTCATATTATTACGCCCAATACCAAAGATGATATTCAGGAATTGGTAGAGACTTATAATAATCTGTTCAAACGTTTGTCTGATACTTTTATCATTCAAAAGAATTTTATCAATTATGTTTCGCACGAATTCAAAACGCCTTTAACCGCTATTTCGGGTAATTTGGAAGTCTTTGCCCAAAAAGACAGATCGAGTGCAGAATATAAAGAAATGGCTGAAAAAGTGCTCGAAAACGTTTATCAGATCGAAGAAACCATGAATACGCTTATGATGCTTTCGGGACTTCGAAATAATACTGAAATGAATGAAATTTTCAGGGTCGATGAACTGGTTTGGGATATCAACGATCAGCTTCCAGATATTTATGAGCTAAAAAGTTCTCCAATACAAATTGTTCTCGAAGTGGCAAACGATAAACTGCTTTCGATAAAAGGAAACCGCAACGAAATTAAAATCGCACTTTACAACATTATCGAAAATGCCGTAAAATATTCGAACGGAAATCCCATTAAAATAAGCCTTTTAGAAATACAAAATCAACTTAAAATTGTAATTGAAGATCGCGGAACAGGCATTAGCGAAGAAGATTTAAAATTCATCAGTCAGACTTTTTTCAGAGGCAAAAACGTAAAAGACATCAAAGGCAGCGGTGTTGGACTTTCGCTTGCGAATATCATCTTCAAACAAAACAACATCGATTTTACGATTGCGTCCAAAAAAGACGAAGGAACAACGGTTACCTTACTGTTTCCGCCACTCTAATCGTTTTCTAATGTTGCTCTAACCGTCTTATAACACACATCAAATTAGGGGCTAATATACCGCAGATAACTTTGCAGTATATTAAAACTACTTAATTTGAAACGTTTACTATTTACCCTGCTTATTATTGTATCCTTCAAAAGTGCGGCACAAATTACCGCCATTAAAGATACCATTGTGCTCTCTAGAAAACAGGCCGAAACTTTGTTTTTAGAGAAGAATATTTCTCTTATTTCCGAAAAGCTGAATATTGATATTGCCGAGGCTCAGGTTATTCAGGCTAAATTATGGCCCAATCCTACGCTTACTATTGGCGAAATCAATCTTTGGAGCAATGCTACTGCACAAGAATTACCTCCGTTATGGGGAAATTATGGAAAAACACAGCAAGTCAATGCAGAATTAGAGCAATTGATTCAGACCGCAGGAAAACGCAAAAAGATGATTGCCATGGAAAAAGTTAGCGCTGCTATCGCTAAGGAATACTTCAAAACTTTTCTGCGCAACCTAAAAATCGAATTTAGAGGCAATCTTACCGAATTACAGTACAATCAGGCTCAAGAAGCCGTTTATCAAAAACAGCTTTCATCGATGCAGACTTTGCTGAAAGCGTATGCCAATCAGGTCAAACAAGGAAACGTCGGCAAAGGCGAATACATCCGTCTGAAAGCTACAGAGCTTCAGTTTCTGAAAGAAATCAGTGATCTTCAAAAAGACAATAATGCCCTTCAGAAAGAACTTAAAGTTTTAATGAATCTGCCTGCAGAAAGTTTTATTAAACTTACAGAAGAAGGTTTTGTTCCTGATAATTCGAAAATCGAAAATCTCAACATAGGAAACCTGATGGCATCGGCAGTAGAAAATCGTCCCGACATGAAAGTGCTCAAACTCGGAAACGATTATAACGACACCAAATACAAATATGAAAAAGCCATGCGTACGCCAGATGTTACCCTTGGCGTAAGTTATGACCGAGGCGCGAGTTTAATGAATGACTTTGTGGGTGTTGGTTTCTCTCTTGATCTTCCGTTTTTTAACAGAAATAAAGGAAATATAAAAGCAGCCAAATTAGCCATCGATCAAGGAAAATTACAGACAGAAGAAAAAACCAAAAGCATTCAGTCTGAAGTCCTGCAGTCTTATGAAGATTTATTGGTTACCCAAAAATTATACGAAAGCGTCGAAGCCAATTATGAAGGAGATCTGGATAAACTTTTGGAAGCCTATCGCAAAAACTTCATGCAAAAAAATACGAGCATGTTGGAATACCTTGATTTTGTTGATGCCTACTTAGACAACAAATCGATTTTGCTCAATTCTAAAATGGACCTGAATAAAAATCTCGAAGAACTGCGCTATATCTCTGGGCAGGAAATCAATTAAACATCAATTTCTCAAAATAAAAAGATAATGAAAAAACTTATAATCCCAATGCTTGGGTTAATGCTCGTTTACGGATGTGGCAAGAAAGAAGAAGTAAAAAAAGCTCCCGATGAAAAATTCTGCATCGATAAAGATTTAAAAGAAAAAATTACCATCGAAGCTGTTCAGAAACGTCCTGTAAGTGAATCTATAAACCTTACTGGAAATATTACGTACAACAGCGATCATGTAGTTCAATTTAACAGTCTTGTTGAAGGCATTATAACCAAAACTACTTTTTCATTGGGCGATTATGTTCGAAAAGGACAGGTTTTGGCCGAAATAAAAAGCACCGAATTAAACAGCATGCAGTCTGAAAGCAAATCGCTTCAATCGCAGATTACTGTGGCGCAGCGAAACTTACAATCGGTAAAATCGATGTATGAAGACGGTATTTCTTCACAGAAAGATTTAATGCAGGCACAAAGCGAACTAGATGTTTTAAAATCGTCTCTTGAAAATGTAAGAGCCAATCTCGCTATGTTCAGCGCCAGCAGCGAAAGATCTGTTTTTCAAATCAAAGCACCGACTGAAGGCTATATTGTAGACAAAAACATAAGTCCGGGAATGCAGATTACAGACGGCAGTGATCCGCTTTTTACGATTTCTGACTTAAAAGAAATCTGGGTTATGGTTAATGTTTATACCAGTAATCTAAAAAATGTAACCGAAAATATGGCTGTAGATGTTACAACGCCAGCTTATCCGGGAGAAATTTTTAAAGGAAAAATAAAAATGATGGCTAAAGTTTTTGATGCCGATGAACATGTCCTAAAAGCCCGAATTGTAATGGAAAACAAAAACCTGAAACTAAAACCAGGAATGACTGCCGATATTATTATCGATAAAAGCCTTGGTGGCGAAGCTCTTGCCGCTGTTCCAGCAAAAGCTGTGATTTTTGACAATAACCGTGACCACATTTTAATTTATAAAAACGACTGTACGATTGAAACCAGAGAAATTAATCCGGTTATCAAAAACAACAACTGGGTGTATTTTGACAAAGGCGTTAAGGAAGGCGAAATGGTCATTACCAAAAATCAGCTTTTAATTCACGAAAGATTAAAAAACTAATTATCCCCAAAACGGATAAATACAATACAAGACATGAAAAAATTTGTACAAGGTTTAGTAGCTTTTTCGCTAAAAAACTCCCTCATCGTTTTTTTCTTTACCGCTATTTTACTGGTTTCGGGTATAGTAAGCTACATCCACACGCCTATTGAAGCCTTTCCCGATGTAACTAATACAAGGGCGAGAATCATTACACAATGGCCGGGAAGAAGTGCCGAGGAAGTAGAAAAATTCATCACGCTTCCGATATCCAAACAAATGAACACTATTCCGAAAAAAGCAGAAGTGCGTTCTATTTCGCTTTTCGGATTATCAGTAGTAACGGTATTATTTGATGACGGTGTGGAAGATTTTTATGCACAGCAATATGCCTCAAACCGTATGGGCGGACTTGATCTTCCTGAAGGAGCCGATGCAGAAATTGATCCGCCTTCTGGAGCAACGGGCGAAATCTTTCGATATGTTATTAAAAGTGATCTGCCTATAAAAGAAATTCAGGCAATTCAGGATTGGGTTATTGAAAGAGAATTGGTTGCCGTTCCCGGAGTTGCTGATGTGGTAAGTTTTGGCGGGGAAGAAAAAATGTTCGAAATCAAAATTAACCCGACACAGCTAGAAAATTACAATTTATCGGCATTAGATGTTTACGAAGCCGTTTCAAAAAGTAATATCAATGTCGGTGGAGATGTCATTCAGCGTGGCGATCAGGCTTATGTCGTTCGTGGTGTTGGTTTAATTAATAAGGTCGAAGATATTGGTAATATTTTAATTGAAACCAAAGGCGGAGCTCCCGTTTTGGTAAAACACGTAGCCGAAGTTTCGATCTCGGCAAAACCAAGATTAGGACAAGTTGGTTTGGACGGAAATGACGATGTAGTCGAAGGAATCGTAGTGATGCTTCGTGGAGAAAACCCAGGCGAAGTGATCAAAAAGCTTAAAGAACGCCTGACCGAACTTAACGAAAGAGTTTTACCAGACAATGTCAAAATAGTTCCGTTTATCGATCGTACGGAATTGGTTAATACAACCGTAAAAACCGTTACCAAAAACCTGACAGAAGGTATTTTACTGGTATCACTAATCGTATTTATTTTTCTTTACAACTGGAGAACTTCTTTGATTGTGGCTTCTGTAATTCCGCTTTCGTTTTTGTTTGCTATTGTAATGCTGCGAATTCAGGGATTACCTGCGAATTTAATTTCGATGGGAGCTTTAGATTTTGGATTACTACTCGAAGGAACGCTCGTTATTGTCGAACAAGTTTTTGTATCCCTCGAAAAGAAAGCACATAAAGTCGGAATGGAGCGTTTTAACAATATGAGTAAAATGGGATTGATCAAGAAAAGTGTTGGTAGTGTGGCTACTTATATTTTCTTCGCCCTGATTATTTTGATTGTGGCTTTAATGCCTATTTTCTCTTTCACTAAAGTAGAAGGAAAAATGTTCTCTCCCCTGGCCTTTACTTTAAGTTATGCGCTTTTGGGATCGTTAATCTTATCGCTTACCTATGTTCCAGCCATGTGTAAAGTGATGCTGACGAAAAACATTGTCGAAAAAGAAAACATGATTTCACGTTTCTTTAGAGAGAATCTTTACAAACTGTTTCAATGGAGCACCAAACATCGTAAAATTACTATTTATGCCTTTTTAGCTTTATTAGCAATTTGTTGCGCTAGGTTTGCTTTTTATGGATCAGAATTTATTCCGAAACTGAACGAAGGAGCTATTTATGTGAGAGCAACGCTTCCAAACAGTATCAATCTCGATGAATCTGTAAGATTGACTAAGGAAATGAAAGCCAAAATCAGGAAGTTTGAAGAAGTAAAATTTGTGCTTTCGCAGACGGGAAGACCAAACGACGGAACCGACCCCACAGGATTTTTTAATATCGAATTCCATATCGAATTAAAACACAAAGACGAATGGAAACATGATATCAGTAAGGAAGAACTAATTGCCGAAATCAAAAAAATACTCGATGTATATCCCGGAATTGCTTTTGGTTTCAGCCAGCCAATTCAGGATAATGTGGAGGAATATGTTGCCGGAGTCAAAAGTCCGCTGGCGATAAAGATTTTTGGAAGCGATCTTTTTCAATTGGAAGAAATGGCGGCAAAAGTGGCTAATTCGATCAAAGACGTAAAAGGAATTGAAGATATTAATGTCTACAAAAATATCGGTTTACCCGAATTACGAATTCAGCTTGACGACGAAAAAATGGCCCGTTATGCCGTTACGACAGCCGATGCACAAGCCGTGATCAGAATGACCATTGGCGGACAGGCCGCAACCAAATTTTATGATGACGAAAAAGTATTTGACATAACCCTGCGTTTCGAAAAAGAATACCGAGATTCAAAACAAAAAATTGAAGGCATTCTTATTCCAACCATGAATGGCAAAAAAGTACCGCTAAAAGAAATTGCAACAGTAGATTATAAAACTGGGCCAACTTTTATTTATCGTGAAGGAAACAGCCGTTATATCGCGGTAGGTTTTAGCATTGAAGGACGAGACTTGGGAAGTACAATCGACGAAGCGCAGAAAAAAGTTGCTGCCGAAGTAAAACTTCCGAAAGAAAATGTCATGAAATGGGCAGGAGAATTTGAAAGTAAAGAAAGAGCCACCAAACAATTGGCCATGATTATTCCAGTCGTTTTAGTTCTGATTTTATGTCTGCTGTATTTTAACTTTGGCAACTTCAAAGACACTATGATTGCTGTAACTGCAATGCCTTACGCCTTTATTGGCGGATTCCTTTCTCTTTGGGTAACAGGAACTGTTTTCGGAATCTCGGCAGGAATTGGATTTATTATTCTCTTTGGAGTCAGTGCCATCGATAGTATTGTCCTCATTGGAATGATTAGGGAAAATATGAGAGCGGGAATGCATTTAAAAGACGCTATTGCACATGGAATTCATAGCCGAATTCGTCCTATTGTGATGATTGCCCTCATGGGATCTTTAGGATTATTGCCTGCTGCTTTATCAACCGGAATGGGATCTGAAGTGCAAAAGCCGTTAGCCATTATGATTGTGGGCGGTTTAATAACTTGCATGATTTTATCACTGACAGTTTTACCGCAAGTATTTTATCTAGTTTACCGCAAAAAAGATCCAAGCAACACAGAATCTTAATCTTACTTATATAAATTTAGGAAAAGCACCTTTAGACATTTTGTTTGAAGGTGCTTTTATTGAAATAATACAAATCTAAAAAATACCTTATACTAATACAATTAAAACTTTTAAGGGTAAAACATATTAAACCAGATTTTTAAATATACGTCAAAAATGATTTTAATCTTTTTTTTATGAAACACCAAACCAACAATCAGAATATTAGCGGACTGTCAAAAGAAGAGCTGTTAAATCACGTAAAACTTAGTATAAATCCTAAATTTCAAGACTGGGTTTTATTCCAAAACGGAACATATATCATTTTTGATGACGCAGATAGCATTGCTGACATAGAAAGCGAAGCCATAAAACTTATAAAAGAATTTGGTCCAGTTAACTCTGGAGGGCGATCTGAAGATTTTGATGTTACCGATTTAAACAAAACTAAAGGCTGGATTGTTTCAGGATACGGATACGGCATTTATACGTATGTACATCCAAGCGAAATAAAATCTAAAATCCCAGATATTATTGAAATCGGCTTATACGGACGTACTAAGAGAGACTTGGATGGCAATACTCTTATTGTAATCCATATCAACCGAAAATTAAAATCATAAAGAAATTTAAAAACTCTTAATCCCTATTCTACTTCAGTACAAACCCATTTTCCTTCAATGTATTCAAAACTTCGCCAATGATTTTAGAACGACATTCAGAGTTTTTGCCATACGGTCCCGTTTTTACCCAATATCGAATATTAAGCTGAATGACACCTGCAGCCGCAACATCGGTAATAACCGCAGCGTTTTCGTAATCTTTATCCGTTACATCTTCATTATTATGAAGCACTTCTTTTACGAGTTCGATGGCGCGCTGATAATCTGAACCGTATTCTAGTCCTACGGTAAAAGTCTGCAAAAGAAAACCTTCGCTGTTGTAGTTAATTAGTGTATTTTTAATTAAAAGTGCATTAGGAATATAAATGATTTTAGAATCACTTTTTACTTCAGTATCACGAAGATTCAGGTTGATGACTTCGCCTTTAACACCATTGCTTTCGATAATATCTCCAATATTAAAAGGACGTTTGAAAGCCAGTAGAATTCCGGCAAGGAAATTTTCGCCTATATCTTTAAGTGCAAAACCAATAACAAAAGCAGAAATTCCTGCTCCCGCAAGCATGCTTTGCGCAACTCCATCAAGTCCGATAATTCGGAACATAAATAAAATTCCAATAATAATTAGAACCGACTTGATTAATCGAGCAATAAAAACAGCCAAAAGCCGGTCATGCATTTTCATTTTAAGGCGATTACCCGCAAAAATACCAACTCGAGTAGCAATAAACCAAGAAATAAGAACAACTAAAATTGCTAAAACAAATTTTGGCGTAAGATCAACAATACTGTAATAATAATTTTCTAAATGTTTAAAAACGTCCTGAACAAAATCTTCCATAATAATCAGCGTAAAAAGTAAAACTTTAAATTACGTTTTCAGAAACAGATGAGTTTACAGGATTTACCTATAATTTTATAAAATCTATCGTTAATATTCTTCTGCTATTACAACAATTTAGTTCAGGAAGGCAAGTTGTTTTTTTTACGAAAGTACTTAGGTAAAAAAATTATTTAAGTTCAAATTTGTAAAGAAAAAAAACTTCAACACTCTGAGCCTTTGTAACTTCATCTTATCTAACTTTTTAAATTTAAACTTTTTATAGTGTTTTTATAACTTTTAAGAGTCATTGCGCCAGTATTTTAAACCCTAATTTTACAGAACTCGTAAATGATATAGTACTTAAAATAATTTATTATGCAGACGATACAAAAAGTTATTAAACTACTATCTAAAAAATACAAATCACGTATTTCTATTCTTAATAATAATCTAGACGGTAAATTTAGTTCTATGCTGGATAACAAGAATGGCACCATGTTTTCTGTCTCTTATGATTCTTTATATATATTCAAGGATTCAAATGACAATCTGTGGTCTACCACACCAAAGTCTTTTGTTTATAATGAAAAGAAATATTATCCAAGAGTAGGACAAGAATACACAAGGAAGGATGGCATTAAATATACTTTTACAACAAAAGAACATGTTCTAGAAAAAGCTGTAGCCTATTTTGAAAAATTTACTGATCCTAACTACGGAATTAAGATCGTAAACCAAAAATTGTTTTTCTATGAAGGACATGATAAAACAAAAAAAATCAATTTAAACCTTCATAAGTTTAAAGCCCGAATGTTTGACAAAACTGACACTTATGTTTCTTTCAATTAAAAATACACTGATAAACCACTATCAGTAACGACACTAAAAAAGGCGGTTCAGAAACGATATAACCTGCGTTTCGCTTTTATTTTAGTAATTACTTTAACTGTATGCATTTTTTAATGCCGCATTTTTAAAATTTTGATTTGGTTTTAAAATGCAAAATTACAATTTACTCAAAAGGGCAGCACTTTAATTAGTTGCTGTCTTTTTTTTAACCTCATTCGAAACCTAAAAACAAACTTTTACAACATAAAACCAACTCAAAAATACTTTGTAAAAAAAACTTATTTTAATACAAAAAAAACTTTTAGTGGCTGAATCGATAAAATTCGTAATTTTAAATTTACAGTTTCAAAGACAAAAAAAATCCACATGTTATGCCACTAACAAAAAAAATCACGGACTTACTGTCTAAAAAATACAATTCCAATATTAGTATTTTAGGCACATATACCAGCAGTAAATACACGTCTATACTGGATAATGATAATGGAACAATCTTCATTGTATCTGACGCTGACCTCTACTCCTTTAAAGATCAGGATAGGAATCTCTGGGTAAACGTTACTGATTCCTTTCATGCAGACGGAAAAGAACATTATCCTAAAATGGGAGAATCATACAAACTTGATCATGGAGTGCAATACAGTTTTACCACAAAAGAGGCAATTGTTGAAATGGCCACCGATTATTTTGAAAAGCACAAACACAATATTGCTTAAACTATGTTTTAAATATTATATCCTTATACAATCACTTCAATAAATCTATCAATACAGTACTCTCAGAAGTGCTGTTTTTTTTTGTTAGACAACCACTATTTCCTACAAAAAAAGAGTCTAACTTGTTTCCTTTTGTATATATTTGCTCCCTAACCTATTAAAATTTTAAGTTATGTTTATTGTTATAATACTTCTTGTATTTATCTTTATTGGTGTATTAATTTATAATTCGCTTATTGGAAAAAAGAATCAGGTAACCAACGCTTTTTCGGCTATTGATGTGATGCTGAAAAAACGTTTTGATCTAATTCCGAATCTTGTAGAAGTGGTAAAACAATACACCAATTACGAACAAAGCACTTTAACTAAAATTACAGAATTACGTGCGCAAGCAAATTCTGGTTCTCTAACAGAAGCTGAGAAAACTAGTCTGGACACTCAATTAAGCACTGCTGTAAAAGGTTTGATGGTTCAAGTTGAAAATTATCCAGATTTAAAAGCCAATACCAATTTTTTAAATTTACAATCTACTTGGACAGAAAGCGAAGAGCAAATCGCCGCAGCAAGAAGAACCTATAATGCTGCTGTAACCGATTACAACAATGCGATTATGATGTTCCCTGGAAATCTATTTTCTGGAATGCTGAATTATACTAAAATCGATGTTTTGGAAACACCAGAAGAAGAACGTAAAAACATTAGTGCAAAAGAGCTTTTTAACAATTAATGGATTCAGAATATACTAGCACCAAAACCTTGCAAGAGGTTTTAAATACATTAGAAATCGACCGCAAAAAAATATCCGAAACCTACAAAAGCGCTTATATCTTATTTGGTCTCGCGGGTCTTGTTTTGATCGTTGGTTTCTTGATTCGGTTTCCAACATTGGCTGTGTTTGGCGCTTTGGTTCCTGCTATCATAGGCATTATAACCTATTACAGAGTAGATGATGATGCCAGAAAATATAAAAACACTTATAAAATCAGTGTGGTTGGATCTGCTTTAAAAGAGATTAATGAAACATTAACCATTACACCTCAAAGCGGATTACCACATTATGAGTTTGTAAGTTCTGAGCTTTTTACAACCCGCCCAGATCGTTATAAGACACAGGATTTAGTAAACGGAACAGCTGATAAAACCGCTTTTTGGTTCTCAGAAGTACATGCCGAATACAAAACCGAAACGCATACTAAAAACGGAACACGCACAGAATGGCATACCATTTTTAAAGGAATTATTTTTGTTGCCGATTTCAATAAAAACTTTAATGTTTCGACTGTTGTTCGTCCAAAAAGTTTTGGAGATTCTATTGGTTCCTGGTTTTCTAAGAACGTTTTCAGCTTCGGCAATACCGATTTGGTTCAATTAGAAAATCCTTATTTTGACAGTAAATTTGTAACCTATTCCAGAAATCAAATTGAAGCTAGATATATTCTGACACCTGCCATGATGGAAAGAATTCTGGATTTAAACAACAAAACAGAGGAGACGATTTCGATTTCTTTTATAAATTCTAAAATGTATATTGCTTTTCCGTTGTCTCACAATTACTTTGAAGCACCTATTCATTCTTCACTTTTAGATCCCGATTTACTTACAGATGATCTTTCAATTGTTCGTTTTATGCAGGATATTGTTCAGGAACTGGATTTGAATACTAGGATTTGGGGGAAGGAGTAATATTCTAATTTATCTGGAAACAAAATGAAATCAAAATTTTCTTACCGTACCTATCTATATGTTATTTTTACTATTTTCTCCATTGCTGTCGCAATTTCTCTTTTTATAAATAGCAAGGAAACATTTGGAGAAGATGTCGTTATGAAGTTATTTTTCATAGGCTCCTTATTACTCTTTACAAACCTTTTCCTTATTTCAGGACTTATAAAACGTGTAATTTCGGTAACATTAAGCGAACAAGAAATCAATATCAAAAACTTTTTGTTTAAGGAACGTAAAATCTTTTTTACTGATTTAGATGGATTTGAAACTACCATAGAAACATCAAGAGCAGGCGATTACGAAGTTTTACTTTTGATAAAAGACAAAAAAATTATACTTCAATTATCGCAATTCCATATTTCGAATTATTTTGAATTAAAAGATTTCATTAAAACCAAAACAACAGATTTAGGTTTTATACCATCGAATATTCTAAATGACTTGAAACGTTATTTTTAAAATTCTTAGGTATATAAGATATATATTCACATGATCAACATTATACTAAAAACAAATACTGCTTAATTAATTTTATAAAAAATAGTATGCGAACCGTTTTAGTATTTCTTGCTCTTAGCAATATCATAATATCTATAATTATAACTGTAAGGAGTATTTATACTAACAGTTATTTCAGCGAATATTACAATCTAAAAAGTTTAAAGAATAAAGAACTTTACGTGAATAATGATTTTTTAGTAATAAAAAGAGTCTTTCAGGATACAGGAACTGGCGAGGGAACTAGCCTAGCTTATACCGTTGAACGCAAAATTTTAAGCACCAACCTCCCAATAAATCTAAGAGTAAATAAACTAGAATATCTTAAATCGGATTTAGTTAAACAATCTATTTATAAAAGTAAATTAACTGGAGATTATTTTTAAAAGGATGCCCCAAAAGAATATTATGATGTCGAAACTAGATCTTTTTATCTATTTATTTCTTTTAAAATTTATCTTTATATACTAGTCTTTATTGCAGCTTATAAACTTATCATTTACTGGAAAACTCGTAAATACAAGATATAATTTATAATACTATATTGCAGATTTATAAAGATCATTCAAAGTTAAAAAAAAATAAAATTGGTTTGTTTCTTTACAAGAAATTTCAATAAAAAAACGATGCTAAAAAACATAAAAACTTCATTTATTATTAGTACCAGCATAATAATACTTTTAACAATATTGGGATGTCTTAGTTCTTATCCTCTTTTGAAAGTATTAGCAATTTTCTTCCTCATTCTGAGTATTTTGATGAATTTAATTTTATGCTTCATCATTAATTATATCAACAATAAGCTTTCTGTTATAGTTTCTGCTTTACTTTTTATTCTGGCAATTTTAATGCTTTGGACAATCAAAGTCCATTATTATGAATTTACCAATTATGAAAATTGGCAATTCTATAATTATCAGCCCGTTTTATCTAAAAAATTAGATTTGGTTATTGGTAAAAATGCCTTAGAACTTGAATACTTTTTATGTATGCTTTTACTTAATTTAGTGTCAAGTTTTATTGGACTTTTGATAACTTACTTTAGAAAGTCGCGTAACGCAATTTTAGAAGAATAAATTAGTACTGTAACATATAATGAGAAATGATTTATCATTGTCTTTTATACTAGTAGAACATCACTCACAAAAAACAAATAACTCAAACGCAACCTTTTGACAAAAAACTCATCTATTTAATAAAAACTATAGAATATGAGCAAAATTTTAACTTTAAGCATTATTACCTTTCTACTTTTCAGCTGTTCTTCTGATAATTCAGATGTACAAAAAGAAGAAAAGTTAGATGCTGAACTGGCAAAAGGTCCTAATTCATCAAAAATAAATCTAGCTATTGGAATTAATAACAATGCTGATTTAAGTTTAGTTTTTAAAACTTTGAACGAACTAAAATTTGATATTAGGCAAATGCATGGCTTTTTATATCTTTCTAATACTCCTAAAAGCGATATTCCAGATTTAATAGATTTATTAAATACAAAACCTTACATAAACACAGGTGCCTGGCAGGCAACAAACAGCAGTGTTTTTTATCATGCAGAAGAAGGTAAAACCTATATTGTATGCAGTTTTTTTGAAATGAATGAAAGCAATCAAAAAGATTTCTTAGATTTAATTTCGTCCTTAAAACTAAACCAAAAGGAAAAAGGCAATCTCTCTTTAAGCATTCCCGAAGGAACACAAACATATTGGAAAACAGAACTAAAAAAATATTCTTTCGTAAAATGGACTGAAACATTTGATCAGGTTTGTATACGATACGAACAAAGACCTGTAATTTCTGCTGATGTCCCTGCAATAGGAAATGTAAATAAGATAATCCCAATTAAAATAAAATTCAATGTTCTAAATGGATGTGGTAGTTTTGATAGTCTCACTGAAACAAACTTAGGAAATACAAAGACCATCAGCATAAAAGCTAAATATGAAGGATGTTTTTGCACCCAGAATATTCCAATAATTGAAACTACCTATAATTTTACACCGACAAAAACGGGAATATATCGTTTTAAGTTTTCAAAGGAAAATGGAGAATCTCTAACGTATTCGATCAATATCCAATAATTAAAAACGATACTTGTATCTACCTTAAATCTTTTTTAATTACCAAATACTTTAAATCTGTTTTTCCTGCATTACTAATTCCATGCTCCGCATTTGGCGGGCAATAAAAACTGGTATTTGGCCCAGCTGTAACTGTTTTTCCGTCAAGATAAAATTCGGCTGTGCCTTCCAGAATATAAAAGAATTCTTCTTCAGGATGATGATGCGGCGCGTGGGTAGATTTCCCAGGTTCAACGATACTCATTTTTAAGGTGTTCTCCTGAGTGAAATCTTTATCAGCAAACCAATATTGATAGCCCACTTTGGTTCTCTTCGCTTTGTCTATTTCAAAATGATTGACACAGTTTTCAATTGTATATTGTGGTGGTGCGGTTTCTTTTTTGGTTTCCTGAGAAAAGGCAATTTGCTGGAAGAATATAATTGCGAATGTGGTTTTTATGATAGTTGAACTTTTCATTTTTTTTCTTGTAATGTTACGAAAAATATTAATACGGGTAATTGCAATGCTGTTTTTATGATAATGAAGAAGTAGAAGTAAAAATGAGTCGTTCCTATGGAACTCTCTCGAGATAACAATTACTCATCCAACGGATTGAAATCCGTTGCTAAAATATATTTCATTCCTAACGGAATTTTTACGGCAAGAAAGAGCCATAGGCTCGACGCATATTGTAGGGCTGGATTTTAATCCAGTTATTCAGAATCCCTGCATTTAAAAAAGATCCATGGGATCGAAACATATTTTAGGCGTATTTTAATATGTGCCGTTCCTACGGAACTCTTTCATCATGACGATTACTCATTCAACGGATTGAAATCCGTTGCTACAATATATTTCATTCCTAGCGGAATTATTCGGATCAAACTTTGACAAAGTTCTAATGAAAAAATTTACGTTATCGCCTAGCCCTGATCGAAACGGTATCCTTTTATGTCTCGTTTTTTTCTAACGAGACATAAAAGATATAGTGAAGAGCAGGACAAGTGGTCTTAAAAACGAAAAAGTTCTGCTCCTTAATAAAATCACACCAAAATAAATCTCAATAAAATAAAGGGTTCTCAAAGCTTTTTGTATTAATCTATGACACGATAAGAAAATATTATGATAAAAATATTTTGAAATTCAAAAATCCGCCATACATTTGCCTAACAGTGTTAAACGATTTAATACTTGAATACAATGGCTAGCAAAGATCGAATTTTAAGACAAAAAGAAGAGACAAGGAACAATATCCTTGGCGCTGCTTATGATATCGTAAAAGAAGAAGGCTGGAATGGTTTGAGTATGCGTAAAATTGCAGATAGAATCGAATATACTGCTCCTATTATTTATGAATATTTCTCGAATAAAGAAGCAATATTAGAAGAACTGACTGGCAAAGGTTTTATCAAACTGACTAAAGAACTGCAAATTGCAATTGACAAGTTTGAAAAACCCGAAGATCAATTAGAAGCCATGTGGATGACTTACTGGGACTTCGCTTTTACCAATACTGAAATGTATCAGTTGATGTTTGGTGTTCAAATGACCTGTTGCGCACAGCGATGTTCGGCTCAAGAGGGACCTTACAAATTATTCACTCAGGTCATTGCTGAAGTAATGAAAGACAGCAATCCGAGTCAAGATATCATAAAACAAAAGTATTTCACTTTCTTTTCTGTTATTCATGGTTTAATTGCCATCAACATCATAAACAAAAGTGATATTTTAGAAACAATAAATGCTCAAATTTTGAAAGATGCCATTGGTGGTATCATCAAATCAATACAATAATATTTTTTTCAATTTTTACTTAACAGTGTAAAATAATTTAATTTGGATAATGTAAAATCCTTTTTTTTTATAACTTTCACTTAACACTGTTAGAAAATTTAATAGAGATAATAAAAACTCTTTTTTTAGACTTTTACTTAACACTGTTAAATATTTTAATACTGATTTAAGAACAATTGAAAAATGATTAAAGTTTGGCAGTTTGCGCACATTTACTTAACAATGTTAAATAATTTAATTCAATTAAATATGAATCCCGAGAATGCCAGAATACCAAAGAATTTTATCCGAGAAAATGTTCAACCAATTAAAACCACAATGAAAATGAAAAATGTAATTATAACCAGTTTTATTCTGGCCCTAGTACTAAGCAGCTGTGCTGATAAAAATCAGGCACCTACTGCTCCACCTCCACCGGTTTTACCAGTTTTGGCTATCACAAGTGCCAATACAACAACTGACTCTGAATATCCTGCTGCCATACAAGGAACTGTTGACGTTGAAATTCGTCCACAGGTAAGCGGTAACCTTGACAGAATTTTTGTTGATGAAGGATCTTACGTAAGCAAAGGACAAACTTTATTTAAAATAAACGAACGTCCGTATCGTGAGCAGTTAAACAATGCTTTGGCAAGTCTTCACGCAGCTGAAGCGGCTTTGATCAACGCAAATTTAGAAGTTGATAAATTGACACCGCTAGTACAAAACAAAGTAGTTTCTGATTATCAATTGAAAACGGCTAAAGCTTCTCAAAAAATTGCTGCTGCGAATATCGAACAGGCAAAAGCAATGGTAGGTTCTGCTAAAATTAATTTAGGATATACAAACGTAACAGCTCCAGTGAGCGGTTACATCGGAAGATTACCTAAAAAACAAGGAAGTTTAGTTTCGGCTTCTGATGTTGAAGCGCTTACTACTTTATCTGACGTTCATGAAGTATTTGCTTATTTCTCTTTAGGTGAAACGGATTTCATTCACTTTAAAGAACAATATGCTGGAAATTCATTAGGCGATAAAATCAAAAAACTACCTCCAGTTACTTTGATTTTAGCAGATAACAGCGCTTATCCAAAAACAGGAAAAATCGATATGGTTGACGGTCAGTTTGATAAAACTACTGGAGCGATCACGATTAGAGCGACTTTTCCAAATGCAAACGGAATTTTACGTTCTGGAAACACAGGAAGAATCCGTTTAGGATTAAACCACGACGATGCGATTTTAGTACCGCAAGCGGCTACAATCGAAATGCAGGATAAAGTTTTTGTTTTCACTGTAGGTAAAGACAACAAAGTAACTAAAATGCCTATTACCGTTGTAGGTAAAAGCGGTACCAATTATTTAATTAAAGACGGCGTAAAATCTGGTGATCAAATCGTGATGAGCGGTATTGACAAACTTCAGGATGGACAAGCGATTCAGCCAGAAAAATCAACTAAAGTTGCCGAAGTAACTAACAAAAAATAATCAGAAGAAATAATGTTCAAAATATTTATACAAAGACCTGTACTGGCAACCGTAATTTCCATTTTATTGGTGATTCTGGGAGTATTGGGTTTAACTAAACTGCCTTTACAACAGTTTCCTGATATTGCGCCTCCATCGGTTTTGGTAACGGCGGTATATCCGGGAGCCAACGCAGAAACGGTTTTACGTTCTGTGGCACCTTCTATCGAAGAATCTATAAATGGTGTAGAAAACATGACTTACATGAGTTCTACAGCCAGTAACGACGGTACTTTGGCAATCACCGTTTTCTTTAAACTAGGAACTGATGCCGATCAAGCTGCGGTAAATGTACAAAACAGAGTTGCACAGGCAACGAGTCAGCTTCCTGCGGAGGTTGTACAGCAAGGTATTGTTACGGCGAAACAACAAAACAGTTTCATCATGGCAATCGGTATGTATACCGAAGATGAATCAAAATACGATCAGACTTTTGTTGCCAACTATGCACAGATTAATATTATTCCGGAATTAAAACGTATTCCGGGTGTAGGTTCTGCTAGTATTTTTGGTGGTGTAAAAGATTACTCTATGCGTGTTTGGTTAAATCCGACACAAATGTCAACTTATAAAGTGACGCCAAGCGAAGTTATGGGCGCGATTCAAGACAAAAGTTTGGAAGCGGCTCCTGGGAAATTTGGAGAGCGAAGCAAAGAAGTTTTTGAATACGTTATTAAATACAAAGGGAAATTAACTAAACCAGAAGATTATGAAAATATTGCTATACGTTCTAATGCAGATGGTTCAGTACTTCGCTTAAAAGATGTAGCGCGAGTTGAACTTGGTGCTTACTCTTACAACAGTTTAACTCGTTTAAATGGTAAAAAAGGAATTGTAATTGGGGTTATTCAGTTAGCTGGATCAAACTCAAATGATATTCAGATTGCCATTAACAAAATGATGGAAAAAGCTTCTAAAGATTTTCCAAAAGGTATCAAACACAATATTTTCTATAGTACAAAAGTATCTCTTGACCAATCTATCGAACAAGTTGAGCATACATTACTAGAAGCTTTTATACTGGTTTTTATTGTGGTATTTATCTTCTTGCAAGATTTTAGATCAACATTAATCCCGGCTATTGCTGTACCTGTAGCAATTTTAGGAACGTTCTTCTTCATGCAGTTATTCGGATTTTCGATCAACCTTTTAACGCTTTTCGCATTAATTCTGGCGATTGGTATTGTGGTCGATGATGCCATTGTGGTAGTCGAAGCGGTGCATGCGAAAATGGAGCACAAACGCTTGTCTCCAAAAATCGCAACCCATGAAGCAATGCACGAAATAACGGGTGCTATTATCTCGATTACGCTGGTAATGGCTGCTGTATTCCTGCCGGTTGGTTTTATGGAAGGCTCAACAGGAGTTTTCTATCGTCAGTTTGCCTTTACGATGGCAATTGCAATTGTAATTTCGGCAGTAAATGCCTTAACATTGAGTCCGGCGCTTGCGGCATTATTTTTAAAAGATAATCACGGAGCACACGATCACAATGAGCCTTATCAGAAAAAAGGATTTAAAGAAAAATTCTTTACCGCTTTCAATAGCAGTTTTGAATCGTTGACAAATCGTTATGTGGGCGGACTTAAATTCTTAATCAGAAGAAAATGGTTGAGTTTAGGCGGATTAGCTTTAGTTGTTGTGGCGACTGTTGTAATGGTTAAAACAACTCCTGCAGGGTTTATTCCAACAGAAGACCAAGGATTTATTGCGATTGCAGTTAATACGCCTTCTGGAACATCATTAGACGGAACTCAAAAAGTAATGACTGAAGCTGAGAATACTTTAAGAGGTTTAGATGCTTCAAGATTCGTAACAGCTATTTCAGGTTTCAACTTATTAACGAATTCTACAAGTCCATCTTCAGCAGTTGTTTTCGTATTGCTTAAACCAAACGAAGAACGCGGTGATGTAAAAAATATAGACGAAATCATGAATCAGGTTCGTGGAAAACTAGGTTCAATTTCTGGCGGAAGTTTCTTCGTATTCAGTTTCCCAACTGTTCCTGGATTCAGTAACGTTGAGGCTCTAGATTTAGTTCTGCAAGATAAAACAGGAGGAAAACTGGATAAATTCAGTGGTATTTCTCAAAACTTTATCGGAGAATTGATGAAACGTCCGGAAATTGCAGTTGCCTTTACTTCTTTCAAAGCCGATTATCCACAATTGCAATTGGAAGTTAACGACGAAAAAGCAAATCAATTGGGCGTAAATGTAAAAGACATTTTACAAACCATGCAGGCATATTTCGGTAGCGCACAGGCATCTGACTTTAACCGATTTGGTAAATATTACCGAGTAGTTGTTCAGGCAGATATCGAAGACAGAGCAGATCCAACAGCAATTGACAGAGTTTTTGTAAAAAACAAAACAGGCGAAATGGTGCCCATAAATACTTTAGTAAAACTCACTCGTATTTATGGTTCAGAAACCGCTTCACGATACAATTTATTTAACTCAATTTCTATTAATGCGATTCCGAAACCTGGATTTAGTTCTGGAGATGCCATTAAAGCAATTGAAGAAGTAGCAGCACAACAATTACCTGCAGGTTACGGGTTTGAATTCTCGGGCCAGACTCGTGAGGAGATTTCTTCTGGAGGGCAATCGGCTACAATTTTCTTACTGTGTTTGATATTCATTTATTTCCTACTTGCTGCACAGTATGAGAGTTATATCCTTCCTCTAGCGGTTATTTTATCAATCCCTGCAGGTATTTTTGGAGTATTCGTTGCTATTGGTTTAACTGGAATTGAAAACAACATTTACGTACAAGTTGCACTTGTCATGTTGATTGGACTTCTTGCTAAAAATGCCATCTTGATTGTGGAGTTTGCAGTGCAAAAACGAAAATCAGGAATGGCGTTAGTTAAAGCTTCAATCGATGCAGCCAAATTACGTTTGCGACCAATTATCATGACGTCTCTTGCTTTTATTGTTGGTTTAGTTCCAATGATGAGCGCCAAAGGACCATCAGCTCAAGGTAACCACTCTATTAGTATTGGTGCCGCCGGAGGTATGATTTCAGGAGTAATTCTAGGTTTGTTTATCATTCCTGTTTTATTCATCATCTTCCAACATTTACAAGAAAAGGTTTCTGGAAAACCAGTTGCCGTAATTCATAACGAAGAAAAATAATAAATGGAAAACTATATCACAACCATCCTTGTCGCCATCATATTTGGCATCGGATATATATCGTACAGAATCTCAAAAGATCTTGAAACTAGAAAAGATACTTGTACAGAAATATAATCTGTTGAAAAAAAAATATTTTAACACATAGAAACATAGATTTCTTATTTCGAAAAAGAGAATAAAAGAAACTAGTTTCAACACATAGAAAACTATGTGTATTTAAAATAAGTGAAACGCCTTTTTTTAAATTCTCAAAAAACTATGTTTCTATGTGTTTAAAAAACTAAAGCCAACGGATAAAAAAATTTTAATAAAAAGACTAAATGAAAAATCATATAACCAAAATCGTGACCTTCGCCATTCTGATCACGACTTTAATATCCTGTAAAGTTTCGAAGGATATTGAAACTCCAAAAGATGCATTTCCTGAGAATTTCAGGAATGCATCGGTTTCGAGTGATACAACCAGTATTGCCGATGTGGAGTGGAAAAATTTCTTTACAGAAAAAGATATTATAAAATTAATCGACAGCGCCGTTGCGAGAAACAACGACCTTCAGATTGCCGAAAAGAACATTGAAATTGCACAATACAGATTCACTCAATCAAAATGGGGAAATGTACCTCAGGTTAGTTTATTTGTAAACGCAAGTACAAGCAATCCGTCTGACAATAGTTTTACGGGACTGAACTTAAATCAGGCAATCGGTGCTAAACATATAGAAGACTATTCTGCTGGAGCTTCTCTTTCTTGGGAAGCTGATATTTGGGGAAAGATCAGAAACCAAAAGAAAGGGGCTTACGCAGGATATCTTCAGTCTGAAGAAGTAAAAAAAGCATTGCAGACGAATATAGTAGCCAACGTTTCAAGAGGATATTATAATCTTTTGATGCTGGATGCGCAATTGGATATTGCCAGACAAAATCTTCGTTTAAACGATAGTACAACCAATATTATCAAATTAAAATACGATGCTGGACAAGTAACAACCTTGGCGATTCAACAATCTGAAGCACAGAAATTAAATTCAGCGCAATTGATTCCGTTATTGGAACAGAATATTTCGATTCAGGAAAATGCTTTGAGTGTTTTGACTGGTTCTTTTCCGAATTCTAAAGAAAGATCAGTTAAGTTAAGCGCACTTGAAGTAAAACACAATACAGCAATTGGAGTTCCCTCTTCATTAGTAAGCAGAAGACCTGATGTAAAAAGTGCCGAATTAGCTCTTAAAGCTGCCAACGCAAATGTCGGTATCACAAAAGCCGATTTATATCCTACTCTAAGAATTACAGCTCAAGGTGGATTAAATTCTTTCGAAACCAGCAATTGGTTCAACATTCCGGCTTCGTTGTTCGGAGCTGTTGCGGGAGGTTTAACACAACCGCTTTTGAACAACAAAAGAGTGAGAACACAATATAATATCGCTGTTGCAGAAAGAGAAAAAGCTGTTTTAGCTTTTAGACAACAAGTTTTGGTTGCTGTAAGCGAAGTTTCAGATGCTTTGGTTAAAGTAGAGAAATTACAACAGCAGGAAACTTTCTTAAAAGAAAAAGTAAAAACGTTACAACAAGCGATTAAAAATGCCAACCTTTTATTCAAAAACGGTATGGCAGAATATCTTGAAGTTTTAACGGCACAAGCCAATTTATTGCAAAGCGAATTGGAACTTGCTGACATCAAAAGACAACAATTTACAGCTAATACAGATTTGTACCGCGCACTAGGCGGAGGCTGGAAATAATACCTGTTACATTACCCGTTAATTATTTATTTTTTGAGATGAAAACGCTGTGAGACCTTTGAGTTTCATGGCGTTTTTTAGTTTTTTGCCGCGAAGGCGCTAGGGCGTGAAGTTTTTTTTAAGTCTCTCGCAGATTTTGCTGATTGTGGAGATTTATTCTCAATTTTTTGTCAATTTCGACGAAGGAGAAATCTCCGCGAGAAACTCTACAAAGATTGGACTCTCGTTGCGGAGCTACTTGTGAAGATTTCTCCTTCGTCGAAATGACAAAATTGCGGTTATTTCTTTATTTTTGAATAGTAAATCTAGTGCCTTAAAAAAATAAAAACTTTGTGCCTTAGCGTCTTCGCGGCAAAACCAAACCAATCTATGACTTTCAGTCCAAAAATATACCTCAACAATCTAAAACAAACCATCGAAAGTTACTATCCGCTTTCTGATCAGTCTTGGAAACAGATTGAAATTACTACACATTTCCAAACGCTTAAAAAAGGAGAAACGCTATTACAAAATGGAGAAATCGCTAAAAATCTTCATTTCATTGCGAAAGGTGTTTTAAGAGCTTTTATAACCGATCAGCAGGGGAATTTCTATAACAAAAATCTTTTTATGGAAAATTATTTTGCAGGTTCTAAAGTTTCGTTGATGCTCCAAACTCCGTCCAATTTTACAATTGAAGCTTTGGAAGACTCCATTATAATCAACATCAATTATAAAAAATATATGGAGCTGATCTACCAAAACGACGATCTCAAAAACTTCTATATCGCTCATTTAGAGAAAAACTGGATTATTGATAAAGAACAAAGAGAAGTCGCTTTAGTAATGCAAAACGCAACCGAAAGATATCTTAATCTTTTGGAGAAACATCCAACAATTGCAGATCGTGTTCCTTTGCTTCATATTGCTTCTCATTTAGGAATTACGCCAACACAGTTAAGCCGAATCAGAAAAAGTCTGGAAAAAGATTTGTAAATCAACATATGTAAAGGTTTTTCTAAAAGACCAGAATTATCTTTGCTTTATAATTCAAACTTGTTATTACAATGCACACTATAAACCTCATCAAAGATAATATTGACAATCTTACCACACTTTGGAAAACCGTTGCCACTCCTCTCCTTTCCTATCATAAAAATGATCCTTTTGAATTTTCTCAAATCAAAAATTCAGGCTGGCCCAATAGATTATGGTCTCGAGAAGATATTACAGAAAAAAGTTTTCAGCAGATTCTGAAAACCATGGAGAAAAATCCAGGTTTGGTGATTCCATATTGGGATATTTTCGGAAGCAATTCTAAAGAAATTTTCGAAAAGAATGGCTTTCATATCCGAATTCAGCTTGTAGCAATGGCTTTAAAATTGGGCGAAAAATTGCCGCTTCAAAACAACCTTACTTTTAAAAGAGTTTTAAATGAGGAACATGCCAAAACTTGGTCAGATATTTATCCGCTTTCTTTTAGTTATGTGATCAGCAAAGAAACGTTGGTTCATAATTATGAAAATGTGAAGTTTTATCTGGTTCATTTTGAAGGAAAAGCGATTGGAACATTAACTCTTTTCCAAACCGAAAAAACAATGGGAATTCACGGTGTCGGCGTTATTCCTGAAATGCGCAAAAAAGGTTTCGCCGAAGAAATCATGAAATTTGCTATCAACGAAGCCATTGATGCCAATTGCGAATATGCACAATTACAAGCTTCAGCTTTAGGAAAAGGTATTTATACAAGATTGGGTTTTGAGGATTTGTTTACGATTACGAATTACCAACTAACGTAAATTCCAAAGTTTAAAATCCAAAGTTTAAAATCCAAATTCCAATCAATTCGCTAATGGGATTTCTCGCAGTGACGCGAAGTCGCAAGTTTTTCAACTTAATCTTTTTTAATCTGTGGCTTAAAAATAAAACCTTGCGACTTCGCGTCACTGCGAGAACTATTTTCAATCCAAAATCTACCTTCTAAAATCTAAAATCAGCATCTTGTCCCAAATGCCCCGAAAATAGTCGCAAATGTGTATTTCGTATAAAATAAAACATTATTAGATTTGTAATACATTAACTAATAATCATTTAAAACAAATACCCAATGAAAACAACCAAAATCATTTTCTGGACTACTACTATCCTTATCTTTTTATTTGAAGGTGTTATGCCGGCTTTAACTTCTCAGACTGAATTAGCGAAAGAAGGAATAAAACATCTTGGCTATCCGGAATACTTCGGCAATGCATTAGTCGTTTTTAAAATTCTTGGCGTTTTAGCTTTAATAATTCCACAAGTTCCAGGACGTATTAAAGAATGGGCTTATGCTGGATTTGCATTCGACTTTATTTTTGCATCAATCAGCCACTTTGCGGTAGACGGAATTGATTTTCAAGGTTTCTTCCCACTAATTGTTCTTGCCATTTTAGTAGTTTCTTATGTGACTTATCATAAAATACAGCGTTATAATAATATCGCGCTCTAAAACTCAAACTTTATGATTGAAGTTTTTAAAACCAATGTTCAGGAAGAGTCTCAATGCCAACTTATCATTGAGCTTCTTCTGGAACATTATCCACACAGTTCAATCAACTTTGATTTAGAAGATTGTGACAAAATTTTACGTGTTCATGCCAATGAAATATCGAATGCCAAAATTATTTCGATCCTAAATTTTCATGGGTATTCCTGTGAAGTGCTTCCTTAAAAAACAAAGCATACAAACAATTCATTTTTAGTATTTTACAATTTTTTATCGTATATTTGAAATACTATCATTCCCCTAATTCTATAAATTTAATTTGACAAAAATGTACTGTGGGTTCTTTTTAACTCATAGGTTTGCATTTGCTGTCGATTCTCTAATTTCTAAATTAAATAAGATGAAAAGTGCTGTCCAAAATACTATTTTAGAAACCTACACTAAGTTGAATGATATTCTTGAATATTTTTCTCCAGAAGAAATTAATGTAGTTCCCATTGAAGGAAGCTGGACTGGCGGACAAACGGTACAGCATATTATTTTGGCATGTTCTGGAATTCCGATGTTATTTGCTGGAAAAACCGAAAAAACAACTCGTAAACCAGATGAAAATGTCAAACAACTCGATGCTATATTTTTAGACTTTAATACCAAATACCAATCTCCCGAAAATATAAAACCTCCTGAAATTGATTATGAAAAAAGTACTTTGACGGCTTCTGTCAAAAAGATTCAAAATGATTTGTTTGAAGCGGCAGAAACTTACGATTTAACATTGATTTGTCTGGATGCCAAAATTCCTGGTTTTGAAAATTTCACTATTTATGAGTGGCTTCACTTTGCCATAGTGCATACACAAAGACATACGCATCAGTTAAAATCGATTTATGAAATTCTCAAGAAAAAATAACTAGCAGTAACCAAAACCAATTTTTATGAGATCAAAAGTCAGAACCATAGTTTCATCTGGTTTAGTAGCCGGTACATTAGATATTACAGCCGCTATTTTAATTTATTCCGTGATTCTTCATAAAACAACAGCCGAAAAAATCCTGCGGTCTATCGCAAGCGGTATCTTTAAAAAAGAAGCCTATACCAGCGGAATAGAGATGACTTTTTTAGGACTAGGTCTTCATTTCTTAATTACTTTTATATTTGCCTGGTTTTATTTTAAGATCTTTCCTTATATTCCGTTCTTTAAAATAAATACTTTATTATCCGGAATCGCTTATGGTTTCTTTATCTGGGTGGTAATGAATTTACTTGTACTTCCAATCGTTTTTCCTGTTTTGCCAGAAAAGAATTTAGACTTTGCATTATTGCTTTCTATATTAATTGTGATTTTTTGTGTAGGAATTCCAATTGCTTTTATAACACGTAAATACTACGCGAAATGGTATTAAAATCTTAAAAAATAATCAATTTCACATTTCTGTATTTCCTACAAATAGCATTTATTGCAAAAGTGTTTTTTTTAACATAAATTATTATGAAAACACCTGTTTTATAAGCACTTTCAGCATTATCTTTAATAATTACAGAATTACCATGTTTAAGCTTTTGAGTTAATTTTTTGATCGATTGGATTAATGCACCCTTTGGTCCTAAAGTAATTTTAGATAAAAATCTTTACAGCGCTCCAAAAAGCGAAAAAAATGTATTGATTATATATCTAAATATGGCGCTGCCGATGATACTATTGCGGTGGCATTACAGAACCTCAACGTGTTATTAACCGAACAAAAATTAATCCTCATGAAAACAATATCAAATAAATCAAAAATAGTTTTTTTATCTACTTTTCCGCCAACACAATGCGGTATAGCAACTTATACTCAGGACACCATTAAAGGAATCACAGATGTTTACGGTAAGTCTATTCAATGTGAAATATGTGAATTGGTTACAGAACCAAAAGAAGAACCAACACAGGCCTTTACTTTAAACACAAAGAATAGAGACGAATATGCTAAAGTGGCAGAAGAAATCAATAAGGATGAAGCTGTTAAATTAGTTCATATTCAGCATGAGTTTGGTTTGTTTTCTGGGAATTACGGAGATCATCTTTTAGATTTTTTAAATGCCATAAAAGTACCTGTTACCTATACTTTTCACAGCGTCATTCCAAATCCAAATGACGAATTGAAAACATTTGTAAAACTGCTTTTGACTTATAGCAACTCGGTTTTTGTAATGACCAATAAATCTAAAGAAATTCTAATTAACGACTACGATATCAATGAAGAAATAATTACTTGCGTGCCTCACGGAACTCATATCGTTGTTTATGAAACTCCAGAAACGGCAAAAGAAAGATTAAACATTCAGGACAGATTAGTATTATCTACTTTCGGACTTTTAGGCGAAGGAAAAAATATAGAAACAGGATTACAGGCGCTTCCAAAAATTGTAGAAAAAGCACCAAATGCTTTGTATCTAATTATTGGCAAAACACATCCTAATTTAATTAAAGACGGGAAAGATCCTTATCGTGATACATTGGAAGGCATTGTTAAAGAATTAAAGCTTGAAAATAATGTTCGTTTCGTAAATCAATATTTAGATACTGATGAGCTTTTAGAGTATCTGAAAGCTACAGATATTTATATGTTTACCTCTAAAGACCCTAATCAGGCGGTTAGTGGCACTTTTTCTTATGCGATGGGTTGTGCTTGTCCAATTGTTGCTTCTAAAATTCCGCATACCACAGAAGTTCTAACTGCAGATTCTGGAATTTTATGTGATATTGGAAATCCAGATCAATTTGCAGCTGCAGCTATTAAATTAATCGAAGATGAAAACTTGAGACATGAAATGGGGATTAATTCATTTACCAAAATGAGAGCCTCTTCATGGGAAAATGTTGCAATCACGCAAATGAATACGTATAAAAAACTAATTGAAAATCCGGCAGAAATAAAATTCAGTTATCCTGACATTCAATTACGACATATCAAAAAATTAACAACAGAACTTGGAATTATTCAATTCAGTAAAATTTCAATTCCAGATTTAGAGTCTGGATATACGCTTGACGATAACGCCAGAGCATTAGTTGCTTTCTGTATGCATTACAAACAAACTCAGGATAAAGAAGATTTAGGTTATATTTTAATCTATTTAGATTTTATTCAACGCTGCCAGCAGCCAAAAGGAAATTTCATCAATTACGTAGATCAGGAAAATCGTGAACATGTGGAGCAAAATGCCGAAGTGAATTTAGAAGATTCAAACGCAAGAGCCATCTGGGCTCTAGGAACTGTAGTTTCGATTTCAGATATTCTTCCTGAAGCGATTTCTAAAAAGGCAGCAAAATGTTTACTGCATTCTTTAAAATGGGCAGAAACCATTCAATCTCCACGCTCAATAGGATTTGCAACTAAAGGTTTGTATTTATATCATTCCACAATTCCGAATTTGTATGTAGCCGCAATTATCAATAAACTAAATGCAAAACTACTGGCCAATTACGAGGATACGGCAACAGAAGACTGGCAGTGGTTTGAAAATTATCTAACATACGGAAATGGAATTCTTCCAGAATCAATGCTTTATGCTTATTTAATTACAAACAAACCCGTTTACAAGAAAGTAGCTTTAGATTCGTTAGATTTCTTAATTTCTAAAACGTTTCCAAACGGAAATTTTAAAGCCATATCCAATCAAAGTTGGCATCACAAAGGATCAGAACCGCAAGAATACGGAGAACAGCCAATTGATGTAACGTACACAATTATGACTTTAAATGCATTTTATAATGAATTTAAAACACCGCAGTACAAAAAGAAAATGAAAGCGGCCTTTAACTGGTTTTTAGGTAAAAATCATTTAAACCAGATTATGTATAACCCAGTAAGCGGCGGCGGTTATGACGGACTTGAAAAACACAATGTAAATTTAAATCAAGGTGCCGAATCTACAGTTTGCTATTTAACAGCTAGATTATTAATGGAAAAATTAGCCATGTCACAATCTAAAGTAATTCCATTAATAAAAAGCCGATCAGGAATAGCAATTAATTCTTAATATATAAGGTAAAGCTAGCCAAATACCTCTCTTTTAAAACCCGGAAAATCCCTTTCTTAATGAAAGGGATTTTTTGTTTACGGAAAAAAGCAACGCAAGTTTGTTTCAATTATTGTGCATTTATGAAAATTATATAAGGCTGTGTAAAATTTGTGTAAAATTTTTTAACAAGTATTGAGCTAACTTTCCTATATAATTCAGTCAGTCCCAAAAACTGTTAAAGAATTGATTTTCATTTTAAAAACATTCATCTAAAACAAAAACATTTTGATTCTCAACCTAAAAAATACATTTGCCGAAATTGGAGAAACTACTTTGTTCGCCAAAAAGTTTTTTAAGGAGGTTTTTATTCCGCCTTACGAAACTAGGGAGTTTTTGAAACAATGTTATGTTATTGGCTATAAATCACTTCCGTTGGTAGCTATTACAGGTTTTATTATGGGTTTGGTACTTACACTTCAGTCAAGGCCGACTTTAGTAAAATTTGGTGCCGAAAGCTGGCTTCCTGGAATGGTGGCACTTTCGCTGATTAGAGAAATTGCTCCTGTAATTACAGCGTTGATCTGTGCCGGAAAAATTTCATCAGGAATTGGCGCCGAATTAGGATCCATGAAAGTAACAGAACAAATAGACGCAATGGAAGTTTCGGCTGTTAATCCTTATAACTATCTAGTAGTGACAAGAGTTTTAGCCTGTACGCTAATGGTTCCCGTTTTAGTGTTCTTTGCAGATGCGATTGGAATAGTTGGTGGTTATGTAGGAATTAATATTCATGGAGATGTAAATTTCTACAGATACTTAACTCAAATTATTCAGTCATTGGAATTTTTAGATTTATTTCCAGCGACCATTAAAACCTTTTTCTTCGGATTTTTTATTGGAATGATTGGATGTTATAAAGGATTTAATGCTTCAAACGGAACCGAAAGTGTTGGACAAGCAGCAAACTCAGCAGTAGTTACAGCATCATTAAGCATTTTTATTATTGATATGGTTGCTGTTCAAATAACCGATTTATTTTTTTAAAAATGGACAAAGAAAAACTACATAAAGAACCTAAAACAAAAGAAAAAAAGCAGACTCCAATTATTGAAATTAAAGATCTGCATAAAACTTTTGGAAAAGACAATAAGATCTTAAAAGGCGTTAATCTGACTTTGAATAAAGGAGAAGATTTAGTCGTTTTAGGTCGTTCTGGATCTGGTAAATCAGTTACCATCAAATGTATTGTAGGATTGATTGAGCCAGATAAAGGAGAAATTAAAGTGTTTGATGAAAACGTACTCAACATTTCCAAAAAAGAACTGAATGAAATCAGAGTGAGGATTGGCTTTTTGTTTCAAAGCGGTGCATTATATGATTCCATGTCAGTTCGGGAAAATTTGGCTTTTACCTTAACCAAACACAAACGAGATTTAAGTGCTGACGAAATCGAAAATGAAGTAATGGAAGCGCTTGAAAATGTCGGTTTAGCTGATGCTATTGATAAAATGCCGTCAGAACTTTCAGGCGGTATGAGAAAAAGAATCGGCTTGGCACGAACTTTAATCTTAAAACCAGAAATTATTTTATACGATGAACCTACAACAGGTTTAGACACTATAACATCAAGAGAAATAAGTGAATTAATTCTGGACATTAAACAAAAACAAAAAACATCTGCAATTATCATTACGCATGATATGGCTTGTGCAAAATTAACTGCCGATCGAATCATTGTTTTAAAAGACGGTGTCATACATGCAGAAGGAACTTACGAAGAATTAGAAAAAGACGAAGACGAATGGGTACGCTCATTTTTTGAATAAAGCAAAATAAAAAATAGAAATCATGGAAAAGCAATCGGGATATACTTGGAAATTAGGAATGTTTGTAACAATAGGTTTACTGCTTTTTATAATGGCCGTATATTTTATTGGAAAACAAAAAAACCTTTTCGGTTCAACCTTTCATATTACTTCTCAGTTTAAAACGGTCAGCGGTCTGGAAGTCGGAAATAATGTTCGTTTCTCCGGAATTAATGTTGGAACTGTCGAACAAATTCAATTAAAAAATGACTCGACTGTGATCGTGGTTTTGGTCATGAAAGAAGATGTCCGCAAATTTATTAAAACAGATGCAACAGCCAGCATTGGTTCAGACGGACTTATGGGCGATAAAGTTTTGACTATTTCTCCTGGTACAAAGTCACAGCAAATTATTGGAGACAATGGCGTAATAGCTTCTGTTGACGGAATTGAAATGCACGACATTATGAAAAGCGTTAAGAAGAGTGTCGATAATATCGGCGTAATTTCAGATGAAATAGCGATTTTCAGCCACAGTATGAATAATGGAAACGGAGCCCTTGCTCGTTTGGTTAAAGACGATAAAATGGCCAACAGCGTTTCGAATACTCTTTCGAACCTGGAGTCTGGTACAAAGGGTTTCAGCGATAATATGGAAGCAGCTAAAAGCAACTTTCTTCTAAGAGGTTACTACAAGAAAAAAGAGAAAGAAAAAGCAAAAAAACAAGAAGAAATAAAGGAGAAAAAAGAAGAACAACAAGAAAAAGCTGCTAAAGAAAAAGAAAAGAAAGAGAAGGAACAACAAGAGAAAGCTCAAAAAGAAAAAGAGGAAAAACAAAAACAGGAAGAAGCTAAAAAAGCTGAAACTGAAAAGAAATAATTTTCATTATAACATTGAAAGTTAAGATTTGGAAGTTGGAATTCCAAACCGTTTATAACGCATAGTTCTATATTATAACTTTTTAGTTTAAAATTCTGACAAAAATCTTCTATTTTTAATCAGCTGTTTTAAACAGCAAAAACTTACAATACATGCCTACTTCATTTAAACATACCGCCTTAAAAGTTTTAAAGATTACCGGAATTACAATTGCGGTAATCTTGTTTTTGCTATTTATAATTCCGATGTTGTTTCCTGGTAAAATTGCTTCGGAAGTAAAGAAAATTGCTAACGAACGATTGGATACCAAGCTGGATTTTACCAAATCTAAGCTTTCGTTTTTTACTCACTTCCCATCGCTCACTGTTTCTTTAGATAATTTGTCTTTGACGGGTTCTAAACCTTTCAGCAATGATACTTTATTGAAAGCTGATGAAGTTGCTTTCGGAATCAATTTAAAACGTTTGATTTTTGACAATGAAGTCAAGATCAATAAACTCTATGTTTCTGATGCCTTAATTAATGTAATGGTAAACGAAAAAGGTCAAGCCAATTACAATATTTATGTTGCGCCAGAAGACCGAAAAGATGAAAAAGAAGATCCAAATGCTCCTGAAGAAGGAACTGCAATAAGATTAGAAAGAATCGATTTAAAAAACTGTCATGTAAAATACAATGATCGTTCGGCTAAAATCTTAGTTGATGCTAAAGGATTTAATTACGTTGGAAAAGGAAATTTAAGCGAAGATATTTTTGATTTGGCGACAGATGCCAAAATTGATGAACTTGATTTCTTTTATGATCGAACAGGTTATCTAAGAAAGAAAAAAGTTCAAGCTGATTTAATTACCCGAATTAATACACATGCCCTTTCGTTTATTCTTCAGAAAAACGAATTGCACATTAATAAACTGCCTTTAAAATTTACAGGATTGTTTACTATTTTAAGAGAAGGATATAAAATTAATATTAAAGCAGCTTCAGAGAATACAACTGTCAAAGATTTATTGTCTGTAATGCCTCCTGAGTATTTAACTTGGCTGGAGAAAACAGAAATTTCAGGAAGAAGTGATTTAATACTGACTTTTAAAGGAGATTATAATGTTTCGAAAAAACAAAAACCAAATTTAGCTTTCAATCTTAAAATTAATGAAGGTTCAGTTAATTACAAAAATGCACCTGTTCCTTTAAAAGATTTTCAGATGGATCTGAATGCTATACTTCCTTCTTTGGATACCGAACAATTATTGGTAAATCTTCGAACATTAAAATTTAAAGTAGGCGAAAAAGATTATTTCAATGCTTATCTGCACAGTAAAGGTTTAAGTGAAATGGATATTAATGCCAGTGTAAAAGGTTCTTTGGACTTAGCTGTTGTTGATGCTGCTTTAGGTTTAAGCAGTATTGATTTAAAAGGAATTTTAAAAACTGATATTCAGGCACGAGGCACTTTTAGCGCTTCTAAAAAATTATTCCCTAAAACTATTGGCGGCATCTCGCTTCGAAATGGCTGGCTAAAAACCGAATATTATCCAAACCCAATTACCAATATAACTTTTGTGGCCAATATGCTCAATAAAGCAGGAACTTTTCAGGATTTAATTGTGGCGGTTGCTCCTGCTTCTTTCACTTTTGAAGGAAATCCAGTTTATGTAAATGCAACGCTATCAGATTTTAATGATTTGGCTTATAATGCTAAAATTAAAGGCGAATTGAATGTGGGTAGAATTTATCAGGTTTTCTCTCAAAAAGGATTGGATCTAACGGGTTATGCCAAAGCCGATCTTTCACTTAAAGGAAAACAAAGTTATGCCACAACTGGACAATATGATAAACTGGACAACAAAGGAACTTTGATTCTTAAAAATATAAAAGCAACTTCTGAATTATTTCCGAAAGCTTTTTTCATCAAACAGGGAAATTTCCGTTTTCAGAATGAGAAAATGTGGTTTGAGAAATTTAATGCTTCTTACGGAAAATCTGATTTTGATATTAACGGTTATCTTCTAAATACGATCAATTACTTTTTAGAATCTAACGGAACTTTAAGCGGTAATTTCAACTTAAAATCAAAACTGATCAATGTGGATGAATTTATGGCGCTTGAAGAAGGAGAAAATAAAGATCAAAAGACTGAAATTGAATATGCAAAAGAAGATCATCCAAAAATGAGCGGTGTTGTTATGGTTCCGAAAAATTTAAATGTCTCTTTAACGGCAAATGCAGATAAAATCGAATACAACGGACTTATTTTCAACAAATTATCTGGAAAAATAGGCGTAAAAAAAGAAGGATTTTACTTAGAAAACACTACCTTTAATATCATTGATTGTATTTTAGGAATTAATGCATCTTATAAAGACGAATCGCCTACAGCAGCACATTTTGACGCACACTTTACGGCAAAAGATTTTGATGTACAGAGAGCATACAAAGAAATTCCGATGTTTCATGAGATGGTTACTGCAGCCGAAAAAGCCCACGGAATCGTTTCTGTCGACTATAAAATTAAAGGCGACTTAGACGGAAATATGAGCCCAATTTATGAATCTCTGCAAGGTGGCGGTACTTTGAATCTACGCGATGTAAAAATTAAAGGCCTAAAATTATTTGACGGAATTAGCTCTAAAACAGGACAAAATGGTTTGAATAATCCTGATATGAAAGGAATTGAAGTCAAATCAACAATAGATAAAAACCTAATTAATATTGAGCCATTTACCTTTACCGTAGCCAGTTTTAAACCTACTATAAAAGGAACTACAAGCTTTGACGGACTTTTGGATCTTAGAATGCGTCTTGGTCTTCCTCTTTGGGGGATTATCGGATTTCCAATTGTAATTACTGGAACACACGAAGCTCCAAAAATCAAAATTTTCAGCAAAACGGGACAAGAAATTGATCCTGCAGTTTATGATGAAAAAAACAATAAAGTAATTCGAAAAGAAAAAGTAAGTAAACCCAAAGCAAAATCATAATGAAATCGAAATCACAACATAATAATAGTGCATTCGAAAAGTTTGCTACAAAAGTTTCTAAAGCTGCAGGAAGCACAACGGCTTTCATAAGTGCCTTTATTATTGTTGTAGCTTGGGCAGTTTCAGGGCCTATTTTCGATTATTCAGAAACTTGGCAGTTAGTCATTAATACGGGAACAACCATTATTACTTTCTTGATGGTCTTCTTAATTCAGAAAGCCCAAAATAAAGATTCACTTGCCATTCAGTTAAAATTAAATGAACTCGTTGCATCAAATGAATTATCCAGTAATAGTTTGGTTGATATTGAAAGTATGACCGAAGAGGAAATGATCATCATCCAGAAATATTACCATCGTTTAAGTGAATTAGCCAAAAAAGATGAAAGTATTAAAACTTCTCATTCTATAGCCGAAGCTCATGAACTTCATAATCGTAAGCAACAGAAAAATAATAAACCTATAAATAAAAAAACTACCAAAAGTCCCACCAAAAACAACACCAAAAAATGAAATTAAGTTCAACCGAAACTTATTGGCCTCTAAAAAATGCCATGAAGCACAGTTATCCCTCCATACATACGGATCTCACTACCGATATTCTAATTATTGGCGGAGGAATTACTGGAGCGCTGACCGCTTATAAACTGGTCAACGAAGGAAAAAGAATTATACTGGTAGACCGACGAGACGTTTGCGGAGGAAGTACCTCTGGAAGCACCGCATTGCTGCAGTATGAAATTGATGTCCCTTTACATCAGCTTATTAAACTTCGAGGCGCCAAATGTGCTGTAGACAGTTATCAAAACGGAAAAAAAGCTATTTTTGACCTTCGCAATATTATTGATAATATTGGCTGCGACTGCGATTTTGAGTTTAAAAAAAGCATCTATTTTACCACCTTAAAAAAAGATGTTCCTTTTTTAAAAAATGAATATAAAGCACGAAAGCAGCATGGATTTGAAATCAGCTGGCTGAGTCGATTTGAACTTCAAAAAATGGGTTTAAACGCCATTGCAGGCATCGAATCTAAAACAGCTGCTGTAATGGATCCTTTTAAACTAGCAAACGATCTTTTATATCACTGTCATCAAAAAGGAATGCAGATTTATGACCGTACAAACATAACTGCAATCCAGCATCAAAAAGGAAAAATTATCGCGCATACTGATTCTAAAAATACAATAACAGCCTCTCATATTATACACTGTACAGGTTATGAGAGCACGGAAACATTAAATGAAAAAGTAGTTGATTTAAAAAGCACCTATGTCATTGCTTCTGAAAGTCAGCCTGATCTTCCGGAACATTTTAAACATGCTATATTCTGGGATACAGCATCGCCCTATCATTACATCAGAACTACTGAAGACAATAGAATTATTATAGGCGGTGGCGACGAAGATTTTAAAGATGCTAGAAAACGAGATAAATTATTGCCTAAAAAAGAACAGTATCTTCTAAAGCAGTTTTTTAAGCGTTTTCCAGATCTTGATTTTAAAATTGATTATTCCTGGGCAGGAACTTTTGGAGAAACCAAAGACGGACTTCCCTATTTCGGAAAACCAAATCCAAGACGAAATGAACATTACATTTTGGGATTTGGAGGCAACGGAATTACGTTCAGCGTTATTGGAATGAATTCTATTCTGGATTCTCTCCACAATAAAAAAAATACAGATTTAGAGTATTATAAGTTTGGAAGGTAACTTTTATAGATACAAAGGCCCAGAGTAACAAAGTGACAAAGGTTTTAACTATGTGTGGAAAGCCTTTGTCACTTTGTCACTTTGAATCTCTTTTTAAAGAACTAACTCCATCTGAATATTGCATCTCTTATATGGCGTTTCCAATCCAAAAACTTTCTCAAAACCAAGTTTATAATATAGGTTTATTGCAGGTTTTAGAATGGTATTGCTTTCTAAGTAAATTTTCTTGGCACCAAGTTCTTTAGCTTTATCGGTAATTGCCTTTCCTAAAAGCCAGCCAATACTTTTTCCCTGTGCTTTTGGCGAAACAGCCATTTTAGCCATTTCAAAATCATATTCAGAGTTTTGCATTTTTATAAGAGCGCAGACGCCTACGGGTTCATTTTCATATAAAGCAACCAAGATTTTTCCACCTTTTTTCAAAATATATTCTTCAGGATTATCTAATGCTTTATAATCAGATTCTTCCATTTCAAAATATTTAGAAATCCATTCTACATTTAATGTTCTAAAGGCTTCTTTATATTTCGGCTCATATTCTACAATTTCTACATCTTTGCTTTCACGAAGTTTTTTCTGATCGCTCACTCTTTTAAACATTGACTTTTGACCTAATAAATGCTCCCATTCTTCCAGTGCCGCCCAAAGATTGTGTTTTGATTCTGAAATTAAACCATCAATAGCAACATCAATATCTTTTAACTGTTGCTGAATCGTTTTAGAAAGAGAAAGTCCTTTTGCAGTCAAAACGACATTATTTCTTCTTTTATCATCTGTTTTTAAACTTTCTTCTACTATTCCAGCATTCGTCATTTCTTGAATAATTTTGCTGACAGAAGGCTGTGAATGACCAATTTCATTTGCAATTTCAGTAATTGTTAATTCTCTATCTTCGGTCAAAACATAAAAAACAGGAAACCATTTCGGCACAAAATCAACACCGTACAATTCATAAATTTTAGAAGCATCATCTGTTATAGCTGCTGTCATTAATCGTAAACGACTTCCTAGAGCCGCTTTACCTACTTTATCAAAAAATTCCATAATAATTAATTATATAACCAGTTATGCAAATGTATAATTTTTTTTAAATACTAAGCAACTGAGGTTCTAAGATTCTAAGTTTTTTAACTTAAAATTCTTAGAACCTCAGCGTTTATATATCATGCTTAAGAGCTAACGACTTTATATTTAATTATTTAGATAGTATTCCAATTCAAAAAACTTAAAACCTTAGTAGCTTAGGCGTTTACGCCGTTATAGCCAACGAATTCAAATTAAACTTATACTCTTTTGGACTGCAGTTGAATTTTTGTTTGAAGATTTTTGAGAAATAACTTCTGCTCGTAAAACCGATACAATACACGATTTCAGAAATATTTAAATCAGAAGTTCTGATTAAGATTTCTGCTTTTAATACGCGCATATGTGTAATATAATCGTTGACTGTACGATTATGAATCATTTTAAATCCTTCTTGAAGTTTGTTTGGAGATAAACCTGATTTTTTGCTCAATGATTTTATTGAAAAAGCCTCTTCTGGACTTGTTTTTATAAATTCCGAAAGTTCTTTTATTTCTTCCATTTCTCTTAAAGTCAATCCATTCGATTCATTTGCGAAAGCATGTAAATCGTCTGAATGCTGTTGAATTTCCATTGCTAGAATAATTCTCATAATCCCTTCTTTTAATAAATTTCTAACAATTCCGCTTTGTGTAATCGAATTAAGTTGCTCGATTTTTTCGGCGATTTGTAAATTATAAGAACCAATATAAAAGAAATCCTGCACTAGATTATTTTCAAAAAAAGTATCCTTTACCTGTTGATTTAAGGAATGAGCTTGGGTTACTGCATCAGTTTGAGTTCCAACAATAATTAAAGTCAGTTTGGTTTTCTTTCCTTTTTCAAAATATAAAACATTATCCTGATTCTGTTTCGAAGTAACAATAGCCGTTTGAAACGTTTTTAATTTTCGTTCCTCTCCATTCAATCCGAAACTATGTGATAAATTTCCTTTAGAGCAATAGGCAAAATAAATAGGCGAAGACTTTACATTAAGGATATCCAATCGAACATCTGCTGAAAATGTCATATCAAACTGCACATAAGAAATATTATCATTAAAGGAAGCTCCAACAATAGAACCTTCTGCAAAACTGTTTTCGACTTCCAATGAGTATTCGTCTAAATCAAAAGCAACCTTGCCTCCAAAATTAGCTTGAAGTTCATCAAATATATTCTGAGTTTTCTCTGTATTTATAGTAATAATTTTCATGACGATGGGATTTAAATTCTACATCTGCAAAACAAACTTTAAAACGAACTACCTTATTAGTATTTCTAAAAATCTGAATGTCAAAGTTCGCCCAATCACAGACCAAAAATGTTATATAATTTTCTGGTTTTGTTTTATAATTCCTTATTAATGCTTATTTTAACATAAATCAACAAACATCGGTTTATACAATATGAAAAGTTTTTCTTTTGCCCCAATAAGTTCAAAAAAATCTAAAATCTTAATTTTAGGTACGATGCCTGGAACAAAATCTTTAGAACTCAATCAATACTATGGACACAATCAAAACAATTTTTGGAAATTTCTATTCTCAATTCTCGAAGAAGAATTTTCATACGATTATGAAACTAGAAAAGAATTATTAATCAAAAAAAATATTGCCCTTTGGGATGTCTTACAATTTTGTGATCGTGTAGGCAGTTTGGACAGCGCTATCAAAAACGAAATTGCCAATGATTTTGAAAATTTTCTAGAAAATCATCCAACAATTAATGTTATAATTTTTAATGGACAAAAAGCAGCGGCCTTTTTTAAGAAATATGTCCATTTAAAGAAAGAATACAAACAAATCACTCTTCCCTCTACTAGTCCAGCCAATGCTGGCAAGGCTTTTCAAGATAAATTACATGAATGGGAAGTCATAAAATCACTACTTTAAAGAGACGTTATTTATAGAATTTAAATCCAGATATTGGAATCATGTAACTTTTTCCGATTAAAATATAACAAATTACAGTTGCTGTTGAAGTAATTTTACAAAAAGAAAAACAAGTCCTAGTGAAGATTTGATTAACGAAGAGGAAAGACTTTATTCTTACTAAAATTATTTAGAAAACTGTAAAAAGTTTATACTATAAAGAGAACATTGGTTATGTTAGTTTATTTTTGGGAAAAGGCTGCTCTATAATTTTATAGAGCAGCTTTGTTTTTTAGAGTACCTTTAGAAGAAAAAACATGAAGATTCAGACTTATTACAATCATATACGGTTTTACAAACCACACCATTTTATATATTATCCTATCTTAATTATATTTTTAATTAGCAGTATTTATTTTGCTATTACAACCGAAGATCATTTAATTTGGTCGTTTATAAGTATAGCCTTTATTTTCCTTTTTGCAGTCGCTTATATGCTGCGTCAGCATTATGCTTTAACACTGCAAAATCGAATTGTGCGTTTGGAAATGCGTTATCGTTATTTTACTTTAACAGGCAGAAGATTTGAAGAATTTGAATATAAATTAACTGACGATCAAATATTTGCTTTAAGATTTGCTCCAGACAATGAATTGATTCCACTTGTCGAAGATGCCTTAAAAAATAGTTTAAGCGGTGATGCAATAAAAAAATCCATCGTACATTGGAAAGCAGATTATCACCGAGTTTAGCAATTTCAATGACTAAAATCAATGGCAAAAATCAATAGGAATGCCTAATGTTTCCTTTTAAAATTGACATTTTTATTCTTATTGATATTGTTTACTGAAATTGATATTGAATTTTACTTCTTCTTATTGAAAGGCAAATAAATCAAAAACAGTAAAAACCAAACGGAAACAATTACCATAAAATATATTCCAATAATATTAGGATGCAGATAATTAGGTTCGTAAAAGAGTCTTTCTAAAATCGTAAACTTTTCTGTCAAAGCCTTTCTATCAAAAATATTTTGGATGCCGCTTATTGGATCGTCATGATTATCTCTATAACGATAAACGTCTTGTGTTAATACTTTTGGAACTATACTCGTCTCAATTTTGTATTTTCTAAACAACGTATCCAATTTCTTAAATTCATAAGTCAAAGAATCTTTTTTGGATTGATACAATAACTTATAGCGATCTTTAGCCAACTGATATTGCTGTTTATAAACAGAATCTCCCTTTATTGGTTTAAACAAAGATTTGTTCTGCAAAAAGATACAAATATCATCATCATGTTCTGGATGTACCTGAACGCTCTTAAAAATGATTTCTGTACTATCATTAATCACTTTTTTTGAGATAATTCTTTTGTATAATTCTTCTTTATCAAAACCAAGAATATCTAGAATACTATCTGCTTTATTAGTTGTTTTATCAAAAGTGTTTGTTAAGACCTTGATTGTATCAACACTATAATAATTGGTTTCAATTATCGGATATTCGCCTGGAACAATTGTATCTTCCTGTTTAATTACGGGATAAGGTTTTGGGTATAAAATGTTCTCATAATTAAATAATTTATCAGAACTGTAAGAAGTGAATCCATACAAAAACGGATTGAGAACATTCAGCAGTCTCTTATCCTTATTAAAATCATTTTCAGAAAGTTCTGTTTTCAATTTGGCATTCATCCCAAAACTATAACTGATAAAAAATGAAAATGTTAAAAAAGAAATCAGCAATAAACAACCTGCAATTTGAAACAAACTTCCTGTTTTATAACTTTCCCTCGAATGATTTTTCACTAAAAAAATCAGAAAGAAAAGTAAAAATAATCCACTCACAAAAAAGTGCGAAATGGAAACGTCATCATAAAATTTAAAGCGGTAAAACTCTGTATAAATATCAATATTTGCTATTCCTTCAAAAGTAAAATAACCGTATAAAAAATAAACTAAATGAATGAAGGCTAATACAAGTAAAGATTTTACGAAATAACGTTTTAAGTTTTGAGTCATTTTTTTTAAAGCTTCTAAGGTTCTGAGATTCTAAGATACTAAGTTTTTTTTTGAAAAGTGACAAAGTAGCCAAGAAACAAAGTGACAAAGTTTTTTTTTAAACCCTCAAAAAAAAAGACGCACTGCTGTGCGTCTCTACAAAACCTTTGTCACTTTGTTTCTTTGTATCCTTGTGTCTTTGTGTCTTATGACCTTAGCATCTTATTTAACCTCAAAACCTTCTTCCACTATTTCTCGTTCTACTTTATCGATTAGTTTATTGGTTTTTCCTGTTAGTTTTTCTTTTTTCCAATCGCCTTTCACATACATTACAATAGTTATTAAAGCGGTTACAACCGAAGCAATTGGGAAAGCCCACCAAATTCCGTGTTTTCCTAAAGGAGTATTATGGGACAAAATAAATGCTAAAGGAAACTGAATTACCCATTGTGAAACCAAAGTCAAAATCATAGGAAGTTTGGTATTTCCAACAGCGCGGAAAACGCCTGTTAGACAAAGCTGTAAACCTAAAAATCCCCATGAAAGGCAAGTAATTCTTAGCAACTCTGTTCCTCCTTCGATAACGGCTTGATCTCTTGGAACGAAAAAAGCAATTAAATAAGGCGCAAAAATGAAAGCTATAATTCCTAATCCTGTCAATAATCCGAAACCTAGATAAGCCCCTAATTTTGAAATTTCGGCCGCACGGTCTACATTTCCAGCGCCAATATTTTGCCCAACCAAAGTGGCAATTGCCATTGAAAGTCCTAAAGCTGGAATTAAAATCAACTGAATTAAATTAGAACCTGCACCGTAAGACGCTACAGTTGTAGTACCAAAACGTACAATTAAAAACGTAATCGCCATCATTCCTAAAGCACGCATAGATTGTTCGATAGAAGAAGGAAATCCAATCTGGAAAGCTCTTTTTATATGATCCCAATCTGGTTTAAAATCCTGAATGCGAAGATGGATTCCGTGTTTCCCTCTAAACAAAATCGCAAAACCGATAATAATTGCCAAAAGTTGGGTCGATAAAGTGGCTAATGCTGCGCCTTTTACGCCCATTGCCGGAATAAAGTTCCATCCATAAATAAACAACGGATCTAGTGCAAAGTTCAAAATCACTGTTCCTAAAACAATATAAACAGGCAGTGTTACACGTCCGACTCCGCGCATAATTGATTGGAAAATCATAAACCCAAAACTAAAAACCAAACCTACAAACGCTACTCTCATAAATCCTAAAGCATCGATATAGACTTGAGGCTCAACTTTCAAAAGATATAAAAAGTATGGGCTCAGAATATATCCAATAATAGACAAGACAACAGAAACAATGATAACCATAGATAAAGTCTGCGCCGCCACATGATTGACCATTTCCTGATTTCCTGCGCCAAAATATTGCGCTATTAAAATTGATCCTGCAATGGCTAATCCAGTTCCTAAAGCAATCGTCAAAAAGATTACCGGCGTACTAACAGAAACAGCTGCTACAGCATCACCGCCCAAACGTCCAACCCAAAAAGCATCTACCAATTGATAAGCAGCCTGCAAAAGATTGGCAATCATAATTGGAACTGCCAGTTTTAATAATGAAGAAAGAATTGGTCCTTCTAATAATTCGTTTTTTTTCATTTTCTAATTAAAATAATTATTTAAAATAAGTTGACATATCAACTTTTAAAGTTTAAAAAAAATTAAAGCGTTTCTAATTTGTCTGCGTAAAACCTCACTGCATTTAGAGCTTCTATTCTTTCTTTTGGAGTAAATACAGACATTACTTCTTCTTCTGCCCTTTTCATAAGAGAACGAATGTTTTTTGCCAAAGTACTTCCTTCATTCGTAAGACTTACGATATTCTTTCGTTTATCGGTTTTATCTTTTACAACCTCAACTAAATTCTTCTTTTCAAGAGCATTTATACTTCTTAAAATAGAAGATTTATCACGCATCGTTTTATCTGACAATTCTCGCTGTGAAAGGCTATTTTGATTTAAAATCATTAAAAGTGGTAATTGTTCTAATTGCAAAGTAATTCCAGCTTCAGTCATTAACGCATTCGTACGCCTGAAAATTGCTCGTTTAATTCGATGAATCTGAAAAAAGAAACTATCTGATATTTCCTCTTTCCAAAAATTTGAAAAATTCTCTTTATTGGTCTGTGTTTTTTCCATGATGCAAATTTAGGAAAAAGAGTGACATGTCAACTAATTTTAAATCAAAAAATATACATCATTGATAACCAAACAGTTCAATATAAATTATCCAACTCAAAAACCAAAATGAAAGAATATTTTCACTAACTTTAAATGTTAAAAATTGCCTAATAAAAAATTTAAAAACTACTCTGATGAAACATTTATTTATTTTTTTGGTAATGACATTTTTCTGGATTCCGCTAAAAGCTCAGACGTTTGCAGAAAACACTTCAATTGAAAACTTAATGACTGTCAAAACTGATAGTGAAAATTTTCAGGACAATTATGCTGATGATCTTCCGTGGCATGCGAGAAGATTTAAAGTAACAGCTGGTGCTTTTTTCCCTGTTAATAATACGGAAGTAAAAGTCGGAAGTAATAATGGTCAATTTGGAAATTTAATTGATTTTGAAAAAGACCTTGGTTTTAACAAAAGTACGACTTCATTTTTTGGAGCTTTTGAATGGAGAATTTCCCGAAGATCAAGACTTGGTGCAGAATATTATTATTTAAGCAGAAATTCTACTAAAACTCTTCAGAAAGAAATTGAATTTAGAGATCATGTTTATCCTATAGATGCTACAGTTTATGCCTTCATGGACAATCATATCGGAAGAATAACTTACAGTTATGCATTTATATCAAAACCAAAATATGAAATTGGTGCTCTTATTGGAGCACACGTAATGTTTACCGATGTTGGAATTGGACTGGCGGGCGCAACAGCAAATTTAGAATATAAAGATAGTTTTGGCTTTACAGCTCCGCTTCCTGATATTGGAATTTGGGGAGAATTTGTCTTAGGAAGAAAGGTTGGCCTTTATGCAAACTTCAATTATTTTGCCATTAAAATCAATGATTTTGACGGAAGATTGTTGAGTTATAATTTATCTGTTTTGTATAATGTTTATCAAAATTTCAGTCTGACTGCTGGTTATACTGGATTAAACGTAAGAGTTGATATGGAAAAAGAAAGGCTAAATGGTTTCTTTAAATGGGGTTATAATGGTCCTACTTTAACAGCAACTTATAGCTTTGGGAATCATGTGAAGCTTTATAAACATTGATTTTTTTAAGTTGCTAAGTTTCTGAGATACTGAGATTCTAAGGTTTCTATACTTTGAGTATATTTTTTTTTACCGCAAAGCATGCAAAGATTTACGCAAAGGTCGCAAAGTTTTTTTTTAGGAATATGTTTACCAACATAAAGTTCTCAAAGCTTTGTGTTGATATAGCTTTGCGAACTTAATATTCTCAAAGCATAACACTTAGCAAAAAATAACCTTTGCGCTCTTTGCGTTAAAAAATACCCGCCCCAACAAAACCTGAAACAATAAAAAACAAACCCGACAACTGCACTGCTATCGGGTTTATTACCAAACTTAAACTACTTAACTCAAAAAACTCAGTATCTTAGAAACTTAGCATCTTAGAAACTGAAAAAACTTATTTCTCGATTGGAGAGAATTTTATTGCTGTTCCTCCACCAGCAGCCAACTTAATGTTTAACACGGTTTTATTGTTTACTTTTTGTTTAGAGATTGTAACCGGATATGGATTGGTTTTATAATTGGCACCTGGTCCATCTGAATAGATTTCTGCTTCGTATTCTTTGTTTGGATCTAAGAATGATAAAGCTACTTTTAAATCACGTGCATTTCTATTGGTAATAGAACCTAAATACCAGTTTTTCTCGTCCCAGTCTTTACGCGCAATTGTAGTATATTCTCCAATTTTAGAATCTAAAACTTTGGTATCTGACCAAGTACAAGGAACTTCTTTTACAAACTGAAATTCTGGTTTACCCTCATAATTTTCAGGTAAATCTGAAGCCATCTGCAACGGACTGAAAATAATAACATATAATGCCAATTGATTTGCCAAAGTCGTTTGTACTTTTGCTCCTGATGGTGTTTTGTAATCAAAATTGAAATTCCCTGGAGTATAATCAAAAGGCCCTGAAAGCATTCTCGTAAAAGGTAAAGTCGTTAAATGCTCTGGTGTATTTCCCCCATCTACAGACCATGCATTATATTCTTGTCCTCTACCTCCTTCTTGCGACATGAAATTTGGATAAGTACGTTGTAATCCCGTTCCTTTCATAGGTTCGTGATTGTCAATCATAATGTGATATTTCGCAGCCGTTTCGATTACTTTTCTGTAATGACGCGCTCCGTATTGGCTGTCGTGCCATTCTTTTTTGTCCAAATATTTGTTTACATAACCCGTTTTAACCGAATTCACTCCCATTTTCTGATACAATTTGAAAGCATCTTCCAATTGATTCTCATAATTTTTGGTTGCTCCAGCAGTTTCATGATGGCCGATCAAACGAACATTTTTCACGGCAGCATATTTCGTGATTTCTTCCAAATTAAAATCGGGATAAGCTTTTACAAAACTAAATGCAGAACCATCAGCAGTCCAGTCACCGTCCCAGCCTTCATTCCAGCCTTCTACTAAAACGCCGTCAAAACCATTTTTTGCAGCAAAGTCAATGTATTCTTTAGTATTCTTGGTTGTTGCACCATGTTTTGGCCCTTGCCCCCAAGTGTACTTTTCTAAATGCATTCCCCACCAGATTCCAATATATTTTGATGGTGTTATCCAAGATAAATCTTCAATTTTCGAAGGCTCGTTCAAGTTCAGCATAATTGTTGAAGTGGCTACTTCTCCCGGATTTTTTCCTACCACAATTGTTCTCCAAGGTGTTTTAAAAGGCGTTTCAGCATAAACTTTTACACCATCAGCCCATGGCACTAAATCACTTTTGTATTGTTTATCAGATGTTTTTAAAAGTGTCATTGAAGCAAAATCAGTAAGATTCGCTTCATGAATCGCTACATACAATTTGTCTTTGGTTTCAAAAGTGGCAGGCGTATTAATCGTATCCGTTTTACTCATTAACGTTTTACGGTATTCACTTTCGTAATAACTGTTTTCGCGGTGAACCGGAATCCACCAAACTTCATTATTGTCTTTAAAAGTAAATTGTGTTACCTCATTTGAGATTTTGACTTTTCCTAAATTAGGCTGTTTTGGAAATTCATATCGAAAACCTAAACCATCATCAAAAACTCTGAAAATAATATCCACCAAACGCTCTTCGCCTTTTGCTTCTTTTAAGTGAACAATTAATTCGTTATGATGATCCCTTACTTTTTTGAATTCGCCCCAAGGCTGTTCCCAAGTTTCATCTGCTGCTTTTTCTTCTGTTGAAACTACTTCAAAACCATCGGTCATTTTTGGCAATCCTTGAAATTCAAATCCAAGAAGAGAAGGCTCAATAACCGATTTTCCGTTAGACGAAAAACTATACTGTGGCTGTCCAGAAGGAGTTAATTCAAAGGTAAGTTCAGAGATTTTTTCAGGAGAACTGATTTTATACGTTTTTTTAGTACTGCAGGCAAAAAGCAACATGGATGCCAGCGCGACTATACAGTATCTATATTTATTGTTTTTCATTATGTAAATTGTATTAATTACAGCTTTATTTAATTTCGCTCATTATCTGTTTTGCTTTAGCAGACTGCATCGAAACAAAATAATTAAACGCTTGATCGAGTTTTTTCTGGGCATCGACATTTCCTTTTTTCTGTACGCGTAAATCATACAATTTGCTGATATCGGTAAAAACATTTTCTGTGCTTTTTACTCCGGCAAAAGCTTTTATTTTTTCGATATAAGAATATCCAAATTCAACTGTTGGTTCGAACATTGTACCTTCTCCGAAATCATTCCACGTAATCAGCTGCAGATAATTGATATTCGCATTTTTTGCTAAAGTCAATGTTTCATCAAGTGTTGCTCCGTTGTTATGTTCTATTGTCCATCCAATTGCTGCTCCGCCTCCACCTGCTGCATAAAAATCTTTAAAACCAGGATAGGCACTTCCCATTGCAATACCTAATTTTGGTTTTGTATTAGTGTAAAAATTAGTCAAGAAAGTATTGTCTTTGTATACCCAAGCATATTCTCCGGCAGCATTATCCCCTGCTTTTGCTGAATGATCCCAAAGCGTTAAAAATGTTGGTTTTGTAGTTAATGTTCCAAACACATTTGTCCATTCGGCAGCAGTCTGCAAAACGATTGGACCAAAATTCATCAAAAGAGGTTTCCCATTAATTTTGATATAATTAGCATCAGTAAAATAATTATTTTGAACATAAGCTAAATCTGTTTTTGCCGCACTGGTTACCGAAATTGCTTTTCCAGCGTTGACAACATTAGTTAAAAATCGGTCCTCGTAAACAATAGCATATTCTAAACCTACTTTATCCAGCATCTCAATTAGCTGCTCTGTATTTTCTTTCACCATTCGGTAATCGTTTACATCATAAGTGCCGTACCAATCGATCAGAATACCATCAATTCCTGAATATTTCATCAGTAATAAATGATTTTCAATCACATTTTTATCGCCTGAATGATAGGGCCCAATCAGCGGATAATAATAAGATGCAATTTCTCTACGGCCATTTGCTCCTACGTTGTTCGGATTTTTGTTGGCCATTGTCCAATGATATCCCCATTTTTTATCGGCACTGCTTTCGTTGGTTTCAAACCACGGCATGTAGTGCATATAAATTTTGGTGCTGTTGGTTTTCTCAATCGCAACAGGTGCAGTTTTTTCTGGTTCTGTTGGCTTATCTGAACCTTTGTCATCGCTGCTGCATCCGGCAACCATCACAATGTTCATTAAACCAAAAACCAATGATGTGATATATCTTTTCATACTGATGTACTCTTTTATAATACTTAATAATTTAAACACATAGAAACATAGCTTTTAGAACTCATAAAAAGGCGTTTCACTCACATAAATTCACATAGCTATGTGTGGAAACTAGTTTCTTTCTTGCTTCTTTTACACATAAAAATCTATGTTTCTATGTGTTAAATATTTTTTAAACACTGCCTAATCTATTTAAATGACACTATTTAAAAACATGTCAGCCTTCCACGACTAACCAACATGGAAGACTGACATTCATAAACCTAATACCCAGGATTTTGTTTCAGGTTTTTGTTTGTTGTTAAGACAGTGCTTGGAATTGGGAAAATCGCTCTGTATTTCTCCGTTGCACCTTTTGACCACCAAGGCAGGAAGAATGTTCCAAAACGAATATTGTCTGTTCTTCTTCTTCCTTCAAAAGTGAATTCTTTCAGCAATTCTTGATCAATAAAAGCTAAATCAATTGTTGCCGGCATTTCTTCTCCTGCACGCGCAGTCACTTGCTGTACAAATGGTCTTGCTAAATCTGGCGAACCTAAACGCACATAACATTCTGCCTGCATCATTAAAATTTCAGAATAACGAATTAATACAAAATCGTGATCACGTTCCCATTGTTCTCCTGCTTTCATTTCATATTTAGCCAAACGAACTCCTTCATTTTCTTTAGCATCTTCTAAACTTCTAAGGTTCTCAGTGTAAGTAAGCGGTTCTCCATTATCCATCATAATTACAGAACCCGTTGCTAAATTGATCTGATCTCCTTCGAGCATACATTTTTTTCTCTTATCTGTATCTGCAAAAGCGGAATAAACTCCTGGCTGTGCGCACATTCCGTTTGCACTCCACGGATAGTTTCCTATTGGCGAAATCGCTAATTTTTGATTGTAATGAGCAGACATAGAATTCATGTAGTTTCCAACTGTACCCGCTTTTGAATCATAAGGAATAGCAAAAATAATCTCTGATGAAGTCTGATTTTCGGTTACGAAATTGGCAAAGAAATCTGGTGTTAAACTATAGCCCGTCACTTTCTGGCATGCGTCTAAACAATCCTGCCAGCGCGCTACGCCAATGAATGCTTCAGAATTAAGATATAATCTCGCTAAAATTGAATAGGCAACATTTCTAGTCAATTTAGAATACACCACATTTGGGTTTAAATGCGGAATAGCATCTGTTAATTCTTTTTCAACAAAATCATAAACTTGTTTTCTAGTTGAATTCGAAGGCAGATCTGTATCTTCAAAATTGGTTACAATTGGCACATTTCCGAATAAATCTAAAAGATTGTAGTAGTAATAAGCTCTAAGCGCTTTTAGTTCTGCAAAAATGGGTTCTTTAGCTTTATCAGATAAAGACGACTTATTGATTTGATAAATAATCGCATTGATCTTAGCAATTCCTGTGTAATTGTAGCGCCAAGCCGAAAGGATCATTCTATTATCTGCTTTCCAAGTATGTTTTTGTGCATCTTGATACTGCCCGCCATCATACCAGTTGGTTCCTCTTGTTGGAATTGTCGCTTCATCTGAAACAACTTCATTCAAAAAGAAAACATATTCACAGGTTGGAAAGTTATTTGAGATGGCATCAGAGAATCCTCTTAACGAAGAATAAGCTCCACCTACCAGCGCATCAATTTCCTTAGTTGTATTCCCGAACTCACCATCTTCTACCTGATCATACAACTGTTCGTTCAAATCAGTACATGATACCGTAAAAAGCATGCTTAAAAGTATTGCTGCTGTTATTTTGATTTTCATTTTTAATATTTTATGGTTATCAATTCGCTTAATTATTCAGCGTAAAATTTAGTCCAACAGAAATGGTTGTTGGTCGAGGATAATTATTATATCTATCAATTCCAGGAGCAGCCAATCCAGTTTGATCCATAACTCCAGTTTGATTAATTCCGTCCTGAGCGTTTAACCCAATCTCTGGATCTACACCTTTGTAGCTTGTAAATACAAAAAGGTTTTCTCCCATTACATAGAATCTCATTTTAGATTTTTTGTATTTCAATGGCAAAGTATAGCCAAGTGATAAGGTTTGAATTCTAAAGAAAGAAGCATCTTCGATCCAATAATCAGAATATTTTGGAGCAGAAGTAATACCGCTGTTTAAGAAATCGTCAGGAACGTTAAATGATGGTAATCTATTAGGGTCATTTAACATCATGTTAGTTGCATTTAAAGCTTTTTGTCCAAACATTCCATATCCTGAAATTCCAAGATCAAAATTTCCATAAGTAAAATTCATAGCAAGACCTAAAGTTAAATCTGGCTGGATATTTCCTAAGTCTGTTTTATCAGCATCAACCAAAGCACTTTCTTGTACAACCTGTCCTGCAGCATTGTAATATTGTATTTTACCATCTGCATCTAAACCTGCATTTCTGAATCCCCAGAAAGTTCCAACTGGATATCCTTCAGCAATAATCTGAGAATATTGTCCAGACATACCTGCTAAACCGTGTAAAGAACCGCTGTAGATTACATCTGTTTTATAAGTTGGATTCGAAAGTTTTTCGATTTTCTGAACGTTATGTCCTAAAGTCAAATTAGCATTCCAGTTGAACTTCTCTCCTTTAATGATGTCTGCATTTAAAGTCAATTCCACTCCTTTGTTCGACATTTCTCCTACGTTAGCTAGCATAGTTCCCACTAAATAAGGAGGCTGAGGCACTTCATAAGTGTACAATAGATCTTTTGTTGTTTTTGAATAATATTCGAAAGATCCCGTAATTCTGTTGAAAAGACCGAAATCAAAACCAACGTTAATTTGCTGTGTAGATTCCCATTTCAAATCAGGATTTGGGTTTTGTTTTGGCGAATAAGCCAAACTCCATGTTTTAGTAACTGGATCATAGTAACTATCATTTCCAACTCCTAAAATAGAAAGCGATTTGTACTCTCCAATTCCATCTTGATTACCTGTAACTCCGTAACCTACTCTCAATTTTAAGTTGTCTAACCAACCTTTTGAAGATTCCATAAATCCTTCGTTAGAAATTCTCCACGCTGCAGAAGCAGAAGGAAAAGTTCCCCATTTATTATTTTCTCCAAAACGGCTTGATCCGTCACGTCTTACAGTTGCTGTCAATAAATATTTACCATCGTAACCGTAGTTGGCACGAGCATAAAAAGAAACTAAATTTGATTTTCCTTTATATGAATACACATCTCCTAAACGATAATTGTAACCAGCTCCTAAATTGTTATAGCTGAAAGCATCTGTTACGAAACCACCTCTCTGTGCTCCAAAACCTTGATAAATATTTTCTAGATAAGAATACCCTGCCAAAGCACTAATATTGTGTTTATCAATTGTTTTATTGTAGTTTACATAAAGCTCGCCTTGTGCGTTAGTAAATTCAGCATAAGTTCTTTGCGCAAAACCGCCTTCTGTCTGACCTTCCATAACGGCATAAGATGGTTTGTATGTTCCTCCTTTTACTGCATTATGCTCTAACGAAATATTAGCTGTAGCTGTAAAATCGTTTAAGAATTTCACATCTGTTTTGAAATAACCTAAAAGTCTGTGTCTTTCATTATCAAAAGTTCTGTTGGTTAAAATCTCAACCGGGTTTTGATAAATATTTCCTGTTACAGAAGAAAATGATCCATCTTCGTTGTAAACCGGGATTGTTGGATTTAAGTTATAAGCTCTTTCAAAAATTCTGTAATCAATTGGGTGCCATTTGTCGATGTTTGCAAATAATCCCATATCAAATTTTACCTCTTTGTTGTCTCCAAGAAACTGATAAGCACTAACGTTTCCGCTGATTCTTTCTAAACCTGATTTTTTAATAACACCTTCATTATTCAAATATCCGATAGAAGTTCTAAAACCGCTGTCTGCTTTACCCGAGTTAATACTTAAAGTATGAGATTGAGAAATCGCTGTCTGCTCGATTGCTTTCTGCCAATTTGTATTTCCACCATAATCTACCGCATCTGCATTTCCACTCTGACGAACATAACCTCTCCATTGGTTTGCAGATAAAAGATCTAAATTGTCTGTTACATAACCAATGCTTGATAAACCATTATAAGTTACAGAAACCCCTTTTGTTCCCGATTTAGTTGTAATCATGATTACCCCATTTGCTCCTCTAGAACCATAAATTGCTGTTGCAGAAGCATCTTTCAAGACGTCAACCGATTTAATATCTGCCGGCTGTACCACGTTGATATCTACACCTGCAATACCATCAACTACAATTAATGGACTATTGCTAGCTGTTAAAGAAGTTCCTCCACGAAGACGGATTGTAGAACCTGCTGCTGGATCACCGGAAGGACGAATGATATTCAAACCGGCAACTTTTCCCTGTAAAACCTGTTCTGTAGAAGAAATAGTTCCTTTTACTAAATCATCTGCGCCAACAGTTGAAATAGCTCCAGTTAAATCTGATTTTTTTACTTTACCATAACCTACAGAAACTACTTGTACTTCTGCCAACGCATAACCGTCATTCTGCAGACGCACATCATAATTGGAAGTATTAGCAGTAATTTGAACTTTCTGAGTTGTAGATCCAATAAAAGAAACTTCGATTGCACCTCCTACGGCTACCTGAAGACTAAATTTACCATCAAAATCTGTTGTAGTTCCGTTTTTTGTTCCTACTTCAATGATAGAAGCTCCCGGCAAAACGCTGCCAGTATTGTCGTAAACGGTTCCTGATATTTGTTTTTTTCCTTGTGCAAATAAACCAGCAGAAAGAAAAAGCATAAATATCATCAATACCGTTGCTTTAGCAGTCCACATTTGATGCAGGACGCTTTTTGTATTTTTACTATTCATATGAAACTATTTATTGTTTTTATCTGTCATATGTAATTCGCATATCAACTATTGGTTTTACGACCAACTTTTCATTTATGCTCATTTCATTAGAATTGGTGTTTTAATTTAATAGTGATTTATTTGTCTAAAGTTTTAAGCGGAATTGTAGTATCTGAAATCGTTTTGTCTTTATTGTCTTTTACCAAAACGTGGATTTCGCTTAAATTCGGAAGGCCGTTTAGTTCTGAAACTAAATTCACAAAGCCTTTAATTTCCGTAGTTCCTCCAGAAAACTCACCTGAGAATGTTTTTGTTCCTGCCGTGATTGTGTAAAGCAATTTGTTTACACCCACTTCGTTATTTTTTCTGGACATTCCCAAGAAATCTTTCTGACTAATTTGCAATGGGAAAAAACTGAAGCTTGGCGGTGGCGGCGGAATAAATTCACCTGCATAAATAATCTGGTCACCAGAATTTGTTGTCCAGTCTTTTGCAACCATCAAGAAAGTGATGTTTTCCATAACAAAACCAGCAGGCGGATTATAATACTGCTGCGGAATTAAATCCATTCTATAAAAACCATTTCCTAAATCTTTCAATTTTGTTTTTTCAGATACATCTGGAAGCCAAGCCTGATATTCCTGTAAAACTGCCCAATTGTTCAAACCACTATGGAAATGGACGCTTGGAACACCCGCAAAACCATCTTTTAAATTAGAATTGAATAAAATACTAACTGGCTTATCAATCAAAGGTTTTGAAGGATACGATCTGATTAATTCATTTGCTGTGTAGAAAGAAGAAAAATCGGTATACGGCATATTCGCAACATCACTTTGTTTCGATCCGTTAAAGTTTTTTAAACGAAACCAAAATCCAGCGCTCGCAGCAATTTCAGCTGGAGTTTTAGAAAAATAAACGGTTGGTGTTAAAGTAAAACTCCAAACCTTATTCCCTTCATATTTCAGTTTTGCAAAACTCGAAGAATGTTCCCAGTTTCCTGCATCCGGTTCAGATGGAGACCAGATCCAGATGTACAAATCTTCTGTTTCTGCAAACGTAGTTCCTGATAAATCAAAATACCAAGTAACTTGTTCATCATATTTGTAAACCACAGGAAATGATGACATTGGCCCTACAGCTCCAGCATTTTCTTGCGCCTGAATAAAATTAGGAGCCATCAACAAGGCAAGTAAAATTGTATATATAAACTTTTTCATATTACTTTTTAATTAATAGCATTTAATTTAAAGATGTAAGACACAAACGGACTACCACCTGAAGAACGTACTAACTGAAGCTGCATTTCTTCATTTTTACCTGGAACAGACATCAATCGAAGTTCATCTGTTTTCTGCGTTTTTTGTGCATCGCTGTACAGATAGATTTTTGTTGCACGGTCATTTGTTTGTTGGAAATCTGAACTTAGTTCCCAGTAGCCTTTTGGAGCGAATAAAGGCGGAACGTTTCCAGTTACTTCATAACTTGTCGGCCTGTTTTTTTCATCTACGCTAAAGTTGATTTTAAAATCTTCGTAGTTGAAATAAGTACTCAAGTTTTCTTCACTCGGTTCGATCTTATTTGCTTTCGCAGTTTCATCGACCATTTTCAAATTTGCTAATTGCCAATTGCCGTTTACTTTCTCATAAATGGTAATTGGATCTACGTAGCTTCCATCTTCTGTGTTATCGCAGCTAATTGCAAAAAAACACATTAAAAGAGCTAACCAATAAAAGCTTTTACATTTCATAAAATTTTGGTTTTTGTTAGTTTGTTACCCCTTCAAAAGGATAGAGCGAAGCTAGAAGTTAAATAAAACTTAAAAAAAATATCTGAGAAAAATCAAGATAAAATCAGAAGAATAAAAACATTAATTATTTGAATATCAATAATTTATAATTATTTTTACAAATAAAAAATCAAGACGCTGTTTAGATAAAAATCAGTAGTTTTTTAATGGTTAAAATGACAATATGTGAAATATTTGCTATTATTTTTTCACTATGCATATATATAAATAGTTTTTATTGTATAATTGCAAATAATTTATCCGTTTTTAACATTTACAGCTTATTTTTGATTCAAAAAACTCCTTCTAAAGCGATGTTATTAAACTATTTACAAGATTCTGAGATTTTAGGTTTCCTTTAATTTCAAACTTATTTTTAATTTTAAAAACGAATTAACTAACTATATCAAACAACCCATTTACTCTAAACCAAAACCAAATCATGCAAAGAATATTGATACTCCTTTTCTTTATTGGAGGTTTTTCTCTGACTGCGAAAGAGACAAATCCTTATTTAGAAGAATTAGATCAGGTACTTTTGAAAAAAGATGTCTATCTAAAACAGAAATATCGAAAAATTGAAGCTTTAAAGAAAAATGTATCTAAGTTTACGCTCAGTCAGAATAATGAAGAGCTTTACAATTGTTACATGTCACTTTTTGATGAATACAAATCTTTTAAGTACGACTCTGCTTATTATTATTTGGAACAATCTAAAATCAAAGCCAAGATTTTAAAAGACCCGAAGTTTTTATCTAAAAGCCGTATTAAGGAAGGTTTTGTACTGCTTTCTTCTGGACTTTTTAAAGAAGCAATTGATACTTTGAATGTAATTGATGACACTAAACTAGATATCAAAAACAAGTTTGAATATTACAACATAAAAGCCCGTGCTTACTATGATTTAGCCGATTACAACCGTGATCAGCGTTTTAATATTCATTATGTCCAACAGGGTAATCATTTCTTAAAAAAAGCTTTGGAATTAATCGGTACGAATACAAATGAATATTGGGCTGCAGAAAGCCTTAAACGTCTTAAACAGCAAGACTGGCGTGGTGCCGAGTTTGCTTTCAGTTATTGGATTAACAATTACAATCTTCCTCCAGATTATTATGGAATTGCGACTTCGAGTCTCGGTTATATTTATTCGGAGAGAGGTTATACCAAAAAGGCGATTCAATATTTGGCTCTTGCCGCTATTGCCGATGTTAAAAATGCAACAAAAGAAACCGTTGCGCTCAGAAATTTAGCCAATGAACTTTTTAAAATGGGTTATTTGGACAAAGCCAATGAATACATTAACATCGCAATGGATGATGCGACTTTTTACAATGCCAGACATAGAAAAATTGAGATTTCATCAATTCTTCCAATTATAGAAAAAGCACAATTGAACAATGTCAAAGATAAAAATGATAAACTGGAAAAAATCATTATTCTGCTGACCATCTTAACGGTAATTATTTTTGTTTTCCTGGGAATCATCTTCAAACAATTGAAAGAGAAAAATAAAGCCCGAAAAACTATGGCTGAGTCTTATTTAAAACTACAGGAAATGAATGTAAGTTTAAGCGAAGCCAATGCCATTAAAGAAGAATATATTACCTATTTTATTAAAGCAACTTCAGCCTTTATTAATAAAATCGATCATATTCAGAAAAGTACACTTCATAAGATTATTACCAAAAAAACAGATGAAGTTATTGCCAGTTTAAAGCGTTATAATGTAAAGGAAGAAAGAGAAAACTTATTTCATCAGTTTGATGAAATCTTCCTGAGATTATTCCCAACATTTGTAACAGAATTCAATAAATTATTTCCAAACGATCATAAATGCATTGTCAAAAAAGGCGAACTTCTGAACACTGAATTACGCATTTTTGCTTTGTATAGATTAGGAATTCAAGACAGCAATCAAATGGCAGAATTCCTAGAACTTTCTGTGGCTACAATTTATACTTATAAAACCAGAATCAAAAGTAAATCTGATTTTAAGGATACTTTCGAGCAGAAAATTATGGAGATTAAAACGATTTAAGATTCTGAGCTACTAAGATGCTAAGGTTCTAAGTTTTTTTTAGCCACGAATTCACGAATTTTTTTTTCAATCAATTCGTGTAATTATCCAGCACAAATTTCCCGTATCATTTTAAATAAAAATTCGTGAATTCGTGGCTGAAAAAATATTTCGCTCCGCTGGAGCTCTTTTGTACAACAAATATCTTTTTTATAAATATTTCGTCCCTCTGGGACTTAAGTTTTTCCGCCACGAATTCACAAATTTTCTTGTTCCAATAAATTCGCATAATTATCGAACACAAATTTCCATATCATTTTAAATAAAAATTCGTGAATTTGTGGCTGAAAAAATATTTCGCTCCGCTGGAGCTCTTTTGTACAACAAATATCTTTTTTATAA
>NZ_WWEM01000043.1:96065-115132 GCF_019308285.1 Flavobacterium quisquiliarum
GCTCCGCTGGAGCTCTTTTGTACAACAAATATCTTTTTTATAAATATTTCGTCCCTCTGGGAATTAAGTTTTTCCGCCACGAATTCACAAATTTTCTTTTTCCAATAAATTCGTATAATTATCGAACACAAATTTCCATATCATTTTAAATAAAAATTCGTGAATTCGTGGCTGAAAAAATATTTCGCTCCGCTGGAGCTCTTTTGTACAACAAATATCTTTTCTATAAATATTTCGTCCCTCTGGGACTTAAGTTTTTCCGCCCCGAATTCACAAATTTTCTTTTTCCAATAAATTCGCATAATTATCGAACACAAATTTCCATATCATTTTAAATAAAAATTCGTGAATTCGTGGCTGAAAAAAAACTATTCAACAGGTTCCAACTGTAAAATTGTATTTTGATAAATGGTGCTTAATGAGAATAATTGTTCTACAAAAATCATGATCGCAATTGGAACAAAGAAAAACACCAGCAAACCTTCTTCGTACAAAAAATAAGTCGAAATCATAGCAAGTCTGGTATACTCTAGATAATATATCCATTTTCGTTGTTCTAATAAAGCACCGCAGTTTATTAAAGTTAGAATAACCAATGAAAGTACAAATATCTTATCATAGCTTTCTAAATAATCAAAATAATAGGTAAAAGCGGTTAAAATGAAAGTGCAGATCCCCAATTGTATATAAAGGTAATTTTTAAATCGAAGTCGTTGATGCGGATTGCTTTTATCTTGTAGAAAACGTTTTTCAAGAACTGGCCGAATATCTTGATCCATATGGGCTGGACTTCCAAAAATGGCTTTCCATCTAGCTTTAAATCCGCTGGAGCGTTTCCATAATTCGTAGATTTCGAAATAATAATGAAAATGCTGCCATAAAAAACTATAACTTTTTAATGGATGCGTTAAACCATATTTTGGTTTTTCTTCTTCGGTTTGAAAAGTTCCAAAAAGACGATCCCAAAAAGTAAACATATCCCCGTAATTTTTATCTAGATATTTCTCGTCAGAAGCGTGATGAACTCCATGAACAGAAGGCGTTACAAAAACATACTCCAGCCATTTTATTTTTCCGATAAGCTGTGTATGCGTGAAAAAAGAATAAGCACCATGAACAATCAGCATGGTAATTACCATTGAAGGATGAAAACCAATAAATGGCAATATACACCAAAATCCTGTTCTAATAATGGCTTGAAAAGTGGTAATTCTTGCTGCTGCAGTAAAATTAAATTCTTCACTATGATGATGTACAATATGCGCCGCCCAAAAGAAATTGACTTCGTGTCCTAATCTGTGATACCAATACCAGACAAAATCTGTTGCAAGAATCAAGGCAAGCCAGACAAAAGCATTACTTGGAATCTCAAAAAGTCTGTAATCATCATAAATGAAATAATAGAGCTGATAAAAACTAGCCGCAATAAATAAGTTAATCAAACGCTCAGCAATCCCAATGCTGATGTTAGAAACTGAGCTTTCGTAGTTAAAAATTTCAGGCCTTTTTCTGCGTTGAGCAAGCTTATATTCTAAAAATAAAAAAAGAAAAAAGGCCGGCATGGCAAAAGCTAGAAAGTTGATATTTTTCATTTGGGTAATATTTTTCGTTTCTAAAATTATGTTCAAATAACACAAACGAAAAAGACATTTCCATCAATTACGCTTTTAGGGAGACTAAAAATGCAATCAACGAAAATGATCTTTTACGAAGTAAACCTGATTATTAATTCTGTTTATATTGAGGTGCTTCCAAAGCCACTTCTTTAACCGACTGTGTTTCGGCTACTTTTTTCAAAGCAATAATATAAGCAGCAATACGAGGCGTTACATTGTGTTTTACTGCCACTCTAAAAACAGTATCAAAACCTTTTTCTAAAATATCCTCCAAACGTTTATTAATCTGGTGGATTCTCCAAGACTCCAAAAGTGAATTCTGAAGCCATTCGAAATAAGAAACGGTAACACCGCCCGCATTAGCCAAAATATCAGGAACAACTAATATATTTTTATCATGCAGAATCTGATCTGCATCTGAAGAAACTGGGCCATTGGCACCTTCTACAATAATTCTTGCTTTAATATCGCCCGCATTTTTCTGCGTAATCACATCTTCTTTAGCTGCTGGAATTAACAAATCAGTTTCTAAAAGCAATAAATCTTCATGTTTGATGGCAACCGAATTTGGGTAACCTTTAATCGTTTTGTTATTCAGATTGTAATACAAAATCAACTCTGGGATATTAATTCCATTTGGATTGTAAAAAGCTTCTGAAACATCGCTAACCGCAATGATTTTCACTCCCTTTTCATATAGAAACAAAGCTGAATGCAATCCAACATTTCCAAATCCTTGAATTACTGCCGTAGCTCTCGCAGGTCTAATTTTCAGTTTTTGAAGAGCCAAAAGACTGATGATACTAACGCCACGTCCAGTTGCTTCTACTCTCCCTAGAGATCCTCCAGAATGAAGGTGTTTCCCTGTAACTACAGCATGAATTGGTTTTCCATGAAGTAAAGAAAATTCATCCATTAACCAGCCCATTTCGTCTGGGCCAGTTCCCATATCTGGCGCTGGAACATCTTTTTCCGGGCCAAAAATATCTGATAAAGCTTTGGTATAAGCTCTTGTAATTTTTTCCAATTCGGTTTTAGAATGTTTTCTCGGGTCACAGATAATGCCGCCTTTTGCACCGCCAAACGGAATTCCAGTTACAGCAGATTTCCAGGTCATCCAGGCGGCAAGTGCTTTTACTTCGTCCAGATTTACAGCAGTATCGTAACGAATACCACCTTTTGAGGGCCCTAAAGCCGTATTGTGAATTACGCGGTATCCTTCAAAGTTTTGAACGTTTCCATTATCTAAAGTAATCGAAAAGTTTACGGTAATCTGTTTTTCTGGTCTCTGCAGTTTTTGTTTGATAGAATCATCTAAATTCAAAATATCTGCAGCTATATTAAATCGATCAATCATCGATTGAAAGGGATTGTGTTTTATAATTTCTGAACTCATAATTATAGTTTTTAGGTTTGGGTTATCTTTTATATCTTTTATTCTTCTCTTGAAGAATTTCTATTTCACTTTTTAAGATTTATTGCAACACAGAATTTTTATTAAACCGCTGTGCATTAAAATCTTTCTATTTCTGCTGGTTCTCATATTTCTATTTTTTAATGATTCAAAAAAAAGCCTTTCATGGTGCAATGAAAGGCTAAAAAAAAAAATAACTAACAAGTACTTTCTCTATTAACGCCATTTCAAAACGTGATTCATCATGCAGCACATCGCAAAGCTGCAGTTGAAAGACATCTTAATATTTCGGCTAAAGTTTTTCATTGTTGAAGCAAAGCTACAAATTATATTTATAAATTCTATGGAATTAGTAGAATTTAATTTAATTAATTTTAAACACAACTCAAAATCAGCTGTAAATTAAAGAATTAGAGATTAAAAAAATTACTGCAGTTGTGATAAAAAGATAAAAACAATAGCAATTAAGGCCAAAAACAATCCGAAAATATTGATTTTAGAAAGTTTCTCTTTAAAGAAATAAGCACCAACAATAGTTCCTAAAACAATTACCCCCATATTCATTCCTGCAAAAACCGTTGATGGATTTTCGGCAAATGCTTTATGTGCTTTCAAATAAAACAGAATATTACAGAAATTAAAGATTCCAACCAAAATACCAAAAGGAATATTTTTGGTCTCCAATTTCTCTTTATTCGTCAAAAGCTTATACACCACAATAATTATAGAAACAGCAAAAGCAATTAGAAACACAAAAAATAAAGAAGTCGTATAAGGTACAACCGTATATAACGCAATTTTCTTGAAAAGAATATCTACAACTCCAAATCCAAACAGAACTATTGCGGGATAAATCCATTTATTTTCCTGATTATCGGATGGCTTTCTTAAAATAAACAGAAGAGCGGCAAAACCAACTAAAACCCCAATTACTTTATAAGTATTAAAAGCTTCATTAAATAATAACCAAGCTGCCAGAATCGGGATAAAAAGTGACAAACGCTGGGCAGCATCGGTTTTTGCAATTCCCATGAATTTTATGGAAAGCGCTAGAAAAAGAAAAACTATTGGGAGTAAAATTCCAACTGCTGTATAGATTTCTATTGGTGCATTATTATCTAAAGCGTTAAGATCTGGGCTAAAAGTAAAATAACAAAGTGCTATTGCCGCAACGTAATTAAATGAAATAATTTGTGAAGGATTTGCATTGTACTTTCTTGAAATTTTGAAAATGATCCCCACAATAACACTGCACAAAATGCTTAGAATAAGAAATAACATAGATTTTTATTTGGACTGTAAAAGTAAACTATTGTAAAACAAAATGGTCCAACCGGTTTTAAAAAACCAGCTAGACCAGATTTATTTTTGCCACAAATTGCACAAATTTTCACAAATTGATATTGCTAAATAGCTTGTGTAATTAATTTCACTAATATCATTTCGTTTCATTTCGTTTCATTTCGTTTCATTTCGTGCAATTCGTGTTTTATTCTAACTTATGTCCGCACAATCGGATGACTATCGAGAATGTTTCTATGTGTTGAAAAAAAATCTTTCCAACTATTTTTAGAATTTACTGATGTAACTTCCGTAAATATCCCTAAACTGATTTCCTTTGTCAAATCGGTCTTTGCTTAACTTTTTATATTCTACCAATCCCCATAAAACAAATTCTTTCAAAAAGTAAATATCTTCTTTCGCTGTTTCTGGTTGGTACTTTTTAAGTAAATCATCTAAAGGTGTTACTTCATCCAAGATACTTTTATAATCATTATCCGAAGCATCATCTAATAATTCGAAACCACTTTCGGCAAAAAACCATTCTACTACATCAGAATATGGCGTTTTTTCGTCTGGTTTTTCTAGTTTTTCAATTTTCGGAAAATACTCTGGAAACAAAGTTCGAATCGCCGAACCAATTAGAGTTTCCGCCACAACATCGGCTCCCTCCTGTTCTCCTTCATAAACCAATTCTACTTTTCCTGTAATAGCTGGAATAATTCCGATAAAATCAGATAATCGTAAAGTTGTTTTCTCTACACCAGAAATTAAAGCACGACGTTCTGCCGTACTAATTAAATTTTCAAAAGCTGTAATACTCATTCTGGCACTTACACCGCTTTTATTATCGATATATTCACTTTCTCGGGCTTCAAAACTAATCTGTTCTAAAATATCTCTCGCCAAACTTGGTACATAAACAAGATCGGTTTGGTTTTTATCCAATTTAGATTCCTGTTCTGTAATTGTTCTTGCAATAGCAATACTTTCCGGGTAATGAGTTAAAATCTGCGAACCAATTCTATCTTTTAGAGGCGTAACAATACTTCCTCTATTCGTATAATCTTCTGGATTTGCTGTAAAAACAAACTGCATATCCAATGGCATTCTTAATTTAAATCCTCTAATCTGAATATCACCTTCTTGCAGAATATTAAATAATGCCACCTGAATTCTAGCTTGTAAATCGGGTAATTCGTTGATTACAAAAATACAGCGGTTGGCTCTCGGAATCATTCCGAAATGAATTACACGATCATCTGCATATGATAATTTCAAGTTTGCCGCTTTGATTGGATCAACATCTCCAATTAAATCAGCAACGGTTACATCTGGAGTTGCCAGTTTTTCAAAGAAACGTTCGCTTCTATGCAACCAAGAAATTGGAGTTTCATCTCCTTTTTCTGCAATTAAATCCTTTGCAAAGCGAGAAATTGGATTTAGCGGATCATCATTAATTTCCGAACCTTCCACAAATGGAATATATTCATCCAATAACTCAACCATTTTACGAGCCAAGCGTGTTTTAGCCTGTCCACGAAGTCCAAGTAAATTAATATTATGACGAGACAAAATAGCTCTTTCTAATTCTGGAATTACGGTATTTTCGAATCCATGAACGCCTTCAAAAACAGGCTTTCCAGATTTTATTTTTTCGCGAAGATTATTTCGCAATTCATCTTTAATGCTAGTACTTTTATATCCAGTGGCTTTTAATTGACCTAATGTCTTTATAGTATTTATTTCCATTTTATTGAAATATAGATTGTTTATTAATTGATTTGGCGAGCGTTAGACGCACTGCGGTACGTCTCTACGATATGCGTTATTTTTACTCGATTGCAAAGAAACCTTAGTATCCTTAGAATCTTAGCAACTTAGAACCTTTATTTAATCCTTTTCTTCCTATTTGCTTCATAATCTTCAAAAATCATTTCACCTAAACCTTTGAGTCCAGTATAAAATGCTTTTCCTTGATTGGCCTCAGTAAACTGATTCACAAAACGCTGCAAATATGGATCTCTAGCAATCATAAAAGTAGTAATCGGAATATGAAGTTTTCTTGCCTGTTGCGCCTGCGTGTAGCATTTATCTACAATATACTCATCCAAACCGTTACTATTCATATAATAAGAACCATCACGTTCTCGAACGCAGCTCGGTTTTCCGTCGGTAATCATGAAAATCTGCTTGTTGGTATTTCTCTTTCTGCGTAGAATATCCATCGCCAACTGTAAACCTGCAACTGTGTTTGTATGATACGGACCAACTTGTAAATAAGGTAAATCTTTAATTGGAATTGTCCAGGCATCATTACCAAAAACCAAAATGTCTAACGTATCTTTAGGATATCTTGTTGTGATTAATTCTGCCAATGCCATTGCCACTTTTTTGGCTGGTGTAATACGATCTTCTCCGTACAAAATCATACTGTGGCTAATATCAATCATCAAAACAGTACTCATTTGCGCTTTATATTGTGCATCTTCTACGATCAAATCGTTTTCAGTAAGCATAAAATTATCTACACCATTATTGACCTGAGCATTTCGAAGGCTTTCAGTTAATGAAATTCTTTCCAGGCTGTCGCCGAAATTATATTCGCGGAATTCACCTGTATGTTCATCACCGCTTCCAGCATATTTGGTTTTATGATTTCCGCTTCCGGATTTTTTCAGGTTTCCAAAAATCTGATCTAAAGCCTGCTGTCTGATTGCTCTTTCTGTTTTTGCAGTAATTCCCAAACCAGAACTTCCATCACCTTTAACTTCATCTCTGATATAACCTTTCTTTTTTAAATCTTCAATAAAATCGTCTATAGTGTAGTTATCGTCGGTAAGTTTGTATTCTTTGTCCAGTTCCCTAAGCCAGTTTATAGCTTCATCAAAATCGCCCGAAGTATGGGTGATTAACTCTTTAAAAATCGCAAAAAGTTTGTCAAACGGAGACTGAAAAGGAGCTTCGTAGGTCTTAAAATAAAAGCCTTTTTTAAATTCGTTTTTCATAAATCTAAAATTACGTCTTTTTAGAATTATGAAAAACGAATAGTTTATTAATTTTTAGTTAAAATATTCAATAAAAAATCTCCACTAACAGTGTTAGATGTAGTAATTATTCAAACTTTCCGTCCAAATAATACCACGCTCCATTTTCGAACTTAAACGTAGAAAATTCATAATGTGTCTGAGGTTTATGATTTGAATCTAAAAAGTATGCTTTGAATTCAACGGTGTTTTCAGTGAAACTAAGAATTTCTAATTTCTGCCATTTATTAGAAACTGCCCATCTTAAAATTTCAGTTTTTGAATAATGCTTCCTTTCTGAAATATAAGTTGTCTCCATTAAATAATCAGCATTATGAGATACATAAGCGGAATATCTCGAACGCATTAAAGCTAATGCTGAAGGAGCTTTTTGGTTATTGCTTAAATATAATCCGCAGCAGTGTTCAAAAAGCAATCCTGTATCACAGTAGCATTTTTTACTCTCCATCGACTGGTTCTTCTCCATTAATTTTCACATGAAGCTGATTCAATAAAACCTGATAACGAGTGATTTCTCTCACTTCTTCATCTTCTTCAGCAAAATCAATCATTTCGTCTAATGTTTCGCTTACTTCTAATAATTTATTATTGGCTTCTCTGTCATTTTTTGCAGCGATCAAATCAATAATTTCTTGTACGCTTGCTTTTAGGGTTTCGAATTTACTATTCATTTGTTTTTTTGTTTCAAGTTTCAAGTTTCAGGTTTCAGGTTTCGGGTTCGCAAAGTTAACTTGGAACCTGAAACTTGAAACTACTATTTTACTCTTCGTTTTTACTTTCGTTAAATTTTTTTACGATTTCCTTTAATTTTTCTTTGCGCGAAACTTCGGCTTGTTTTTTCTTAGCTTGGGCTTTATGCAATTTGTCATTGTGCTTTTTGATGTTCTTTTCGTTATTGCGTCCCATTATACTTCTCTTTTAATTTGTTCTAAGGTTTTTTCTGTGAAGATCAATTCGGTAATGATTTGCTTTCTTAAATCATCAATATCATCATAATCGAAATGTTTCGCCCAATTTGTCAACTGCTGAAGATTCCTGATTTGTTTTAAACGTTTTGTCGTTTCAGAACTCGTTCTTAAAACGGCTTTTCCGTCATATTCAGGATTATTTTTATGCTGGTAATTAGCTTGATTCTTTTCAAAATCGGCTTCGATGTAATACAGTTTTTCTTCGGCATTATCCGGATAAAATTCTTCCCACTTTGCAAAACCAATTTTTGTTTTCGATTCGGTTTCAGGATCACGGGCAACCAAGCGCCATTTGCTGTTAGCCAGTCTTCCCCAGTGATTAGAAACGCGATACATGCCGACTTCAGTATAATAATAGGTACTTCCTGCTTTACTCTCAAATTGTTTCTTTAAACCTTCAATGGCATTCGGAAGCACTTCATTAAAGATACAAAAGGTATTTTTAAAAGAATTAGGATGTGGTTTAAAGTTTTTCTGCATGCTGCAAATATACTCAGATTACGCGGAACTCCTAAAACAAACCTAAATTGCTTACCTTTGTTACTTAATTTCAAAACATATAATCATGTCTAAAGATGAACAACAAAAAATGCCGCAAAAAGGAGTTTTTACCGGTATTATCGAAAAAGATGAAAACAACAATTATTTCTGTGGCGAATATCTTTTAGACTACAAAACGGTTCAATCTAATTTTCAAGTGGGAGATTGGATTACTATTAAGTCAATCATTGAAAACCCAAGTGATATTAGCTACGATAAATATCCAAAGAAATCAAGAAACTTCGACAAGGCCAACCATAAGCCTGAGTAGTTTTTTGTTTAAGATTTCAGGCTCTACTTTTCAAGTTTTGCTGGAGCGTTTTTTTTACCGCAAAGAGCGCAAAGGTTATTTTACTAGGCTTTATAGATTGAGAATATTAAGTTCGCAAAGCTTTGTGTTGATGTAGCTTTGTAAATTTTGTATTTTTTTCTTACTGCAAAGTTCGCTAAGATTATCTTTTCCAAGTGTTATACATTGAGAATATTTAAGTTCGCAAAGCTTTGTATCGATATAGCTTTGCGAACTTTGTGTTTACACATACACTTAAACAAAAAAACTTTGCGCACTTTGCGTAATTCTTCGCGTGCTTTGCGGTAGAAAAACATCCTATGTAAAACTTTTAGTTTGAAATGTTTTTTTTAACGCAAAGAACGCTAAGTCTATTTTTTACTGAGTGTTATAAATTGAGAATATTTAAGTTCGTAAAGCTTTGTATCGATATAGCTTTGCGAACTTTGTGTTTAGAGATAAACTTAAATAAAAAACTTTGCGTTCTTTGCGTAAACCTTAGCGTACTTTGCGGTTAAATTAAACTTACCGTTAACTTTTTTTATTATTTTTTCCATCAAAACTAAAAAGTTAAAAAAAAGTGTACCTTTGCAAAAAATTTGTCGATTTGAACTAATTAATATCGATTTCAAACTAATAGACAAGTAGTTACCTTTTATTTATGAAAAAAATAGTTGAATACCGCAAGTTACTAAACGTAGAAAAAACTGCAGAGTTAAAAGATTTAAAAACAATTTACCGTAATGCGATGAAAGAATCTCATCCAGATAAATTTGTTGGAGACGAAGCTGGTTTAAAAGCTGCAGAAGAAAAAAGTAAAACGATTATCGAAGCTTACCATTTCTTAGTAAGTATTCACCCTGATACTATCAAACTTAATTTACCTGAGTACACAGAGACAATTACAACTTGTACTATTACAGATTACAAATTTGTAGAAGGCCGTTTGATTATTGATTTTTCTAACGGAAGTGTTTACGAATATATCAGTGTTCCTAAAGCAACTTACGTTAAAATGGTAAACGCTGATTCTCCGGGAAGATTTGCAAAAAGACATATCTTAAACTCTTTTACTTGGAGAAAGAAAACAAACCAAGAATAGTTTATAAAACAGTATATTTTATCCAAAAGCACTCCTGCAAATGAGTGCTTTTTTTATGTCTAAAAATTAAAAAATCGTATATGGAGTTCGTAACGAAGTTTCTAATTAAGAGTTTTAAATCAAATTAAGTCAACAAACATATTGATTATAGGCATTTTAAATCAAAAAAAACTATAACAAAATTTTAGGTTCCAAAATTCTGTATGTTTTATATTTTTAGATACTTTTGTTGCACAAATCAATTAACTAATTAATTTTTTATAATGAAAAAAATACTTTTTGTACTTACGGCTTCTGCAGCTATCATTTCTTGCAGCAAAGTTAAAGATGGAGAATACCTTATTACAGGTACTGCTAAAGGAATTGAAAATGGAAAAACTATCATTTTACAAGGTGCAGATCCTGCTACAAGAATGACTATTGCTCTTGATACAGTAAAAGTTGAAAACGGAAAATTTGAAATAAAAGGAAAAGTAGGTGAACCAGCTTTCCATACATTGATTTTAGAAGGTGCTAACGCTCCTATTCCATTAATTCTTGAAACTGGAGAAATTAATGTTGCTATTGATAAAGATAGTATTCATAAATCTAAAGTTTCTGGAACTTACAACAATGATGAGTATGTAACTTTTACTGAAGATATGAACAAAACTCAAAAAAGTTTGGTGGATTTTCAGAAAAAGAACAACCAAAAAATGCAACAGGCTCAACAAGCTCAAGATACAGCAACTATTAACAGCTTGATGAAACAATACATGGAAATCCAAAAAGAAGTTGGAGAAAACAGCAAAAAGAAATTTTTAGCTTATGCTGAAAATCACCCAAAATCTTATATCACTGTTTTAATTGTTCAACAGATGTTGAATGATCCTACAGCTGATACTAAAAAATTAGAGAGCATTTACAACTCTTTAGATGAGTCTGTAAAAAACACTGCTCCAGGAAAAGAAATCAAAACTAGATTTGGACAAGCAAAATTGCCATCTGTTGGAGCTACAGCTGCACCAGTAGGCAGCGCTAAATGAAGAGCAGATTTTTCGGCTCCTAATCCAGAAGGAAAAGTAGTTTCTCTAAAACAAAGTTTAGGAAAAGTAACTATCGTAGATTTCTGGGCTTCATGGTGCGGACCATGCAGACAAGAAAATCCAAATGTAGTAGCTATTTATAAAGAATTACATTCAAAAGGTTTAAATATCGTTGGTGTTTCTTTAGACAAAGATGCTGCAAAATGGAAAGAAGCTATAGCAAAAGATGGATTAACCTGGACTCATGTTTCAAACTTAAAATTTTGGGACGAGCCAATTGCCAAACAATACAATGTTGAATCTATTCCAGCTACTTTCATTCTTGATGCATCAGGAAAAGTAGTAGCTCAGGATTTGAGAGGCGAAGAATTAAAGGCAAAAATCGTAGAGCTTTTAGCTAAATAATATTTATAAGTATTCAGAATAAAAAATCTCCCTTGTGGAGATTTTTTTGTTTTCTGGTATTAGAGAGACAAAAAAAAACGGCAGTTTATCAAAAAGAAAAAAGTCAGTTAAAAAAAGAGTAATACAAGATGACTTGATCTATGTTTATTCTAAAACAAATCAATTGCAAAACAATTTAAAAAAACATTTGTCTTCAATATTTATTCAACACGGTCAATAAAAACAGTGGTTGACAGCTTTTTCAAAGAATTAAAACCATAAACATCAAGTAAAAATAATCTTACTTTAAATAACAAGCCAAAAAAAATAAATTTTAAAGTGTTTTTATTTTATTCAATACCAATGAATTAAAAAATAACTTTAAAATAACTTAAAATTAAGTGCTTTTTTTATTTGGAAATGTAGAAAGAGTTCCTATCTTTGCCACCGCTTAGAACAACTAAGCACAACGCTAGAGAGTCGGGGAGATACTCAAGCGGCCAACGAGGGCAGACTGTAAATCTGCTGTGAAAACTTCGCAGGTTCGAATCCTGCTCTCCCCACCAAAAGGGTAAAAGAAGCCAAAACGAAAGTTTTTCAATCTTTTCAAAAACCCGCAAAAAACGTGGTAAAGCCTGCAAATCGTAAGATTCGCAGGCTTTTTTATTTCATCCTGCTTTTCATATTTTTTAAAACTGCACAAAATCTCTATGGCAGAATCGTGGCACTTTGGTATGCCAAGAAAAACTGCCACAGAATTTGAAACAATCCCTTATAGACAAAGGGGTTAACGAGGTTAACGACTTGTTTTTTTGACGCTATAATTCTACATTTATTAATCTAAAAAGCTGAATTATGTTAGAAAACAGTTTTGGGTTAGTTTTCTTTATGAAAATAACCAGTAATGACAAAAGAATTAGAACGGTTTACTTTAGAATAACCGTAGACGGCATCCCTAAAGAAGCTTCAACCAAGCGTAAATGGGAGTATTCAAGATGGGATCAAAGAACTGAACGAGCAGTCGGCACTAAAGAAGATGCAAAGTCTTTAAACTTCTTTCTGGATTCATTAACTTTAAAAATCAATGAAATCAAAACAGAAATGATGTACAGCGGTAAATCAATTAGCGCTGAAAAAATCATGGATCAAATACTTGGGAGAACAGCACCAAAGATTAAGGTGCTGGAAGAATTCCAGAAGCATAACGATGAAATGCAGGCACTTCTAGGAAAAGGATATGCAAAAGGCACTCTTGACAGGTTTACCATTACCAAAAACCATTTAACCGCTTTTATTAAATTCAAGTTTAAAAAAGAGGATGTCGAATTTGCGGATTTGAATCTCGAATTTGTAAAAGACTTTGAGTTTTATCTCAGAACAGTGCGTGACTGCAGCAACAACACCACGTTAAAATACATTGCAAATTTTAAAAAGATTGTAATTCGCGCCATTGACAATGAGTTAATAACGAAAGACCCTTTTAAAAACTTTAAAGGTCGTAAAACAAGAATAGTAAAAAAACCGCTTACCACTCAGGAATTGTATGAACTGGAAAGGCATTATTTTACCACTGACAGGCTCAATGTTGTAAGAGACGTATTTGTATTCCAATGCTACACTGGACTTGCTTACATAGATGCATACCAGCTAAAGAAAACTGACATCAAAGAAGGGATAGACGGCAACCTCTGGATCATGTCCGAAAGACAGAAAACAAATTCTACGACTAATGTTCCGCTGCTCCCTCAGGCGCTAAAAATCATTGAGAAATATAAAGATCATAAGCTATGCATTCAGCGCGGAACTGTATTACCAGTTTCTTCCAATCAAAAAATGAATGAGTACCTGAAAGAGGTGGCAGTCTTATGCGGTTTTCCATTTACATTAAACACGCATATCGCCCGCCGAACATTTGGAAGCACTGTTACATTAAATAATAATGTCCCCATTAATGTCGTAAAAGAACTGCTTGGCCACGCCTCGGTAAAACAGACTGAAGCCTATGCTATAACTGAACAGGCAACAATTGGACGTGAAATGTCTATTCTGAATAAAAAACTCAATAAATCTGAGACCAAAATGTCTAAACCAGACTTAGCAGTTCTCAGCAGACTTGAAAAAGAAATCCAGGCTATCAAAAAGAAACACAACATTTCTTCTTGAGAAATGATCTCAAAAAGTATTTAAGCCTGAAAGAGGTTATCTCAAATATTTTGAGATAACCTCTTCTTACATAGTTTTACTTCACTTTTATAACCTGGATGATACGACGGCGTGTATTTAATGTATCCTAAATCCTGAAGCTGCTTAAAATACTTATGGTAAGTCGGCAGCGTATTCACATGCGACAGCTGCATAATCTTGCTGCGGCTGACTTTTATCCTCCTCCTATCCCCTTGCTTATATCCCAATCCCAATATTGCTGTCAAAATTGACAGATGCCAGACATTAAGATCAGAGTCATTAATGTACATTGACAAGTAACCCATAATCTGCTTTCCCTTCAATCCAATATTATTTTTCATCGTCAAAAAGTTTTTGAAGATCTTCTCTGTTATAGTAATAGGATCCAAAAACTTTCTTAAAGCGTATTTTATTTGATACTCTAAGATTCTGGACTGAACCAGCAGAAATATCTAGCAGTTTTCTAACAGACTTGCTTCTAAGCCACTCAGGTTCCATATTTTCTTTGCAACTAGAAACCTTTTCTTTAAATATATCCTGTATTTTATCTAGTAAAAGAAGACCAAACTGTTGCAGATCTTCCTTGGTTACAATTTCATTCATATCATAATGTTATAAAATTATTAGTTGCAGAATCTTTAACTATCTTCTTCAATTGAAAACAGAAAATGCACCTCACTCCCGCGGTTTTTTTTAAAAGATGGTTTGTATTTTATATAGCCATATTGATGAAGTTCCTTGACACACTTATGATATGTATTTGCTGAGGAAACTTTAGCTATAATAATAATCTCAGAGCTGAATACAAAAATTGGATTAATAAAGCCCTTTACCGATCTAAACTGCAATAAAGCTGCATAAATAGCAATATGCATTGGACCAATCCTGTAGTCTTTCTCAATTGCGGTGAAAAATTCCGACAAGGGCTTTATCTTTTCCATAATTATTAAAGTGTGGGAGTTTTTCTTTTCTTTACTTTATTGTCTTTCTTCCCTGAATCACCCTCAGAATCTAGATTTTTTTTTTGATCTTTGGAAACTGATTCTTTTTGAGATTCAGCCTTTTTTTCTTCTTTACTCTCGCGATGGTTAATTCGCTGGAGATTTGTGTCATAGACATTCACTGTCTTGAACTGGGGATTAGCCTCAACATACATTTTACTTTCAGCACCGCCGACAACAAAAGTCACAGACTGTAGATTACCTTTCTTAAGCGAATTCAAAAGGTCCTCCTTATACTGCGGAGTATTCAATTCTTTAATCGAATGTTTTGAAAGACTGGCTTCCAAATCATAGCCATAATTTTGATGATAATAGTTAAGCTTGAAGTTGCCTTTGTCATCTGCCTGTTTGAAGTCAATTTTTATCCAAGAATTGTAACTTTCACCTTCTTTTGTCTTTAGATCTTTATTCACAGAGCGCCCCTCCATCAAATTGTAGGCTTCTTTCATGGTAATGGTGGCGCTGTCTTTGTTAATGTAAAAAGTTTGTTCCAGCCCCGCTTTGTTTTCCTCTTTCTGCAGATTCACATGATAGGAATTAAAAAAATACATATCTGTCTGCTCAGATTTTTTAAAATTTAATTCTACAGTCAGGGTATCTTTATTTGGCAGCCCATTATTCATAATACCGGTGTGCATAATTTTAAAATCCTTATCACCTTTCATCATGTTCTCTTTGAGTTCTGTATCGAACGTTTCTCCAAATCCAGTATATTTTAACTGGTCTTTCAGGTATTCTAAATTTTTCTGATTCATAGTATTAGTATTAAAGTTATTTTCTAACAATTCTCTCCTAAGTCTCACACCGTGAACATATCCTAAAAGATTAAATTCTTCATATTTTGTGGTGTCAATTCCGTGTTCCAAGACCATTTTTAGATTAGATATAAGGGTATCTGTCGGCATATTAATAAAATGGTCCGCGCCCTTAGTCATTATAAGACAATATTCCTCTGCATCCTGTGAGTTCCTGAAAAACTCTATTTTATCATTTTCAATAATCTGCCAGGAATCACAAGCTGCAAATTGATATCCATTATAAGCCATTACCTCAGCGACTGAGAGTATCATTTCAGTGTCAGCTAAATTGATTATCATAATTTATTTTAAAGCTTAAAAGAATCAATATTGAATTCCGTAATCGGAAATACTTTATCAGTCAGGTTATTATTATCAATATCAACTTCCACTTGCCTGCCGCCATTTTTTTCAATCATCTCAAGGGTGAGATATTTACTTTCAGGAATTGTAAATTTCTCCAGTGCATACACCTTCATTATTAAAGATTGATAAGGAATAACTGAAGAGGCTGAAGTTGTGTACAAGGGCTGTAATTCTATTTCTTGAGACGCGGTACGTTTTGATTTTTTCCTGTCTCTTATAAAAAAACGAAACTGATCAATATCGTAATTAATCTTTGATTTGTTTTCGAAAACAACCCGCAGATATAAAATGTCTTGCTGTATAAAGATGCCGTTTACTTCAATGCTGATTTGATACTTGGATTTTTTCAAACCGGTGGCCTTTTTCCTTTTCGATAATGCAAGCGACGCACACTGCTCAATCCTTTTCTGATTTTCGTTTTCTAAAGAAAATATCACATCCCTAGACGCGCCAGATGCATTGTCCGCTTTAATATTTAAGTCAGGGCAGTCTTCATTATAATTCAGCACAAAAACGTATAATTTACCGTCTGATGTTATTACCGTTAGATTGGTCTGAAAAAAATACTGCTTAGCTGCTTTTATCAGCAGTATATTCTCCACAGTTTTGGCCTTCTGAACCAGCACATCTGCACTCCCTTTATCAATGCTCTTAATTGCATAAGGAAAAACAATGCTTGTGGTTTTCGAGAAGCCGACCTGCAGATTCTTATAATGGTCTTCGTAAAAGGCGGTCTCTCTTCCTTTAGACTGCGGAAAAGCAGAAAAGCAAACCAGCATCCAGCTGATCAAAAACAAATATTTCACTTTTTTCATTTTTTTTCTCTTTTAAGGTTTTAAATTCTTTTGTTTTTCATCGTACAGCAGCACCCGATATCCTGCCTTTACAGCCACTTTTATGAGTTTTACTTTTTTGCTCATAAGACTTTTTGCCGCCTCGATGCCCATCCCTGCAGCTTGCGTCCCCCATGAATCCGAGACACCTGTAAGACCGAGCGTCTGTATGGAACGGTCTGCCGATGATTTGGCAACGTCCCTGCTGATAGCTCCAGGAATATAGATGCCGTCAATGCCGTCAATATCATAAACTGCCAGCTCGACAGGAAATATGGAATTATTGTACTGGATATTGCTAATCTTAACCTCCAGCCTCTCTCCTTTTAAAGCCGCTATTCCGTACAGAAAAGTATTCTTGGGTATGGCTGTTCCCTGCAGGAAAATATCATGCGACAGCCTTAATTTGACCACCGATCCATTGACAATTGTCTGGTTCTGATGAATAGCCGCTTCAATAGAATTCTGCATCTCTTCAGAGGCCTGTTCTTCGTCCAGAGAATAAAATGCATTTGTTTTTATAAAGCTCTGCGAGTTGGCATTCCGCTCCATTGAGCTAATATTATCTTCTTCTGTTTTTTTCAGTACTGAATAGGTTTTTCCCTTTTTACTGTCAGATGATTGCTTGAGCCGTTCCTGCACACGCTGGGGATGCTGAATATCCAGAATGTTTTCCAGCATGCCTCCTAACTGCTGCAGTTCAGGATCAGCTTCCTGCGGTGCGCTCATGGCTGACATTAATCCTTCGAGTTTTTTGATTTCTTCTGATTCTGCTCTAGAGCTCCCATAATTTTCAAATTCCCTCATATCCTGACCGTAACTCGCTGCAGCTGCAGGCTGGCTGATTACTTTTTCAAGAGCCCTGAGTTTCTCATAAACTTTCTGTTCATTTCGGTCCTGAAAAGACTGCGAATTAAAAGCCGATCTGTTTTTTGAAAGACTGCCGGATTCAAAATCATCTGCGGAAAAAGAACTGACTTTATCTTCAGAGGCTTTATCAGCAAAATAATTAGGATCTTTCTTTATCTGTTCTCGCAGTTTTATTGAATCAACTGCCGCCTGATCGTAATAACTCATCTTGTCAAGTGCTGCGTCTTCTTTAAATTTAGGCAGCGGCAGATTAAAATTAAATCCTTTCTTTTGGTCATTCTCTGCTGTTTTAGCTTCCATTTTCCCTCCTCCTAGGGAATAGAATAAGAATGTTAGAAATGGAAGCGTTATAAGAGGCAGCATTAAAAGCATCTTTCTCTTTTTAGAATCCTTGATTGATAATGTTTTCTCTTCCATAGTTTTAGTTTTTTAAGTTTATTGTCCTAATTTTTGATACCGTTGAGACCTCAGCTTACTTATAGAATGATCGGTAAAGATTGTAGATGAAAAGCCCTGATGTTAAAAGCGTAAACAGCAGCAGCGCGCAGATGAGCTGTTTCTTTGACATTCCATCTGTGAATCCCTTCATTTTTTCAGCCCATCTTTTCTGTGCCAGCAGATAAAACTTGTGATAAACCATAGGCTGAGTGCGTTTTTTAAACAAAGATTTCATATGAATTTTATTTTCTGGTCTCAGCTGATAAATCCCTGTTATCGATTGTATTAAACCGCTCAATCAGAAACCCGTGCGGATTATTATCACTTCTCGAAACATTGCGAAGAGCACCTTCTGTCAGCAGGCTTCTTTTCAGAATGCTGGTAGTGCGGATAATACTTTGTCTGGCATAACATCTAAAACGATATGGATATTCACGGATATCGATGCTCACACTGTCAATCTGGATCGACTGGCTGATATTTCCCGATATAATGCCCGAATAAAAATTATTTTCCTTCAGGTCATCATAGATGCGTTTTGCACTGTCGTCTGCCAGATAAAGCGCTTTTGTGATGTTCGTTTTAATGACCTTATCATCGGGATCAAGCGTAAAGAAAAACTTGTGAAATGTTTTCACATGATCCCTTGCCTCCACAGCAATATTATCTTTTCTTTCTGAAGCATAAGCTTCAAGCGCTTTGCCGTTTGCCAGAATATAGACTTTATCCTGCATAAGGTTTACTGTCTGCAAGCTCTTGTAAACAGCGTAACAGCTTATAATTATACAGCCTGAAATTACAAGCATTGAAAATCCTCTCACATATCTGAAAGCGTTATCTATATTTTTCATTTTAGTAAACATGGGATGTTGATTTAAGTCTGTTTTGAATTTCCTTTGAGCCTGTCATTCA
>NZ_WWEM01000005.1 GCF_019308285.1 Flavobacterium quisquiliarum
AATAGACCAGCTTAAATTAGTTGCTGTTTTTGTAATTCCTTCAAAGCACATTCCTGGATTGGAGAAGGAACCAGGAATAGTTAATGTTCCTGTCCCTGTGAATTTTACAGTTTTTCCATGCCATATATCTTGAACTGTAGCGGGTAACGCTACAGTGACTTGATTTGAGATATCTTGTTTAGTTGATAAATCAATATTTCCATCTCCAATAATAGATTCTCCATTAATTGTTTTGAAATCTAAGGAAGAGGTTAAATCATTAAATTCGAGTTCTCCATCTTCATTGGTAATTAGAATTTTATCTGGATCATTTTTTTCTAGATCAGATACTTTTATTCTGTTGTGGGTTGTGTTCATATTTTGTGGTATTATACGTAAATAATTGTTGCACCTCTAGTATTGGCTGCATAAACTAAATCGCCATCTGGAGCTCCACCATTTGCTGTTTGTAAAGCTATCGGGACTGTAATTGTAGTATTAAGTTTAACATTAAAAAATACCGAATTATTACCAGTTGTAGAACCGCAGTTTAGCAATTGAGGCATAGAAATGGGATCAATAGAAGAGCAATTGCTAAAAGCCCAATTTCCAACAGCAGTGACTTTATCCATGTTTACAACATTATTTAATAAGGTACACCCCTCAAAAGCATTGCTTCCGATTGAAGTTGTACTGGATAAATTAACCGAAGTGATTTTTGAACATCCACTAAATGCACTTGCAGGAACAGCCGAAGGGGAAGCAATAGTTAAGCTTGACAGTCCCGAACAATTAAGAAAAGCATTTCCGTTTGCGGAAGTTAAAACTAATAGGGGTGCATTAAAAACAGTCAGGTTTGTTAAACCGTTAAAAATATTTCCCCCATTCAGGGAAGTTAATTTTGGAGCGGTGAAAGATGTTAGATCTGTATTTCCAGTAAACGCCCCATTTGCAATGAAAGGACCTCCGGATACTGTTAAAAGTTCTGAAAAAGTGTAGCTTGTTATTGAGGTACATCCTGTAAAAGCTGATTGCCCTATGCTTTCAACTGAATTTGCTGAAAAATTTGAAAGATTCAAACAGTTAAAAAATGCTCTGGTTCCAACAGTAGTCACGTTATCCATATTTACAACATTATTTAGTAAGATACAGCCCTCAAAAGCATTGCTTCCAATTGAAGTTGTATTGGATAAATTGACCGAAGTGATTTTTGAACACCCACTAAATGCATTTTCGGGTACAGCTGAAGGAGAAGCAATAGTTAAGCTTGACAGTCCGGAACAATTAAGAAAAGCATTTCCGTTTGCGGAAGTTAAAACTAATAGCGGTGCATTAAAAACAGTCAGGTTTGCTAAACCGTTAAATACATTTCCCCCATTCAGGGAAGCTAATTTTGGAGCAGCGAAAGATGTTAGATTTGTATTTCCAGTAAACGCCCCATTTGTAATAAAAGGACCTCCGGATACTGTTAAAAGTTCTGGAAAAGTGTAGTTTGTTATTGAGGTACATCCTGTAAAAGCTGATTGCCCTACGCTTTTAACTGAATTTGCTGAAAAATTTGAAAGATTCAAACAGTTAAAAAATGCTCTGGTTCCGACAGCAATCACGTTATCCATATTTACAACATTATTTAATAAGCCACAGCTATCAAAAGCATTGTTTCCAATTGAAGTTGTATTGGATAAATTGACCGAAGTCATTTTTGAACATCCACTAAATGCATTTTCGGGTACAGCTGAAGGAGAAGCAATAGTTAAGCTAGACAGTCCAGAACAATTAAGAAAAGCATTTCCGTTTGAGGAAGTCAAAACTAATAAAGGCGCATTAAAGGTTGCGAGGTTTGCTAAACCGTTAAAAGCATTTCCACCATTCAGGGAAGTTAATTTTGGAGCATTGAAAGATGTTAGATTTGTATTTCCAGTAAACGCCCCATTTGCAATAAAAGGTCCTCCGGATATTGTTACAAGTTCTGGAAAAGTATAACTTGTTACAGAAGTACATCCTGTAAAAGCAGATTGATTTATATTTGTAACTTTTGAAAAATTTACAGATCCATAAAGCGAAGTACAGCCATAAAATGAATTAGTCCCTATAGATGTTACTAAGCCAGATAAATCATGAAAATAAGTAATTGATGTTAAACTTAAAAAGGCATTAGCAGGAATTGAATAAGTCCCTCCTGTTATTTCTGCTGATATGTCAGAACCAGTTATTTTAAAACTTCTAATTCTGCCAACTGTTATACCTAATTTTGTAGCTAATAAATTAGGAGTATTAATAGTACCTGCAACCCCGCCAATAAAAGTATTCGCTTTAAGTTTTTGACGTCCAAATATTGTTTTTCGTA
>NZ_WWEM01000006.1 GCF_019308285.1 Flavobacterium quisquiliarum
GTTTTGGTTTGGTTACGAAAATTTGGTAACTTAGACTGGAGCAAACCTAATCTTCTTTTTATGTCAAAATCAAAAGAAACTCCGGCACAGATTATCAAAAGATTAGAAAAAGAACTGGCAGATGAAAAACTGAAAAACATGGTTCTTAATACTATGATTGATATTTCTGACAGTCAATATGGAACTCAAATCAGAAAAAAGTTTTCTCCCAAACCATCAGAAGCATCCGGCAGGAAAAAGGAATAAGTATGTCCTATGCCTGTAGATTATTTGGGATAAGCCGACAATCGATTTATCAGCATGAATCACGTTTACTAATACGCGAAGAACAATTGCTCAAAGTTAGGGAACTGGTTGAAAAACAAAGAAGAATAATGCCTAGATTAGGCACAAGAAAACTTTATTTTTTATTGGAGCATTGTTTTGCTGAAAATGGAATTAAAATCGGTAGAGATGCATTTTTCAAGTATTTAAAAAGAGAGCAGCTGCTTATAAAGCCTGCAAAGAGTTATATTAAAACAACTTTTTCTAAACACTGGCTTCATAAATATCCTAATCTTCTAAAAGATATTAATGTGCATAGGCCCGAACAGGTCTTTGTAAGTGATATAACTTATGTAAAATCATATGAAAGAACCCATTATCTCTCATTAGTTACAGACGTTTTCAGCAGGAAAATTGTCGGCTATCATTTAAGTGACGATATGAGTGCAGAGAATGTTGTTAAAGCCCTGAAAATGGCAGTTAAAAATAGAAAAAACAAACTTGCACTTATACATCATTCAGACAGAGGGCTTCAGTATTGTTCCCAGATTTATCAGAATGAATTAAGAAAGAACAATATTGAACCATCAATGACCGATGGATATGATTGCTATCAGAATGCTTTAGCAGAAAGAATCAATGGGATTTTAAAGCATGAATTTTTAATCTATAAATGTAAATCAGCAGTAGAATTAAATAAATTAATTAAAGAATCTATAGAATGCTATAATCAAAAAAGGCCGCATTTAAGCTTGAAAATGAAAACACCTAATTTTGTATATCAAAAAACCAGCAAAGAGAACTTTACTGGTTTTAATTAATATTGTGAAACCTGTCAACCTATTTCAGGACGACTCAGACAATTAATAATTTATCATTATTAAAGTTTGTTCATATTGTTTGCTAAAGTTTCAATAAACTTGCCAATAGGGCCTTTAACCATCATGGCCATCATAGCGTTGAATTCACCGTCAAAGAATAACTGAACAGCACTTTCTGAATCAGAAACACTATCAATATTTGAAGTCAGCGTAAACGGAAGTTTATCACTTGCAGCACCCAAAACAATTTTGTTTGGAGCTACTTTGTCTTTCATTTTTAATTTGATTTCAGGCATTCCTTTTAATCCAAAAATAAAAGAGTCTTCACCAGTCACTTCAAATTTAGCAATGTTATCCGGCATTAATTTTTCAAAATTCTTAACATCAGTCAATTGATCGAATAAATCTTGAGCTGATTTCTGAACAGTAACTTTTGGACTTTCTAAGTTCATATTGTTTTTTGTTTTTTTATTTTTTACTGCAAATGTTTTTTTACCGCAAAGGACGCAAGGTCTTTTTTTGTGTTACTTTAACTTTATTTAAGTTCGCAAAGCTGAACTTTAAAAAAAAATCCAAAAAAGGAGCAGGGCGACTTTTAGAAAATCTAAAATCTAAAATCTAAAATCTAAAATCTAAAATCTAAAATCTATTCCTGTCCCCAAGTTGATGGACTTTCGTTCCATTCTAGTAAAGTCGATTGCTGGTCTTCAGTAATATATTGTTTTTGAACTGCTAAGTCTAACAAGTTTTCGTAGTTGCTTAAAGTAAATAAATCAATATTTGCTTCTTTAAAATTTTCTTCAGCAACACCAAAACCGTAAGTAAAGATTGCTGCCATTCCTTTAATGTTAGCACCTTCACTTCTTAAAGCTTCAACAGCCATCAAACTACTTTTTCCTGTGCTGATTAAATCTTCAACAACCACAACATTTTGTCCTTTTTGTAAAAAACCTTCAACTTGGTTTTGTCTTCCATGTTTTTTAGGCTCTGGACGTACATATACGAACGGAAGGCCTAAACTTTCGGCAACCAAAATACCAACTCCAATGGCTCCAGTGGCAACACCAGCGATTACATCAGGTTTTCCAAATTGTTTTTCGATGTTTTTAGCAAATTCATCACGAACATAGTTTCTGATGCTCGGAAATGAAAGAATTAACCTATTATCACAGTAAATAGGGGATTTCCAACCAGAAGCCCATGTAAAAGGATTTTCGGGATTCAATTTAATTGCATTTATTTGCAAAAGCAATTCGGCTGTTTTTTCGGCAGTATCTTTATTAAAAATCATAGTACAAATGTATAAAGTTTTTGTAAACGACAAACCACTTTTTTTGACAAATGAAATCTCAAAGGAAACAGATTTCCAATTGTTCTTGTTGGAGAGTATTGATATCGAACAGCTTATTATAAAAATTTTTCAAAATAAAATTCAAAAAGCGATTCTATATCATCCAGACGAAAGTGAAATGATGAAAACCCTTAAAGCCAAAATTCCCGTTAATAAAGCGGGCGGAGGCTTTGTCTATAATAAGAAAGGAGAGGTTCTGTTTATTTTTAGAAACGGAAAATGGGATTTACCAAAAGGCGGAATAGAGAAGGGAGAGGACATTGAAACGACTGCAATGCGCGAAGTCGAGGAAGAAACTGGAGTAAATAAGTTAAGAATTACGAATAAACTTCAGAAAACGTATCATATCTTTAAACGTAACGGAAAATACAAACTCAAAATCACACATTGGTTCGAAATGTTTTCTGATTTTGAAGGAACTCCACACGGCCAATTAGAAGAAGGAATCGAAAAAGTAGCGTGGTTAAACCCAGAACAAATTAAAGAGGCACTTAAAAATTCATACGAAAACATTAAATTGTTGTTTGAAGAAGAAAAACCAATAGCAAAAATAGCTTCGACTGTTCCTTATCAGTCAGATCGAAATTCTAATAGTTAGAAAATTAGAGTTTTAAGTTGAAATTTATTCCAATAGTTTTGGAAATAAATTTTAAATATTTAAGTCATGCTAATATTACAAAAGTCTCGATAGATAATTCTAATCGAGACTTTTTACAAAATGAAACTATCTTATTTATACTCATAAACAGACACAATCTTCATGGCGATATTTGAAGAAGACACGTATTCTGTAGTCGTTTTCGAAATTTTGCCATTACTATATTCGCGGTTAATTGTGGCATTTCTTGTACCCTCTTTGTAACTAGAAAATATATTTTCAGAAACTTGCGAAGTGTAATTTCCTCCATTTACTATTACCATAAAAAAACTATTCATTTTCCAGGCTTTTCCGTACATATGTTTAGAAGGATCTGCCTCATTTTTCTCAGTGCCGTAAGTATAAGTCACTAGAGGCGTCGTAACATTTGTTTCAGCATTAAAAGAAGTTACCGAGACTAAATTTTGTCCTTCGTAGGTATATTGATATCTTAAAGAATTTGCTTTAGGAGGAGCGCCGTTTACCGAGATTGTTTTTTTACTAATGATCTGTTTGTTTGCATTTAAACCAAATTCATATACTATAGAGTTGCCAATGTAGTGCTTGTAAGTAACAAGAATAGTAGTTTCGTTATAGGTTATAGTATATTTTATCTCGCTATTATCACTAAGAACTACTGCAAATTCAGTTAAACGATCATTACTGTCAAAAGTATATTTGTTGGTAGAGAATAAAAAACCGTCAGGTTCATAATTAGAAGCTGTTGCAATTAAATTATTATTGTAGCTGTAATTTGTACGGCTCTTGTCTAAGTTTTTCACATCTTCCAGTTTACTATTTGAGTAATAGTATTTTGAAGAATCCCATAAAATATTGTCTGCATAATAATTTGTTGTAATAGAAACCAATTCAGATTCTTTAGGGGCATCATTTGAGCAGGAAACAGCTAAAAATCCAATTAGAATAATTATTATTATTTTCATTTTTTTTTACCTTTTAAGTTATATCTAGTAGTAAAATATTTTTTAAAAGGTTGCGTAGAAAAGCAAAAAAATGTAAGAATTTAGAATTTACTTAAATGAAAAAAAAACTCTAAATAACTTTACGTTTATTAGAGCCTTTTTACATTTGGTTTATGTTGGTTTATGGATTCTGTATTTAGGTTGTAAGTGATTTCGTGTTTAGTTTTATTTGAAAAAATTAAGGTTTAGAAAAATTCAAAATTGGACCCCATGTTTCTCCTGAGACTGTATTGCCTACTGCCTTAATTGACCCACTTTTAAAGTCTGATGCAAAATGTACTGTGACCGTTGTTCCAAAAGCGGTTAATGAACCGTTATCAAAAGTGATTCCGCTTCCAGAATAGACCTTCCATTCTCCAGGTGAAGCAAGGCCTCTCATGAAAAGGGTATATTTACTTGATTTTGATTTCACAATTGCCATTGAATTTGGTTTGCAAGGATTCTCTCTTGTATATTGCGTTAAAGTCACATTTTTTGGATCTGCATCTTCAATACTTGAGGTGCATTTGAGATATAAAGGAGGTGAAAAATAATCATCTGGCACATTATAAGTCATCACCTCTTCATTGGAACATGAAGAAATTGTCAAGCTTATTGAGATCGTGACTAAAGCGAGAATCATATATTTTAGTGAGCTTTTCATTAGTATAGATTTTGAAGTTTATATTTAACAGTAAAATATTTTTTAAAAGGTTGCGTGCAGAAATAAAAAAAAGCGAGAATAAATAAACAGTTTATTTTCTAATGAATAATTCCCTTAGTTGTATTCATAGATAAACTCAGTTCTCCCGCCATCTTTTGTTGCTCCATTTGCTGTGAAATTGTATTTTCTAATTTCTTTAGTTATTTTATTTTGATTATTAAATTCGTAATCTACTTTTACATCATAAATAACATTGTTGTCTAATTTTTGTTTGGAAGATGAGATTAGATAATCAGAAATCTCGCTTTGTGGTGCGTTTGTAACAAAAGTTTCTCTTAGAAGATAATTAGTTATAAAATTATTTTTTTTCCATTCTTTCCCGAAAAGGTTTTTCTTAAAGTTGTAATCATTTTTTACATTACCGTACGAAATTTCCAAGTCATTAAGCGAGATTAAATTACCATTTTCATAAGAAAATTGTTTTAGATAAATCTTAGGAACTTCCTTTTCATCCATCTTTGTAAAATCATAACTGATAATTTGATTATTACCATTAATTTTAAATTCATATGTTCTTGTATGTTGTTCTGGATATGAAACTTTTTCAATCGCGGTAATCTTGTCTAAATCATACACAAGAGAATATTTTGTGGTTTCATTTTTTCTGGCTGTATTAGGCAGGTCATCAATTTCAATTATTCTTTCCAAATTATCATAGACAAATTTTGTACTTGATATGACCGTATTTCTTGGATCGTAACCTTGTATTTCACTAAGTAAATTGTTATTGTATTTGTATTTAAAATAATAACCGTTATTTTTTAGATAAAGAACAATCTTTTCTTCAGAAAAGTAGAATTTTTCGGTATCATTATTAATATTTTGATCGTTGTAATATCTTTTTGTTATGGTATACGAAATCTCAATATTTGGATCTAATGGTTTATCCAATTCATAATCACTATAAGTAATAGCATCATTGGAGCAGGCAACTGTAAACAGACCTAAAATAAGAATTACTATTTTTTTCATTTTCATACCTTTTAAGTTATATCTAGTAGTAAAACATAATTTAAAAGGTTGCGTAAATAAATAAGAAAAATTGTAAAAATAAATAGCTGGGCGTGCCACCATCCCGATAAGAGGGCAAATATACTTTGAGCTTATACGCCCTCTTATCGGCATGCTGTCGGGCTATCCGCGCTACTTCGGTAGCTAGCTTCTATCCCTCACGCGGCACTCGTTTTCAGATGAACTTTTTAGATTATTTAGTTATTCTAATTTTAAGAATTATTACCGTTTAAGTTGGTCAAAAGGTTATTTTCGTTGAAAACGGCATTGATAATATTTCCGTCTTTTTCTGCTTTAACTTCGTTTCCATTCGAAGTCAATTCGTAGCCTTTTTGAGACAGATAATTTGTAAAAGCATTTTTGTGATTCTGAATTTCAAATGTTGAAATCAGTTCAGGAAAAACAGTTAAAATTCTCGAGAATTCCTCACTTTCAACATTATCAATCAAATCCGATTTAATCGTAACCACCATAGTTCCCTGACCATAATTTCCAAGATAATAACCACTTCCGTCAAACATTTCAGTGGCAATCATTCCAATCAAATGTAAATCATTAGGAACAGCATCAAATTTGCCAACGGTCAATAAATCGATATTGTTTTCTTCGCCATATTGTTTTAATAAAAGCGCCTGTTTCATAACAGATTCTGCATAACCGCCCGCTTTGTTTTCCCAAAGCCAAAGCCAGGTTTCAGAAGAATGCGAAAAAGAACCCAAAACCTGCATTGGAAATGTTAGATCATCTCCAAAAGTTATTTCCTCTTTATTCATGTCAACATTCCATGAAAGTCCGCCAGTTACAGCATAAAGATTTCTTTGTTTTTCTAAAGCCAAAGCGCCGTATTTTTCTAAAAAATCATTCTCAGATACAAAGTGTTTCCTGTCATTTTGCTGATTAGTAGTTGATTCTGTATTTTCTTCTTTCTTTTTAAAAATATTGTTGAATAGTCCCATTTTGTTACGATTTTTTAGAATTTTAAAATTGATGTTTTCAAATATATAATTTAAAAAATAAGTAGGAAAATGATTAATCTGAATAATGCATCAATATTTATTGTATTTTTGTTCGAGATGCAAAGCAAAGTATATTGCTTATTATTACTCTAATATTATTTTGAATTATGAGCACACTATCAAAACCAAGCCATATAGGAAGAAAAATAAGTCGTATTCGTGAACTTCGTGATATGAAACAAGAAGCTTTGGCTCAGGCTTTAGGAACAAACCAACAAGCGATTTCTGCTTTAGAAAACAGCGAAACGATAGATGATGAAAAGCTAAAACAAATTGCAAAAGCTCTAGGAGTAAGTGTTGAAGCTCTTAAGAATTTCTCAGACGAAGCTGCAATTAATTATTTCAATAATTTTACAGATCAAAGTGCTGGAACATTTAATAATCATTGTACTTTTAATCCATTAGATAAATTAATAGAATCTTACGAAGAAAATAAAAAGCTTTATGAACGTTTAATTCAAGCTGAAAAAGATAAAGTGGAGTATTTGGAGAAGATATTGAAGGATAAGTAGTTATTCTTTGCAATTTGAAAAAGCCTAATAAAATTTGTTTTTTATTAGGCTTTTTGATTTTATATATTGCTTGCTGGCGCGAGCGTCCCGCTCGTGTCCGTTTTATGTATTGATTTAGATTGCGTTCACGAGCGGGACGCTCGCGCTAGCAGTGAGGAACGAGAAATCGCACTATCCCGAAGCCTCGGGACGCGCAGAATTTTGACAATCTTTGTCGAGCTACGAGTGTGATTTCTCGTTCCTCGAAATGACATACTTTGTGCAAAAAAAACTTTAAGTAAGAATTTTGGCAAAGTTCTAAACATACAGCTTTGCGTTCTTATCGCAAGCCAAACCCAATCAAAATTAAAAAAACTTAGCGCACTTTGCGTTAAAAAAAATCAGGCAATCAATAGCTATGCTCAATCAAAATTAAAAAAACTTAGCTCCCGATAACTATCGGGATTGCGTTTAAATAAGCAGCATTCCAATCCGAACACTAAAAACTGTAAACTGCCAGCTATTTTTTCTCTACTTTTGCAAAATGAACAAAAAACACCATTCCAACGATATACTTTCGAATTTAGGCATCGAAAACCTAAACGAAATGCAGGAAACTGCAAAAGACGTAATTCTTCACGATAATAACACTTTGTTGCTTTCTCCAACAGGATCTGGAAAAACATTAGCATTTTTGCTTCCTGTTTTAGAATTATTACAGCCTGAAATCTTATCTGTTCAATGTTTGATTTTGGTTCCGTCGCGTGAATTGGGGCTTCAGATTGAGCAGGTTTGGAAGAAAATGGGAACGCAGTACAAAGTCAATATTTGTTACGGCGGCCATTCGATTGAAACCGAAATGAAAAACTTAAGCAATCCGCCGGCAGTTTTAATTGGAACGCCAGGAAGAATTGCAGATCATATCGACAGAGAAACTTTTAGAACAGATAAAATTCAGACTTTAATTTTGGACGAGTTTGATAAATCGCTTCAATTAGGGTTTCATGAACAGATGTCTTTTATTATCGGGAGATTACCGAAAGTAAATAAAAGAGTTTTGGTTTCGGCAACTTCAGATATTGAGATTCCGAAATACACCAAAGTTGTAAATCCGACTGTTTTGGATTTTATTCCAGAAGAAGAGGAAAAAGAAAACCTTTCGATGAAAATGGTGCTTTCGCCAGCCAAAGACAAATTGCAGAGTCTGTTCAATTTGATTTGTTCTTTAAAATCAGAATCAGCAATTATTTTCTGTAATCATCGTGATGCTGCAGAACGCATCAGCGATACTTTAAACGAGAAAGGAATCTATTCGGTTTATTATCATGGCGGGATGGATCAGGAAGAGCGTGAAAGAGCTTTAATTCAGTTTAGAAACGGAAGTGTTACCTATTTGGTTACGACAGATTTGGCAGCCAGAGGTTTGGATATTCCAGAAATGAAACACGTTATTCATTATCATCTGCCTTTAAAAGAAGACGAATTCACCCACAGAAACGGTCGTACAGCACGTATGCAGGCAACAGGAACGGCTTATATTATCATTCACGAAAGTGAAAAACAATTCGATTATATCGATTATGAAATGGAGGTTTTAGATGTTGAAGGAAATGTTTCATTGCCAAAACCACCACAATTTCAAACAATCTACATCAGTGGCGGAAAGAAAACAAAACTGAACAAATTTGATATTGTGGGTTTCTTTTCGCAAAAAGGAAAACTAGAAAAAGACGATTTAGGTTTAATTGAAGTAAAAGACTTTGTTTCGTTTGCAGCTGTAAAATACAATAAAGTAAAAGACCTTCTGAAAAACATTAAAGAGGAGAAAATGAAAGGCAAGAAGTTTAAAATCGAAGTTGCCCGAAATGTCATCAAGAAAGTATAGGAGGAGAAAAGAGGAAAGTACTGATTTGTAGTTACAATAGCTATCGGAATCGGAATTTAGATTTTTTAAATTTATCTATCTGTATTTCAGTGTTTTATAATTGTGTGACTAAGTTTTACAATTTTATGTTAAAAAAATAATGGTTTGATAGGTGTTTTTTCAATATTTCTATGTTTTTTTGCTACAGAAAATTGTTAACCCCAAATTCCATTATGAAAAACATTATTACCCTTGCTGCTATGTTCTTTAGCTTCGTTTCGTTTGCACAAGTTAAGGTTCTTGAAACTGTTCCTGTTGAGAAATTAGGGAAAGTAAACAACAATTACATTCAAAAAGTTGGAGATGAGTATACGGTGTATTACACTATTATCCAAACTGATGAAGATTCTTCAAACCTAAGAAAATTTTCATTCAAAAACATTGACAACGCATACAACAATCTTTATAACATTATTGTTGGAGGATTTACTGCAACGCCTTTGTATGATATCAAATTAGAATTACCAAACAACTACATTTGGTTACACTATACAGGAAATGTTGTTCCAGACAAAGCAACCGTACAATTTATGGTTTCAAGTAAAGAAAGAGACGCAGATACAAACAACGTTTCTGAGCCATTCGTAAAAGACCAAATCAGCAAATTATTCCAGAAATAATTTTCTACGAGAAATAAATAGTAAAAAGCCCGTTCTGTTTTATGAACGGGCTTTTTTTATATTTCAAGTTTTATATACTTTATGGGTAGATTTACCGCAAAGGGCGCTAAGTTTTTTTATTTGTGAGGCTTTTAAAAAGCGCAAAGTTCGCAAAGCTTTACGTTGATAAAACCTTGCGAACTTCGCGTAAATCTTTGCGTGCTTCGCGGTTAAACTAAAATCTTAGAATCTTAGCAACTTAGAACCTCAGCATCTTTTAAATTATATCTTCTTAACGTACTGTGTAATAATTACAATCTGCTGTCCGTCTACTTTTCCTTCAATATATTCGGCGTTTTCGTGGTCTAAACGGATGTTTCTCACAGCAGTTCCTTGTTTGGCAACCATGCTTGATCCTTTTACTTTAAGATCTTTAATTAAAACAACAGAATCTCCGTGTTGTAGTACTACGCCGTTGCTGTCACGGTGAACCAATTTATTTTCGTCATCTTCTCCTTCTCCTGTTGCTTTTGCCCATTCCAACGTATCATCGTCTAAATACATCATGTCAAGCAATTCTTGAGGCCATCCTGCAGCGCGCATACGGCTTAACATTCTCCAAGCTACAACTTGAACCGGAATATTTTCGTTCCACATGCTGTCGTTAAGGCATCTCCAGTGATTTAAATCTACGTTGTCGGGATTTTCAATTTGGTCAATACAAGTGTTACAGGCAAATACAGATTCATCAAGGCCTCCTTTTCTAGTTGGAAGTACTTGATAAACTTTTAAATTCTCTTCAGCACCACAAAGCTCGCATTTAGCGCCGCTTCGTTTGCTCAATTCTCTTTCGATACTCATTTTTTGGTGTTTATTTTGAAAATGCGAAATTACTTATAATTTGCTTCGCTTGCAAGTTTATGTTTGGGTTTGAAAATTCTTAAAAACCGTTTGAAAATTTTATTCTTTTGAAGCACAAAATCTATGTATTTCAAGAACCTTTTTATGTTTTATTTTTCTTTTACCCTAACGGCTTTTGGAACCAATTGTTCATACTCACCACCATGACGCAATACATCACGCACAATGCTTGAACTGATAAAAGAGGTACTTGCAGCAGTCAACAAGAAAACGGTCTCTATTTTCGAAAGTTTTCTGTTGGTGTGCGCAATGGCTTTTTCGAATTCGAAATCGGCTGGGTTGCGAAGACCTCTTAAAATAAAATTGGCTTTTTCTTTTTTAGCCAAATCAATTGTTAATCCTTCGTAAGTGATAACAGAAACTTTTGGTTCGTCTTTAAAGGTTTCTTCGATAAAACGTTTTCTTTCTTCTAAGGAAAACATGTATTTTTTTTCGGCATTGACACCAATCGCAATTACAATTTCATCAAATAAAGGAATTCCTCTTTTGATAATGTCTTCGTGTCCAAGTGTAATAGGGTCAAATGATCCTGGGAATATGGCTTTTCGCATTTTTTTTAGTTTCTAAGGTTTTGAGATGCTAAGATTCTAAGTTTTATTAGGATTGTGCTGCATCTTATTTTTTCTTTTTTTGGAATTTGGTATTTTATTTTTGGAATTTAAATCTACGTTATTCTTTTGGTATTGATGGAAGGAACCCATTGGTCTTTATGACAGTCTTTACAAGTGGAGGTTCCTTTTTTTAATTTTTCAGTATTACCGCAAAAGGAACAGGAATACACTCCGTCTTCTGGAATAATTTTATTTTTTTTCTCAAAAAGCAAAGGCAGAATTGGTAATCCGTAGCCAACGTCTTTGTCTTCATAATAAAAAACACTGATTTCGCCGCTGGTTTCTATAAAAGCGTGTTTTACTTGTCCTAAATGCTCAATCGATTTGATACGTAATTCTGCGAAAAACTCATCTTGTGCTAGACTTTCTTTTTTGAAACTGGTTATAGAAAACTTTCCGTCGTTAATCAGACATTCGGTTTTACCTTCTATAAATTCCTCGAATTTTTTGCTTTTTCCGGTAAGCCAGGTTACGGTTCTGTATAAAATGATTATGGTAGTAAAAACTATTGCAGCGGGAATTATTCCAACATCTTCATAAAACATAGGATCGCCTGCTGCAGAACCTAATGCAATGATAATTACAGTTTCAAAAATGGATAATTGTTTTACACCTCGTTTTCCTGCCAGTTTTAATGTCAGTAACAAAATCGTAAACATAACAGTCGAACGAAAAATCACTTCCAGAAGAAAACTTTCTGGTAGACTGTTAAAGAAAACTCTATTCCATTCGAATATTTGGTTCATTTTTTTTAAGATGCTAAGTTGCTAAGGTTCTGAGATGCTAAGGTTTTAGGTTCAAAGGTTCAGAGTGACAAAGTGACAAAGTTTTTTGCTTCACTTTGTTCAGTTTTATTACTGTAAAAAAAAATAAGGTTCTGAAATCTTAGTATCTTAGAATCTCAGAACCTTAGTATCTTTAAGCTAAAGCTAACTCAATTGCATTTGTAAACAAATCTTCCAGAGAAATTCCTGCTGCTTTTGCTTGTTGCGGAATCAAACTTTCTGTTGTTAAACCTGGAATAGTATTCATTTCAAGCATGTGAGGTTCGTCGTTTACTATGATGAATTCACTTCTGGAGAAACCTTTCATTTTTAAAACTTCATAAGCACGTTTTGCTGTATCTGCTACTTTCTTGGTTAGTTCGTCAGAGATTCTTGCTGGCGTGATTTCTTGTGATTTCCCTTCGTATTTTGCTTCGTAATCAAAGAAATCATTGTCTGAAACAATTTCGGTAATTGGTAAAACTTTGATTTCGCCTTGATAATTGATTACACCAACAGAAACCTCAGTTCCGTCAAGGAAACTTTCGATGATGATTTCGTTGTCTTCTTTGTAAGCTACTTCAATGGCAATTGGAAGTTCAGCCTCAGTTTTTACTTTTGAAATTCCGAAACTAGAACCTGCTTTGTTTGGTTTTACGAAACATGGCAATCCTACTTTCTTAACGATTTCAGCTGTATTGATTTCGTCTCCTTTGTTCAAATAGTAAGAAACTGCAGTTTTGATTCCGTATGGTTTTAAAACCGATAATAAATCTCTTTTATTGAATGTTAGAGCCGATTGGTAATAATCGCAAGAAGATTGCGGCATTCCGATTAATTCAAAATAAGCCTGCATTAATCCGTCTTCGCCTGGAGTTCCGTGAATAGCGTTGAAAACACAGTCAAAAGTGATTTTTTCGCCGTTTACCGTTACAGAAAAATCATTTTTATCGATTGGGAATTCGGCATCTTTATCGTCTACATAAACCCATTTTTCTTTAAAAATATGAATTCGGAATCCGTTGTATTTTGTTTTGTCAAGATATTGATACACGACATTCCCGCTGATTAAAGATATTTTGTATTCGCTGGAATAGCCGCCCATGATGATGGCAATGTTTTTCATGTTTTTGTTTCAGGTTTTAATTGTTTACTTCGTCAGTTCGGCTAAAGCCTCGTGTCAAGTTTCAGGTTTCATTTTTTGTTACGATTGTGAAAACTGATTGTTGAATCTTTTTTATTGAGTATATTATTTTTTAATAAATAACGTTCTTATGAAACCAAGAGTTCTAGCCCTGATAGAAGCGGCATCCTTTTGTGCCGGGGTTCGGCGCAAAAGATACAGCGGATAGCAGGAAACAGCTCCAAAAAATTGAAATCAGGAATTTTAAAAAATCCAAATTCCAAAGTTCTTTGTTTTAAACAAAATTATCATTTTTTTTGAAACGAAATACTTTATCTTTGTCGCTATTAAAAATAAATTTATGAGTTTACGAAAGTATTTAACAAGCCGAGTTTTTTTCTTGCAATTGCTTGCAGCCGCAGCTATTATCGCGGTAATTGGTTATTTATTTATGCATTGGTTGACTTTTACGACCGATCACGGACACGAAATCGAGGTTCCGAATTTGTCTAAATTAACTGAGGAGCAAGTTGAAAATAAATTGGACGAATTAGATTTGGATTATGTTCTATTGGATAGTGTTGATTACAGAAGTGAATACCCAAAATATAGTGTTGTAGAGCAGGATCCGCTTCCTGGAACAATGGTAAAAGTAGGTAGAAAAATTTATATTAAAATTAATGCATCTGGATTCTCATCTGTTAAAATTCCAGATTTAATTGAAAAAACGTATCGCGAGGCAGTGCCAACGTTAAAAGCGTTAGGACTTGAACTGGGAACGATTACCTATATTCCGAACCTTGGAAAAGATATGGTATTGGAAATGCGTTTAAAAGGAAGAAATTTAAAAGTAGGAGACCGTGTTTTGAAAGCGTCTAAAATCGATTTGGTTTTAGGTGACGGAAAAGCAAGTTATGTAGATGATAGCCAGGCAGACAGTACTGCAGTGCCTGTAGAAACCCCACAAGATGAACAATAATATTGAAGAAAATTTAGATCTGGAAGACGAATTATTTGAGCATTACAGATTTGAAGTCCCAAAAGGTCAGGCGTTTTTACGTATTGACAAATATTTAATGTATTTGATTCCGAATGCCACTCGAAATAAAATTCAGAACGCGGCAACTAATGGAAATATCTTTGTAAATGATATTCCGGTAAAATCAAATTACAAAGTTAAACCTCTTGATGTGATTACGGTTATGCTGTCGCATCCACCGTTTGAAAATCATATTCTTCCTGAAGATATTCCGTTGAATATTGTGTATGAAGATGATGCTCTTTTATTGATTAATAAAGAGCCGGGAATGGTCGTACATCCAGGTCACGGAAATTATACTGGAACATTGGTAAATGCATTGGCGCATCATTTTGATAATCTGCCAATGAACAGCAGTGAGCGTCCAGGTTTGGTTCATAGAATTGATAAGGATACTTCCGGACTTTTGGTGGTTGCTAAAACAGAAGCTGCGATGACGCATTTGGCAAAACAGTTTGAAGCTAAAACTACTGAGCGTGAATATATTGCTTTGGTTTGGGGGAATGTTGCTGAAGAAAGCGGTACTATTGAAGGAAACCTTGCAAGACATTTAAAAGACCGTATGCAAATGGCAGTTTTTGATGATCCTGAAATAGGAAAACCTGCAATTACACATTATAAAGTTTTGGAACGTTTTGGTTATGTGACTTTGATTTCTTGTAAACTGGAAACTGGGAGAACCCACCAGATTCGCGCGCACATGAAGCATATTGGACATCCGTTATTTAATGATGAACGTTACGGCGGTCATTTGATTCTAAAAGGAACAACGTTTACGAAATACAAACAGTTTATCGAAAATTGTTTTAAAGCTTTGCCTCGTCAGGCATTGCATGCTAAAACGCTTGGATTTGTTCATCCAAACACAGGAGAATTAATGCGTTTTGATACGGAATTACCAGACGATTTTAAAGAATGTATCGAAAAATGGCGTAACTATGTGAAATCGCATAATACGGAAGAGGATTCTTAAATTAGATAATTAGTCAATTTGAAAATTAGATAATTTACTTTAGTATATTAAAAAAAGCTCCTTTGTGGAGCTTTTTCGTTTTAACGATAGTATTCAAGTAATTATTTAATTGCCTAATTCAATTAATTTGTCCAGTTGATCCAGTTTCTGATGACAGAAGTTCAAATACTGAAGTAGGAGCGAGGCCTTGTTCGATTCTATGTGAAACGTACAAAATAGATACGTTTGTTTCTTGTTTAATGGTATTGATTAACTGAATTACTAAATCTACGTTTTCATCATCTAAACCTTCTACAGGTTCGTCTAAGATTAATAAAGGCGGGTGTTTTAAAACGGCGCGAACAATTAATCCAACTCTTTGCTGACCGATAGAAAGATCAATGAAACGTTTTTTACGCAAATGGGTCATTTCGATTACTTCCAGCCATTGCGCTACGATATTTTTTTGGTGTGTGGTTGGTTCTGTGTAAAGTCCGATTTGGTCGAAAAATCCTGAAAGAATCATTTGTTCCAACGTATGTCCTTTTTGAAACAAATCCATCATTGCAGTGGTGTAAATTCCGATTTGTTTTTTGATGTCCCAAACACTTTCTCCGGTTCCTTTTTTTCTTCCGAATAAGAATAAATTCTGTCCAAAACCTTTCGGATTATCTCCTGTGATTAAGGATAAAATAGTGCTTTTTCCAGAACCGTTGGGGCCAATTAACTGCCAGAATTCGCCTTGTTTTATCGTCCAGGAAATGTTGTCAAGAATCTTTCTTTCGTCATAGCTTACCGAAACATTTTCTAGTCTGATTAATTCATCGTCAGGAAAAGTATGGATTTCAGTTGCTTTTGGAATTGCCGTTGTATTTAATGTTTTGAAATGATTTTCACTTTTTACAAACGGATGCAGTTCGAATGTGTTGTCTTTGATTTGAGCTTTATTGGGAACAAATTCCAATACATCAACGGTACGGTTTAAAAGCTGGATAATCGCAATATCATTGGTTAGATCTTTTAAAGAATCGGCTAGAATGACTCTTGAAGCCTGATCTAAATGATCAAAAGGATTATCGAAAATAATGAAATCCGGTTTTTGATTGATACAGTATTTTAAAAACTCTTTTTTGCGTTCACCAGAGGAGAAAGTGCGAAGCTGTCTGTGTGATTCTGGAGAAGCTTCTACGCTGTCGTATTGAAATTCTTTTTCGATGAATTTTTCGATGACAATATCAGAGAACAGTATTCCTTTTTGAGTGTTAAAAACGGCTAATTCTCCAGTTGCTTCACCGTTTAATATGTTGTCTATTAGTTTTTTTTTATTTACCTGATTTGATAAAAGTATATCCCAGTGTTGCATTGTATTCTTAAATTTTTGACTTTTTTGCCACAGATTAAAAGGATTAATCATTTGAATATTTTTAATCTGTGGCTAAATATTATTTTATTCTGCTTTTTTTGTTGCCATTTCGCGATCGTTTCTAGACCATTCGCTCCATGATCCCACATATAACTTCGGAATGGGAAGTCCAGCGTAATCCATTGCTAATAAAGTGTGGCATGCTGTAACTCCTGATCCGCAATGTACGATTATGTTTTCTTCTTTTTTATCTCCAATGACGGATTTGTATTTTTGAGCTAATTCTTCAGCAGATTTAAAGAATCCATTTTCATCTAAATTTTCAGTTAGCGGAATATTAACTGCGCCAGGAATATGTCCTGCAATTAAATCCAAAGGTTCTATGAGTCCGTCAAATCTGTTTTTGTCTCGAACATCAATCACAATATTTTGATCGCTTTTTCGAGCTTTTTCAACTTCTTCAATATTGGCTAATGGTAATTTCCATTCCTGAATTGGATAGCTTGTTTCTTGAAAAGTTTCGATTCCAGAGCTGGTTGGAAAATTAATTTGAATTGCAGTTTGAAAACCACCATTTAAAACCTGAATTTTTTCGTGTCCAATTGCACGCATCATCCACCAAAATCTTGCAGCGAAATTAGAACCATTTTTATCATCGTAAACAATAATATGATCTGATGGCGAAATTCCTAATTTTGAAAGTGTTTCTGCAAATTGTTCTATAGTCGGCAATGGATGTCTGCCTCCATTTGCTGGATTTTCCGGAATAGAAGCCAAATCCTGATTTAGATCTACAAAACGAGCGTCTTTTAAATGCTCTTTTTGATAAACTTCAAATGCATTTGAACCCGCTCTGGCATCAATTAAAATAATTTCAGAAAGAGTGAGCTGGCTTAATTCTTCAGCGGAAATTATTGGAGAAAGAGTAGTAGACATTTTTATTGTTTTTTTGAATTGCCAAGCCAAAGTAATGCATTAAGGATCATTTGGCTTTGTGTTTTATTTTCAAACGTGTACGATAATGTTTTGTTGGTTCCACCTTCATAATCAATGTCGTTATGCCCCATGTTTATGTACAGCATTTTGTATTTTTTATTGGTCCATACAACAGGATAATAACCACTGTGCCAAATTTCATGTGCTTTTGGCCCAGTTCCTAACGGAAAACTAGATTCGTCGATAGCTAGTAAAATTTCAATGTCAGGATTTTTACTTAAGTCGTTAGACCAGCGATACCATTCGTTTGGAGCTGAACTAAAAGTCTTAGGCAGATTTTTAGTAACAGGATGCTGATTTTCTACGCGTAAAACCGCCGAAGTAGGTCTCCAGGTATTACTGCCATATTCACCGGAGCCTAAAAAAGTATTGTGATACCAGTCCCAATCCTGATTATAACTCGAATTATTCAAAGCAAAAGCAGCAAAATGAAATCCGATAAAACCACCGCCATTTTCCATATATTTTTGAAATGCTTCTCGTTGCTCTTTTTTTTCAGGTCGTGTGTCCAGAAATAAAACAACCTTATATTGTGCTAAAAATTTTGCGTTTAGATTATCCCAATTGCTGGTTGAATCGTATTGAAAATGATTTTCTTCAGCTAATTTCGGCAAGTATTTATTGGCTTCATGAACAAAACTGATATGAGCTTGATCATTTTTAGCGGTATAAAAAGCAATGACTTTAAATTTTGGTTTTTCTTTTTTGTTTTGAGAAAATCCAAGGAAAGAAATGGCTAATGCAAAGATGAAAATACCTCTTCTAAAAGTGGTTTGGAGGTTTTGGTTAGAAATAATCATGAAATAAAATCAAAGATTAGCTTGGAATTTTTTCGATCAAAATTTCATTTTCAGCTTTGTCAAAATAAGTGCAGGTCATTTCGACAATATCCACACGCCATTTTGCAATTCCACATTGTGCGCAATGATTACAAAATGTCATATAATCAGTTTCGCCATGCTGATGTTTTACCAGATTTTCTATAAAAAGTTCTTTGTTTGGAAAATCGGCTACTTTTATTTCAGGGTATTTTTCTTCGGCTTCAGCGGTATAATTGTTTAATCCATAATATACAACGCTTCCATCATGAACGTAAGTATCATATCCTTTAACACCCAAAATAATCAAGTCCTGAATGTAATTTGGAAAATCTGCACCAGATTTTACTTTGGCATGTGCTTCTTTTATTTGGTCTATTGTAAACATATTTATATAGTTTTTTAGGTTAGTTTTTTTAGCCACGAATTCACGAATTATTTTAATAAAATTCGTGAATTCGTGGCTAATGAAATTATTTCAAAAATACGATTAATGCTTTTATAAATGAATCAAAAGATTCAATATGTGGTAAATGTCCAGTGTTTGGAATTTCGACCAATTTTGAATTGGGAATTGCCTTTTGCGTTTTTTTACCTAATTCGGCATAATTTCCCATTGTTTTTTGAACTTCGGCAGCAACTAAAGGTTTTCCTAAAGCCGTTTTATCTCTTGTTCCAATAATCAAAAGTGTTGGACTTTTAATGTTTTTAAATTCATATAAAACAGGCTGAGTAAAAATCATGTCGTAAAGAAGGGCGGAATTCCAAGCAACTTTATTATAATCGGGAGCAGTTGTCCAACCCGCGCCGAGTTCTGCCCATTTTTGATAATCGGCATTCCATTTACCATCGTAATAATTCGCCATTTGATACTTTTTAATACCCTCATAATTTTGTTTCAGTTCCGATTCATACCACCAGTCAACAGGTTGGTACGGCACAATTAATTTCCAGTCTTCTAAACCAATCGGGTTTTCTAAAACTAATTTTTCTGTCGTTTCAGGATATAATAAAGCAAAACGAGTTGCCAGCATTCCGCCCATAGAATGTCCTAAAATCGTTGTTTTTTGAATTCCTAAATGGTCTAAAAGTTTTTTGGTATTTTGAGCTAATTGCTGAAAAGTATATTGAAAATGATCTGGTTTTGTTGATTTTCCAAAACCTATTTGATCCGGAACAATGACACGAAATCCTTCTTTTGTCAATGCTTTTATAGTAGTTTCCCAATAAGCGCCGTTGAAGTTTTTTCCATGAAGCAGCACAATGTTTTTGTTATTGTAATTATCAGGTTTAATATCCATATAAGCCATCTTAAGTGCTTGACGCTGATTGTTTAATTCTAAAAAATGGACAGGAAAAGGATATTCGTAATTCGTTAGATTAATATCTAATTGTTTGATTTTCTGTTCTTGTGCCAAACAAAAAACAGGCAATAAAAGTATGAGGAGTTTTAAGTTTTTCATTTAAAAATGGTTTTTTATTAAGGAACATAAAATTACCGCTATGCATTTTTAAAACCAAAAAATACACTCTTAAAGTTATTACAAAAAAGCGATTGAGTTAACAATTAAGCCATTACAGCAATTATGTTAAGGGCAATACAACCAAGATCTTTGTCACCGATAATTTCCACTTTTTCCAGCGCATCAACTGGCGACATTCCTTTCGAAAATAAAAGCCATGCATCTTGTGGATTAATTTTCACGGTTGAAGTAGGATTGTTTTCTAAAGAATCAATAAATTCCCAATTGTTTTCTTTTTTAATGATGTTCCATTGTCCGCCAATTTCTGTTGTTACAATTAGACTCACAATTGTACCATTTGGAGCTTGTGTATTTCTATAAGTATGCGGTAAAGCCTGAATAAAAGTCTCTATAAACGGATTAAACAATTCTTTGGTCATCAAAGCGGGTTTTCCTACAGCATCTCTAATCTGCTGTTGATGGAGGAACTTTTCGGTATATTCTCTTGCAATATGAAACCAGTTTAACGAAGTTTCCTGTCCCGCCCAAGCCACTGAAAATATTGCATTTTCAAATGAGTTTAATGTTTGTAAATGATCCGAATATTCTTTTCCTGTGCTCTCCAGTAAATCAATTAGTACATTTGGGCTTAGTCTTTTTGTGGCATTCGTCCACGTCATATTCAGCTGATTTAGAAAATCGACCAAATCCTGATAAGAATTAATGTTTTCTGGATTTTCTCCAAAATATCGATCTCTGGAAATAGACAATCCTCTTAAATTTCCGTCTAATAAATGGGATGCAATATCTTTAACTTTCCATTTTTTTGCTACGGTTTGGGCGTTCCATTCTTCTTCTGTTAATGATTTTAAAAGATCGATTAATAAAGTGTCCAGAATAGGGAAGAGATGTAAAGTCTGAATCGGAATTATTTCTGAAGATTTCATTTCATTTATTTTTGATCAGGAATTTTGAAATCGCTGTTTTTTAGAGTCACCACACGCTGTGGATATGGAATATCAATATTATTTTCGTCAAATCTTTTTTTGATGCTTTGCAGTAAATCACAATACATTACAAAGCCGTCTGTAGAATTTTTTGCCCAGGCCCATGCTTTTAGATTGACGCTCGAATCGGCTAAAGCGACTACACGAGCCACCACCAGAGGAGTTTTTTCTTTTTTAGCTTCTGCGGTTCTGGTGTCGATAAAAAGAGGATGTTTGGCGATTTCGTCTTTCATTATTTCCAATGCTTTTTCCATATCAGAATCGTAGCCAATTCCAATTTCGATTATTTTACAGCATTTGGTATCATGCATATTGGTGTTTACGATAATCTGCGTACTAATTACAGAGTTAGGGATTATGATTCGGTTGTTTTCGGCATCTTTCAGAACAACCTGTCTCAGATTTATATCTTCAACGGTTCCGACAAAATTGTTAATGGTAATTTTATCATTGATTTTAAAAGGTTTGAAAATCACTAAAAAAATACCGCTTACAATATTGCTTAGTGCTTGTTGCGAAGCTAAACCTGCAACAAGAGAGATAACGCCGGCACCCGCTAAAAAAGAATGTCCAATAATTTTAAATTCAGGAATTTGTATTAAAGCAAAGGCAAATCCCAGAATGTAAATTATCGTTATAATTAAATGTTTTAGGAACTTGAAACCGGTCGCATCATACTCTTTATTGGTTTCTTTTTTATATAAAAAATAACGAAGTACACGATCTGTAATTGCGCCAAGAATGATTGTAATTATTGCAATTATTGCTATAAAAATACCTATTCTGAAATCTTTTATATAATCAATCATAATTTCTGATTTTGAGAAAAAAAATCCAAAAAACAAATGATCAAATATTGCTTTTTGGATTTTATAAAGTTAAGATAAAAATCTTTGTTTTTAGAGCCCTACGAAATCATCGCTTTTAGGGAAAATGCTCAATGCCTGAATCGCAATTTCAGGAGTTGGAGAAGCCAGTTTACGCAGTTTAGTGTCCATCCAGGCTCCGTCAACTGTAATAGTGGCACAAAGTGTATCATCTTCTCTTCTAAACTCGTGAATGATTGACCAGCGCGAAGCATCGGCTTTCATTTTGGATGTTTTGGTATGAATGAAGATCTTATCCGAAAGTTTTAATTCTTTTCTGAAAACACATTCTTCTCTAAATAAAACAGGCCCAAAACCTTGTGTCTGCATTACCTTTAAAGTTAGTCCTAATTCCTCAAGGATTTCGATACGATGCTGTGCACCAAAATCGTAATAAGCACTGTGACGAACGTGAAAATTTGGGTCAAGATCTGACCATCGAAAAGATATTTCTTTTGTAAATGAAGCCATTTTGTAATTGTAATTTTAATTTGAAACCGAAATTACGAATAAATATGTAAACTGGTCATAGTAAAATTTAATAACCCCGATCAGAGTAAATATTGAATTTTTGAAAAGGAATTTCTCCAAAATCTTTAACCGTAGTGAGTTTATCAACATCTGCAACTAAAGCTTCTGCATTTGGAGAAGAATCTGAATTTAATACATAATTAATATAATGATTTTTAAATAAGTACCAGTTTCTTTTTGTTTTATTATACTTGAAAGTGATAATTTGTTGCCAATGGTGCCCTCCCGCAATAGCATGTTCCATAGAAAAAAATCCATTTTTGATTGCGATTCCAACAAAAGGGTCGCCAAAAACACCAGCACAATCTATACAATAAGCGACATTTTCGTTTTTTGAAACTAATTTATAGCTTTTATCTTCTTGTCCTAACAAAATTAAAAGAGGTCTTTTATCTGGTTTTTCCTCGTTCATGTTTGAAGTTGTGGTTTCTGTTTTTTTTCTTAAAACCATAATGCAATCCTCAAATTTATCTAGATTCAGATTTCCTTTTTTCATGGCAATTACATTATAATCTTTCGGGACAAAACCTTTTAAATTCGGGTCAATGTCTTTGATTGTTTTATTAAACGTTTCATGCTCTTTGATCGTTTTTGCTGATTTTTGCTGAGAATAAATCCAGTTCATTCCTAAAATAAGAAAAAAGAAAAAAGATGTTTTTTTCATTGATATTAAAGTTTGATTAATTGAAAAATTAGCAAGAAATTTTATTAATATTTTTGAGCTTAATCTTAGAGGAATTACAATTTCATTTTTGATAATTCAATCTCTAGTTTATCAAAATTCTCTTCATTCTTATCCACAACATAAGGTTTTAATTTTTGACATTCTTCCTCTGTTTCAAAAAGCATTTTAAAAACCAATTTTGTCTCATTTTCAGAAATAGCTTCAAATGTTGTCAGGATTTGAAAAAGCGGTTTTGAGTGACGTTTCCAGGCAATAAGATTCGGTTTTTCTATTTTGATGAATTCAACATCATTTTCATAATTTCCTTTTTCGGGACCATGCATCGTAAATGTCCATTTTCCGCCTTCGCGAAAGTCAAATTCATGAAAAGTATTCGTAAAACCATTTGGTCCCCACCAGTTTTTCAAATGTTCGGGCTCGCTCCAAGCTTTAAAAACTAGTTCTTGCGGGAAACTAAAAACTCGTGTGCTTACAATTTCAGATTCTGCTGTGGTTTTGATAATTTTTGAATCCATTGTTTTTTATTCCTGAGGTTCTTCAAAGTTGTCGTAATAGGTAAAGTCTTTAGTGATTTTTCCGTTTTCAATTGTAAAAATGGTACAGATCGGCAGTTCAAATTTAGAGTTATCAGGTGCGGTTCCAGTTGAGACAAACTCTACAATAATATGTTTTTCGCCTGAAGGATAAATTTGCAGGATTTTATCGTGAACATCTGGAAACATATCGCTCAATTCGGTATATTTTGTGATGATTTGCTGATGCGATTGTTTTACAATTCCGTTTCCTAGAGATGGGTCTTTAAAATCGGCATTTTCAACATACATTTCGGCCATTTCTTTCCATTTATGCTGATTAAAAAGTTCGAAATATTCTTTTACTAGTTTTTCATTTTCGGATGAAGATACTGGAGTCATTTTTTCAGATTTTACATTATTACAGGAGGAAAAGGAGATGAAAATAATAAGAACGATTAAAATGTTTTTCATATTGGTTATTTTTAGAATAATAAAAAACTAATTTAGTAATTGTTTTTCAATTGGTTGATTTTCAGTGTTGTTTTTCTGATTGTCCTTTTTGTTTAATGTTCTAACAATCCAAGGAAGTGTAAGTCCTTGTCCAATCAAAGTAAAAAGCACAACGGCTACAGAAATAAAAATAATAGCATTTCTTTCTGGAAACGGGCTTCCGTCTTTTAGAAATCTGGGAAGTCCAATAGCGATAGCAAGAGATACTATCCCGCGCATTCCTGACCAGCCTAAAATGATGCTGTTTTTAAAATCGAGAAGTGCATCTTCACTGATTTTTCTTTTTCCTTTTTTAATTTTTTCAAAACCTTTCTGAAGATTAATTCTCTGCAGAAATATTCTAACAAATCGAATGAGTAAAGCAACAATCGTAATGATAAAGGCATAACCAATGTAAGGTAATAACATATCGCTTTCGATATCTTCTAATACATATCTAAAATTAAGTCCGATAAGGATAAAAATCAATCCGTTTAATAAAAAGATGATAATGTCCCAAAGGTTTCGTGAACTGTTTTTTAAACTCTCAGGAAATATCTTTTTGCTAAAGCGAGCAATTGCTAATCCTGAAATTACAACTGCGATTACTCCTGAAACATGTAAATGCTCCGCAATCAAATAGGTTACAAAAGGCATTAAAAGCATAAAACTAATGGTAACATTTGAATTTTTATGTACTTTTTTCAAAATGACAGCCAGAATTTTGGACATCACAAAACCAACTAGAAATCCACCTCCTAATAATAAAATAAATTGCAAGGTTGCCTGCCAGATTACAAAAGCGGATCCCATTACGGCGGCAACAGCAAATCGATAAGCTACTAATGCAGAGGCATCGTTTATCAAACTTTCGCCTTCGAGAATAGTTATGGTTTTATGTGAAATGTCAAGTCCTTTTGTAATGCTTATAGCGGCAACAGCATCAGTTGCAGAAAGAATCGCTCCCAATACAAAAGCAAGAGGCCAAGTTATATTCGGGATCAAATAATGTGCAACAACAGCAATCCAAAATGTGGTAAGAAAAACTAATGTTATTGCTAAAGTACTAATGGTGCTGATGTTTGTTTTGAAATCTTTAGGTGAAATATTAAAGGAAGCATCATATAATAACGGAGGAAGAAATAGTAGAAAAATAATCTCTGGATTAATTTCGATTTCATTCATTGTTGGAATAAAACCGATTCCAACTCCGACAATTACAAGAAGAATAGGGTAGGGCAGTTTGGCTTTATCAGCAAAGGCAGATAATCCGATAACAATGGCGAGTATAAATATAATGATGCTGTAGTTTTCCATTATTTTAGAATTCTTCGTTTAAATTAAAAATCTATTTTCTTTTAGATGTTTAAAGATTAATATATCAATTTCAGATGTTTGAAAGTTTCTATGTATTCAAAAATCTTAGTTATTATATTTATTTAACTAGTTTGTCTTAAACTGCCGAGATAAATGTTTCACAAGAATTAATAAAGTAGTTTCCTGTTTTCATAACTTTCAAGATTCATAATTTAAGTATAATAATAAGCTAAAATCAAGATTGGTAATGTCAAACTCAACATCGTAAATGAAAAATAAAAAAATCTATCCCAACCTAATCCGTCATATCCAAAAGAAAATCGAGGAGGATTTTTAGGGTTTCGTTTAAAATTCTTTTTAAATAATTCAAGGCCAATTCTTAAAATTGATAAAGAATATAATGGACAAATTAGAAATAAATAAAAATTTGGTTTTGATGAATTTGAGTTTCCTAAAGTCAATAAACCTAGAACAGCTAAAATAATTGTAAAGATATAAATTGGCCAAAATAATTTTTCATTGAAGTATAATCTTGGAAAAAATTGAAACGAAAAAGGAATTATCATTAATCCAAATAAGAAGCATACTGATTCAAAGTTCATTATATAAAGAAAGAAGGTTTTTAAGATGGATTATTATCTTCATTAAAAAACTCAGTAATAGAAGTATTTTCAAATGAATGCATTTTCTTTTTTACTGGAGTTGTTGAAGATGTTGTAGGTTCATCTTCTTTCATGGTGTTGGTTTCTGTTTCTGTTATCTCGCCTTTTTCAAAATCATAGGTAAGTCCGGAGCGACCTCCTGCACCGCTGTAATAAGCTTCCATATAATTCAAAATAAAATCTTTTCCAACATATTTAAACGTACTTAATAACGTTCCACTTGGTCCTATTCCGTAGAGATTTATGAGTAATTTACCTTTTTCAATACTTATGTCTTCTGTGTCGTAGAGTTTAAAATCGTATTCATTGTATTCTGCAGGCATGACTACATCAGAAACCTTATCTAAACGATACGATTTGTCTGTATTTTGCAAAAGAATCAACATTGGTCTTTTGGCAGTTTTTACATCTTTATGTTTTAAAACAATAGCAATGTCTTTTAAACCGTCATTATTTAAATCTCCCTCAGCATCATACTCAATTTCATAAATACCAAGTTTTGGAAGGAAATCAGTAGCTTTTTTTCCTGTTTCCGGATAGGTAACATCTGCTTCTTCAGGATTATTTTCTTCGTATTCTTCGCCATTTTCTTCAAATTCTTTATTGGCTGGAAGACTGTCAGTAACAGCAACGTTTTTTGAAGTGGTTTTGGTGTCTTTTTTACAAGATTGTATTGTAAAAACAAGCAAAAGGGACAGTATTATGTATAGGATTGAGTTTTTCATTAATTTGGGCTTTTAATATATTCTTCAAATATAAAATATTTTATGTAAGATTTTTAAAACAAAGACTTGTTAGTTTTTATCCAACTGTTTTTCTAAATTTTGAATTTCTGATCCGCCACTTAGTTTTTTGTTTAAAACAGTTCCATTTTCATCTACAAGAAAATGCCACGGAATCGCAAGTGATTGACTGCCGAATATATTTCGTAAATCGTCGTCTAACTTTTTATTAGCTCTTATATGATAGCCTTCTAAGTTATAAAAATGTGCCATATCTCGCCATTGTTTCTCTTTGGTTTCTTTGTCTATCGAAATGTAAACCATGGTAATCTTTTTAGATTTCAGCAATTCATATAACTTTGTGTTGTCTTTAAATTCTTCTTTACAGGGACCACACCAGGTTGCCCAAACGTCGATATAAAAAGGTTTTCCGTTTAAACTCTTTACCAGATCTTTTACGGAGTTTATTTCGGCAGTATTTTCTACAAATTTTACCTTCTCATTTAGCGGTTCCTCTTTTTTCTTGTGGAAAGAAATAATAGGAATAATTACGGGTTCAAGAAAATGAGTGTAAGAACTGGAAGGATATTCTTTTTTAAATTGCTCAAAAAGTTTAATTAGTTCCTGTTCGTAATTGTTATTGATTGCTTCGTAATAAATATAGGCCGCGAAATAATATTCTAACTGCAAGCCGGATAAATGTTTTTTTGCATTATCAATGTTATGGGTATGAATAAGTCCTTTTTTATTAAGTTCACTTAGAACAGCTGTATTTATCTTATCCAGGATTAATTCATTATAACGTAAATAGTTTTCTGCATAAAAATAAAACCACGGAGATTTTAAAAGTTCAGGATTGGTTACCGGATTAGATTTGAAAATTGCTGACCAGAGTTCCGAGTATTGCACTTTATTTAAAGTATTCTTATTTTGAGATTCATTTAAATAATTGATAAAGGCCACACTTCCCTGCGCTCCTTTATAGAAATAATCTCTGTCTGTTTCAACTAGACGGTAGAAATCTTTAGAAATAATCTTCTCTTTCAAAAGATCTTTAAAGCCTTGTAGTTCATTTATTCTGCTTTCTTCCAGTTTTTGTTTGATTACAGTTGGAACACTGTCTTTGCTGTATTTTCTGGATTCGAGTTCAAAATGTCCTCCCACTATCATGCTTCTGTTTGGAATCTGATTGTATAATTGCTGTCCTTTTGCATTTTTAGATTCGACAGTAAATGGATTTTTAGCATCTTCAGTGTTAATATGAACTTTATAAGTCATGCCGGGCTCAATTATTAAAGTTCCATATGATTTGTATTTATAAGATAAATCAATAAAACAGGTTTGATTCAGTTTGAGATTGATTTGAAAATTGCCTGAAGAATCCGGCTGGACAGAATCTGTAAAACCGAAATAATCAATTCCGCCAATTGGCAAAGTATATTCTATTATTTCAGGAATTTTACCGTTTATATTTCCTAAGATTTGAATACTGTTTTTGGTCTGACCTATAATCAAGGCGGGAAACAGAACGAATAAAACTAAATGGAACCATTTCATTTTTGCAATTTTAAGGATTTTTAAAGTATCTCAAATATAATTTTTTTGAGAGAAATTAAGAAGTATAATTGGGTTAATAAGTAAATAATGACATGTAAAACAGTGTTGTGCCAAAATTGTCAGGGGGCAAAAATGTCATGTTGTCAGATGATTTTTAATGTGCCAACATGAAAACTGACAATTTTATTTAGTTTTTTATATTGGCACAAAGATTGACTTATGCCACCTGAGTTATTAAAATAAAATCAAAAATTAAATATATAAAAAATGGGTAAAATAATCGGAATTGACTTAGGTACGACGAACTCTTGTGTTTCTGTAATGGAAGGTAACGAAGCAGTTGTTATCCCTAACGCAGAAGGAAAAAGAACTACACCATCTATCATCGCTTTTGTTGAAGGTGGAGAGATTAAAGTAGGTGATCCTGCAAAAAGACAAGCAGTAACGAATCCTACAAAAACGATTGCTTCTATTAAACGTTTTATGGGACACACTTTTGCTGAAACTCAAGATGAGGCAAAAAGAGTTCCTTACAGTGTTGTAAAAGGTGACAACAATACACCACGTGTGGATATTGACGGTCGTTTATACACTGCTCAAGAATTGTCTGCAATGACACTTCAAAAAATGAAAAAAACTGCTGAAGACTATTTAGGTCAAACAGTAACTGAAGCAGTTATTACAGTTCCTGCTTACTTTAACGATGCACAACGTCAAGCTACAAAAGAAGCTGGTGAAATTGCTGGTCTTAAAGTTATGCGTATCATCAATGAGCCAACTGCAGCTGCACTTGCTTATGGATTAGATAAAAAAGGAAACGATCAAAAAATTGCTGTTTACGATTTAGGTGGAGGTACTTTTGATATCTCTGTTCTTGAATTAGGAGACGGTGTATTCGAAGTATTATCTACAAATGGTGATACTCACTTAGGTGGTGATGATTTTGACCAAGTTATTATTGACTGGTTAGCTGACGAATTCAAATCTGAAGAAGGTATTGATTTACGTTTAGATCCAATGTCATTACAGCGTTTGAAAGAAGCTGCTGAGAAAGCTAAGATTGAATTATCATCTTCTGCTGAAACAGAAATCAACTTACCTTACGTAACTGCTACTGCTTCTGGACCAAAACACTTAGTGAAAAAATTATCTAGAGCTAAATTTGAGCAATTATCTGATTCTTTAGTAAAACGTTCTATGGAGCCAGTTGCTAAAGCATTAAAAGATGCAGGTTTATCTACATCTGATATCGACGAAGTAATCCTTGTAGGAGGTTCTACTCGTATGCCAAGAATCGCTGACGAAGTGGAGAAATTCTTCGGTAAAAAAGCATCTAAAGGTGTTAACCCTGATGAGGTTGTTGCTATTGGAGCTGCTATTCAAGGTGGAGTTTTATCTGGAGATGTAAAAGATGTATTGTTACTTGACGTAACACCTCTTTCTTTAGGTATCGAAACTATGGGTGGTGTATTGACTAAATTAATCGAGTCTAACACAACTATCCCAACTAAAAAATCTCAAGTATTCTCTACTGCTGCTGATTCTCAACCATCTGTTGAAATCCACGTTTTACAAGGAGAAAGAGCAATGGCTGCTGATAACAAAACTATCGGTCGTTTCCACTTAGATGGTATTCCACCAGCACCAAGAGGAGTTCCTCAAATCGAAGTAACTTTCGATATCGATGCTAATGGTATCATCAAAGTTTCTGCAACTGACAAAGGAACTGGAAAATCTCACGATATCCGTATCGAAGCTTCTTCTGGATTAACAGCTGAAGAAATCGAAAAAATGAAAAAAGATGCTGAAGCTAACGCTGATGCTGACAGAATTGCAAAAGAAAGAGCTGAGAAATTGAACGAAGCTGACAGTACTATTTTCCAAACTGAATCTCAATTGAAAGAGTTAGGAGATAAATTGACAGACGATCAAAAAACAGCTATCGAATATGCTTTAACTGAATTGAGAATGGCTCACCAATCTCAAGATCTTGATGCAATCCAAAAAGGATTAGACAATGTAAATGCAGCTTGGAAAACAGCTACAGAAGCAATGTACGCTCAAGGTGGTGAAGGTCAACAAGCAGCTCCACAACAAGAGCAGTCTTCTGGAGATAACGTGGAAGACGTTGAATTCGAAGAGGTCAAATAAGTACTGATTAATATCAGTTAACAATAAGTGCTAAACCGCTGTAAACGTAAAGTTTACAGCGGTTTTTCTTTTTTATGCATTTTTGTTTCTGCTGTTTTTTAATCGTTTTTTATCATATATTTGTACCATATTTGTACCGGCACTTAAAGGGGGACAAAGTGTCCCTTATGTACCCTTATGGTACCTTAATGGGAGACAAAGACTATGAAAAGATCTGATAAACAATGTCTTAATTGTGGGAAAGAATTCCTGCCTAAAACCGTGACTTCTGTTTACTGCTCGCATGTATGCAGTAAAAAAGCATACAAACAGAAGATGAAGCAGCTTAAAAATGAAGCAGAAATCAAAGCGCTGGTAGATAAAATACCCCAGAACAGGGCATTTATTTCTGTCCCTGAAGCTGGCATGCTTTTTGGGATTGCCAAAAAGACACTCTATAGGCTTGTCGAAAAGGGAAAAATTCCTTCAGTTAATCTGGGGACTCGCCTTATAAGAATAGACCGCAGAGTTATGGAAGAGATGTTCGGCCCTGCAAGCATCCTGCAGCAGGCTGAAAGCCCACCGAAGAAAAAATTATACAGCCTTGAAAAAGAAGACTGCTATTCGATTGGTGAAATTGCTCAGAGATTTCAGATATCTGAAGGTTCTGTCTACAGCCATATAAGGAAATATTCAATACCTACCAGGCAGATCGGAAAGCATGTATATGCTCCAAAAAGCGAAATTGATAACTTGTATAACGGAAATGATTTTATATGAAACAATTAGCAAAAACCAAGGTAACTGTGCGTCTTCGAAAAGCAGAAGACCGAGAGGAATGGTATGTCTACATAGAAAGCTATCCTGTTGAGGTTTCCGGAAAGAAAACGCCACAGAGAATCCGTGAATACTTAAACAGAACCGTAAAAACCGTGGAGTGGGATAAGCAGAGAACCGCTCGTACGGATGCGCAGGGCATAAAATCCTATAAGCCCAGACGCAGCGATAACGGAATAATAATCACCAGAAGCGAAACCGACCGCGAGATAATGCTCTATGCCGACGGAGTGCGTAAAATCAGGCAGAAAGAATATGATAATACAGATCTGTACAGTGATGCTGAGAACCTATTGGTTCAGCAGAAAGAAAAAGCAAAAGAGGATTTTATCAAATACATTGCCTCTGTGGCAGCAAAAAGGCATGCCCGAAGCTCAAAATCCATTATGATCAATTGGGAGCGGACCAGAGAGTTTTTAAAAATCTATTCCAAAGGCAGGCTGATGTTTTCCCAGATTGACGGCCGAATGGCGGAAGATTTTAAGCTGTTTCTGCTGGCTGCGCCGCTCGGAGGAGGCAAAAAAGGAATACTTTCCCGTAACACTGCAGCAAGGTATTTTTCCATATTTAAAGCCGCTTTGAAACAGGCTTTTATTGATGGATATCTAACCGTTGATTTATCTTCAAAAGTAAGAGGCATACCTGAGCAGGAATCAAGACGCGAATATCTTACCATTAAAGAATTGAACGGATTGGCCCAAACGCCCTGCGAAAAAGATGTCCTTAAAAGAGCCGCGCTTTTCTCAGCGCTTACCGGCCTGCGGCATTCCGACATTCAGAAGCTCCGCTGGAAAGAGATAAGCATGGAAGACGGCATGGCCAAACTGCATTTTACGCAGAAAAAGACAAGGGGTGTCGAATATATGCCTATTTCTGAGCAGGCTTTAGATCTCTGCGGAGAGCCAAGGCTTCCCGGGCAGCTTGTGTTTGAGGATCTGATGGACCCGTCGTGGATTTCAAGGCCTCTGAAAAAATGGGTTGAATCTGCCGGCATTAAAAAGAACATTACCTTCCACTGCTTCCGTCATACATTTGCAACACTGCAGCTGTCCAGCGGGACAGACATTTATACGGTCAGTAAAATGCTGGGGCATACCAACGTAAAAACTACTCAAATCTACGCTAAAGTAATAGATGAGAAGAAAAACAGAGCTTCGAAGGCAATACAATTGGAATCTTTAAAGAAAAGAGCGCAATGAAAATAAAGTACTTTGAATATATCACAGTTTACCTGTCTGTTTTTTTAGTCTGTGTCTTTGTCGGTGTAATTGGAAGACTGGTGCTGCTGGAAAAAGGCGCCGATGAATATACGGCCGGCGTTTTCTTTTGGATCAGCACTGGATTTGGAGTTTTAATGTTTGCAATTCTAAGTTTATTTCTAAACGATTTGGCTGAGAGATTGGTGAATTGTTTTTTGAAGGCAAAAAAAAATGAATCGCCTGAAAGTCGCATTCCAGTTGAAAACCTTGAAAAAATAGAAGAGGAGCCACAGGATGCTTTAATTAAGCCCGAAATGCCTGAAAATAAAAATGCTGTCATTGATATTCAGCAGTTAAGGGAGCAGCAGCAAAATGCAATTAAAAATCAAAAACAGGCCAGGATTGATACTGCCCTCCGTTATGCGCAGCAGGAGTTTGCGCTGTACGTGTCGGATGATGATCTGGAACAATTGGGCAGCAATATAATCATATATGCTGAAGTCCTAAATTTTGAAAAGATTAAACCGATCAAAGTAAAAGATCTGTCCAATCTGGATCTGTATCATTTTGGCTGGAATATCTGGAATTGCTTTAAAGCCAGCAGACAGGACAGAGCCGCACAATTTTTAAAGCTGACTTTTGCCGATGCTTTAAAAGATGTTGAAGAGAAAAGCATTAAAACGCATCTCAAAGATGATGAACATAAAGGTCTTATAAAGATAATAGATGATTTTACAGATTTTTAAATGCCAATAGGTATAAAGCACTGTGTTTTTCAAGTGTTTTTGCTGTGAAGAAGGACACAGCAGAAACACTTTTTTCATTTGCATCATAACTGTTAAAAACGATAGCTATGGATACAAATGAAATCTCTTTTGAAAACCTGCCCAAAGCAGTAGCACACTTAGTGAAAGAAATTGCCGAGATTAAACTTCTGATTCAGAATGTACAGGTGTATGAATCGAAAGAAAAAAGTATTCCTATTGGTATTGAACAAGCAAGCCGGCTAATAGGCAAAGCAAAGCCTACAATTTACGCTCTTGTAAGGCAGAGAAAAATTCCGTGCTATAAATATGGTAAAAAGCTGTATTTTTTTGAAGAAGAACTTTTAGAATGGATTTCTAAAGGGAAAAAGAAAACAATACAGGAAATTGAATCAGAAGTATTGAAGTATAATGATAATCAAAAAAAATAGGGGGAATAACAGACCGCAAAAATACTTATGTCACTCTGGTAGATCATCAAAAAGCATTTAATACAAAGCGATATGTTATCTGTAAATGAATTTGAACAAAAAAATCCTGAAAAATCTAAATTTTTCAGGATTTTACTTTTTATAGTGATCTCTACTGTACAAATTTCTATAAATTTTTGCGGAAGATTTGAAAAGATTGGCTATTACTAATTTGGTTTGGATGTCCTGTTGGGATTGAACTTTTATACATCAATAGTTATTTACAGCAAGTTTCAGGATCAAATTTGCTAACTTATTTGGGTATTTCTAATACAGATAGAAAATTGTTTGCAAAACCTAATAACGTCTATGAAAGATTGATCTTATATGTTTTTTCAATTTGAGAAGAAGCGTGTTTTGGTGCGAGCTGTCCAATTTGAAATACTTTTTCAATAAAGTCAATACTTTCATCCACGCAAGTATTTTCATTTTTCAAGTGGCTTGCAAAGTGGTTTGTTATTTTTTGAATGATCCTGGCGCTGATTAAATCAACCTGAGCGACATCAAAATTGCTTGTTTTCTTTCTCTGAATAGCCAATTCGCTTGCCGCAATATCATTTAGTTTAGCTTTTAACGCATGGATAGTTGGCGCATATTTTCGAGTATTCATCCATGTATTGAATTCTAATTTCATATCCTCAATAATAGCTTCTGCAGCAGGAATATGTTGTTTTCTTCTCTCAAGCGTATCATCTGTAACCTGAGACAAATAATCGAGATGTATTAAAGTTATTCCTGGAATTTGCGCTACATCTGGATTTACATTTCGTGGAATGGATAAGTCCAAAATCAGTAATGGTTTCTTTCTGTTAAGTAGTGCTTTGTCTATAGTTGGATTTTGTGCACCTGTTGCAACTATGAGCACATCTGTCTGTTTTATTTCTTCTTGTAAGTTTAGAAAATCCTTTACAATAACGTTTAGTTTACCAGCTAATTCGATGGCCTTGTTCTTTGTTCTGTTTATAAGGGTGATATGGGTATTCTTTGTATGTTTTACTAAATTTTCACACGTATTTCTGCCAATTTTCCCTGTTCCGAATAGTAAGATATTTTTATTTCTAATATCTTCTACATTTCTGATAATATATTGAACAGCTGCAAATGAAGCAGATGTGGCACCGGATGAAATTTCAGTATCTGTTTTGACTTTTTTGCTAGCCTGTATAACCGCGTTTATTAAACGATCCAGGAATGTATTGATTAAGTCCTCGCGTTTGCTATTATTAAAAGCGATTTTAATTTGACTAATGATTTCAAAATCACCTAAAATCTGGCTATCCAACCCTGTTCCAACTCGAAACATATGGTTCACAGCTTCCTGATTCTTGTATATATAAGCAACTTGCTGAAATTCTTCTACGGAGCCCTTGCTGTTCTCACAAAGTAATTTGATTAATTCATATGGATGATTGGCAAAACCATATATTTCGGTTCTATTACAAGTAGAAGTGACAATTAATGATTCGATCCCTTCTGCCTTTGCCTGCAGCAAAAGATCAGATTGTGCTTTAGTATCCAAACTAAACTTCCCTCTAATTGCTGCATCTGCTTTTTTATAACTTAAGCCTAAAGCATAAAAGGTGGTATTTTTGGACATGTTATATTTTTCCATATTATGCTCTTTTTAAAGTTCAAAAAAATATTAGTAGGTTATTGTAAAACACGATGAAACTTCCTTTAATGCTAAAGAATAATGGATTCACACATAATTGCATTATAAGTTGCCGGCAGGATTTAAATATAAAACGCTACCTGAAAAACAGGTAGCGTTTAAGAGAAATTATTTTTGAACTATTGGAGTTCTAAGTGATTCTAAGACCGCAACAATATCTGTATAAAGCTCTGTATTTGAAGCTACACCATTTGCATTTGCAGCTGCTCCTACATATCCTTCAAATTTTGTATAATCCGCAGTACTTGATTTTGTCCCCATGCGAGGATTTTTCGCAGGATCGTGCGCAGCTACCATATTCAAACCAGAATAGGTATTTACGGCATTTGTACCACCAGTGTTAAACGAAAAGAAATCAGTCAGATTGTCCGATAGTTTAGCAATATTTGTAGACTGGGTAGTTCCTGTTTCGGCTAATACCGGGGCAAAATGCGCTTGTAGATTCCCCGCTGCATTCGACTGAACGTCGGCAACAATTAATCCTATAGTTGAATTTACCACCTTGCGGAAACTCAAACGCCCCTGCTCGATCATTTGGCCAGCGTTATCTGGATCTGAAACCATTTTAGTTCCGCCTAATCTTTCGTAAATAGATGCCTTTACAGGAGGAGTTACCGGGGCGTCATCATCATTACTACTGCACGAAGCCAGGGTTGCAGAAGCTGCGAGTAATACACTAAGTGTAATTTTGGAATAAATTTTCATAATAAAAATATTAAAGGTTAATTAAAAAAACGGTTTAGTTTTTGAGACAATCTGTAGCTCAAACTATTTTGATTCACTGGACAAACTTCTTTGCCAGCCAAATTTTCCGGTAAAATATAACGCTGAGCATCATAATGTCCTATGGCTATCAACTGGTCAAATACTTTTTTAGAATTCGTGATCTTGTTGTTATGGAAGTAAACAACCACATTTCTTTTTACGATTATAGAATCAGAGGTTAATCCTTTGATAGATCTCAAATCTGAACATATTTGTTTGGCTTGTACCGAATCTATGTTTGTTTTAAAATCAATTCGGCTTACCTGCAGATTTGGGCTTTCATAAACAGCAGGCTTAGCGGTAATAATGTGGAATAGAAAAATGGCAAAAAATAGTACCAAAATGATCAATCCCGTCCAAAGGCCTTTTTTAATAAATTTGTTAATTTTCATAAAGCTGATTTTTAAAATGATTTTAGGTTTTCTAGATCATATACGAACCCTTTTTTGGCTTGGTTTTATTTAAATTGATAAAATAGTAGTTTAGATTTATTGTAAATAACAACACACTGAATTACAGGGTTTTTTAGAAAACTCTTGCCAAATTAAACCCAAAGAAAATATCTCCCTTAGTCCAGTCTCCCGTAGTTCTTCCAAGATATCCGGCTTCATCAATGGCTTGAGAACTGGTAAAATGCATTTGAAAAACGTGTCCGCCGGTTTCCAGGTCAAAACCAATGGATAATGGATTTTTATAAATAGAATTTGACGCCCTGTTTAAGTGTGCCGCATAATCCATATTCAATGACCAGCGTTTTGCAAACTTATATCTACCGCCAAAGCCAATGGCATATTGTGAATTGCTCTGTTCGGGGTCGAGCACAAAATTTTCATGGAAAAATGATGGAACTATTTCTAAAGATAATTTTTCAGATAATTTTCTGGAAATTAAAAGCTGGGCTACATAGGTGAGCCTATTTTTAAATTCAAGTTTAGGATATAGACTTTCCTTTAGCGTGTTGTTGATAGACAAACTATTAAACCCTGCAATAGTCACCGGAAATCCGTCTTTTATTTGCGGCAATAACATATATTTTGTTGCAAAGTCATAAGCAAATTCACTTCTGGCGGCACTTATATTAATCCCCGGGGTCAATCCGTATATGAATTTTATTTGTGTGTTGGCGTTATCCAGTCCATAGAATCCCTCAAAGCCGTCTTTTATAGAACCAAACCGGTGTGCTACAACAAAATACAAATCTCCTTTTGCCGCGAGTTTGGTCGATTCGAGATTGACAATCTTCAGGGCTTTAAATGCAGATGTCACCTTTTCTTTTGTGATTGGCGCATCAACTCCGGATAATAGGTCGTCTTGCGAATAGGTTAGTAATGGAAATAAAAACAATAATAGAATGAGCTTTTTCATGTGGTTAATTTTAATTGTTATTTGTTTTGGTGTACAAGGGAGGATTGATCTATTTTAAATTCTTGTAAGAGCTCATCATATCCTAAAAATCGTCCTTTAATTTTTAGCATTCTGCCAATTGCAATGTCTTTGGGCAAACTGTCTTTGAAGGTTGCAAATATCTTTTCGCTAATAACGATTCCCTTACTGGCGGGTTCAACAGCTGTTACAATTGCAGTTACTTCAATTGTTTTGTCCTGGTATTTGGCAGTAGCAAGGCTGTCATTGAAAGTAAATTCTTTTTCGAGTCCTTTAACCGTTACAGTATAATCTGCAGTTTCTGATTCGATATTCCTATGACCTTTGTAACTGTAGAGGTAAATTGAGATCCCAGTTATCAGGAAGAGGGGAATAATAATAAGTATTTTTTTTCTCATGGCTGGTTTTTAGTATTTGGATTATCTACGTTAAAAAATACCTATTGGATTTAAATGATCAAATATGACTGCTGCTAAATCTGTATCATCCATTTCACCGTATATGATTTGAAAATGCTTTAAATATTAAAATCATTTAGCCTTTCTAAAACTAAAAACCAATCCCATGAATTTAAAAACTCGTTTGCTTATTCCATCATTTGCTTTACTACTGGTAAGTTGTACAGATGATAATCCCAGTACTTTAATTGACACTCCACCAATTACCGGCGTTGCCACATACAATCAGAATGTGAAATCCATCATTGATAATAATTGTGTTGTCTGCCATGCAGCTGTTCCCAAAAATGGGGCACCTATGTCCCTGGTTACTTATGATCAGGTTAAAAATGCGGTCTTAAATCGCGGGCTGCTCAACCGGATTTCTTTAGAAAATGGAAATAGTTCATTAATGCCACAGGGAGGGCCAAGATTGCCTCAAACCACAATTGATGTTATTAAAAAATGGGAACAAGATGGATTATTAGAGCAATAATCCATAGTAAAAAACATGAAAAAAATCATAATAATGCCAATGATATTGGCCTCGTTCCTTGTTTTTTCGCAGGAAAAAATCTTAACTAAATCATCAACAATCACTTTTGAAGCTTCGGTCCCGTCTTTTCAGCCGGTTTTAGGAACCAATACCAATGTCACTTTTGTTTTAAATCCGGCAACAGGTGAAATTGCATCCTTAGCCCTTATAAAAGGATTTCAGTTTGAAATGCCTTTGATGGAAGAACATTTCAATGAAAATTACATGGAGACCGATAAATATCCGAAAGCTATTTTTAGGGGAAAAATAGAAAAATTTGATGCCAATAATTTAACTGAAGATTATAAAGATTACCTAATAAAAGGAAACTTAGAACTTCATGGGAAATCAAGAGATATAAATGCGAGCGCAAAGATCACCAGGACAGGTTCCAGAATTACCATCATTTCAGATTTTGCTGTTAATGCCAGTGATTTTGGCATTCCAATTCCATCGCTTATCAAGTATAAACTTGATGATAGAGTAAAGGTTCAAATTATTGCTGTTTTAAAATAAGCAAAAAATTGATTTTTAAACTAACATAATAATATAAAGAAAACCATGAAAAAAATTATACTCGTTTCCATGCTTTATGCTTGCGCTATTGGTCTGGCGCAAGAAAAAATGATCAGTAAAACAGGTAAAATAACTTTTGAAGCATCTGTTGCTTCTTTTGAAGAGGTTAAAGCTACAAATAACAATGTAACCTTTGTATTGAATACTACAACAGGAGAAATTGCAAGTTTAGCATTGATGAAAGGATTTCAATTTAAAGTTGCGTTAATGGAAGAGCATTTCAATGAAAATTATATGGAGAGCGATCAATACCCTAAAGCTATATTTAAAGGGAAAATAGAAGATTTTGATTTAAACAGTCTTACCAATTCTGCTAAAGATTTTACTATAAAAGGGAAGTTAGAGCTTCATGGAAAATCAAAGGATATAATAACCAAAGCAAGGATAATGATGTCCGGATCTGGAATTAGTATTGTATCTAATTTTGCCGTAAATGCCAGTGATTTTAACATCGTCATACCAACTCTCGTGAAAAGCAAAGTTTCTAATAAAATTAATATTCTAGTTGTTGCAGTTTTGAAATGACAGATCAAAAAAGTAAGATTTATAACTTTAAGAGAAGTATACTAAACCATTAAAAAGATTTAATTTTGAAAAACCAATTATTCGCTATTTCAAAAATGGAGGAAGAAATAAAAGTTGAAAACGACTTTGCACTTATCCGTTTTCAGAATGACGGTCCAGAACCTTTTTTTACACACCGTCAACTAACCACTGATTTCATACAGTTTCATTTCGTACTTAAAGGTAACGCCAAACTTTCATTTAATAATGGTAATTATGATTTAGCACTACAAGAAGAAAAATCCTTTCTTTTATACAATCCACAAAAGGAGCTACCATTTCATTTAGAGCTTTCACCAAATTCGTGGATGATTTCTGTTATTATTTCAATTAGGAAATTTCATGCATTGTTTTCTGTTGAAGCAGATTATATTACTTTTTTAAGTCCTGATAACAAGTATAAAAATTATTATAATGAAGGTTGTATAAGTCCTTCAATGGCAGTTGTTTTAAGCCAGTTGTTCCATTATAACCTTCATCCATCCATAAAAAATCTTTATTGTAAAGGTAAAGGATACGAATTACTTAGTTTATCTTTTAACAGGAGCGAAGATCCAAATGCGCATCATTGTCCGTTTTTAATTGATGAAGGTAATGTATTGAAAATAAAAAAAGCCAAAGAAATTATCATCGCCAATATGGCTGAACCGCCTGGTTTACAAGAATTAGCCGATGAAATTGGTCTGAATCTGAAGAAACTGAAAATGGGTTTCAAACAAATTTATGGCTATACGGTTTACGGTTTTCTTTTTGACTATAAAATGGATTTCGCCAGAAAATTGCTTGACAGCGGTTCTTACAATGTAAACGAAGTGGGGTTGAAAATAGGTTACAGTACAGGAAGCCATTTCATTGCAGGATTCAAGAAAAAGTTTGCAACAACTCCAAAAAAATATCTGATGTCGATTAATACGAATGTTTAAGTTTTGTTGGCTATGAGCCTGGTGATAATGAACGGGCGAAGCAATCCACGAATTTTAATCTACTCAATCTGCAAAATCTGCGCGACAATTTTAACATCTATTCTATAGAACAAAGCAAAAAGTAAATGAAAGGCGTATTATTAGTAAACTTAGGATCTCCGGAAAGTCCAACTACAAAAGATGTAAAACCATATTTAGACGAGTTTTTAATGGACAAACACGTGATCGATGTTCCGTATTTGTTGCGAGCTTTTTTAGTTCGTGGCATTATCCTGAGAAAAAGACCGGAAGAATCTGCACATGCTTATACTAAAATTTGGTGGGAAGAAGGTTCTCCGTTAGTGGTGCTATCTGAAAGAATGCAGAAAAAAGTAGAGTCTTTAGTAAATGTTCCGGTTTCGTTAGCAATGCGCTATGGAAGCATGACAATTGAAAAAGGGCTACAGGAATTACATGATACAGGAGTCACAGAAGTATTACTTTTTCCTTTATATCCGCAATATGCAATGGCTTCAACATTGACAATTTTGGTTAAAGCGGAAGAAATTCGTAAAAAGAAATTTCCACAAATGACTTTTACCGATGTTCCTGCGTTTTATAACAAACCGGATTACATCAAGAATCTGGCTGATTCTATCCAGAAACATCTAGTTGGATTCCACTACGATCATCTGTTATTCTCGTATCACGGAATTCCGGAGCGTCACATTCGCAAAACCGATGTAACCAAATCACATTGTAAAATTGACGGCTCTTGCTGTAACACACCTTCGCCGGCACACGATTTCTGCTATCGTCATCAATGTTATGAAACAACAAGACAAGTCGTAAAATTATTAGGGCTTCCAGCTGATAAATACAGTTTAACTTTTCAATCGCGTTTAGCGGGAGACAAATGGTTAGAACCTTATACCGATGTTGAAGTTGATAAAATGCCAGCAAAAGGGATCAAGAAATTGGCAGTGGTAACTCCGGCTTTCGTTTCAGATTGTTTAGAAACGCTGGAAGAAATCGCAATGCGAGCCAAAGAAGATTTTGAAGTAAAAGGAGGAGAGAATTTCTTAGCGATTCCGTGTTTGAATGATGATGATGAATGGTGTAAGACCGTGAGTAATTGGATTAATGATTGGGCTAGATAAATCTAAATTAAGAGCATAGAATATTACATTTACTATTAATAGTTAGATTATTTAATCTTTTGGTTAATCCCAAACTTTCGCACCTGATCCGATAGTCGTTGCAGGTTATGTTTCTGTATCAAAAAAGACATCAGCTCCCTATATTTAAAGTATTGAGCTGGCAATAAAATGTTAAGCAGTATCTCATATATAATCTGCTATTACTATTGTTCAGGATAGTAATTACAGAAAAAGCCCTGAAATTTCAGGGCTTTTCTGTAATTGTATTTTATTCACGGAAAATTACATTTTCGGAAGCAGTACTGTATCCACTACATGTATAACACCATTGGATTGATTTACATCTGAAATAGTAACTTTAGCCTTATTGCCGCTCTCGTCGCTGATGTACAAATCTTTTCCATCCATCCAGGCAGTTAAAGTTCCGCCGCTCACTGTTTTTAAAGTGGCTTTTCCTTTACCGGCTTTTATTGCTTTTGCAATATCAGAACTATTCATTTTACCGGATACTACATGATAGGTCAATATAGTTTGCAATGTTTTAATATTCTCAGGTTTCAATAATGTTTCAACAGTTCCGGCCGGTAATTTACTAAAAGCTTCATTTGTCGGTGCAAAAACAGTAAATGGACCTTTACCTTGCAGGGTTTCAACTAATCCTGCTGCTTTTACTGCTGCTACCAATGTGGTATGATCCTTTGAGTTTACCGCATTTTCTATAATATTTTTATTAGGATACATAGCCGCTCCACCAACCATTACTGTTTTTTGTGCAAATGATGTAAATCCAAATCCTAATGCCAGGATTGCTGCTGCTAAAAATTTTCCAGTTTTCATAATTACTTTTTTTAAGTTATAAAGTCATTTACGCTTTAATATTCTTTTTGGTTTTAAAATAAGCCAAGAAATAAACTAAAATAAAACCGGACTAACTAAAAGGTATTATGGATGAGTATTTTAAGGGAATATTTTTTGATAACTTACTATGGTCAAAATAATTTCGCTGTTATCTTCACAATGAAAGCAGCCTGAAAAGATGAAAAGGAGAGGCGAAAATTTCTTTTTCTTTAGTTGTGATATGTTTAGATCAGAAAAGCAGTTTAGATACTATACTTTTAATGTAACTTTATTAATCGTAAATTATGCATCAGGCTACTATATACTTATAGGGCTTGAATATGCGATTTAAACATGGAAGCGAATTATTTTTCAAATTGTTTACATTTACCAAATAATGTATCTCTTATGTACGAAGAATTAAAATATTGGTATTTGCGTGATCATAAATTGTTTAGGACTTTGAGTTTTTCTCAAATCAAGCAACTTTGCATAATCACAGGTTTTAAAAAAGCCTCAAAAGGGGAAATTATTTATTTTTCATCTTCAGATGTGCCCCGGATTTTTTTACTTAAAAAGGGGAATATCAAGATTGTTGCCCTGGATAATAATGGCAACGAAACTATAAAGGACATTATCCAGAAAGGAGATTTGTTTGGTGAACTGACTTTGGAAACAGATAATAAAAACGAAGAATATGCAAAAGTCCTTTCAGACGATGTTGCCATCTGCAGTTTTTTAATGTCTGATTTTGAAGATTTATTGCTTCGTAATCCGACTTTAGCACTTTCATACACCAAGTTTGTAGGACTGAAAATGAAACGCATTAAAAACAATTATGCCAATCTAATTTCTAAGGATGCCAAAACCAGATTGTATCAATTCCTGAAAGACTGGGCAGAACAGGAAGGCGTTAGAGAAGGAAATTCAGTAGCCATTGAAAATTATCTAACCCAAAATGATATTGCCCAGATTATCTGTACCTCCAGACAAACCGCTACACAATTGCTCAATGAGATGGAAACCAATCAGCTTTTAAACTACAACAGAAAAGAAATTATCATTCGAGATATTACCAAATTATAATTATTTTGGGCTAAGTGTAAATTAGCCGACATTTTGCTTTTTTATAGTATGATAATTTTACATTATTAAAAAGATGTAAAAACATACACTATGAAAAAATTAATTTTTATTTTTTTAGCGACCCTTACTTGGGCTGCTAACGCGCAGAACATGATTGCTAAATCTGCCACTGATATCGCTCCTTTGCTAATAGGAGAGAAGATTCCAAACCTTACTTTAAAATCATCGGATAATACAGATGTACAAATTTCAGACCTGCTAAAAAAGAAAAAGACAGTTCTTGTTTTTTATCGTGGAGGCTGGTGCCCGTATTGCAATATGCATTTGCAGGCATTGGCTGAAGCCGAAAAGCAAGTTCTGGATTTGGGATATCAAATTATTGCGGTAAGTCCTGATTCTGCTGAAAATTTAAAAATGACAGCAGAAAAAGATAAAGTAAAATATACCTTACTTTCTGACTCAAAAGGAGAATTAATAAAAGCCATGGGAATTGCTTTTGAGGCTCCTGAAAACTATAAAAGTGTAATTAACGTAAATTCTAAAGGAATGAATACTAGTTTTTTACCTGTTCCGTCCGTTTTTGTTGTGAATCCCCAGAGTGATATCCTTTTTGAATATGTCTCTCCTGATTTTAAGCATCGTATCACGACCGAATTACTTGTTTCAGTATTAAAAAATTTAAAATAAAAAAAATGAAAAAGTTAGTATTACTTGTATTGATTTTGGTTTTTGGAGTTTCTTCTGCTCAAAATGATGCCAAAAGAGCTAGCCAGTATAATTTAGAAAACAAAACTGCCATTCAGGGTTATGATCCGGTAGGATATTTTAGTCAGGGAAAAGCAGTTAAAGGGAAAAAAGGGATCTCAGCTTCTTACCAGGGCGTGATTTATAATTTTTCGTCAGGTGAAAATAAAAATGCTTTTCTGAAAAATCCATCAAAATACGAACCTCAATACGGTGGCTGGTGTGCTTATGCGATGGGAAGCGCTGGCGAAAAAGTCGAAATAAACCCCGAAACGTTTAAAATTACTGATGGCAAACTTTTTCTGTTTTACAATGCCTTTTTCAACAACACCTTAAAAAGCTGGAATAAAGACGAGGTAAATTTAAAAACACAGGCAGATGACAACTGGAAAAAAATCTATAAATAACACGGTCATGAAAAGGGAAATTTTAATATGGATTCTCAGAATTGCCGCCTCGGTAATTTTATTGCAGACCTTATATTTCAAGTTCAGCGGAGCAGAAGAAAGCATCTATATTTTCACTGCCCTAGGAGTAGAACCTTACGGAAGAATTGGTTCAGCAATAGCCGAATTGATAGTGGTAATTTTAATCCTCATTCCAAAAACCACCTGGATTGGTGCTTTGAGTGGAATTGGGGTAATGACCGGAGCTATTTTATCACATGTATTTGTTTTGGGACTCGTGGTAAAAGATGACGGCGGATTACTTTTTAGTCTGGCTATTATTACCTTATTATGCTGCCTGGGTTTGCTTTATTTCAACAAAAACAAATTGTCTAATCTTCTAAATTAAAAGATCATGTTACTAGAATCAATACGCCAGAGTTTAGATGAGTTAATTTATCTATTAGATCAATTGTCAGATCAGGATTATTCAAAATCTTGCCAGGCTTTAAGTAATGCCACAATTGGCGAACATACAAGACATATTCTGGAGATGTTTCAATGTCTGGAACAAAGTTATGATTCGGGAATTTTAAATTATGACAACCGCCAGAGAAATAAGCAAATTCAAACCGAAACAGAATTTGCTAAAAAATGCATTATTCAAATTAAAAAAGAATTGAAAAGCGAGAACAAAATAATCTATCTCGAACAGTTTATTGATGGTCTTAGCATGAGGATTCAAAGCAATTATTATAGAGAATTGCTCTATAATTTAGAGCATTGTGTGCATCATCAGGCGCTCATAAAAGTGGCCGTTTTGCAATTCGAAAATATTATCATTGATGAAAATTTTGGTGTAGCGCGCTCGACCATAGCATACAGAAAACAATGTGTACAGTAAGTTTTGTAAATAATAACGGAGTTGTAATGATCACTTCAAACAGGGATGAAAAAGTAATTCGTCCCAGTGCTATTGTGCCCAGGAATTATAAGCATAAGGGAAAAAATATGATGTACCCAAAAGATTCAAAAGCGGGGGGAACCTGGTTTGTCATGGATGAAAACGGAACAGTTCTGGTTTTGCTAAATGGCGGAATCGCAAAACACAATGTGATACTGCCTTATCGAAAAAGCCGCGGACTAATTGTTTTGGACATTATTTCGGATGATTCTCCAAAGGACTTTTGGAAACAAATTGATCTGGATAATATTGAGCCTTTTACGCTGGTTTTGTATCAGGAAAAAGAATTGTACGAATTGATTTGGGATGGCATTGAAAAAAAGAGCACAATATTAGATGAATCCCGAAATTATATTTGGTCATCAGTTACTTTATATACAGATCCGGTAAGAAAGAAAAGATCAGACTGGTTTTTTGATTTTTTGAAAGATAAAAATGAAATATCACCATTGGAAATGCTGGATTTTCATCGAAACACAAGCAGCGAAGACACTCAAAATGGTTTAATTATCAATAGAGAAAATAGGATGAAAACCCTGAGCGTAACCCAAAGCGTAATAGAGCAAAATAGGGGGGTAATGAAATATTATGATTTAGTCAAAGCAGAAGATTTTTCAACCTCATTTATTCGAATTTAAAAACATTCAGATGAAACTATTTTTTCATAAAATTACCAATTGGGAATATTGGCCATTTCAGGTTCTGTATGTTCCTATCTATTTTCTTTGGGCCTATTATGCCATCAGAGCAAGATCTTTTTTTTTCTTTAATGCCTCTAATCCGAAAATTAAAAACGGCGGGTTTATGATGGAAAGCAAAAAACAGATTTATGATCTGCTTCCTGAAAAATGCTACCCGAAAACCATTTTAATTAAAGAAAATACGGATTTTAAAACCATAGCAGATAAGGTATTAGAAAGGGAAATCTATTTCCCGTTAATTGCAAAGCCGGATATTGGCCTGCGTGGTTCGGGCGTGAAAAAAATTAAAACAATATCGGAGCTGAAAGACTATGCCCAAAAAGCAAATTTTGATTTTCTTTTGCAGGATTTAATCCCATTCAAGAATGAAGTGGGTGTTTTTTATGTTCGTCATCCGCTGGAAAAATACGGAAAAATTACCGGAATTGTCTCTAAAGAGTTTTTGATTGTAACAGGTGATGGCAAATCAACAATTGAAAATCTGATCAAACAAACGCCAAGATTTCAGTTGCAGTTTAATGTTTTAAAAGAAGAATATGGTGATCAATTGGACCTGATATTACCCAGAGGCGAAACCATAAATTTAGTTCCATTTGGCAATCACGCCCGGGGCGCAAAATTTTTGGATGGCAGCCATTGGGTTACGCCAAAATTAACCAAGATGATCAATGAGCTCGCTGCTCAAATCCCTGAATTTTATTTCGGGCGTTTCGATATCATGTACAACACTTTTGAAGAATTAGAACAAGGAGAAAACTTCCAGATTGTAGAATTAAACGGCGCGGCAAGCGAACCTACACATATCTATGACCCCAAACATTCGGTTTGGTTTGCCTGGAAAGAACTGGCACGACATATTACTTATATGTATGAAATAAGTGTTGAAAACCATAAAAAAGGCATTCCCTATTTAGAGCACAAAGCAGGTATGCGTGAGTACAGATTGCATCTGGCACAAAACAATAAAATAATGAATTTCTAGAAATGAAAAAGTTAAAAAATATCTCCGTTGGATTTCTGGTAAGTTTTCTCGGATCAGTTCCGCTGGGATACTTAAACTTAGTTGGACTGGAAATCTATGCAAAATCAGGATTTCATAATTTGGTTTACTTTTTGTTTGGAGTCATATTTATTGAAACCTTTGTGATTTATTTTACGCTGCTTTTCGCCAGAGAGCTTATCAAAAACAGAAAACTCATGAAGATCATAGATCTGTTTTCAGTTGGGTTCATGCTTACTCTGGCGTTTGTTTTTTATTTGAATTTCAATCACCCGGCAGAGTCTAACTATTATTTAGGGAGATATTTGATTTATTCTCCATTTATAATTGGGGTAATTTTAAATGGATTTAATTTTTTACAATTGCCTTTTTGGACCAGCTGGAATTTATATCTGCTCAATGAAAAATATATTACCATTCAAAGGAAGCTAAAATATTATTATATCGCAGGAACCTTAATGGGTATTTTTACAGGAATGCTTAGCGTAATAATAATATTGCAGTCTGTTTTACAAGACACAAATCAATTCGCAAAGGGCATACTGCCTGTTTTTATTCCGCTTTTTTTTATTGCTTTAGCAGGTATTCAATTGTTTAAAGTATATAAGAAATATTTCAGTGTGTATTAGAATTTTAAAAGGGTAAAATTTATTATGATTTGCAGGTGATTTTTAGTGGAGACTATTAATTAATAATTTTTCAGGAGCTTTTCCCGCTATCGGTTCCACCCGAGTGCCAGCGTACTGGCGAAGCAATCTTTTGTGCCAAGCCCCGGCACAAAAGGATTTCACTGCCATCGAGGGTAGGGCTGCCACAGAGCCCTGTTTTGTCGTGGAGGACTGCACATTCAAACGCAATTCTTTGCAGCAAACCTGAATTTTACCTGCTGAAATGATAAATTACAGTCTGAATATTATTCTTTAAATCACACGAAAAATATTTCCATGCAGCCCTGTTTAAAATACAGTCTATTGGTTTTTGGTATATTTAATTGGAGGTACAGTTATAATGAGTTAAATTTGTATTTATGGCAAAACTCATAAATCTTAAGGTCTTTTCTCATTTTTTCCGATCCTCCTCTGCAGGTGGAATTATATTATTAATCTGTGTACTTATATCACTTTTGATTGCCAATTCAGGATGGTCGGATGGTTTTAAGGAACTGCTTAATTTTGAATTGGGATTCAATAGTTCTTCGCTGCATTTAAAATATCCGGTTTTACTCTGGATCAATGACGGGCTTATGGCTGTTTTTTTTCTTCTTGTAGGACTGGAAATAAAAAGGGAGATAATAGAAGGGGAGCTTTCGTCATTTGCCCAGGCAGCTTTGCCGGTTTTTGCCGCAGTAGGCGGTGTAGTGATGCCGGCCTTAATTTATTTCTTTTTTAACAATGGCGATCCGTATACGGCCAAAGGCTGGGGGATTCCAATGGCTACCGATATTGCTTTTGCGCTGGGAATTTTATCCCTTTTAGGCAGTAAGGTGCCTTCGGGCCTTAAAATATTTCTGGCCGCGCTGGCTATTGTGGATGACCTTATTGCAATTTTAGTAATAGCCATATTTTACTCCTCGGAACTTAATTTTCTCTATTTAGGATATGCAGGGGCATTGTTTGTTTTATTGATAATCTTTAATCGAATGGGTGTCAAAAATCTGTTTTTTTACCTGATCCCCGGAGCAGTTATCTGGTATTTTATTCATCACTCGGGTATTCATGCCACTATTGCCGGTGTTTTGGTAGCCATAACACTGCCCACTACTGAGGATGATACGGAGTCTGCGCTTGAAAAACTGGAACATGCCCTCACTCGTCCGGTGAATTTTATAATTATGCCCATTTTTGCCCTTGCCAATACCAATATCACTTTTGAATCTGAAATGATAGCAGGGCTTTTCAGTAACCTGGGACTGGGTATTATCCTTGGATTGTTTTTAGGTAAACCCATTGGGATTTTTATAATGTCATGGCTTTCGGTCAAGCTGAAAATTGCCGAGCTTCCCCAGTCTGTTACCTGGATGCATGTATTGGGGCTTGGTCTGCTGGGCGGGATCGGATTTACAATGTCGATTTTTATAGCACTTCTTTCCTTTGGAGATGCACTGCATCAAAATGAAGCCAAATTCGCGATACTCATTGCCTCTACAATTGCCGGTATTTCAGGATTTTGCATTTTGAGCCTGTACAATAAGAAGCAGAAAAAAGCTCTTGGGGAAAATTAATGTTTCTTAAAAAGTTCCACATCTTTTACCAGCAGGCGCTCATTGAGCCACAGCTTGAGTTTGTCGCTCTGGGCCGGACTTAGAGTTTTAGCGCCGTCATAGATAACGGCCGTTATCGTTGTAATGCTGTCTTTTTGATTAACAAGGCTGCTTTTATTGATAGAGAGTGAACTTACCTCGGGAAATAAAACCCTGGTTTCTTTTAAAATCTGAATGTTGTCAAATTTGTTCCTGGTCAGCTGCTTTTCCAGCTGCATGATCTTAACGTCTTTGACATTCATCTCATTCTCACTGCTTTTAATCTGGCTCAGGATATCGCCCTTTAGAGCATTGAAGCGGTCAGTGCTGTCCTGACGGATCTGCAATTGTGTGCCGGCCAGGTATTTATTCAGGTTCAGTTTATCTTTAAGCTCTTTTATTTCTGATTCAGAAAACCGTCTGGAGAGGAAAGCCAGCTCGAGTTTTTTAGCTTTAGGCGTAAAATCAGTTTTTTTATACACTATGGTATATCCTTTATTGGTGAATTCACGCTCAATGAAAAGATCTGTATTTTTTTTGAACTGCTGCTCCCTGTACAGGGAGTAGGCCAGATAGCTGCTGGGTACCAGCATAACTGTTATTAAAAAAGCAATGGTATACTTTACCCGTTTTTGGTGTCTTTCATCTACCTGTTTAACGGCCGGGTAGTTAAGGTATTTAATGATTAAAAAAGTAGCGATCCCTATAAAGACGCAGTTGATGCAGTAGAGATAAAATGCCCCTAAAAAGAAGGTCCACTGCGCGGTGGCAATCCCGTAACCGGCCGTACACAGCGGCGGCATAAGGGCCGTTGCAATGGCAACCCCTGGAATTGGATTGCCTTTTTCCGATCTGGTAACGGCAATCACTCCCACAACACCTCCAAAAAAGGCGATAAGGATATCATAGATATTTGGGGAAGTCCTGGCCAGCAGTTCGGACTGTACATCCTTGAAGGGACTAAGGTAAAAATACAAGGTCGAAACCACCAGGCTTACTACTGTTGCAGTCAGTAAATTTTTGAGTGACCTTTTAAGCAATGAAAAATCATAAATACCCAATGCGAATCCGGCCCCCACAATCGGCCCCATGAGAGGGGATATGAGCATTGCCCCGATAATCACAGCTGTTGAGTTTACATTTAACCCAACCGAGGCGACAATAATAGCGCAGGCTAAAATCCAAAGGTTTGCTCCTTTGAACGTTATATTGTTCTTTACCGCCTCCAGGGTTTTTACCCTGTCATCTTCTCCATCGCGAAGGTTGAGCAGGTCTGTAATTTTTCTCATAATCTATATAATTAGCAAGCGATTTAATACGCTATTTTGGCATGTAGGACTAAGATAAGACTAATTTTAATAATTATTTACTGAAATCGGGCAAATGAGAACTCAAAGCTGATTGAATTCATTTTTATATAAGGGAAGGTTTTATTCAAAAATCATCGATTTTAGCCTGTTTCGATACGATTCCAGCACATCTGATTTGGTTATAAAACCATAGTACTTCCCGTTTTTAATCACCGGCAGGAAGGCCTTATTGCTTTTTTCAAATTTATTCATAACGGTCTGCATGCTGTCAAAGAGATCCGCAGTCTGGACTGGCTGTACCATTATATCTTTTACAAGGATATTTTCCGCTTTGATATTATCAAAAATTACTTCGCGGATATCATTAAAATACACCAGTCCCTGAAGGTCATTTTCACCGTTTACAACCCCAAAAATAACCTGATCGGAATGTGCCAGAAGATCGGCAACATTTTCAAGGTTTTGACTGGTTGCTATAGTGAGGTAATCTTTTTTGACAAGATCTTCAATTTCCAGTGTGCACAGAATATTAGTATCCTTGTTGCCGGTGAAAACATTTCCTTTTTTAGCGAGGTTCTTTACATCCAGGGAGTGCTTTTCAAAACGCTTGGAAACAGCAAAACTCACAGAGGCTACAATCATAAGGGGAATCATCAGATCATATCCTCCTGTTATCTCTGCAATAAGAAAAATAGCCGTTAGCGGCGCATGAAACAGGCCGCTGAGGATCCCTGCCATGCCCACGAGCGTGAAATTGCTGACGGGAAGATCAGTAAGTCCCGTGAGATTTAAAAATTTGGAAAAGAAATATCCGGCATAAGAGCCCAAAAAAAGCGAAGGGGCAAAATTACCGCCGTTACCGCCGCTTCCCAAGGTAATTCCCGAAGCAAATGCCTTGAGCATCATAGAAAACCCTACAAAGGCCAGCAGTACCCAGCTGTTGTCGGCATAATCCCCAAATAGCGTATTTTCAAGCAATTTTCCGGGCTCTTTGTCGGCAAGGGTTTTAATGCTTTCGTATCCTTCGCCAAAAAGCGTAGGGAAAATAAAGATCATCAGTCCTAAAATGCAGGCCCCGATTAGCGCTTTTTTATAGATGCCAAATTTTAAATGGGCAAAATAGTGCTCGGTTTTTAAAAATTTCCGGGCATAAAAAACGGCAATAAAACCCGTGAAAAGTCCCATTAAAACGTAAAAGGGAATATTATGGTAATCGAAAGTCTGTTTTTCCCTGAAGGTCAGCAGTACATTCTCATTAAGCACTATGGTGGAAACCAGTGTTCCGGTGGCAGCTGCAATCATAATAGGGGTAAAGGCCGAAATAGTCACATCCACCAGCAGCACCTCGATGGCAAAGAGCACCCCGGCAATCGGCGCATTAAAGGCGGCCGCTATACCGGCGGCAACCCCGCAGCCAATGAGCAGTGTGCGTTCCTGATAGCTTAACTTGAACTGCTGGGCAAAATTGGAGCCAAAAGCGGCGCCTGTGATCACAATGGGGCTTTCCAGTCCTGCAGATCCTCCAAGCCCTACGGTGAGCGAGCTGGTGATAATCTGGGCATACATCTGCTTTTTGGGAATAATACTGGCTTTTCTGGCCACAATATATAAAATCTGTGAAGTCCCTTTCTCCAGGGTGCCTCCCAGTACTCTTTTCACCACAAAAACAGTTAAAAGAATACCTATAACTGGCAGGATGCTGTTTATAAAACTCAGCTTTAAGGTGCTGTTGATGTAAGTGGCAAAAGAATAGACCCAGTGCGCGAAGGCTTTTAAGAAAATTACGGCAAAGGCGGAAATAATTCCGATAAGGACACTGGAGAGAAAAATAAACTGTTTTTTGGTTAATTTTTCCTGTCCCCAGATCAGCAGGTTCTTTGCCTTTAGGAGTTGTTTTTTGAACATTTTACTAAATTGTAGTGTAGAATCACAAAGTTACCTCTTCAAAGGTGTTAACGGGAAAAATGAAACGTTAATGTAATGCTAATTTTAAAGGCAGGGTTTACGGCGCGAGATAATTTGACTGCCATTACCGCTTGTTTAAAATTTTTCCCGATACGGTAAGCTCTATGTAAAGAAGCAGGCAGATGATTGCTGTTTCAGCTGAGAAGTACATCAGATCAAGAATTGTAAGCTTGTTGTAATGAATAAATAAAAAGGCAATGGTCAGCGCGCAGTACAGTAAATTGGCAAAACTTATTAGTCTGATGTAAAGCGCCCATTTTGCTTTTAAAAATAAAAAGCAGGCAGCCGAGTAAAAGCAGAAACAAGCTGCGATTGAGAAGAGTAAATTGAGTGTTGTCTTGGGCATGCCAATATAGGGGCTTAGATTTGAAAGCACTCCACAAAGCAGTACAGCGGTTAGCAGAGCCCCCACAGAGTCAATTAAGAAAAGTCTTCTTGGATTCTTTGCCAGATGACGGGTTAATTTTTCAAAAATTCTATTCATTTTCTATTGCTGTTCGCTGATTTAAAGGTAACGGTTTTTTATCAGAGATTCTTATCTGTTCTTTTTGTACCAGGACAATTTCATTTTGCTGCTGTGATGTTATTCAAACACAAAGCCCAATTGGATTGGGCTTTGTGTTTTTAAATAATTAATTCTATTTGTATTTGATGTTAATACTGATAATGTCCGAAGTCATATTGGTAGTTCTTGTATAATGACCATAACGAATCTCTAAAGTATTCCAGTGTTTGAGTCCGAAGATTCCGTTTAATGGAGTGAATTTCATTCCCATCCCAAAGAAACTGCTGTCAAACTTAGACAAATCATAGTTGCTGGTGTAATATTCATCAGCTGCTGTATGTTCGCCATACGGTTTAAAATACTTCGTGCCAGTTTGGGTATAATATCTGTAAAACGGGCTCATTGAAAATGCCTGGGTTAATTTCACCGGAATTTCAAGATCGGCAGTATGTGCTCTGAGACTCCAGTCATCGGTATAATATCTGTAATAGGCGCGAATAATTACATTGTCTCCTAAGAAATAACTGGCCCTGATCCCCAGTGGAATTTTAAGTCTGGTATCGGGCATTTTTTCCTGATGAACAGAACCGTCTGCAAAATAAACCCTGTGAAACGGAAGGCTTAAATATCCGTTTTGGCTGATAACGTCACCTACAAGCATGACCTGCAGATTTTTGTTTACTACCTGAGAATAACTCAAAGTTCCTGCAAAAGTATTTCGGTTCGCGCTTCCGTAGCCTTCGCCTCCCGAAGTGCGAAGCTCAACAGGTTCAATCAGTTTTAACTGATCGAGAAAGGTTTGAAATTTGGCCGTGAATTCACCATTTCTGTCTTTTGTTTTTTGGGAGAAGCTGATATTGCCTCCAAACGACTGATAATCAAATTCGGTCGATGATGAAACGCCAATACCCAATGTTCTTCCTTTCTCTTCATTTTCTCTTAGATAAGTTAGAGAAGGGTAGAAGCGGTTGTCTGAAGAAGATGCAGATGAATTGGCACTTAAATCAATCATATCTGATGAGGCAGAGGTATAGTGGTCAATACCGGCTTCAATATCAAAAGTATGCTTGATTCCGGTTTCTCCGTATTTTACCAGTTTAACATCGATCGTGTTGGCAATGTCGGTTAAATGTTCAGAACCAATTCCCCCGGTAACGGCTGAATTGTTTCCGTCCTGCTTGTAATAGCTGGAAACCAGATTTACCTCCTCTAGTTTTAATTTTTTGCTTTTGTAAGCTGTGGAATCTGTAGGAACATTTTGTGCTCTTGTCTGAAATAATGCCAGTAAGGCAAATCCTGTAATGAATATTCTTTTCATTTTTTATAGTATGAAAATTAGTTACAACCGCAGCCGCCGCCGCTTTTTCCTGAATTTGCCCCGGAAGCTCCTTCACGGTAGGATTGGAAACTGAGTTCTGTCTTTTCTATTTTCCTGTTGGAAAGGACCATTTCAGAATCGTTGATTTTTCCTTTCTGGTATTCTTTTACCGATGTGCAGGAGGTGAACAGAATGCCCGTAAAAGCAATGCTGCATAACAGTACTAGCGCTTTTTGTTTTGGCTTTTTCATTTCAGGTTAATGTTTTTAGAAGTGTAAATTTTATTGTTGTCGTCGATGATAATACAATATAGATCTGCTATCTGATCTATTAAAAACAAGCCTGCTTTAATACCCATAACCGCTATTGGAGTGGCCATTGCATCTGCAAATTCTGCGTTTCCGCTAATAATGGTCACGCTTTTTATTCCGGTTATCGGAAGTCCTGTTTTTGGGTCAATGGTATGCGAATATTTTTTGCCGTTAATGGTTACAAACTTTTCATAATTTCCAGAGGTCGCCACTGCTTTATTGGAAATTTCCATATAAGAGAATGCTGCATTTGGAGCATCAGGATCTGCTACGCCAATTGTCCATTTTCTGCCGTCTGGCTGTAATCCCCAGGCCGAAAGATCTCCGCTGGCATTAATAATTCCGCTTTCAACATTATGATTTAAAAGAATCTGCTTTGCCATTTCTGCGGCATATCCTTTTCCGATACCGCCAAAACCAATTCGCATTTCTTTTTGTTTTAAATATACGGTTGTGTTTTCCTGATCTAAAATGATATTTCTGTAATCAATAAGATGTACCATTTTGAGTGCCGTTTCGGCATCTGGTAATTGGGTCATTGCTTTATCAAAATTCCATAGACTTTTGTCGATACTTCCATAAGAAATATCAAAAGCTCCTTGTGTAATTTTAGAAATTCCAATACATCTTTCGATAAGATTAAAAACTTCTAAATCTACTTTAACAGGCTTAATTCCTGCATTTTCGTTAATCAGGTTGGTTTGGCTGTCGGCTTTATAAGTAGTCAAAAGTTTTTCGATGCGTCTTATTTCCTCAATGGCAAGGTTAATACTCTTATTTCCAATATGCTCATTTTCTGCCACAACAGTAATAGTAAAGTTGTTTCCCATGAGTTTTAGGGACTCGGAATACTTCTGTTTTTTCAGTATGTTACTTTTTGCTATCACAGATTGCTTTTATTTCGGCTGTCCACTGCTCAGGAGTAGTTTCTGGTTTTCCGTGCCAGGTTTTAAGAACTTTTCCATCAGCATCAAGAAGCAGGGTTAGAGGGAAACTTCCTTCTTTATTGTAAATTTCGGCTAAATCCTCGTTTCGCTTTACTTGCTGGGGAGTTCCAATGTTTTTCTTCTTTCGTGGAAAATCAGCATTAACCAGTACCAGATTCTCGTTGGCCATCTCTGTGAATGTTTGATTTTCAAGATAGTCTCTGCGCGTCACGATACAAGGCCCGCACCAGTCTGAACCGGAAAAGTTGAGTAGAATTAATTCGTGCTTTTCCTTTGCCACTTTTTTGGCATTAGTAAAGTCAGGTTCCCAGTTGATGGGAAGTACTGTCATTAAAAGGAACATTGTAATTAGTTTCATTTTGCGGAGTTGTTTTAAGTATATACGAAATAACGAATTGTTGGGTATCTTATTTTTTTTGCTTGCTTAAGATTCGATTAAATTTTAAATCAAAAAAACTATTCCCTAAGCAGTCTGAACACCAAAAATATAACCCACGAGTGCTGACATTACCATGGCAAAAGTACCCCAGATACAGATACGTAATACCGCTTTTAAAGTATGTGATCCGCCAGCTTTTGCTGCCAGTATTCCTGATAATGCCAAAAAGAGTATGGAGAAGCCATATTGATAAAAAACCATTTCTTTGATAGGAGCAAAAATAGCCACCAAAAGCGGCAATAAACCACCAATAATAAAGGATATGGCCGATGCAAAAGCTGCAGTTAAAGGATTGGCCTGTGTGATTTCATTGATTCCCAGTTCATCCCGGGCATGGGCTTCAAGGGCATCATGAGCCGTTAATTCGACAGCAACCTGCCTGGCCAGTTCTTTATTTAATCCTCTTTGAATGTAAATATCGGTGAGTTCTTCCAGTTCTTCTTCGGGCAGCGTTTCAAGAGCGATTTTTTCTCTTTTCAAATCTGCAGTTTCTACATCAGACTGGGAACTTACCGATACATATTCGCCTGCCGCCATAGAAAGCGCACCTGCTACTAAACCTGCTACGGCCGCAAGCAAAATAGGTTCTCTGGTTATACTCGCCGCCGCAACACCAATCGCTAAACTAGTGGTCGATAAAATTCCGTCGTTTGCCCCCAGAACTGCTGCCCTGAGCCACCCGCTTCTATTGATATAATGATTTTCAACGTGCATAATTTTAATTTATAGTAGTTTAATCCAATCCGGATCTTCAGAGGTTTTTGGAACGCCTCCAAAATTAGTTTTTAGAAACTGTCTTATTTGTAATGCTGTTTTTTTTTGTGTAGCACTTTTCCAGTCATTCATATCATAAATATGAATCTGCTTTGCATTTGCGTTTGTAACAAATGAAATTCGGTATATTGAATCCTTATATTTTTTTATTTCATTTAACATCTCGCGATTTGGCAGCACAACAAGAATATTTTCCCAATCAAGAAAATCCTTAGGGATATCCTCACGGTCTTTTAATCCTAAAAATTCGAAAAAGGCTATTATTTTTTTGTCATTAAGCTTCTCTATATTTGAATCAACTGATTTTAAGAAGGTATGAAGTTTTGCCTCATCCTGAATTGTATTCATATTAAATTTTTTTGTTTTATATCATAAAAATTACATCAACACATTGTAAAGTAATGGATTAAGACTTGTAGAATGATTCTGAATTTTATAATACTATTTTAGGTTCGTAAATATTTTATGAAATAATCAGTTAGCAGTTATCTAATTTCAGAATGTCTGATTTCCCCGCCTGTAGTGCCTGTTTGCTGACCAAAGTATAAAACTGTCAGGCAGTACACCACTATAGCCAATGCAATATAATTAGCATACAATTTCTTTTTCCAATTGCTCCATAAAGCGGCTATAGAACCTATGCCCAATGCATAGGATAATAAAGCAAATACCTCTGCTTTTTCTTCATGTTCATGGATTAAACTTTTAGAGATTCCCTCAATTTGTTTTACCACATGCTCGGCGCCTTCGCCTGTTGCTATTGCTGCAAATGCCGTAATTGCTCCCAGTATAAAAATACAGTAAGCTGTTCTTTTTACAATTTCAGATTTTACTGCAAATCCGCCTATGAGTATCAATAAACCTACAATGGGTATAATAATAGGCAAGTGGTTCAATACTAAGTGATAATGTGCTCCGTTCATAATGTTTTGTTTTAAAGTATTAATTTTCTATTCTTCTTTGTTCTCCATTTTCATCCAGGCAATGCATTGGCTAAACCCGATTTTGTGCCTGTTGACATTGCTGTTCATAGACCAATCGGGGCAATTATAAAAAGCCCTGCGATGAGTTTATTGCTTACACAAAACTCAATTATTTTTAGAAAGCATAAGTTTGTTTTGTTAATCGTCGTTGTAAAAAATAAGCAATAGCAAAACACGCGCCAGTAGACGTGAAATTTTTAAGCCGATAAAAAACGATTAACAGTCTCTGGGCGGCTGCCAGATAGAGGAAAGGGAAATAGAAGAATAGGTAAATGAATACGTATATAAATTTTGTTTTTTATACGTAAAATTTACTTTTTGTATGGTTTCGTATTCTTGTATCAACGGGTAAAATACAACAGAACTGATATTGGTGTGTGATTTAAAAGGCAGTTTCATATCCTTAGCATAATCGGCATCATATACATCTGGTCCCTGATAGTGAATGCATAAAAACTCAAGAATTGTTAAGGCAGGATTTCGTTCTTTATGTTCCACATAATGTTCTACCATTACAGGCAGCTTTATAAGCTCTACCAATTGCGTTATAGAAAGCAGGTAGACCGATAAAAATAATATGGAAAGGTGTTTTTTCACAATTCAAATATAGCTAATAATCCTGTAATATTTTCAGGTAACTACTTGTTTAGAAATGTTGTAAATAGTTAAGTCTTGCCAAAATACTTTTAAGTTTTACCTGCAAAAAGATAAAAGGCTGTTTAAAAACAAAGGACGATAAAGCTATTACTGGAAGTTTATTCCTACTGACTAGAATGGTTCTAAATGTTAAATTTGATTGTTTTTTTTCTTGAATTCACACTAAATTAGCCATTGCATAAAAGCCACTGTTAAAAAAACGCCTTATTTTTTATTTATCAGCTGTTAATAGGATTACATGTCCAATTGTAGAGCATTACCAATAAACTTATCCTGTAGTAATTTAATTAGAAATATTATCCATGTATACAATAAATACGCAGCTGGCCTATTTTAAATACAACTTAGATTCTAAAAAGTTAATTGTAAATATTAAATGGTTTAAACTTGATAAGTTTAGCAATTTAAATTTACAAGCGCTTTCTTTTAACAAATCAGATCTTGAACTTTTTAAGAGTTTTATAGCTAAAAATAAACCTAACTTTCCCGGTTCTTGTTTTGTTGAGCAAACCACAAAAGAAGGATTTGATATGTTGATCAATAATGAATTATCTCAAAGTGCATTGCCCTATTATCTCATTTTATCCAAAAATCCAAAGTTAAATTTGGGCAATTCGATTTATCAGACTGAAATGATAATCTTGATGAATGAAAATTATCAATTCACTATTAATTATACTTTGGATTTTGACGTAATAGGTAAAATTGAAGTTTACAAACAGGTGAAAGAATAGAAAATAAATTAAATCAATTTACGGTTTAAATTATCGAAAATTTTTATGTTACATCATACAAAGCATCAAAATCTCCCGGTCTATTATCGATAAACGAAAACGGTGTCTTGAAATTCTTCAGAAACTGAAAGGAGAGCAAAGTTAACCAGATTCTAATTTTCAGTGGTCTTATTCCGAAAATTGGTGTGGCCATTCAGTTGACAACTGTTTGTTAATTGTCCTAATTTTTCCACATTTAGAATAAAATTATGTATTTGGGTGAACGCAATTTTTCCAGTACTCAAGTACTGTATTGATAATTGCTTTTGTTTTATGGAAGTCATTTTCTTTTTTAAAAAAGCCTTGAATACTAAGTGTAGTGTAAGCTTCTTCAATGGCATTTTCCGTTGCTGCGGTTGAGTAAAAAACAAAAGGTATGCTTTTTTTTCTAAGGACCGGGTCAGCATCTATAAGTCTCTTTAGCTCCAGTCCATTCATAATTGGCATGTTCACATCGCAAAAAATAATCAGCATTTTTTCATTACTGTTACATAGGTATTCAAGTGCTTCTGCGCCATTAATTTTCCAGACGATTTTGTTAGTGGTACCCAGAGATACAATTACATCTTCTAAAATCTCCTTGTCATCTGCATCATCTTCTATTATTAGGATATTACCGTTTTTTATCATTGTATTATTTTTAAGAGTATCTAAATGTATAACGTTTTTTTTAATATAGTAATAATTAGAGCATAAAGTATATTAGGTATACTGATGTAAATTTAGTACAACCTCTTTTTTATCTGTTACCGCGTTAATTTTTATGGCAAAAAAGGAATCTACTCTAAATTATGTGTTCCAAGATTTTTGTTGCAAGTCCAATATGAAACAGGGAACTAAAGATAGACAAATTCGTATTTCCTGACCGGCTTTTGGTTCCAATGAGTGAAACACTTTTAAAACCTCCAAGACTATTGATCAGATGAACTCTTTCGCGGCTCTGCAGCTGATCAATATCTGTAGAATCTAGAAATTTTGTTTTCATCTTCGCTTTGAAATTTTATTGTTAGAAATCCCGCGCTGTCTGCTGCATTTAAAGCGATCGATTTCTGATGGACGTTTTGCTGCATGTTTGGTTTTGCTGTTCTCAACACGTCTGCGCCATAATTTATAACTGCTGAATTTTAGTTCTTTTTTCATTAAAGCCTTTACATCAGCTTCTGATAAATTGAATTGAAACTTTATGGCATCAAAAGTGGTTCTGTCTTCCCAAGCCATTTCTATTATGCGATCCAGTTCAAGGAGAGAAAAATTACTTTGTTTCGTGTTCATGCCAATAAGCTGTTTAGATTACCATTTTTTGTCTGCAATAGCGCTAAGGTAATTAATTAGATTTATTTTTGTTTAATGTTATTTGATAAAAGTTAAACAATAACTATCTTTATGATGAAAACAGCATCTTTAAAAAATTGATTTACAATGCAATAATTAAATTATAGAACAATGGAAAAAATAGCAGTTATCGGTGGCAGCAGGGGAATTGGCAGTGCAATATTGCTGCAGCAGTTAGAAAATAAGCAGGTGTATAACATCAGCAGGACTGCTCCTGAAATTTATCATCCTAATTTAATCCATTATCCGGCTGATATTTTAAATGATAATCTTCCCGAAATTGAAAGTCTCGATGCTCTTATTTATTGTCCGGGATCGATAAACCTAAAACCTATTTCAAGTCTGAGTATTGATGATTTCAGGAATGATTTTGAAATTAATGTTATCGGCGCCGTAAAAGCGATACAGCATTATCTGCCGGCTTTAAAAAAAGCAGCACATCCCTGTATTGTGCTTTTCAGCACCGTTGCAGTAAAACTCGGAATGCCGTATCATGCCAGCATAGCCGCTGCTAAAGGCGGAGTTGAAGGGCTTGTAAAATCATTGGGCGCAGAGCTGGCTCCGGCAATACGCATTAATGCCATTGCCCCAACGATTACTGAAACATCATTATCTGCTTCGATTCTGCGCAATGAGCGTATGAAAGAAAATATGATAGAGCGCCATCCGCTTAAAAATTATTTAAAACCCCGGGAAGTGGCACACATGGCAGATTATCTGATTTCTGAAGCGGCAGGATCAATTTCGGGCCAGATTTTTCAGATGGATTATGGTCTGGTTAGTATTAAAATATAATCGTGCAGACATGAAAATTCTATTAACAGGCGCAACAGGATATATTGGCAAAAGGCTTCTGCCTTTACTGCTGGATCAAGGACATGAAGTAATCTGCTGTGTGAGAGATAAAAGCAGGTTCTACTATCCAGATAAAGCTTTAAAAAATATCCAGCTTCTTGAAGTTGATTTTTTAGATGCAGAAAGCGTAGAAAAAATCCCTGATGATATCGATGCTGCATATTATCTTATTCATTCCATGTCAGGTGCATCTAACTATGATGAGCTGGAAAGTATTTCTGCCCATTATTTTAAGGATAAAATAAACAAAACAGGTGCAAAGCAGATTATTTATTTAAGCGGTATTGTTAATGATAAATCTTTATCTAAACATTTATCTTCCAGAAAAGCCGTCGAAGAAATTTTAAAAAGCGGAAAAAAGCCAGCCACCACACTCAGAGCAGGAATTATTGTAGGATCCGGCAGTGCTTCGTTTGAAATCATACGTGATCTGGTCCATAAACTGCCTGTTATGATTACCCCGAAATGGCTTAATACCAAATGCCAGCCTATTGCCATTGCCGATGTTTTAGAGTTTTTAAGGCGGTCACTGCTGAATGCTAAAACCTATAACGAAAGTTTTGATATCGGCGGGCCCGATATCCTTACCTATAAAGAAATGCTGCTGGGGTTTGCCCAGGCAAAAAAACTCAAAAGATATATTTATACGCTGCCTGTGATGACCCCTAAATTGTCATCCTACTGGCTGTATTTCATAACTTCAACTTCTTTTAAACTGGCTTCGGCACTCGTGAGCAGTATGAAAGTAGAAGTGGTCTGCAGGGATACAAGAATTAATGATTTATTGCTTGTCAATCCAATGAGTTACAGTCAGGCATTGCAGCGGGCGCTTATAAAAATCGATGAAGATGCGGTGGCTTCGAGCTGGAAAGACGCACAGATCAGCGGGCAGTTTAAAGGAAGCACAGCTTATTATCTCAAGGTTCCTAAAAAGGATTGTTTTATTGACAGAAGAAAAAGGAAAATCATTGACAGGGACGCTGTAATATCTAAAATCTGGTCTATCGGCGGAGAAACCGGATGGTATTACGCAGACTGGCTGTGGAGCCTGCGCGGCTTTATTGATAAGATTTTTGGAGGGGTGGGCGCCAGACGCGGAAGAACAAGCAGACATGAGATTCATGCAGGGGACGCACTTGATTTCTGGCGTGTGGTATATGCAGATAAGCAGCAGGGAAAATTAATTTTATATGCAGAAATGAAACTGCCCGGAGAAGCCTGGCTCGAATTTAAAATTTTCAATAATACATTATATCAGGCCGCCACTTTTAAGCCTAAGGGAATATTAGGCAGGCTGTACTGGTATTCAGTTCTGCCTTTTCATGGTTTTATTTTTAACGGAATGATTAATGAATTAACAAGTTAAATTGATCTAGAAAGGGCATTATATAAAGAGTTTTATTTTGAATGTGGATGCGATGGCAGCCAAAAATAGCGGAAAAAAATGGTCAGTCAAACAAGACAGGCCACGCTGGCTGAATACTTATTATTTTGCGCCAGCAGCAAATGCCCGGACTAATTCATGTAATTGAATACTTTAGCAGGCTGATCTTGTTTGATTTTTGACACTTAATTTATTAAATTTAAAAATGATTGTTAATTTTAATTTTTAAAATATACTTTTTAGTATATTTGTGCCCTAATTAATTTGCAATGCTTAGTAAAGCTGAAAGAACAAAACAATTTATACTTGAAACTGCGGTGCCGCTTTATAATGAAAAGGGGATATCGGGGGTGAATATTGATGATGTTCTCGAAGCAACAAAACTTACTAAAGGATGCCTTTACGGTCATTTTGAAAATAAAGAAGATTTATCTGAGCAGGTTATTGATTTGTCTTTAAAAATGGTTTCAGACAGAATCAGAGCCGCAGTTTATCAAGCAAAAACAATAAAAGGTAAAGTGTGTGCATTTTTAGATTTTTATAAAAACCCAATCGAAACTTATATTTCAGGAGGCTGTCCTATATTTAACACTGCGGTGGAAGCAGATGATAATTATCCTCTAATAAAAGAAAAAGTAGCTAAAGTATTTAGAAACGGCCAGCAGGAATTAGAAGCTCTGCTGCAGGAAGGCATCAATACGGGCGAATTTTCAAGTAATCTTGATCCTGCTGTCTTTGCTTTTAAATTGACAGCTTCAGTTGAAGGGGGAATTGTAATGTGCAGGGTTATGGGGACGGCAAAACCAATGCAGGGACTTGTTAAAAGCCTGAAATCTGAATTAGAACAATACGTCTTATAATTTTTTTTGATTAAAAATATACCAAAAAGTTTATTTTAAAATATACTAAAAAGTCTAAAAATGAGAATTTATTAATTTGATAACTAAAGAATAAAAAATAATTTAAATAGAAATAAAAATGAAAACAGCAGGGAATACAATATTCATAAGCGGGGGAAGTGCTGGAATAGGATTGGCAATTGCTAAAAAACTAAGCCAATCAGGCAATACGATCATAATTAACGGGCGAAATGAAGAACGCCTGCAGAGTGCTTTAAAAGAATTGGATAATGCAGCTGCGATACAAGGCGATTTATCTATAGAAGCTGATAGAATTCGAATTGCAAAACAATTAAAAGAAGATTATCCAGAAGTAAATGTAATCATTAACAATGCGGGAGCAGCATTTAGTTATCTGCTGAGTGAAACTTTAAATGCCCACCAAAAAGCCGCTATTGAAATGAATACCAACTATTTGAGTGTAATTCATTTTACGGAGCTTTTAGTGCCGCATTTACTGCAAAAAACGGAATCTGCTGTAGTTAACATTTCATCTATTTCGGTGTTTGGAAGTCATAAATTAGTTCCCACTTATGGAGCAACAAAAGCGGCACTGCACAGTTATACTGTTGCATTGCGGTATACTTACGAAGAAGAAAAAAATCTTCAAATCTATGAAGTATATCCGCCATTGGTTAATACCGAATTTTCAGCCGAGATAGGAGGAGCAGACGGTATATCACCAGATGAAGTAGCCGATGAATTGTTTCTGGCTCTAGAAAAAAATCAGTTTGATGTTCCGGTTGGTGATTCTAAGCAATTCTTTAAATAAAGCACTATGAACATAAAAGGCAAAACGATCTTGATTACCGGAGGAGCTTCCGGTATTGGGTTTGAAGCGGCCAAACAGTTTTTGGCAGCTGGAGCCAAAGTAATCATTACGGGAAGAAATCAGGTTAAGTTGGATGCCGCTAAAAAGGCATATCCTGCGATTACAGCGATTCAAAGCGATGCGGCAAATAAAGAAGATGCAAAATTTCTTTTCAGCAAAGTAAGAGAATTGGGCGGCATTGATATTTTGTATAATAATGCCGCCGTACTTGTTCCTCCATCTAATTTAGGCATCCCAAATGACAAACATATTGATGGTGCGGCCTACGAAATGCAGGTTAATTATATTGGGGTTATCAGGCTTAATAATCTTTTTATGGACATGCTGCAATCCAGAAAAGAAGCAGCGATAATAAATACGACATCAATACTCAGCCAGGCCCCGTCATTAATTGAAGCTACTTATTCTTCTTCTAAAACGGCACTGGCTTTCTATACGGTTTCGCTTCGTGAACACTTAAAAATTATTGGAAGTAATGTAAAAGTCTTTGAACTGGTCCCTCCCCTTGTTGCTACAGAAATGACAGCAGACCGGAAAGATAAAAAAATATCGGTTGAAGAAATGGTAAAAGGACTTATCAGCGGGCTTCAAAAGGAAAATTATACCATCCGTGTGGGCGATGCGAAACTCTTTAACCTGGTTAACAGGTTTTTTCCAAAAACAGCCTATAAACTAATTAACCCGAAGAAAAGCTATCAGCTTTTAAAAAATTAATATGAAAGCATTTATCATAAATAAATATACCAAAGGAGGTCTTCAGCTTGCAGATCTCCCAACTCCTGATGTAGGCAGCAACGATGTTTTGATTGAGGTTTATTCTGCGGGAGTCAATTTGCTGGATTCAAAAATTAAAACAGGAGAATTTAAATTGATGCTTCCTTATAAACTCCCTATGATTCTGGGGCATGATGTGGCCGGTATCATTACCCAAGTAGGTAAAGATGTGAAGAAATTTAAAGTGGGAGACCAGGTATATTCCCGTCCTGCGGACTATCATGCAGGAACCTTTGCCCAGTATATCGCAGTAAATGAAAAAGATGTGGCATTTAAACCCAAAAACATTTCAATGAATGAAGCCGCTTCCATTCCGCTAGTTGCACTAACGGCATGGCAGGCGCTGGTTGAGCGTGCAGATTTAAAAAAGGGGCAGAAAGCATTTGTACAGGCAGGTTCGGGTGGTGTTGGAACTATAGCGATACAGCTGGCAAAACACTTAGGTGCAGTGGTTGCCACAACAGCCAGCACAAAAAGTTTTGATCTGCTTAAAAACCTTGGAGCGGACGTACTGATCGATTACAAAACAAATGATTTTGAAACTATGCTTAAAGATTATGATGTTGTCGTAAACAGCCAGGATCAAAAAACACTTGAAAAATCGTTGAATGTTTTAAAACCAAATGGAAAAGCAATTTCTATTTCAGGACCGCCGACACCTGAATTTGCCAAAGAAATAGGACTGCCTTGGTATTTAAAAATCATTATGTCCCTGCTTAGTTATGGCGTAAAAAATAAGGCTGAAAAAAAGCAGGTGCACTACAGTTTCCTATTTATGAGGGCAGAAGGAAGCCAGCTGCAGGAAATTACAAATCTTATTGAAGCTGAGGTTATCAGACCCGTAGTGGATAAAATATTTGCTTTTGAGCAGACTAACCAGGCACTGCAGTATGTAGAAAGCGGGCGTTCGAAAGGTAAAGCTGTAATAGAGATAAAGAGTGAGAAACAGTAAATCCAGGGAGTAAAATCCAACGCATTAATGCTGCTTCTACTCTCAGACAAGTATAATTTTTTAATCGCCTTCAATGCAAAAAAATAATGGAAGCTCCGATAATACTGCTGAGTATCATCTGAATCAGTATCAGCATAATGTGCCAAGGTTTTCTTTGTACCAAATTGATGCTTACTTAAAAAAATATGATAAAAAAAGAAGGAAAGCCCATGCCGCGAACCACTATCAGATCATTTGGTTTAAAAAGGGCAATGGCAGCTATTTTGTTAATTTAAAAGCATGGGATATTGACCAGAACACTCTTTTTTTTCTGACTGAAAATGATAACCATTATTTTGACAGAAACACCAATTACAGCGGAGTTTTAATTCAGTTTAATGAAGAATTTCTAATTCAGGACAATAAGGATACTGCATTTTTTTCAAAACACAGCCTGCTGGATAATCGCAAATGGCCATTTTTTTCACTTACCAGAGATGATGCCTTTATTTTAGATGAATATTTAAATCTGATTAGAAATGAATTCGCAGATAAAAATCAAAACAGCCATGAAGAGCTTTTAAGATCTTACCTCAAAGCTTTTCTTATCCAGCTTCAGTATAGATGGGAAAAAGAATATCTATTTGATGGGCGCAGGATTTTACCTGAGGGTAAAAAGCAGCTGCTATTGATGAAATTTCTTGATCTGGTAGAGGAAAATTATAAAAAAGAACTTAAAATCTGCCATTATGCAGAACTTATGCAGATCTCTTCCAGGACATTATCGGGTCTTACCAGCCAATTATTAGATAAAAGTCCCTCTGAGATTATCTGCGAAAGGATTATTGCAGAAGCAGAAAGAATGCTACTTGGCACCAATTACAATATCAGTGAAATTGGAAATTGCTTAGGTTTTGACGATAACTCTTATTTTGTAAAATATTTTAAAAAATATACCGGTATCTCACCTTTGGATTTCAGGAGATCCAGCTTAAAAGAAATATCTTAATATTAAGCAATACTGATAATCCTTAAGCGTATTATCAATTATTTAGTTCAGAACAGAAAATAATTGTTTGCTTTTTTATTATCCAATAAGCAAACTGGTCCGGACCTGCAATAAGAAAAGATCCCTTAAATCATTCTTTGATTTACATCTATATTGATGAAGCTTATCACATATGCCAAATAATTTATTTAATGTTTTCCGTTTCATGGTTTTATATTCAGCGGAATGCTTAAAAAACTAATTTAATAAGGACAAAAGGCTCTTGAATTTTTTTATGATAAAAAAAAAGCATCTGTCTGGGACAGATGCTTTATCAAAGTGTTCTTATAGTTATGTTAAGCTATTATTACATTCACTGCGTTTGGCCCTTTTTGGCCTTCTTTTATGTCGTATCGAACCGAGTCGTTTTCACGGATATTTTCCGATAGACCTGAAACATGGACAAAAATTTCGTTTCCTCCGTTATTTGGTGTTATAAATCCGAAACCTTTTTCTTCATTGAAGAATTTTACTGTACCTTCTTGCATCTTAAATATTTAATTTGTTCAAATATAGTGTATTAAAATGCGGTAAAGGGTAAAAAGAAATTAAATTGTGTTTTTATTAACTTTTAGGAAGAAGTTTAAAGGCATAACTGCTGGTCTGCATGCTTTTTTATATTCTTTTTTTATAATTAACAAAGGTTATGAATATTGGCATTATTTTATCTGTTTGCATCGCCGGCTTCTTTAAAGTTTATCAGGCAGGTGAATTGTTTTAGCTTGGTAAGCTGCTTTTTAAGCCCCCGTCATTTTTTATTTTAATTATCCCCTTAAGGCTTACGGTGCTCTGGTCATTATCTGGATTTAAAACGATATATCCCTGCTGTTCCAAAAATATTATGGCATCTACTGTTTCTGCATGCTTCAGCTTTTCAAGAGACGGATCGCCGATATTCATGCCTGAGGTTTTAAAAACCGGGTTAAGCAGTTCTGAGAGCTCTTCAAAAGTAAGGCATGAATTAATATTTGCTGCAAGTAATTGAAGTATTTTATCAGCAAGCACAAAAGTTTTTTCCACAAAATATTTTTTTTAAAATAAGAAAATTGAATCAAAAATAAAAAAAAATGGGAAGCTATTTTTTTATATAAGGTTTTAAATCACAAAGCATTCTTCCCTCACTCCTGTAAAAGGTGTGAGCTGAAAATAATCAGTTTAGAATTTTTAAGGAAAAAAAAAGCAGGCAGTAAGTAATTAAGATGCCAAAGAGCGCTCTGCATGACAGACAATCCTTGCTGAATTTGAATCCATTTTTCCTGGCAGGCAATCATGTAAAACAGGCTGACGGCATAAAGCAAAATTTTAAGTTCGGCTGGAAGTACTATTTTATAGCGGCCAGGCAGAGTTTTGATATTTTTTAGGAAATTTTTACGGTCTTTGCAGCGTTAATTTGTATATGAATCTATGTGAAATCTAGAGATATGGAGATAAGCTGCGAAGAATTATTATGGGAGATTATTTTTTTGCTTAACGAAAAGATAAAGGATTTTTACATGCATTCTCCCATGGAGTGCTATAAAACCATGAATATCCAGTTTGCAGGCTTTACGCAGCGGGTGCCGCAGTATTATATTGCTTCATGCCTTAATATCAGTACCGTGCACCTGAGCTGCCTGGAGTATGCCATGAAAAAAAACATCCAAACAGTTAACATTTGTTATTGCATGAAAACCTCAGGTTTATTTATTTGCAGTAGTGCCTGATTCAGCATGTTCGTCAGCATAAAAATTTAAACGTAATTAAATCCAGATTTATGTACAGCAGAATAAATGAAAATATAAAAACAATCAGAGAACTTAAAAATTACACCCAGGAGTATATGGCCTTAAGGCTTAATATCACACAGGCGGGCTACAGCAGGATTGAAAAAGGCTCAAACCGGTTGAGTTTTGAAAAGCTGGAAGAAATTGCCGCAGTCTTTGAAATGGATGTTAGAAACATCATAAAGTTTGACATCAGTCATTATGTGGAACCCGGCTTTAAAAGCATTGCCGGCACAGGACAGGGCAGTGTTTTAAACAGGCTCTACAGTGACAAGATTGCCCTTCTGGAGAAACTGCTGGAAAAAACCGACAAGGAACTCAATCTTTATAAAAATAAATTCGGGTGCCTTTAAGAGAGTTTTCCTCTGGCTTAGAGCAGGCTGCGGCAGCAATGCCTTTGTGGTGCAGGGGCTTGAAATCAGTTAAGAAAAAGTTTCAATTACGGTAAGATTCCTGTTTTTGTTCAGGTTCCGGAAAATTGTGTATATTTAATTATTAGTAATATTTTGTATCATCAGATTTTAAAGTTTTAAGTCAATATAGATTATAGATATGGCTTTTTAAATTTTAAGATTCCTTAAACTTATACTATAAAATAGAGAATATTACGCCATAAAGCTATGAAAAATATCTATTTTGCCGATGACGATCCTGATGACAGGGAAATTTTTGCCGAGCTTTTTTATGAGATGTTCCCTTTGGCGGGCCTGAGGCTTTTTGAAAACGGCAAAGCGCTTATGGAAGCCCTGTCTGTAAAGCCAGATCCGCTTCCAGACCTTATCCTTCTTGATCTGCAGATGCCCTTAAAAGATGGTTTTGAATGTCTTAAAGAAATACGCAGCTGCTCAGAAGATATAAAAGACATTCGGGTTATTATTTTTTCCACCTCGGGAAATCCCCGAACTATGGAGCGTGCCTTTGGTATGGGGGCGGATTTTTATGCCGTCAAGCCCGTATCATACAGGGATTTAAAATTCCTGATACGCAGAGTCATGGAAATTGACTGGAAGGATCCACATGCGGGTCATGGTTTCCTTTTAAGCTGAAATTTTTTATTTTATTCAAAGGATGATTTGAAGTGGCCGGCCGGCCTGCTGCTTAGCAGCCGTGGCTGTATTTCTCTGCGCAGTCAAAGCTTTTGCGGGGGGCTAGGCAGTGAGTGCCAAGGCAGAGCAGCCGGATCTGCCGCTGCAGGTATTTTTAATCTCAGGGCACAAGTGATATTATTATCAGTTTTACTTTCAGCATTCACTCCAATTTTCTTTCAGCGTTCATTGCCGCAGTCTGCTGTTATATCAAAGTACTGAAAAGAAACAAGGGATATTGAGCTTTAATGGATTGCGGACATATTTGAAAGACAGAGCTTTTTTACAGTCTGGTGCACAATGCCCTGAAATTATCCAAAGCAGAGGTACCGCCCCGTGTGGCTATCGCCTGCGGTATCATAGAAGACGAGCAGGGGGATTGGATGCAGATCAGTATTGAGGATAATGGCATCGGGCTTAATGATGCTGACAGTGAGCGGATCTTCACGTCCTTTGACTGTCATCATTCCAAAGACCAGTATGAAGGCAGCGGTGTGTAGCTTTCGCTCTGCAGGAAAATTGCTGAGCAGCATGGCGGCACCACAAAAGCCAAAGGACCAGGGCTCGGTCTTTACGTTGCTGCTGCTCTTAAAGCAGCGGAGCAGCAAATTTTAGGCCGTACAGGTTATTTTTTAACATTCAGGCATGCCTGGGTTAGCTTTTTAATAATTATATTTGATTTATAATCACAGCGGTTTATCACCGTAAGTTTTTTTTACAATGCACAGACAAGTACAATTCAGGGTGAGAAAGGATCTGGAGCCTCAGCAGCAGCTCAGGGTAATTAAATTAAAAGGAAGCCTTATTTCAAAAGGCTATACCGAGATTATCCATATCATGGACCAGGACGAGCAGTATCATATCAATACTTTTGAGACCCAGCCCGATAAAAGAAATGAAGTGCAGCAGTATATTGAGGCCTTTATAAGTGAGCAGAACCTCTCGCAGACCATATCAATAGATTACCCAGCTTAACTCAATTAACTCAGGATTTTTACCCAGGCCCGTCTGCTGTACCCAGGCGGGCTTTTTTGTTTTTGGTATCAAAGATCCGAAAAACCGTTTTCTTCACATCAGAAGGCCGGAGCATCCCATACGCCGGGGCAGCTTTTTTTATACCCTAACAAGTGAGCTTTGGTTTTCATTGCGGTCCGATGCAGGAAGCTGTCTTTTTAATTCGGTTTATTATGAAAACGGCCCTCTGCGGGGACGCATTACTGGTTTTAATTTCATTGCTGTATTTTGCAGATGCAGCCTGCCGGTAAGATCAATGGGTGTAAAATTCAGTGTTTTAAGAAAATTCCGGGTGCAGTTTCCCGAAGCCTTGTGATCGGCAATAAAAAATATTTCTTCCCTATTTGTATGGGCCGTGCATTTGCTGTCAGCTTTTAAATCTATCGGATTGAAGAGCTTTACAATATGGGCCTCGGGGGAGCAGCGATGCCGTAATTTTGTAGGTCATTGTATGGGTTATGCCCGATAAAAGCGAGTGGGGATCAAAAATCAGGCTGCTGGTATGCAGGATTATTTTTCCTGACATCTCCGGCAGCTTCTTCAAGACACACTCCAGATCATCCTTTGCAAGGAATAAAAGTATAATATCTGCTGCCGCTGCCTTCTCAAGGGAGCCAAGGGCGGCATTGGATCCCATTTTTGCAGTAACTTCCCCTACAAGGCTGCTGCCCCTGGGATTGTGCAGGGTAATTTTATATCCTGCCCTGGCAGACCTTATGGCCAGTTCAAGGGTAAGGCTGCCGATTCCTATGATTCCAATTCTCATAATTATTTAGGTTTAATGATACAGGGCTCATTATATAGAACATACACAGACTCTCAGCCTTGAAGCTCGCGCCGGTTTTTTTTAAGATTTTTTTAATCAGACTAAAATTAGTACAAATGCCTTGCAGACCTGCCCGTATTTTTACCTGTTTTTGGATTTTTTTTCAAAGACCGGGTCTGATCTCCGGTAAAGGCAGCAGAATTGTCAGCGAGGCCATAGTGCTTTATAAAATCTGGCCGGCAGTTTTTTTTGAATTATTTGTGCCTGCTCTTTGCGGGCTAAATTTCCTGCTGTTTTTAATATTATTGGTTTACAGGAATCTTCTAAGCATTTTTGCGCTACATTTGATGAGTTTAAATCCGCTTTGAGATGATAAATTCTGAGAATGCCCGCACGTCCCCTGAAGGGGCAGATGAAAAAGAGCCGGTAAAGATTATACTGGCCGAGGATGATACCGAAGACCAGGAATTATTCCTTGATGCCTTGGAGGAGGCTGAGGTGCCCTCTGAGGTAACGACCGTTGAAAATGGTCAGGAGCTCCTAGATACGCTCAGGGATGAATCCAAGCCCAATCCCGATATGATTTTTATCGATATCAATATGCCCGTTAAAGGAGGGAAAGAGGCGCTGGAGGAAATAAAGAAAGACGATGGGCTTCGGGACATCCCGGCCGTTATGCTTTCCACTTGGGATCATGCTTCGGATATTGAAGATGCCTTTGAGAAGGGGGCCGACCTATATTTGCAGAAACCCAGTTCTTTTGCCGGATTTGTGCTGCTGCTGAAAAAAGTGTTCTTTCTGCACTGGGCCAAAGCCTTGATGGGTCCGGTTAGAAATTTATTTTTTGTCTCGGAAAAGCATTTGTCAAACCGGGAATGACCGGGGCTTTTTCACTGTGCATTTTAATGGGATCAAAGTCATGCAGCATGATCTGTGTTGTCCGGATCAAAGTCCTCAAAAAAGGGAAGCAGGCAGGTCTTCGTGTAATGGGAATCATATTATCACAATAAAGTACAGGTATCAAATTAATTTTTTCATGGAACTGTCCCCGCTGTCTGTTATAATCTTTTGTAGCGGACCACGGCGCAGAAGGATTTCACTGCCAATCGGGGCTAAAATCTGGGAGGCATTTTTTTGCTGATCAAAAAAATCTGTTTTATAAGAGAGCATCATTTTGGTAAGTTGTGGTTTCAAAAGGACACAATGCAGGGATTGTTTGGTCTTCATTGGTTTACCAGGTATTCTGTAAAACGATTTCTCCTACTGATTCGTTTTTATCTGCCACTGTTTTTATAATGCTGTACCGGGTATAATTTTCAACTGTAATTTCAATAAGATAAGGCTGCGCGCTAAGGTTTTTTATTAAAAATTCCCCATTATGATCCCAGACCTTTAAATCCTGGATTTTTTTTCTCTGATCTGTAAAAGCATTAAGCTCGAAAACCTTAATTGAAAATGATTCAATAGGATTGAATCCGCTATCTACAATCCTTCCCCAGATACTGAAGCTTTCCTTCTGTGATTGAGCAGTGAAAAGGGGCATAAAAATAAGGGTAATTAAAAGTATTCTTTTGATCATAATATTTGATATTAGCTCATATTTACAGGCCTTTCTTGACATAAGGGGGTGCCTGGGAGTCCATAAATGAATTTTATCACAGAAGTAGGCTCTCCCGGCATCCAGGGGGCATTGTTTTTAATTTTTATAATTGATCCTCATGGTTTTAAAGTCTCCTCCGCTGCTGTCTGCTGTAAAGAGCCCTATTTTTCCCTGTGATGCACTGCTGAGTTTCTGCACTGTAAGGGAAGGCTGGGCCGCATTGTTTATAAAGGCTTTGACAGTTGCGCCCTCAATTACTAATTTCATTGTAAACCAGCCGTTGGGGTCTGGCGGATTGATGATTTCTTTCTCAAAAACCGCATTGCTCTGCTTTCTTAATCTATCCCAGGTAAAATCGGGATGGGAAATATACTGTACGGCATGAATTCTGCGTATGGAATCTTTAGCAGAGAAATTAAAAGGACGGCAGTAGACAGCATCATAAGTGCTGTCATCGGCACGGTGAAAGGCAATCCCTATAAAACTCCGCTGGAAAACGTCTTTTCCCCGCATTTGGATTTCAATTGTACCGTTTTTAAAGTCCTTAAAAGGCAGCCATACAAGGCCTTCCTTTTTGCTTTGGGCTATTTTTAGATAGGCTCCGCTGTCACTGGAAACAATTTTGACCTCTCTGTTTACCGGTTTCAGCTTACCTTTTTTGTATAAATCAGCAAGTTCAATGGTTTGCTGCTGCTGTCCAAATAGTAAGCAGGGGAGCAGTATCAAGGTAAACATTAAGGCAGATCTGGTGCTGTTTTTCATGGATAGGCTGTTTTTAGAAAAATATTTTCATCCGCAAAAATACAATACAGCCCAAAGGGAATAATTACCGGTTAGATAACAGAACTACCATTTTGATAAGCATTCCTGAATTCTTTTGGGGAAGTCCCGGTCTGCGCCTTGAAGAAACGCGTTAGATGATTGGCCTGGGAGAATTCAAGCCGGCATGAGATTTCATTTACATTAAGCCTGGTATAACACAGCAGGGACTTTATTTCAAAGAGTATAAATTCATTTACCATTTCAGAGACGGTAACCCCGAACTGCTTTTTGATGCATTTATTGAGCGTAACCCTGCTGATGCCCAGCTGCCGGGCGTAATAGTCGATGTTTCTTGTCCTGCGGACTTGATTCTGGAGGATCTCCTTGAACATAAATGCAATGCTGTTATTTTCTGTTTCGCAGGAGAGAAGGTAATGCGATGCATAGGCCCGGTTGAGTTTGATCAGTATAACATACAGCAGTGCCCTTATAAGGTGTTCGCTGTCTGATCTGAATGTTTTTATCTCAGCGAGCAGCTCGCAGATTATATTCTCCAACTGTGAAAAGAAGTCATCATTAACCTTGATATAGAGCGGTTTGGTTTTGTTGTAGAAATACTGCAGCCTGAAAGTGAAGAGCTTGTCAGAGAAGAAATCAGATAGGAAGCTGTCCTGGAAAAAAAGGAAAGAACACTCTATTTTAGTCTTGTCCAAAAACCATTTTCTTTTTTGAAATGGAGAAATAAAAATCACGGTTTGGTCTGAAATTTCAATTCGCTGCTGGTCAAGTTCTAAAACCCCGTTTCCTTTAGAGAAAAATATAATTTCGTAGAAATCGGTATCATGGAGCTCACTTTCAAAAAAATAGTATGGAATGTCCCTGTAAGTGCCTGTATCGATAAGCAGCTCAGCTTTATATTTGTTTTTTAAGAATTTAAATCTCTTCATTATCAGTATGTTTTCCGCATGATCATATAGGCTGCAAGGCTGTAAAAATAGTTATTTAAACCCGGATTATGCATAGCCGGACCGCTGTTTAATTATTCAAACAGCTTACAGGTGCATAATACTGCATTAAAAGGATTAAAACCAATACGGCGCCCAGATTGGGACGGTCAAAAAGAATGGTGCTGAATATCCGCTGTATGCTTTCAGCGGCATCTTCTGGAGGCGGCCGATTGATAATATAACCGGTAAAAGTAAAAATATAAGATGCAGGTGATGTCAGTAAAATCTTTCTCATTTTTATCCTCAAGCAGATATTCCCTGTCGCTGTAAGGACTGCCATGAACCATCAAAATCTTTATAAGTTTTCTGGCCGTCTGATATTCAAGTTTGATGTGGGCAGGAAGAGCAGAAAGATATTTTATCTGCTCTTGACCCACAATCTGATATGCTTAGCTTTCAATGTGATTTGAAACGTCATTGTGTATCTTGACAGCTGTGACGTCGTGATTTCCCGCAAGGTTAGGAATATGCTTTTTACGGATCTCATTGAAATCTCCTAGGTAGTAAACAGCGTCAATATTCTGCTCTTCAATACTTTTTAAGGTCTGCTCCAATGCAGGGAAGTTCGCATGTATATCCGATATTATTGCAATTCTCATATTTCTTTTAAGCAGTTTCTGCAGGCAGTTGTTTTGTAAAATACTTTTTTCTAAACCAAAATGCAAGGTTTACCAGTGCTATAAGAGCAGGTACTTCTACCAAAGGACCAATAACACCTGCAAATGCCTGTCCGCTGTTTATTCCGAATACTCCAATTGCCACGGCAATAGCCAATTCAAAATTATTGCCGGTGGCTGTAAACGCAATAGATGTAGCCTTTGAATAGTCAGCCCCAAAATATTTTCCTGTAAAAAAGCTGATGACAAACATTAAAGTAAAGTATATGACAAGCGGTATTGCAATACGCACGACATCCATCGGGATTTGAACAATAAGTTCCCCTTTCAGGCTGAACATTACAATGATCGTAAAGAGCAGTGAAATAAGAGTAATCGGTGAGATAAACGGCACGTACTTATCCTCAAACCATTCAGAGCCTTTTAAAGCTATCAAAGCATAGCGGCTTATGATTCCCAGAGCAAATGGAATACCTAGATAGATACCCACACTCTCGGCAATCTGTGCAATGATGATATTGACTTCAAAACCATCATATCCAAAATAGGGAGGTAGAATGGTTATAAAAATGTAAGCGTATACACTATAAAGCAGTACCTGAAAAATACTGTTTAGGGCAATTAGTCCTGCAGCATATTCGCGGTTTCCGTCTGCCAGATCGTTCCATACCACAACCATTGCGATACAGCGTGCCAGGCCAATCAGGATCACCCCGATCATGTATTCAGGATATCCGCTTAAAAACAGGAGCGCCAACAAAAACATCAAGACAGGGCCTACAATCCAGTTCAGGAATAAAGAGGCGCCCAAGACTTTAGTGTTCTTGAAAACCTGTCCCATCTGTTCGTATTTTACTTTTGCCAGTGGCGGGTACATCATCAGGATAAGTCCTATTGCCAATGGAATGTTTGTTGTTCCGCTGGAGAAAGAATTGATGAAATCTCCGCTGGAAGGAATAAAGTATCCTATAGCCACGCCTATAGCCATAGCAAGGAAAATCCAAAGGGTCAAGAAGCGGTCAAGGAAGCTTAACTTTTTGCGTCCGACAGCTGGTGCACAGTTATTTGCTGACATTTTATTTTTTTATTTGTGAGAATATGTAAAACATTTCAGTTCCAATCTGCAGACTGCGCTCCAGATAAGTTTCTTTCTGCTGAGGCGTTCCGTCGGAAATTTTTGGATCTTCAAAAGTGATCGGGATTCTTTTCTCAGCGCCTGCTATAAACGGGCATCCACCGGCAGCCTGCGAACAGGTCATTATTGCGGCAAATCCGCTTTCAGGATTGAAATCATCATCATAGGTTTTGGAAAAACCAATGACAGGAAGTCCGTCAGGTGAATATTTTATGGAATAAACGGGGTTTGATCCCTCTGAAAGAGTTTTGATGTTGAATCCTGAATGCTTCAAAATCTCCGCTGCCATTGGGAAAAGGGCAGTAGCCTCGGTTCCCCCCGAATAGCATGAAACGTTTTCGATGCCGTAATAGGCAGCCGCAGTCTGCGCCCAAACCTGCGAGAGATGGCTTCTTCTGGAATTGTGCGTGCAGATTAGGTTTAGTCTGGTTTCCAGCTTACCGTCCGCTTTTGTCTGAATGAAGTCGATTAGTGGCTGCAGGACTGCTTTGCGCTCTTCGGAGATCTGCTTAAAATCAAATGATTTAACGGTATTCTCAATTTGTGGATATAACATAGTTTTTTGGCTGTAAAGGTTTATTGATT
>NZ_WWEM01000007.1 GCF_019308285.1 Flavobacterium quisquiliarum
GTTTTGGTTTGGTTACGAAAATTTGGTAACTTAGACTGGAGCAAACCTAATCTTCTTTTTATGTCAAAATCAAAAGAAACTCCGGCACAGATTATCAAAAGATTAGAAAAAGAACTGGCAGATGAAAAACTGAAAAACATGGTTCTTAATACTATGATTGATATTTCTGACAGTCAATATGGAACTCAAATCAGAAAAAAGTTTTCTCCCAAACCATCAGAAGCATCCGGCAGGAAAAAGGAATAAGTATGTCCTATGCCTGTAGATTATTTGGGATAAGCCGACAATCGATTTATCAGCATGAATCACGTTTACTAATACGCGAAGAACAATTGCTCAAAGTTAGGGAACTGGTTGAAAAACAAAGAAGAATAATGCCTAGATTAGGCACAAGAAAACTTTATTTTTTATTGGAGCATTGTTTTGCTGAAAATGGAATTAAAATCGGTAGAGATGCATTTTTCAAGTATTTAAAAAGAGAGCAGCTGCTTATAAAGCCTGCAAAGAGTTATATTAAAACAACTTTTTCTAAACACTGGCTTCATAAATATCCTAATCTTCTAAAAGATATTAATGTGCATAGGCCCGAACAGGTCTTTGTAAGTGATATAACTTATGTAAAATCATATGAAAGAACCCATTATCTCTCATTAGTTACAGACGTTTTCAGCAGGAAAATTGTCGGCTATCATTTAAGTGACGATATGAGTGCAGAGAATGTTGTTAAAGCCCTGAAAATGGCAGTTAAAAATAGAAAAAACAAACTTGCACTTATACATCATTCAGACAGAGGGCTTCAGTATTGTTCCCAGATTTATCAGAATGAATTAAGAAAGAACAATATTGAACCATCAATGACCGATGGATATGATTGCTATCAGAATGCTTTAGCAGAAAGAATCAATGGGATTTTAAAGCATGAATTTTTAATCTATAAATGTAAATCAGCAGTAGAATTAAATAAATTAATTAAAGAATCTATAGAATGCTATAATCAAAAAAGGCCGCATTTAAGCTTGAAAATGAAAACACCTAATTTTGTATATCAAAAAACCAGCAAAGAGAACTTTACTGGTTTTAATTAATATTGTGAAACCTGTCAACCTATTTCAGGACGACTCAGTAAAAACAGCTATTATTTTTTAGCGTGTTTAGCGTATTTAGTTTTGAATTTATCAATACGTCCTGCAGTATCGATAAGTTTAGATTTACCAGTATAAAAAGGGTGAGATGTTCTAGAAATCTCCATTTTTACAACTGGATACTCAACTCCGTCAACTTCAATTGTTTCTTTTGTATCTGCAGTAGATTTAGTGATAAAAACGTCATCATTAGACATGTCTTTAAATGCAACTAATCTGTAATTTTCTGGGTGAATTCCTTTTTTCATCTTTTCTTTTATTTATTGTTTTAGAGTATTTTTATTTTGAAGCTTTTCCATAGATTAGAAAAAGGTATAAACAACTCTACTCTTTTTTGTTTAAAAATTTAATTATTTTTGAGTGTGCAAATTTACAATTCTTTTTTAATAAACAAATAGTTAGCACACTTTTTTTTAGTTTATTTCGAAAAGCTTTTTTTATATCCGATTATAGTGGGAATTACTATATTTGTGGATTAATTTTAAAACCTATAGAAATATGATTAATGAAGTTATCAAAAAGAATGGAATTACTTATGGAATCGCTTTAGGAGTTATTCTTGCATTAATTACGGCGACTCTTTACGCTATAGATCTTAAATTATTTGTTTCAGGCTGGATTGGCGGTCTTACTTTCGTTATTTATGTAGTCGTTGGAATCCTATTGCTTACTAAAACAAAAAAAGAAATCAATGGCTTTTTCTCTTTTAAAGATGCGTTCACCACTTTTTTTATAGCTACAATTATTGCTGTAGCGATTTCTTCATTATTTAGCATTTTATTATTTAATGTAATTGATCCCGAGGCAAAAAACACGCTAAGTGATTTATTAGTTAAGTATATGGCCGAAACTTTACAGAAGTTTGGAACTCCTGCTTCTGCTATAAATGAAGCTTTGACCAAAATGAGAGAAAACAATCCTTTCTCAGTAACAGAGCAATTAAAAGGACTTGTTTTCAGCATTATTGGTTATTCTATTTTAGGATTAATTTTAGCTGCGTTCTTTAAAAGCAAATCTACACAAGAATAAAAATATAAATGAATTTATCTATACTTATACCGCTTCTAAACGAGGAGGAATCACTTCAAGAACTCTATTCATGGATCATTAAAGTGATGCAATCTAACAATTACTCTTATGAAATCATTTTTGTAGATGATGGTAGTACAGATAATTCTTGGCAGATTATTGAAGGTTTTTCTAATGAAAATCCGAATGTAAAAGGCATTCGTTTTATGAAAAACTTTGGAAAATCTCAGGCTTTACATGCTGGTTTTGCAAAAGCAAAAGGTGATGTCATCATTACAATGGATGCCGATTTACAGGACAGTCCTGATGAGATTCCAGAACTATATGACATGATTACAAAAGAAAGATTCGATTTGGTTTCTGGATGGAAAAAGAAACGTTACGATTCTGTTGTAGCCAAAAATCTTCCTTCAAAATTATTTAACTGGGCAGCTAGAAAAACTTCTGGCGTTGAACTAAATGATTTCAACTGCGGATTAAAAGCATACAAAAATGTAGTAGTTAAAAATATCGAAGTTTCGGGCGAAATGCACCGTTATATTCCTGTTTTAGCTAAAAATGCCGGATTCGGAAAAATTGGTGAAAAAGTGGTTATCCACCAAGCTAGAAAATATGGTGAAACTAAATTCGGAATGGAACGTTTTATAAACGGATTTCTGGATTTAATTACAATTTGGTTTTTATCTCGCTTTGGAAAAAGACCAATGCACTTGTTTGGAGCAATGGGTTCCATCATGTTCATCATTGGATTTTTATCTGCTGGGTATATTGGCATTTCAAAACTATACCATATGTATAACGGAATGAAATATTCTTTGGTTACTAGTAATCCATGGTTTTACATCGCACTAACTACTATGATTTTAGGAACTCAGCTTTTCCTTGCAGGGTTCTTAGGAGAAATTATTTTAAGAACCAAAAACAATGAAGAAAGATATAAAGTAGCTCGTGAAGTGAATTTTTGACACCAATCAGGAAAAAAAAATCTTTTCACCTCAAATGAACCTTTGAAGAAAAACTATCTTTATCAAAACATAAAAGAAAATTTACATGAACATAGCACCTAATATTTTAAACGCTGTAAATGAATGGCTCACGCCTACGTTTGATCAAGAAACGCAGGCAGCAGTAAAAGAATTAATGACAACTTCTCCTAAAGACCTTGAAGAGAGTTTTTACAAAAACTTAGAGTTTGGTACTGGAGGCATGAGAGGAGTTATGGGAGTTGGAAACAACAGAATCAACAAATACACTCTTGGAAAAAATACTCAAGGATTATCCGATTACTTGCACAAAGTTTTTCCAAATGAACCTCTAAAAGTGGTTATTGCTTACGATTGCCGTCATAACAGTAATACACTAGCTAAAGTTGTTGCAGACGTTTTTTCTGCAAACGGAATTCAAGTTTATTTGTTTTCTGATTTAAGACCAACTCCAGAATTATCTTTCGCCCTTAAATATTTAAAATGCCAATGCGGAATTGTTCTTACCGCTTCGCACAATCCGCCGGAATACAACGGATATAAAGTATACTGGCAAGATGGCGGACAAATTGTTCCTCCTCAAGATGGTGAAATCATTCAAGTAATCGAAAACTTAGACTACGATAAAATCAAATTCAACGCGAACGAAAGCTTAATTCAATATATTGATACTGAAATCGACAAAGCGTTTGTAAAATCATCAATCGAGAACGCAAGTTTTAATACTCCGGCTGAAGCAAAAGACAATCTTCACATTGTTTTTACTTCTCTGCATGGAACTTCTATAAAATCTATTCCAGATGTTTTATCGCAGGCTGGTTATAAAAATGTCCACATTGTTCCTGAACAAGCGGTTCCAGATGGAGATTTCCCAACGGTAAAGTCTCCAAATCCAGAAGAACCTGAAGCTTTAACAATGGCTTTGGCTTTGGCCGATAAAACAAATTCTGATATCGTTGTAGGAACTGATCCAGATTGTGATCGTTTGGGTGTTGCCGTTAGAAACAATGACGGGAAAATGATTTTATTGAACGGAAACCAAACTATGGTTTTGATGACTTCTTTCCTTTTGAAACAATGGAAAAAAGCAGGCAAGATTAACGGAAAACAATTTGTTGGATCTACTATTGTTTCAACTCCAATGATGATGGAATTGGCAACAAGCTATGGTGTTGAATGCAAAGTTGGTTTAACAGGATTTAAATGGATCGCTAAAATGATCGTAGATTTTCCGGAACTTCAATTTATTGGAGGTGGCGAAGAAAGCTTCGGTTTTATGGTTGGCGATGCTGTTAGAGATAAAGATGCGGTTGCTGCCACTCTATTAATATGTGAAGTTGCTGCTCAGGCGAAAGCTGCAGGAAGTTCTGTTTATAAAGAACTTTTACAGCTTTATGTTGAAAATGGTTTCTACAAAGAATATTTAGTTTCATTAACTAAAAAAGGAATGGAAGGTTTAGAAGAAATTAATCAGATGATGATCAATTTACGTCAGAATCCTTTAAAAGAAATCAACGGTCAACGTGTAATTATGGTTGAAGATTACCAATCATCTACTGCATTGAATTTATTGACAAATGAAGAATCTTCTATGGATATTCCAAAATCAAATGTATTGATTTATTACACTGAAGACGGCTCTAAAATTTGCGCAAGACCAAGTGGAACTGAGCCTAAAATTAAATTCTATATCAGTGTAAATGCCGAATTAGAATCGGTTGCTGATTTTGACGAAGCAGAAAGTTTCTTAGATCAAAAAATACAGAACATCATTGCTGACATGCAATTGAAATAATTTTAAAAGAGAGTCATAAACTCTCAATATACTTAATATAATTCTGCGCTAAATCTTGGCACACTAGATTAAGTTCAATTTCCAGAACTCTGATTTACATTTAAAACAAATGCAAATCAGAGTTTTTTTGATAAAAAAAAGCCAAAAAAAATTGAAACCAAACCAATTGGATTAATTTTGTGAGGTAAAAACTCAACAAAACAATCTAATTATAACCAAAAAAAATGCTGCGATTCGAAAGAATCTTAGCATGAAAGAAAAAGTAATATTCAAATTTAAATGAGTAATTTCAAAAAAATAGTTCCTTTTATATATCCATATAAAAAATACGCATTCCTAAACATTTTCTTTAATGTTCTATATGCACTTTTCAGCACACTTTCTTTTGTATCATTAATTCCAATGATTCAGGTCTTATTTGACCAAACGAAGAGAAACACCATCAAACCAGTATATACAGGAATTAGTGAAATCAAGAAATACGCAGAGGATTCTTTGAGCTATTTCATCACAACCACAACCGATAACTATGGAGCAGGCCATACTTTAGGCATAATGGTTGCGGGTATTATTAGCATCTTCTTATTAAAAAACTTATGCGATTATCTTGCAATGTTTTTTATCAATTTCTTACGAAACGGAATATTGAGAGATATGCGAAATGCGATGTACAAAAAAACATTGGAACTACCCTTAGCTTTTTATTCTGAAAAGAGAAAAGGCGACGTTATTTCAAGAATTTCGGGCGACGTAAACGAAGTACAAACTTCTTTTCTAGCAATTTTGGAACTTATCGTAAAAGAACCTTTAACTATAATCTTTACGATTTTTGCCATGCTATACATTAGTGTTAAACTAACTGTATTCGTTTTTGTTTTTATTCCGATTTCAGGTTATCTAATTTCTTTAATTGGAAAACAGCTAAAAAAACAATCTACGAAAGCGCAACAAGAGCAAGGTACTTTTTTATCTACAATTGAAGAAACTATTGGAGGACTGAAAGTTGTAAAAGGATACAATGCAGAAAATTACTTTAACTCTGTATTCCAAAATTCCACAGACCGTTTCTTTAAATTATCCAACAGCATTGGAAACCGACAAAATCTTGCTTCTCCTGCCAGCGAATTCATGGGAATTTTGGTTATTACAATCTTATTGTGGTTTGGAGGACAAATGGTATTAATTGACAAAACATTAGACGCCGCTTCTTTCATTGGATACATGAGTTTAGCTTACAACATCTTAACTCCTGCAAAAGCAATTTCTAAAGCTTCTTATGGTGTAAAAAGAGGAAATGCCGCGGCAGAACGTGTTCTTGAAGTTCTGGAACAAGAAAACACCATCGTATCAAAGGAAAATGCTGTTGAAAAAACAACTTTTGATGACAATATCAACGTTCAGAATATAAACTTTAAATACGAAGAAGAAACGGTTTTAAAAGATTTTTCTCTTCAAATCAAAAAAGGGCAAACTGTTGCGCTTGTTGGTCAGTCTGGAAGTGGAAAAAGTACAATCGCTAATTTATTAACTCGTTTTTATGATGTTACAGACGGTTCAATTTCTATTGACGGAATCAACATCAAAGATATAAATCTCCAATCGCTTCGTGGTTTAATGGGATTGGTTACTCAAGATAGTATTTTATTCAATGATACGATTAAAGCCAATATTTCATTAGGGAAATTAGACGCTACAGATGATGAAATTATCGAAGCATTGAAAATTGCTAATGCTTACGAGTTTGTAAAAGATCTCCCAAAAGGAATTTATACTAATATTGGAGATAGCGGAAACAAACTTTCGGGTGGTCAAAGACAACGTTTATCTATTGCCCGTGCGGTATTAAAAAACCCACCAATTATGATTCTAGACGAAGCAACATCAGCATTGGATACTGAAAGTGAAAAATTTGTTCAGGTTGCGCTTGAAAACATGATGCAGAACAGAACTTCGATTGTAATTGCACACCGTCTTTCGACAATTCAGAAAGCTGATGTGATTGTTGTAATGCAGAAAGGAAAAATTGTAGAACAGGGAACTCACGAAGAATTAATTGCTCACAACGGCACTTACAACAAACTAGTTACAATGCAGTCTTTCGAATCGTAAAACCATATCCAGATCAAAATATCTTACACAGATTAAGTAAATATTAAAACTTAGTTTAATATCCTTAATCTGTGTTTATTTTTATAACTTTAGGTTGGTTAAAGAATAAATCATTTAATCTCAAGAAAATGTATCTTAGCAACCCCAACCTTACACTTCCTAAAGACCCTGACACTATAGTTTGGAAATATTTAGATTTATCAAAATTTCTGGATTTACTGCTTTCTAAAAAACTCTTCATGTCACGATCTGACAAATTCGAAGATCAATACGAAGGTACTTTCAGCGAGCCTACCTATGAAGAGATTAAGAAATTAGCTATTGATAATCCTGAGTTTCTTAATTATTACAAAATACATCGGGAACAAGTTGCTGTAAGTAGTTGGCATATTAATGAATACGAATCATTTGCCATGTGGCAGATTTTCACTCAAAACAGTGAAGGACTTGCCATTCAGTCTACAATTGGGCGATTGCAGAAAGCGGTTAAACCTGAAAACAATTTTGATCAGTATATTGGAGAAGTCAATTATATCGATTACAAAAAAGAATATATTCCTTTTGAAGATTTATTCTTTCCCTTTTTATTCAAAAGAAAAAGCTTTCAATACGAAAGAGAAGTCCGCATTCTAACTGATACCTCAAAAAGCACTATAAAGCTCAACGATGGTTTAAAAATCAATGTCGATATTAATCAATTAATCGAAAAGATTTACATTCATCCAAAATCTGAAAACTGGTATAAAAAACTGGTTATTGAATTGGTGGAACGCCTTGGATTTGATTTCGAAATCGAAAAATCAGATTTGGAAAGTGACATATTGATCTAGAGACGCTAAGGTTCTGAGATACTAAGATTCTAAGTTTTCTTAGCCACAGATTAAAAGGATTAGAAGGATTCTTTTTCATTTAAAAAAAGAAGAAAGCCTGTTAAAAATTAAATTTTCAACAGGCTTTCTTTATGTCAAATATTAGAAAATCTTAGCATCTCAGTCCCGATAGCTATCGGGATAGCAACTTAAATAGGTTTATAACTTTTCACTTCCCATTTTTTTGAAGCTAAATCTATGTAATTATAATGTAAAACGTCATTTTTATCAAACTGACCATTTTGGTTGGTATCTTCAATTGTTCTAAAATACAGACGGTTTTTAGATTCGATTAAATTCCAGTCTACCAGTTCTTCCAGATCTGCTGAAACTTTGGTGAAATTTTCTCCGCTGATATCACTTAAGTATAAAGTTTTAATATCACTGGTATCGATTTTCCCATCTTTGTTGGTATCAGAATCTGTCAGTGTATAAACCATTACATTGTTATGAGTTTTATCTGCAACGGTTTTTAAATACGTTGCGGTTAAAATCAAAACTGGTTTATCAGACAAAGGACGAATAGAATCTGAATCTACTTTTTGGAATTTCAAATTCTGCAGATAACCTGTAATTTCATATTCGCCTAAATTAGAAATCGTGAAACTCACATCGTTTACGCTTGACGATCCGTAACGTGCTTTTGAGCCTCTTTCAAAAACTCTTAAATCGCCAACGGGATGGATCAAGTAATTAGTTCCTTCCATTTGGATCGGAAGATCAGCAATTTCAATTTGAGTCGTATCTGTTTTTGCAATACTTACTTTGTTTGAAACATCATAACTTACTTTTGGCTTTTTTACTTCCTCTCGGCAACTAATTACGGTTCCGACAAGGATTAGGGCGATATATTTAAAATACTTTTTCATCTACAACGATTATATACGATTATCAAATATACTATTTTTGATTGTAATTTCTGTTTTTATTGAATTTTACTGAGTAATTCGAGTTAAGGATTATAACCTCGCATTAATCTTAACGTTAAAAACCCTCGAAGTCATATAATTTGGAATCGCATATTGATTTTTAGAATACACATCACGAACCCAGGTATTTGTAATAGCATTTTGATTATTGAAAAGATTGAAAATTTCTAATCCTACAGCTAATTCTTTAAAGTTTTTCAGCCAGCCTTTTTTCGTGTTTTGCGTACTACTGTCAACGAAAACTTTTGCAAAACCAATATCAGCTCTTCTATAATCATTTAATCTGCTTTGATACAAATATGGGTCAGAATAAGCTGGTGCTCCACCCGGAAGTCCTGTATTGTAAACTAAATTCAAATATACTTTTACACTTGGAATATTCGGCATATAGTCCTGAAACAACATGGCAAACTTTAGTCTCTGGTCGGTCGGACGGGCAATATATCCTTTGTTTTCGTAATTTTCCTCCGTTTTCATATAACCAAAACTCACCCACGATTCTGTTCCTGGAACAAATTCCCCATTCAGCCTAAAATCTAAACCTTGCGCATACGCTTTTGCATTATTATTGGCTACATAACGAATTCGGACATTATCAATCGAGTATACATTGACATCAGAAAGCGATTTATAATACAGTTCAGTCACCCATTTAAAAGGACGGTTCCACATTCTAAAATTATAATCGTTGCTCAAAACGACATGAACCGCTTCCTGCGCTTTCACATTCGGATTTACAACACCATCTAAATCACGAAGTTCTCTGTAAAATGGAGGTTGATGATATAATCCTCCAGAAATCCTAAAAACCATATCACGATCCCAATCCGGTTTTATGGCAAACTGCGCACGCGGACTTACAACGGTCTGATTTTTTCCTTCTTCAGAAGCTCCTGAAACATTCCAGCTTTGAAAACGGGCTCCAAGATGATACCAAACTCTGCTCGAACCTATTTCAGATTGTTTATTCCATTGAGCATAACCAGAAAACCTATTGATTGTATTGAAATTTGTGGCGCGAATATCCTGATAAGGCAATAACGGTCCAGTATAAGGACTATAAGGCTGATTATTTTCTGGCAAAATTGCGATTGGCGGATTTATAGAAAATCCAGCAGAATCAATCATTTCCCACTCTACTACTCTATCCCAAATAGATTCTCTAGTATATTTTAAGCCAAATTCCAGCTGACTTTCTTTCCACTCTTTTGTCCCTTTTAATTCGATATTAGCAATTAATGCATCCAAATCATTTCGGGCATGATTTAGTTGCGAACCAATTCCACGCGTAAAATCAATTGTTGATGGATCTGTTGGATTTTCAGGATCAACATTTCCTAAACGATATTGCGCTAAAATATCAAAATGTTCTTTTTCTGTCGTATGAAATAAGGAACCAATTAGTTTTAGCGTAAGCGAAGGCGAAGCTTTATAAGTTGTTTTCAAAGCTCCGAAATACGTATCATACTGATCTTTTTCCTGTCCCTGATAATAAACAGCAAGTGCCATCGGTTGATCAATTGTTCCGAATTTGGTTTCGCGTGTTAAAGGCTGATACAGATATTTGTTTTCTGAAATATTTCCAAGAAAACTCATCTGCCACTTTTCAGAAATATCATAATTAATATTAGTCTGAATATCTGCAAAAGTTGGTGTATAATTCGTTTGTGTATCCTGGCTATTTACCAACAGACTATTATTTCGGTAACGAACTCCCGTTACAGCTGACCATTTTTTATTTTCAGAAACCAAATCTACAGAAGCGCTTCCGCCCAAAAAACTGGCTTCAAAAGAAGCGCCGAACTGAGTAGGTTTTCTATAAGTAATATCTAGAACAGAAGATAATTTATCTCCAAATTTCGCCTGAAATCCACCAGCAGAAAAATCAACATTTTGTACCAAATCGGTATTGGTAAAACTCAAACCTTCCTGTTGTCCTGAACGAATTAGAAACGGACGGTAGACTTCGACCTCGTTTACATAAACCAGATTTTCGTCATAATTTCCGCCACGAACCATATATTGTGAACTTAACTCGTTATTAGAGTTTACCCCTGGAAGCGTTTTCAATACATTCTCGATTCCTGCGTTAGCACCTGGAATCTTTTTTATGGTTTCGGCATCAATAGTAGCAATTCCTTGAACTCGTTTTCTATTTCCAGAAGAAACAAAAACCTCTCCCATTTGCTCCTGCGAATTGTTCATAATCGGATTAAAAACGAAAACTTCATTTGTTTTTAAACTGACTGTTAAGCTGATCATTTTTAAAGAAACATGGGTAAATATCAAAGAAACCTTTCTATTGGAAGGAACTGTCATTTCAAAAAAACCATTTAAATCAGATTGTACTGAATTTCCCTGCGAAGAAACATTGACACTTGATACTGGATGTTTTTCTGAATCTAAAATTACTCCTTTAATACTGGCCGTCTGTGCTAATGAAATACTGCTGACAAGTACGAAAAGAAAAGCGAATATAAACCTGTTATGACTCAAAGATTAGGATTTTATTTTTGTTGACTTCTAAAAAAATGAGTCTCAAAGATAGTAGTATTTCCTACATTATCAACAACTTCAACTTTTAAATCATTGGCGCCTTCATTCAATAAAGCATCATCAAAAACATGCGTAATTCTTCTTGCTTTATTTTCATATTCAAACAAAACCCAATTTCCGTTGATATAACCGTTATATGATTTTATTCCAGACAAAGAATCACTAATTGTAAGATCAATTTTCTTTTGATCACTAATCCATTTGTCCTGAATTGGCTTTGCAATTTTTACAACTGGCGCAATAGTATCTAAAACCAAACCATACTGACCTAATATTTTAGCTTTCGCTGTAAACACATCACCTTTCCTAATCGTTCCGTTATGGCTCGTTCCTCTTCCGATATATAATTTATCTCTTAAGTTTTCCGGATACGAATCATCTTTTATTGTTATGGTAAAATTGGAATGAACTGGAACAGTATCATCATGAATGTAGAGTTTTTTGTTTCGAACATCAAAGTTCATATTAAAATCTTCATAGAAAGTTCCAGCCGGAAAAAATACCGACATATTGTCTTTTTCGAAATTTGAATCTTTGTTATATCGAACAAAATAAGGAGAAGTAACCGATTCAGCATTTACAATTGGGGTTGCGCTATCAAACTCAATTGGCACAGTAACCGTTCTTAAATTTCCGAAATAGTCCGAAACTTCGATTCTGTAAGTCGAAGCCAGATTCGGTTCTGTTTTTATAATACCGCGAAGTGAATCTGTTTTAATAATACTCAAAGCAAAAGGCGTTTTCATAAAAAGCTTCTGCACACGTTGACTTGTTTTTTTGTATCTCGAATAATCAATAAAAGCATTGATGTAACGCATTTCATCAAAAGAATAGGTATTAAACTGATAGTTATAATTTTGATTTCCGTTTAAAAAACTGGTCACATTAAAAACACCATTTTTATTAAAAGAAACGTCATCTGTATCTATGGCATTGATACCGAAACCAATTTTCCCGTTTGCTTTTACTTTTGAAGCTAAATAATTTCCGTCTTTCTGAAGTGTCATAGCCAATAACAATGGTTGTTTAGACTGATTCACAGTTGCGTTATCCAACGGATAAACATACAAACTTGACAAAGTTGGCTTTTTGGTATCTTTTATATTTTGGTCAAAGCCAAAGAAAATTGGATTAATTACAAATTCTGTTTTGGTATCACGAATTTCGAAATGCAGATGCGGACCTTCAGATGAACCGGTATTTCCTGAAAGCCCAATTATATCACCTTTTGCAACAGGAAGTTCTCCTGGCTTTGGAAACATCTCAATTTCATAAGCTCTCTCTTTGTAATGAGTTGCTTTTACATAATCTAAAATTGCCCCAACTGGCGTTTGTAAATGCCCATAAACAGAAGTGTATCCATTAGGATGGGTTACGTAAATACATTTTCCATTTCCAAAGGTTGAAATTTTAATTCTCGATACATAACCATCAGCAACTGCGTGCACACTCAATCCTTCTCTCTGATTGGTTTTTAAATCAAAACCAGCATGAAAATGGTTAGGTCTTAACTCTCCAAAGTTACCAGAAAGCTGCATTGGAATATCAAGCGGAGGGCGGAAATAGTCTTTAGGATATTGCGTTTGAGCAAATATAAAATTACAAATCAAAAGGGTAAGTACAGAAAATCTCATAAGCAACATTTTTGCTAAGATAAAAAATTAACAGGGTAAAACCGAAGAGAAATCCATAAAAATACAATAACCTGAAATTCATTAATTTGCCTATTTTTAATGTAAAAAAATCGATAAAAAATTGCATTAATAAAAAGGAATACTAACTTTGTAGGATTAAGTAATGAATAGGATGTATAATGAGTGTAATTGCAGAAATAATTGATACTCTTGAATATAAAGTCGAAAAGCTTTTTGAAAAATCAAAAGGTTTGGAGAAAAACAATCAAGTATTACGATTAGAATTATCCAAAGCTGCGCAAATTATCCAGAAACAATCTGAAGAAATTGAAGCTTTGAAAAAGCAAAATGAAACACTTAAGATAGCCAATTCGTTGCTTGGCAGCGACAACAACAAGAGAGAGACAAAGCTTAAAATAAATTCATTAATTCGCGAAATTGATTACTGTATAGCACAATTATCAGATTAGTAATATGGACGGAAAGCTTAAAATTAAAATATCAATTGCAGACCGCGTTTATCCTTTAACGGTTGAACCATCTCAGGAAGAAGGACTTAGAAGTGCCTCAAAAAAAATTGATGCTATGATCAAGCAATTCGAAGAAAATTACGCAGTTCGTGACAAACAAGATGTTCTGGCCATGTGTGCACTACAATTTGCATCGCAGGTTGAACAAAAACAAATTGATAACGCAATCGATGGAGAAGAAACTATCGAAAGAATTAAAAGATTAAACACGCTTTTAGATCAATATCTCGAAAATTAAACGTTCTTTACAGAAACTAAGATACTGCCTACATTAGTTCACAATTGGTAAACTCAACACTAACAATTTAGAATGAGCAAATCGTCGCTACTATAGTATGCCCTCCTTTTGGCTGGGAAACTTGAACAGTGAGTTAGCTCAAAACTTGTCTTTACGAGTTTATACAAGCAATTAATGTAGGCTTTTTTTATATATAAACCCTAACAAACATGGACATCATAACGATCATTATTGGTATTGTAGGTATTGCGGCTGGTTTTGCAATAGCTAAAATTATCGAGAAAAGCAATATTTCAAACCTTATCAAAAACGCCAAAAAAGAAGCCGCTTCAATCTTGAAAGACGCTAATTTAGAAGCTGAAAATATTAAAAAAGATAAAATCCTTCAAGCAAAAGAGCGTTTTATCGAATTGAAATCAGAACATGAACAAGTTATTTTAGCGCGAGATAAAAAAGTAGCTGAAGTAGAAAAACGCGTTCGAGATAAAGAATCTCAAGTTTCAAATGAACTTTCTAAAGCTAAAAAAATCAATGACGATTTTGAAGCTAAAACCGCTGAATTCAATAATAAAATTGAAGTTTTAGACAAAAAACAAGCTGAAGTTGACAAACTTCATAAAAGTCAGCTACAACAATTAGAAGTAATCTCTGGTCTTTCTGCAGAAGAAGCGAAAGAGCAGCTGGTTGAAGGTTTAAAAGCTGAAGCTAAAACAAAAGCTATGTCTCATATTCAAGAAACTATTGAAGAGGCTAAACTTACCGCACAGCAAGAAGCTAAGAAAATCATCATCAATACGATCCAAAGAGTTGGAACTGAAGAAGCAGTTGAAAACTGTGTTTCTGTTTTTAACATTGAATCTGACGATGTAAAAGGTAGAATTATCGGACGTGAAGGACGTAATATTAGAGCACTTGAAGCGGCTACTGGAGTTGAAATCATTGTTGATGATACACCTGAAGCAATCATTCTTTCTTGTTTTGATCCTGTTCGTAGAGAGATTGCTCGTTTGTCTTTACACAAATTAGTAACCGACGGACGTATTCACCCTGCAAGAATCGAAGAAGTTGTGGCTAAAACAGCAAAACAAATCGACGATGAAATTATCGAAGTTGGAAAACGTACGGTAATCGATTTAGGGATTCACGGTTTACACCCAGAATTGATTAAAGTTGTAGGTAGAATGAAATATCGTTCTTCTTACGGACAAAACTTATTACAGCACTCAAGAGAAGTTTCTAAACTTTGCGGTATCATGGCTGCAGAATTAGGACTAAACGTGAAATTGGCAAAAAGAGCCGGTTTATTACACGATATTGGAAAAGTGCCAGATACAGAAAGTGATTTGCCACACGCATTATTAGGTATGCAGTGGGCTGAGAAATACGGTGAAAAAGAAGAAGTTTGTAATGCGATTGGAGCTCACCACGACGAGATCGAAATGAAATCATTGCTTTCTCCAATTATTCAAGTTTGTGATGCTATTTCTGGAGCTAGACCTGGAGCTAGACGTCAGGTTTTGGATTCTTATATCCAACGTTTAAAAGATCTTGAAGACGTAGCTTACGGATTCAGCGGAGTTAAGAATGCTTATGCAATCCAAGCTGGTAGAGAGCTTCGTGTAATTGTAGAAAGCGAAAAAGTTTCAGATGACAATGCTGCAAACTTATCTTTCGAAATTTCACAAAAAATCCAAACAGAAATGACTTATCCTGGACAAGTAAAAGTAACAGTAATTAGAGAAACTAGAGCTGTTAATATTGCTAAGTAATCAAGATAACATACATAAAAAAATAAAGGCTGTCAATCGACAGCCTTTATTTTTATCTCTAATTTAAACCTCACATATCATTAAAAACGATTTTAAAGCTCGTTCCCACTCCTACTTCACTTTCCACCAAAACAGTTCCTTTCATCGCTTCTATTTGATTTTTGGTAATATACAATCCAATTCCGCGGGCTTCTTCGTGTTTATGGAAAGTTTTATACATTCCGAATAATAAATCTCCGTACACTTTCAGATCTATTCCAAGTCCGTTATCGGTAATTTTAAGAGATTTAAAACCTTCTGGCTCCAACGCAAAATCAAACACTATAACTGGATCTCTATCTGGATGTGCATATTTGATAGCATTGGTTGTAAAGTTTAATAAAACACTTTCCATGTAAGCTGGATTAAAATTAATCGTCAAATATTTCGGAACATTATTTACAATTGTCACTTTACGCTGCTTATCATATCCTTTGATTGTTGAAATCGTTTTTTCGATGTACTCACACAACTTTAAAGGCACAACTGCAATATTGATATTACTCTGTGTTTTTACAATCTGCGTTAGATTTGAAATAGTCTCATTTAAGTCATTTGAAACCGTTCTCAAATGTTCCAACATTTCCTCTACCGTTTGTCTGCTTACATCAGCATCAATAAAATCTAGAATCGATTTTATGTTACCAGCCTGCGTATTCAAATTATGCGAAACAATATGCGAAAAATTCAGCAAACGACTATTTTGATCACTGTACAATTTCATTGTTTTTATAAGATCAAGCTCTTTTTCTTTTTGCGCAGAAATATCGGTATGTGTACCAATAACACGTAATGGCTTTCCATTTTCATCACGTTTAATTACTTTCCCTCGATCCAAAATCCATTTATAATTACCGCTCGATGTCATTACACGATGGTAATTTTCATAATACGGAATTTTATTATCAAAATGTTCCTGAATGTCCGAGTAATATTTTGGCAGATCGTCTGGATGCACAATTTTATCCCAGCGTTCTGGATCGTCAAAAATATCGGCAGATTCTAACTCCAAAATTTTTAATGACAGCGAAGAATAGAAAACACTATTGGTCACCATATCCCAATCCCAAATTCCGGCAGTAGAAGCATCAAGAGCAAACTGAAAACGTTCTTCAGATATCCTAAGCTTTTCTTCTTTGTCTTTTAAGTCTGTTATATCCGAAACATGACCATAGAAAATAACATTCCCATCCATGGTCAATTCTGTTTTCGCTGCGATTTTAAACCAGCGAATTCCTTTCTTAGGAAGCATCGCTCTAAACTCTATTTCCCAAGGCTTAATCTCTTTCCTGGCTTTAACCAAAGATTGAAAAAAAAACTCACGATCCTGCGCTACAATTCTATTGTAGATTACAACCTTTATATCATCAGTAAAATCAGTGGCGGAGAGTTCAAATATTTCATCTGCCGACTTGCTTACAAGTGGAAATGAATAATTATTATCAGCATCAATAATAAATTGAAAAAGTAAGTCAGGCATTTCGGCCAACAATTTTTTATAAAAATTATTTACCTCCAAGCAATCGTCATTCCCATATAAATCAAAAACCATATACTACTTCTTTTATGTAAATAAAATATTCAGACTTTTTTCTTCAAAAAAGAGAGAAAAATCACAACTTATTTCGATATTGTTTTTATTACAACAACTTTTTAACACAATATATAAATTTTTCCAACAAAACAAACGTAACATTTAAAAAATTATTTTCTTGGATGAAAACTATACATCACTTCTTTCAAGAAACTGCGATCTAAATGCACATAAATTTCTGTTGTTGTAATTGATTCGTGACCTAGCATTAGTTGGATTGACCTTAAATCTGCTCCATTTTCAAGTAAATGTGTAGCAAAAGAATGTCGTAGTGTATGGGGACTTATACTTTTTTTCAAACCTATTTTTTGAGCGAGATCTTTAATGATCGTAAAAATCATGGCTCTTGTTAATTGATTTCCTCTTCTATTGAGAAACAGGGTATCTTCAGCGCCTTTTTTAATCGTTTGATTTGATCGCACGGCATTTCTGTAAATATCAATATACTTTTGGGTTAATGAGCCAATTGGCACAAATCGCTCTTTGTTTCCTTTACCTGTAATTTTAATAAAACCTTCATCAAAATACAAATCAGAAATTTTAAGAGTTGTTAATTCCGAAACACGAAGTCCACAACCATATAATGTTTCAAGAATTGCTCTATTTCGCTCACCTTCATTGGTACTTAAATCAATTGCATCTATTAAATTATCAATTTCTTCAAGAGACAAGGTATCTGGCAGCTTGCGACCTGTTTTAGGGGCTTCAATTAATTCTAAAGGATTATCATTTCTGTAATCTTCAAAAACCAAGTAATTAAAGAAACTTTTCAGTCCCGAAATAATACGTGCCTGAGATCTTGGATTTACTTCTTTTGCAACACTGTAAATAAACTGTTGCAATGTTTCATCGGAAATTTTAATTGGAGAAACATCTATTTGATTGGTTTCTAAGAAAAGACACAGACGTTCAATATCAAAGCTGTAGTTTTCAATCGTGTTTTTAGACAAACCTCTTTCTATCCTTAAATACGACTGATAATCTTTAATATATCTGCTCCAATTCATATTTACAAAGTAAGTGATTTTTTGGCATAAAAAAACCTTCCTTTTTTAGAGGAAGGTCTTTTTCTATATTTTAAAATCTTGATTAAAATTTATATCCTACTGATAATGAAAAAACACCATTGTGAACTTTTGAATCATCACCAGCTTCAGTTTTAGCAATATTAGCCAAACCTAAATTATATCTGGCGCTTGCAAATATATTTTCGGTAAATTCGTAACCTGCTCCAAAATTCAACCCAAAATCAATTGATTCAAAATTTTCTTTAATATCTTGTTTATTATCAACATTTAGATCATCTACCTTTATTCTTGCTTTTGCTGAAGTTAAAAATCCAATTTGCGGACCAGCTTCAACAAAGAACTTTTCCGCCGCAAAATATTTAAACATAACCGGCACATTGATATAATCTAAGTTAAAACATGTTTTAGCTTCATATCCATCTAATTCGATATCATCAAATCTAGTTCCTTGAGTAGAATACAAAAGCTCAGGTTGTAATGCAAATTTCTCAGAAAATTTTATTTCAACGAAAGCACCCGCATGAAATCCAAATTTTGACTTCAAATCCATCCCTTCCGTATCACCTGACAAACTTGACAAGTTCAAACCACCTTTAACTCCATACTTAACTTCTTGTGCATTTGCAAATCCAAATGCCATAACTACAATTGCAGTTAAAATATTTTTTTTCATTTTTTTGTTTTTGGTTAAATTAATTGAGTCAAATATAAAAATTTACTTACGATATACTAATTTTATTTTAACAATAAAAATACTTATAACAAAAAAAACCTTTCACAATGAAAGGCTTTTAGTTATACTTATCAAGAAAGCTTAGAATCTATATGCAGCGTATAACGCTAAGTTGCTGTTCTTTGGACTATCGTAGTACTCATCAAAATCATCAACATTGTAATCAAGAACATTTGACAAACCAACTGTGTAGCGAATACCAGCAGAGAAATTATCTGTAAAATTGTAACCTGCTCCAAAATTGAACCCAAGGTCTACAGATTTAAAACTATCTTTTACATCATTTCCATCAGCTTTAGCAGAAACTAAAAATCCAATTTGCGGACCTGCCTCAACAGTAAATTGCTTTGTTACATAAAACTTTGCCAATACAGGAACATTAATATAGTTTAATTTCCAGTCTTCGTCTTGCCCTCCAAAACCGTCAACTTTAGTCCCTTGAGTTGAAAATAAAAGCTCTGGCTGAATAGATAACCTTTCAATGATTTTAATTTCTGCAAAACCACCTACTTGAAATCCTATTAAAGCTTTTGTATCATCAACATCTCCTCCAACTAAAGAAGATATGTTTAAACCTCCTTTTACCCCAAATCTAGTTTCTTGAGCATTGGTAAATGCAAATGCCATTAAAGCAATGGCAGATAAAATAATTTTCTTCATCTTAATTTGTTTTGGTTAAATTTTAACCAAATATAAAAATATTCTTCATAAAAACTAATTTGGTTTTTAACAAATAAAATAGTAATAAGTATAGATACTGTTAACTGTAGATCAATTTGTTTTTAAATCCTCAAAAAAAGAAAAAGAAAAAAGCCTTTTCAATACTGAAAAGGCTCTTTAAAAAAATTAACAAATTAATTTTTAGAAGTGTAATGCAAATCCAACGTTGAATTGCAAAAAGCTTTTCCCATAATCTTCATTAGTCGTTACATTGTATCTTAAACCTGGTTCAATAGAAACATTATTTCCAAGAAACAAGGCATATCCTCCTTGAAGTCCAATAAAAGAAGGATTATGATCAACATCTTTTATACTAACTCCTGTATAAGAAGCTTCAAGTGGAAATTTATTCAATAAATAATATTTTGCTCCAACCTTGTACGAGAAAATACTAGAATCACCATCATCTCCATAACCTAAACCTAATTTAACAGCCAAATTATCTGCAACAAAATAACCTCCCTCTGCTCCAACATTCCAAGAGGTGTCTCCATCAACCGAAGTCAAACTAAATGCTGTATTACCAGTTTTTGCTCCAAAAGCTGTATTAGCCTCAATTAACCATTTCCCTTTTGCTGTTTGTTCTTGTGCATTAGCAAATCCAAAAGCCATTACTGCAATAGCAGCTAAAACAATTTTTTTCATGTTTATATTTTTTAATTATTGAGATCAAAACTAAGATTAGGCCTACAAAAAAAAATCCTCCAAAAGTCTAAAAAATATCAAAATAAGACATAAAAAAATACTCAAAAAGAAACCTGATAATCAACGCCATACCTTAAAAAATCGTCGTCTAACTACTCAAAAAACAAAATATAGTGGGAATTTTAGTAATTATTTAATCTAAATTATAAGGCAATAAAATGCTAAATATGTAGTTTTGAACTTTAGAATAACATTTAAATACCAAAAATTTAAAAAACATTTTTATGAAAAAAATAATTGTAGCCGCTGTATTGTTCCTAGCAACATCAGCAACGATGAATGCACAATTTGTACAAATCGGGGTTAAAGCAGGGGTTAACTTTGCTAACCAAACTGGAGGTTCTGACTTTAATGGAATTTCAGTTGACAAAGAAGGTATTACAAGTTACCATGCAGGTCTTGTGGCAGAACTTAAATTATTAGAAAAATTCTCCATTCAGCCTGAGCTTTTGTATACTACACAAGGAGCGACTTATAAAGATGCTTTTTCTGAATTTAAAAATGAAATGGGCTATATTGCTATTCCAGTAATGGCAAAAATCTATATGACTAAATCTCTTAGCTTAGAACTTGGTCCACAAGCTTCATTTCTTGTAAGCAATAAAAAAGAATTTGACGTTGCAGATCCAAAAACATTTGATTTTTCTCTTAATGCAGGTTTAGGATTAAAAGTTGTTGGCGGTCTTTTTGTTCAAGCTCGTTACGGAATTGGTTTAACTGAAATTTCAAAAGAAGCTGACTTTAAAAACTCTGTATTCCAACTTTCAGCTGGTTACATGTTCTAAAAGAATATCACATACTTTTATAAAAACCGTTCTATTAATTAGAGCGGTTTTTTTATTTTTACACAATTCAATGGCAATATCAAAAGTCAATGTCAACTTCAATAAAATACCTCAACATAAATAATTAAACATGAAAATCTGCATTATCAATGGCCCAAATTTGAATCTTTTAGGAAAACGTGAACCAGAAGTTTACGGAAGCCAGACCTTTGAAGATTATTTTGAAACGTTGAAACAAAAATTCCCAAACATTGAACTTTCTTATTATCAAAGCAATATTGAAGGCGAATTGATTGGAAAAATTCAGGAAGTTGGTTTTTCGTTTGATGGAATTATTTTGAATGCAGGAGCTTATACTCATACTTCAATTGGTTTGGGTGATGCAATGAAAGCCGTAACGACTCCAGTTATCGAAGTTCATATTTCTAATACTTATGCGAGAGAAAGTTTCAGACATCAATCATACTTATCAGGAAATGCAAAAGGGGTTATTCTAGGTTTCGGATTAAAAAGTTACGAATTAGCAATTCAATCTTTTTTATAAATATCGTCTCCCTGAGCGAAATCGAAGGACTCATCTACTGTAAAAAGCTTCGACTTCGCTCAGCTTGATAATCAAATTCGTTCCCTAAATAACAGAACTCCTAAGTTCATCAATTCACTTATTTTAATTTAACAAATTATTAATAAGCTCGTTTTTAAGTTATTCTATTTTTGTAAGAGAAACTACTTACATGAGAAACTTTACGCTACTTGCCTTTTTAATTTTTTCTATTTCTAATTTCGCCCAAATCAAAGGAACTATAACCGATGAAAAGGGAAATCCGCTTCCGTTTGTTTCCATTTTTGAAGAAGGAACTTATAGAGGAACCACTTCAAATGAACAGGGACAATATCAATTACAAGTAAAAGAAATTGGTAAAAACCGAATTGTATTTCAATATTTAGGTTTTAAAACACAAAAAATAACGGTTTCCCCAGATTCCAAAAACGTTACTTTGGACGTAAAACTCGTAGAAGAAAGTTTTGCCTTAAACGAAGTTGTAATTGATCCCAAAAACAATCCTGCCAATGCTATAATCAAAAGTGCCATAGTAAACAAAAAAGAAAACTCAGATAAAACAGGAAGATTTACAGCCGATTTCTATTCAAAAGGAATGTTTAAAGTCAAAGATCTTCCTAAAAAAATTCTAGGTCAAAAAGTAGATCTTGGTGCTGACATGGCTTCCAATTTGGATTCAACAGGATCAGGGATTTTGTATTTATCTGAAACGGTTTCTAAAATTGCTTTTGAAAAACCAGCCAAACTAAAAGAGAAAATTATTGCTTCTAAAATTTCTGGAAATAACCGAGGCTATAGCTATAATACAGCTGCTTTGTCTACTTATGATTTCTATGACAATACTTTAGATTTTGATGTCAAAATGATTTCTCCTATTGCCGATAATGCTTTCAATTATTACAAATACAAATTAGAAGGAAGTTTTTATGATGATAACAATAAGCAGATTTATAAAATAAAGATCATTCCGAAACGAGATAAAGAACCTGTTTTTGAAGGTTATATTTACATTGTAGATGATAGTTTTGCGATCTATGCCATCGATCTAGATCTTAAAGGTTATCGAATGAAAAACGAATTCACCGAAACAATGTCATTAACACAGAGTTTCAGTTATAATGCAAAAAATAAAATCTGGTCTAAAAACGCCCAGACACTTTCTTTTACAGCTGGTCTTTTTGGAATAAAATTTTCTGGAAACTTTAATTATGTATATTCTAATTATGAGTTTCCTGCTTCTTTTGAAAAGAAAACGTTTGGAAATGAAATTGTTTCTTTTGAAGCCAATGCCAATAAAAAAGACAATGCCTTTTGGAATGAAATTCGCCCCATTCCGCTAACAATAGAAGAAAGCAACGATTATACAAAAAAAGACAGCCTCTTAGTCATTCGAAAATCAAAAAAATATACGGACTCTATAGATGCCAAAAACAACAAATTTAAAGTTTGGGATATTTTGATGGGTTATGACTATAAAAATACCTTCAAACAATATTCCTTCAATTATCAAGGTTTATTGAATATTGCTTCTTTAAGTTTCAATACTGTTCAGGGATTCAATTTAGACTCCGGTTTTTCATTTAAAAAAGAAAATGAAGAGAAAGGAAAATCAACTTCAATTGGAACCACTTTTAATTATGGTTTTTCAGACGAACGTTTTAGAGCAACTGGATATTTTTCGCATAAATTCAACAATATAAATTATGCTACAATTGGGGCTTCCGGAGGAACAAAAGTAGCTCAATTTAATAGCTCAGAACCCATTACAAAACTGGTCAATTCTGTAAGTTCTTTATTCTTTAAAGATAATTACATGAAGTTGTACAACTTAGAATATGCACAAGTTAATTATTCCCAAGACGTATCAAATGGCGTTAATTTATTTGCGAAAGTGGCTTACGAACAGCGAAAACCGCTCTTTAACACAACCGACTATTCTTTCTTTAAAAGAGACGATTTGTATTCTTCCAACAATCCTTTAGATCCAAATGACTTCACCATCGCTCCGTTTGAACAACATCATTTGTTTAAAACAGGGATTAATGCACGAATTAATTTTGGCAATAAATACATTTCAAGACCTGATGGAAGATATAATTTTAAAGACGATAGATATCCTACTTTAACTTTAGGTTTCGAAAAAGCTTTTGCAGCAAGTGAAAAGAAATACGAATTTGAACGAATTGGAGCTTCTCTTCAATATGATTTAAACTTAAATAACAAAGGCACTTTAGGCATGAATTTCAGAGCTGGAAAATTCTTTAATGCCGAGAATATTGCTTTTATAGATTACAGACATTTCAACGGAAATCAAACTCATGTTGGAACGACGGGACGTTACTTAAATGTTTTCAATTTAATGCCTTATTATGCCAACAGTACGAATGACAGTTATCTTGAAATGCATCTGGAACACAATGATAACGGATATGTAATGAATAAAATTCCATTATTGAATCTTTTAAAATCGACAATGAATATCGGGTTTCATTCTTTGGCAATCCCAGACCGAAAACCTTATACAGAATATACAATTGGTTTAGACAATTTAGGTTTCGGAAAATTCAAATTATTCCGCGTAGATTATGTGCATTCTTATCAAGGAGGAGTTCAGCAAAATGGTGTTGTATTTGGGCTGAAGATTTTGAATGCGTTAGACTAAGATACTAAGATGCTGAGATGCTAAGATTCTAAGTTTTCGTTTAGTGCTTAATACTAATTTTTGTCAGGCTGAGCGATTCCGAAGCTTCGGGAGAAGGCCGCGCAAAGATTTTCTAACTAAAAAACTGCTTAATTTACAATCTTGTTAAAGTAGATTGTAAATTAAGCAGTTTTTTTATGATTTCAAGGAAATGATATTTACATGCTAAAGAAAAACTTAGAATCTCAGCATCTCAAAACCTTAGCACCTTTAGCAATGATAATCATCCGGTTCAATATGAATCAAAACATTTCCTAACTGCGGAATTTTTTCTTTTAAAGTGTCTTGTAGTTTATGAGACAAATCATGCCCTTCTTTTACCGAAATTGCAGCTGAAACTATCGCATGTAAATCAACATGATAACGCATTCCTGCTTTACGGATAAAACATTTTTCTGTTCCTAAAATTCCAGGAACTGTCAGAGCTACAACGCGAATTTCTTCTACTAAGTCATCGTTTAGGTTTTCATCCATAATTTCGCCAAGCGCAGGTCTGAAAATTTTATAACTATTATATAAAATAAAAAATGCAGCAAAAAGAGCAGCCCAATCATCTGCCGATTCGTAGCCTTTCCCCATTATTAAAGCAATCGAAATTCCGATAAAAGCCGCTACAGAAGTTATTGCATCGCTTCTATGATGCCATGCGTCTGCCGCTAAAGAAGAACTATTGGTCTGTTTACTTCGTTTCATTACCAAACGAAAAGAATATTCCTTCCATATAATAATGGCTCCCAAAACATACAATGTCCAAGATTTTGGTAAATCGTGTGAAGTTCCAATATTGGCAATACTTTCGTATCCAATAATTGTGGCCGATGTTATTAAAAACCCAACCACCAAAAAAGTAATTAGAGGTTCAGCACGACCATGACCATAAGGATGATTTTCATCTGCCGGTTTATTAGAATATTTAATTCCGAATAAAACCAGACAAGACGAGAATATATCTGTAGTTGATTCGATTGCATCAGCAATTAAGGCATAAGAATTGCCAAAAAAACCTGCCAATCCTTTTATCAAGGCCAGGCAGGTGTTTCCTATTATACTAAAAATAGTAGCTTTTATAGCTTTTTGTTCGTTTGTCATTTAGACTATTTTTTTTTTAGCCACGAATTCACAAATTATTTTTTATAATCTTTGACGATTTGAATTCGTGAATTCGTGGCTATCAACTTTTAAGCTCTCACGATTTTTGCCCCGATTGCTCTTAAACGCTCATCGATACGCTCATATCCACGGTCGATTTGCTCAATATTTTGAATAGTACTTGTTCCTTTTGCAGAAAGCGCCGCAATCAACAATGAAATTCCCGCACGAATATCAGGAGAAGACATTGTTGTAGCTTTTAATTGAGATTCAAAATTATGCCCCATAACCACAGCTCTGTGCGGATCACATAACATGATTTTTGCTCCCATATCAATCAGTTTGTCCACAAAGAATAAACGGCTTTCGAACATTTTTTGGTGAATTAAAACATCTCCTTTTGCCTGTGTTGCTACAACCAAAACGATACTTAATAAGTCAGGTGTAAATCCTGGCCAAGGTGCATCAGCAATTGTTAAGATAGAACCGTCGATATCTGTTTTTACTTCATATCCGTTTTTATGAGCTGGAATGTAAATGTCGTCGTTACGTTTTTCGATTGTAATTCCTAATTTTCTAAAAGTATTTGGAATCAAACCTAAATTTTCCCAGCTTACATTTTTGATTGTGATTTCACTTTTTGTCATAGCCGCAAGACCAATCCAAGAACCAATTTCGATCATATCAGGAAGAATTCTGTGCTCGCAACCACCAAGGCTTTCAACACCTTCGATAGTCAATAAGTTTGAACCAACTCCTGTAATTTTTGCCCCCATAGAGTTCAGCATTTTACATAGTTGCTGTAAATATGGTTCACAGGCTGCATTGTAAACAGTAGTTTTTCCTTTTGCTAAAACTGCAGCCATTACAATGTTTGCGGTTCCAGTTACAGATGCCTCGTCTAAAAGCATATCTGTTCCTTGAAGACCTTCAGCAGGAGATTCCACTCCATAAAAATGATCTTCTCTATTATATCTGAACTTTGCTCCAAGATTAATAAAACCTTCAAAGTGCGTATCTAATCTACGACGTCCAATTTTATCTCCACCCGGTTTTGGAATATATCCTTTTCCGAAACGAGCTAAAAGAGGCCCAACAATCATAATAGAACCACGAAGCGCTCCACCTTCTTTTTTGAAAGCTTCGGTTTCTAAATATCCAACATTAACTTCATCAGCTTGAAATGTAATAGAACCTGGTTCATTACGTTGAATTTTTACCCCTAAATTACCCAGCAAAGTGATTAATTTATTGATGTCTATAATATCAGGAATGTTATTAATTTTTACTTTCTCTCCTGTTAGAAGCACGGCACATAAAATTTGTAATGCCTCATTTTTTGCTCCTTGCGGAGTGATTTCTCCTTTTAAAGGAGTTCCTCCTTCGATTTTAAAAATTCCCATAGATCTTTGTTAAGGTTCTTTCAAAGTTTCTAAGATTCTGAGATTCTAAGACTCTAAGTAAAAAACTTAGCATCTTAGAAACTTAGCGTCTAAGTAACTTTTTTTATTTTTGATTATTGTTTTTTTGAAATGTCTTTTTTTGACCGCCTTTGTTGTTGTTGTTGTTGTTGTTGTTGTTGTTTTTGTTGTTATTCTGAATTTTTGGCTGCGCACCAGAAGCTGTTTTATTAGACATGCGTTTATTGGTACGCATTAAATCTGTTGTATTCAACAACTCTTCTGTACTGTGCAATAAATTGATTTTTCCGCCTGATAACTCATATAAATGTTCGAAAATCACATCATCTTTCACGGTATCTTTGTTCCAGCTTAAGAAAGATTTTTTCATGTGATTAGCTATAACCATTACTAATGCCGTTTTCATCTCTCCTTCTTCCCATTTATTGGCAACATCAATCATGTATTTGATATTATTCCCATAAAATCTGTATTTTGGAAAGTTCTGCGGATATTGTAAAATCTCTGGTTTTAACTGCAAAACGTCTCTTGATGGAATCGGATATGGCGATTCAACATTCAGTTTAAAATCAGACATAATAAAAAGCTGATCCCAAAGTTTATGTTGAAAATCTGGCACGTCACGCAAATGCGGATTCAAACTTCCCATAACCTGAATAATGTATTTCGCTGCTTTGTTGCGCGTTTCATCATCTTCGATTGCAGTAGCCTGATCGATCAGTTTTTGTAAATGACGACCATACTCCGGAATAATTAATCGTTGTCTTTCAGAATTGTATTCTAAATTATAGACAACGTCACTTGCGGCTTCTCTTTTATATTTTTCGATCATAAGTTATAATGAAACTATACCTTCTATTGTAGAAACTTCCTTGTATTTACTAATCACATCGTCTGAGCTGTGCATCGTAACATCTATAGAAACACTGGTAAATTTACCTGTTTTAGATTTTGTTGTTTTAATAACCGCTCCCATTCGATCAAAAGCTTTTTCAACACGCTCCACATTGTCTGCAACAGAAGGCACAATAAATTTATATAAATATTCTGCTGGCCAAGTGTTTGCGTTATCAAGCTCTAATTTTAATCTTTCGTAAAATTCGGCTGTATTTTTTTCTTTATCGTTCTCCATTCGTAATTAAAAATAAACGCAAATATACGGTTTTGATTTTAGACTTTTGAGTTTAGATTTTAGATTTTTTTTGGGCTTAAAACTTTGTTTTAAAGGGACAAAGTTACAAAGGCGCAAAGGTGCAGAGAAAAAAGCAATCGAAGATTATTTCTTTGTAAAATTTACTGTTATATTTGAGAAAAACAATACTTAAAATATTTCTCGAAAAGTTTCTCAGAAGGAAGCATACAAAGTACTGTTTGTCATTTCGACGAAGGAGACTCGAGCGATAGCGAACTGGCGAAGCAAATCTCCGTAAGTAACTCCTCACGGTATTTTCGCCAATCTTTGTCGAGCTTCTCGTGAAGATTTCTCCTTCGTCGAAATGACAAAAATTGCGAAAACTTTGCATCTTAGCAACTTTGCGAGATTAAAAAAATACTATAATGAAAAAACTCCTTTTACTTTTTATCGTTCTTATACTCAACAACATTCAAGCGCAAGAAGTCAAAACACTAACTTATTTCCAAAACGATACTTTAAAACTGGATTTAGATTTATATCTGCCAAAGAAAAAAGCTGGCGACAAAATCCCTCTAATTATGTTTGCTTTTGGCGGAGGATTTTCTGGCGGAGAGCGCACAAGTGAGAAAGACTTCGGAAAATTTATGGCTCAAAACGGTTATGCCGTTGCGAGTATTTCGTATAGTTTATATATGAAAGGAAAAGATTTTGGATGTAAAGGAACTTTGACTGAAAAAATAAAAGCAATTCAGATTGGCGTGAGCGATATGTGGCAAGCGACCTCTTTTTTAATTGAAAATGCTGATAAATATAATTTGGACACTTCAAAAATCTTTATCTCTGGAATTAGCGCAGGCGCTGAAATTGGTTTTCATGCTTCGTTTTGGGATTATAAACTAATGAATTTATACAAAAATAATTTGCCTGAAAATTTTAAATATAAAGGTTTTATTGGCGGTTCGGGAGCCATTCAGGATATTAATTTGATTACGAAAGATAAAGCTATTCCGATGTTATTGGCGCATGGAAGCAATGATGATACAGTTCCATACAGTGCGGGTTCACATCGTTCTTGTCCAACAAATGCTTCAGGCTGGCTGATTCTTTTTGGTTCTTATGCGGTTTACAACCAGATGAAAGATTTACATAAAGACATTGAACTAATTACTTTTTGCGGTGGCGGACATGAATTCTCTGGTTATCTTTTTCATGAAGGACAACAATATGTTTTGAATTTTGCAAATGATGTTTTGAATGGAAAGAAATTTGAGTCGCATTTGATTGAGCCTTCTAAAAAAGGGAAAAGTTCTTGTGGATATTTGTTTTGTGAGTAGTTCATTTGCCTCCTGCAAGGTTTTCAAAACCTTGTAGGTATAAAATATAAGCCGAACCTACGTTTCTTTACATCTCAGACTTTTATTTGATGGACGAATTAAAATTCGGCCATACAATATTGATCGAGCCAACGGCTCTTTTGCTAAAGCCCCAAAGGAACGATTTATTTTGTAGCACCCCCCGATAGCTATCGGGATTAATCCGTTGAATTTTATCGAACATTAACAGAAATTCCATCGGAACGAAACATATAAAATTGAATATCTAAATATACCTACAAGGTTTTGAAAACCTTGCAGGAGGAATCATCGTATAAATAATTCCAAAAACAAAACCATGTCTCTCTCCTAGCCCTGATTGAGGCGGTATCCTTTTATGGTCTCGTTTTTTTTCTAACGAGACCATAAAAGATATAGCCGAAAGCAGGAACCCATACCTACTAAAAATGCCAAATCTTTCGCTTCAAGTAAATATTCTTTTTAATTATAAATAAGTTTAGGTAAATTTGCGCTTTATTTTTAGAATAGTGCAAAAAGAAATTATAGTCTTACTTGGCGGTCCTGGTACTGGAAAATCAACACTTATTAACGAATTGGTAGCTCGTGGCTTTTGCTGCTATCCTGAAATTTCTAGACAGGTTACCATGAAAGCGCAGCAGGAAGGCATTGAGCAACTGTTTCTGGAACAGCCACTTTTGTTTAGCGAAATGCTTTTGGAAGGTCGTATCGAACAGTACAAAAATGCTCTTGAAGAACCTGATAATGTCGTTTTTATTGACCGCGGAATTCCCGATGTTGTGGCGTATATGGATTATATTGGAGACGAATATCCAGAACGTTTTACTAAGGCTTGCGAAGACTATAAATATTCTAAAACTTTTATTCTGCCGCCTTGGGAAGAAATTTACCAAAGTGATGCAGAGCGTTATGAAAATTTTGAACAAGCAGTTAAAATTCAGGAACATCTTATCGAGACCTATAAAAAATATGGGTACGAACTGATTGAAGTCCCAAAAGATACGGTTGAAAACAGAATTCTTTATATCTTAGACAAAATTTAGCAAAAGGTTTTAAAGTTGTAAAACTAGAAGCTGTTTTCTAAATTTTTAACTTTAAAACTTACGCAATGCTCGGAGCGCAGGATATTCTTCTAAAATACTGGAAACACGACAGTTTTAGACCGTTGCAAAAAGAAATTATCGATTCGGTTCTGGAAGGACAGGATACTTTTGCCGTACTTCCGACGGGAGGTGGAAAATCGATTTGTTTTCAGGTTCCCGCTATGATGCAGGAAGGAATTTGTCTCGTTATTTCGCCTTTGATAGCTTTAATGAAAGATCAGGTAATGAATCTTCAGAAAAGAGAAATTAAAGCTATTGCACTTACTGGCGGTATTCACACTGAAGAAATCATAGATTTACTGGACAATTGTCAATACGGAAATTATAAATTTCTATACATGTCGCCAGAAAGATTACAATCGGACTGGATTCTCGAGCGCATTAAAAATCTTCCAATTAATTTAATTGCTATTGATGAAGCGCATTGTGTTTCGCAATGGGGCCATGATTTTAGACCGGCCTATCTTAAAATTTCTGAACTAAAGAAATTCTTTCCTAAAATTCCTTTTCTGGCTTTAACTGCAACAGCAACTCCCAGGGTTATTGAAGATATCAGAACGCAGTTAGAATTAAAAAATCCGAAACATTTTCAGCAATCATTTGAGAGAAAAAATATTGCTTATATGGTTTTTGAAGTGGAAGATAAATTGTACAGAACGGAACAAATTCTCAAAAAGAATCCACAGCCTTCTATCATATATGTCCGAAATAGAAAGTCTTGTTTAAACATGTCTTCACAATTACAGTCGTTAGGATTCACTTCGACGTATTATCATGGCGGACTTTCGGCAAAAGAAAAAGACAAGAACATGCAGTTATGGATGTCACAGCAAGCACAAGTGATTGTGGCAACGAATGCTTTTGGAATGGGAATTGACAAAGACAATGTTAAAACGGTTATTCATACACAGCTTCCGGAAAACTTAGAAAATTATTATCAGGAATCTGGTAGAGCGGGACGAAATGGCGCTAAAGCTTTTTCGGTTTTGCTTTACAATAATTCAGATATGATCCAGACGGAACAACAGTTTATTAATGTACTTCCAGACAAGAAGTTTCTCAAAACGATGTACATCAAACTCTGTACTTATTTCCAAATTGCTTACGGAGAGGGTTTAGATGAATCTTTTTCGTTTAAATTGAATCATTTTTGCAATAAATACGACTTCCCTACTTTAAAAACTTATAATGCTTTGCAGTTTTTGAGTCAGCAGGGAATTATTACCATGTCGCAGGAATTTTCTGAAAAAATTAATGTTCAGTTTTTGATTGAATCTAAAGAGGTAATTCGATACATGAGTCTGAATCCAAATGATGAAGAAATTATGCTGGCCATTTTGAGAACCTATCCTGGTGTTTATGAAGTAAAATCAAATCTGAATTTAGGACTGATTGCTAAAAAATCTAATCATACCGAAGAACAAGTTGTTGCGGTTTTAGAAAAACTAAAGGAAAAGGAAATTATCGAGTACAAATCCAAAAACAACGACGCTACTATTTTATTTAATGAAGTCCGCGAAGACGATCTTACTATAAATAGGGTTTCAAAATATTTAGAGAAACAAAATCAAGTTAAAAAAGAACAGCTTCATTCTGTTTTACATTATATAAAAGACACCAAAACTTGCAAAAACAGATTGGTTTTGAATTATTTTGGAGAAGAAACCAACGAAAACTGCGGTATTTGTTCATACTGCATTACCCAAAAAGGAAAAATTACAGAAGCAGATTCGATTGCTGATAAAATTTTATCACTTTTAAAAACAGCTTCTTTGACTTCGAGAGAAATTGAAACCCAAATCAAAATGGATACAAAAGACATTATTTCGGTTCTTCAGGAATTACTCGAAAACAATCATATCATTATACAAGCGAATAATAAATACACTTTAAAATCATAATGGAGAAATTGAGAATTATATTTATGGGAACGCCAGAATTTGCTGTTGGCATTTTGGATACCATTATTAAAAATAACTATGAAATTGTCGGCGTGGTTACAGTTGCAGACAAACCAGCAGGACGCGGGCAAAAAATAAAATATTCGGCTGTAAAAGAATATGCTTTAGCAAACAATCTTACTTTATTACAGCCAACCAATTTAAAAGACGAGAATTTCTTAGCCGAATTAAAAGCTTTAAACGCCAACTTACAAATCGTAGTAGCGTTTAGAATGTTACCAAAAGTAGTTTGGGAAATGCCAAGTTTAGGCACTTTTAATCTTCATGCTTCTTTATTACCAAATTATCGTGGCGCTGCCCCTATTAACTGGGCCATTATAAATGGAGAAACCAAAACTGGGGTTACCACTTTCTTTATTGATGATAAAATCGATACTGGTGCGATGATTTTAAATTCTGAAATTGCAATCGAACCAGAAGAAACAGCAGGGCAATTACATGATCGTTTAATGCATTTAGGAAGTACAACCGTTATTGACACTTTAAAAGTTATTGAAACAGGAAATGTAACAACCACGATTCAAGAAGATAACGACGATATAAAAACAGCTTACAAATTAAACAAAGAAAACTGCAAAATTGACTGGACAAAATCTGGAACAGAAATCAATAATCTGATTCGAGGTTTGAGTCCGTATCCTGCTTCTTGGTGTTTTTTAAAAGATCAAAATGAGGAACTTAACATTAAAATTTATGAAGCAAAACTGGTCTCAGAGTCCCATTCTTATGAGATTGGAAAACTAATTAGCAGTAAAAAAGAAATCAAGATTGCAATAAAAGAGGGTTTTATTCAGTTATTAAGTCTACAATTTCCAGGAAAAAAGAGAATGCTTGCCTCAGAAATATTAAATGGAGTGAGTTTTTCAGATGCTGCAAAAGTCTATTAACATCAGTAAAACAGGGGTTTGTACTTGATTTTCATCGATGAATAACATTCTTTATGAACAAAAAAAGCAAGTTATTAACAATTTTTGCTAAAATTAAAGAAAAGACTTGCACGCAACGGATTTCCTACTAAATTTGTGTATTAACAATTTTTTTTAACCAACAATTAATAACTAATTATTATGAACAAATCAGAATTAATCGATGCTATCGCTGCTGATGCAGGAATTACAAAAGCTGCGGCGAAATTAGCTTTAGAGTCTTTTTTAGGTAATGTAGGGACAACTTTGAAAAAAGGTGGAAGAATTTCATTAGTAGGTTTCGGATCTTGGTCAGTTTCTTCTAGAGCTGCTAGAGATGGTAGAAACCCTCAAACAGGAAAAACAATCAAAATCGCAGCTAAAAATGTTGTAAAATTCAAAGCTGGTGCTGAATTAGAAGGTGCAGTGAACTAAGTAAGAAAGTTCTCTAAACTTACAATATAATTAAAACCTTCCTTATGGAAGGTTTTTTTATGCGGTTTAACGATTTTTTTTGTGATTTTAATTTTTTTATGATTAAATTTAATAAAAATTGTAACCGTATGATTTCAGAAAAATTAAAAAAAGGACACCTGCTTATTGCCGAGCCTTCAATAATTGGAGATTTATCTTTTAACAGATCGGTAATTTTATTAGCAGACCATAACAAAGAAGGATCAATAGGTTTTATAATTAACAAGCCATTAAAATATACTATTAGTGACTTAATACCAGAAATTGAGGCCAACTTTAAGATATATAACGGAGGTCCCGTAGAACAAGACAATCTTTATTTCATTCACAATATTCCTGAACTAATCCCAAACAGTGTTGAGATTTCGAACGGAATTTATTGGGGTGGCGATTTTGAGTCCACCAAAGACCTTATAAACAGCGGTGCTATCAGCAAAAATAACATTCGCTTTTTCTTAGGTTACACTGGCTGGGACGAAAATCAGCTTGAAAATGAAATGCAGGGAAACTCTTGGATCATTGCTGATAATAATTATAAAAATAAAATTATCGGAAAATCTACTACCCATTTTTGGAAAGAGCAGATTATAGAACTTGGAGGCGATTATCTTATTTGGTCTAATGCACCTGAAAATCCATATCTGAATTAATTTTCAGAAATGGATTCATTTAGTTTCTGCACTAATAAATGAGCCAGATTCGCTTTAAACTCCTTTTTACGATATTTAGTTATCGGCTGTATCCCTGTGATTACATTTGTGAGAAATAATTCGTCTGCTTTTTGAAGATCAAATGGCGAAATTATTTCTTCGCAAACCTCTATGCCTTCTATTTTCTTAGCCACAGCTAAAATTTGTTTACGCATTATTCCGTTTAAAGCTCCTTCTGAAACTGGTGGTGTGATCAATTTATTCCCCAAAACCATAAAAATATTTCCTTGAAGTGCTTCTACTACATTTTTACTGTCATTCAATAAAATACAGTTAGCAAGACCATTTTCGTCTGCAAAAATACTTCCTGTTATATTAATCATCTTGTTAGTCGTTTTAAGAGACGATAACAATTGTTTTGTCACATAGAAGTCTTTATATAAATCTACTTCGTATTCGTTTGCATTTATACTGTATGCTTTATTTCCAAGAGAAATAGCATTTATTAAAAACGAAATGTCATTTGTTTTAGGAAGATACAAACCTCCATCTTTTCTAAAAACAGTAATTCTGGCTCTTGCTGAAGAAGCAATGTTTAATTGATTAACCAAATTTAAAATCTGCTCTTCAAAATATTCCATTGTAAAATCCATAGGAATCATCATTCTAACCACACGCATGGAAGCCATCAATCTAAAATAATGATCTTCAAGAAACAAGATTTTTCCGTTGACAATTTTTACTGTTTCAAATATGCCGTCACCATACAAGAAAGCACGGTTTAGAGTTAATATATTATCTTCCTTTGCTATGTTTCCGTTAAAATTAATCATAAAAAAAACCTGAATTTTGTTCAGGGCAAATATAAGGTATAAAATAGACTTTTACTAAACAGAACCTATAAGATGTTTTAGGTCTGAAATCTGATTCTCCCACAATTGTTTAGCTTCTCCTAATTCTTCTTTTTCCGCAAAATCAACCACCATTAATGATACATCTTTAGTCAATTCATCAACTAAAATATGAAGTTCAAAAAAGTAATCAGTGTCTTTACTGCTTTCGTCAACCCATTTAAATTTTACTTTTTCGCCAGATTTTTTAGATGCTAGACGTGCTTTTTCCTGTGAATCATTCCACATAAATGTAAAAAACTCTCCTCTTGAATTAACATTGTCAGCAAACCATTCTTGTAAACCTGACGGAGTTGATATATATTGATACAATAATTGCGGTGAAGAATTGATCGGAAACTCTATTTCGTAACGTATTTTTGACTCCATGTGCTACTTTTAATTTTTTTGGAAATATAAGAATATATGTCCAAAAACAATGCGTTTTTAAAAATATTTTTTTTTCTTCATTTTATGCTTGCAAGCTTTAATATTATTTCTATCTTTGCACCCGCAATCAGGAATTCATGATAGCAGTCCAGGCGAGGTAGCTCAGTTGGTTAGAGCGCAGGATTCATAACCCTGAGGTCACGGGTTCAACTCCCGTCCTCGCTACAAGGTAAAGCACCACTTTTTTTTTAAAGTGGTGTTTTTTTTATCTATAAGTATTTGTAATTTGCATTAGATTTGCAACTTAATATTCTAAATCAGACCATCAAAAACAGCATTTTACAAACTAAGCATTTTATAATCAAATGGATATAGTTAAATTTAAAATCACATCGAAAACGATAAAAGTAGAAGTACGTAATTCGAATAATTATGTTTTCAATTTTAATAATGTTTTAGATATTAAAAAAGAAGACAAAGATGTTTTATTAAAATTGTATAATGCTTTAGATATACTTTTTAAAAAAGAAACTCCAACTGAAACAAAAAACTATATTTCGCCAAATCAAACCAATATATTGGATCAGATTTCTGATATTGATAAACTTGATCAGGAGAACAAATAACAGATTTTCTTTATTTAATTTACTAATCATTAATTTGATTTAAAAATATTCAAAACCCTCAAACAAAAAGTTTGAGGGTTTTCTTTTATACTCTGTTTTTCAAAATAAAGTATTACTTTTAATCTGTATCCTTAAAAAAAGTATTTTCTGTGTCTGTACCCAAATCTAGAATCGCAATAATTTTGCTAAAAAAAGATATGGAGTCTACAGCATCAACACAGGAAAAAACAAAATTTAGAGAGGTTTATATATTTGACATGGAGGCGCTACAAAACATCTTTAGTCAAAATAGTTGTGAAAAAACTGAAGATAAAATGCTTTTTGGCATTCCCTTTCTTCTCAGTAAAAAAAACAATAAGATTAATGCTTTTGCCAGTTTGATTTTGGATCAGAACAATGAAATCAAATTTGAAATTTATGATGACGGAAGTCTCAATGATCAAGAAAAAGAAGTTTTTAATGAATACATTATAAATTTTCTAAAGAAAAAAAGAAGTGCCAATTTCAATAATGTCACACAATTAAAACAAAGTACAGAACATCTTGTTCATTGCCTTAGTTTTTGAAAGTTTAACAAATAACAAAAATGAAGAACAATCAAACATTATATTTAAAAATTGCCAAAATTATCGAAGATCAAATTCATAATGAAACTTTGGTACTTGGCGACAAACTGCCTTCTGTTCGAAGTGCACAGAAACTTTATAATGTTAGTTTAAATACCATCAAGCAGGCTTATTTGGAACTGGAGAGTCGTTCACTTATAGAATCACGCCCAAAAATGGGCTATTATGTGAGTAAGAGCGCGATACGTACCACGGCACTTCCCAGCATTGCCAGCATAAATAATCACGAAACTAAAAATACTCCTGAGGAACTTATCGATAAAGTTTTCAGCACCATCAACAGAAAAGATGTGACACAGTTTGCACTTGGATTACCAGGAAAAAATTTCCTCCCAATTGCAAAACTTAATAAAGGGATTATCAATGCTGTTCGCAACAGAGACGATGCCGGAACTGCCTACGAACCGGTTCAGGGATCTGAAAGTCTTCGGCGCGCCATTGCAAAATGGGCGCTTGTTATGGAAGGGAAAATTACAGAAGATGATCTTGTCATTACCTCTGGTGCCATGCATGCTATGTACAATGCGTTAATGGCTGTAACTTCTCCCGGAGATAGTGTTGCTGTAGAAAGTCCTGCCTATTTTGGCATACTTCAGGCAATTAAAGCTTTAGGTTTAAAAGCAGTTGAAATTCCAACTCATCCTTTATATGGACTGGATCTTGAGGCTTTAAAAAAAGTACTTCCCGAAATTAAGGCTTGTTGTTTTATTACTAATTTCAATAATCCGATGGGTTTTCAAATGCCTGACGAAAACAAAAAGGAATTAGTTAAATTGATAACACAGTATAATGTTCCATTGATTGAAGATGATCTTTATGGCAATTTATATTTTGGTTCGGAGCGCCCAAAACCTTGCAAATTTTATGATGAAGCAGGCTTGGTTTTGTGGATTGGATCTGTTTCTAAAACTCTTGCACCTGGATATCGTGTCGGATGGATTGCTCCGGGAAAATTTAAAGATAAAATCATACGCCAGAAACTGGTACAAACCGTTTGTAATTCTTCTTTGTTTTCGGATGTTATTAGCGACTTTCTGGAACACGGACGCTATGATCATCACCTTAGAACTTTTAGAAACAAACTTTACACGAATTATATCCAAATTAATCGTGCTGTAGAAACCTATTTCCCTGACAATACTAAAATTGCTCAGCCAAAAGGCGGTTTTATGCTTTGGCTCGAACTGGATGAAAGAATCTCAACAACAGAATTATATACCACTGCCTTATCACAAAAAATTAATTTTGCGCCCGGAAGAATTTTTTCGCAATACAATCAATACAATAATTGCATGCGACTTACTTATGCTCTGGAATGGAATGAGCGCGTGGAATCTGATTTGGAAAAATTAGGCAGAATTATAAAGAATAGCATTTAACATTATGAAAAATAACGTTCAAATAAAAACTTATACTCCCAAATACAAAGAAAGTTTTAAGAATTTAAATATCGAATGGATTTCGAATTATTTTGAAGTTGAACCCAATGACATCAAAGCGCTCGATCATGCCGAAGAATATATTATTGAAAAAGGAGGCGAAATCTTTTCGGCTATTTTAAACGATGAAGTCTTGGGTGTTTGCGCTTTAATCAAAAGCAATACTAAGGATTACGATTACGAATTGGCAAAAATGGCTGTAAGTCCAAAAGCGCAAGGAAAAGGAGTTGGATTATTACTTGCAAAAGAAGCTATAAAATGGGCTTCTGAAAAAGGTGCTTCAAAAATTTATCTGGAAAGCAATACCAAACTTCAGCCTGCAATTAAATTATACGAAAAACTAGGTTTTAAAGAAATTAAAGGCATTTCATCAAGTTACAACAGAGTGGATATTCAGATGATGCTTGTTCTTAATTCTTAGATTAAATTGTACTGGACTATTTCATTAAAAGCAAAAGTGGACTATTAAAAACGTACTTTAGAAAAATACATTTGTAATCAATTTTTAGAAACAATGAACATCCATATTATACAACACGAAACATACGAAGCTCCCGGCGCTTATCTCAATTGGGCAACAGAACGAAATTATAATGTATCTTTTTCTAAAGTCTATGAAAACGATAAACTGCCGGATAATATCGATTTTATAGACTTGCTCATTGTTATGGGCGGGCCGCAAAGTCCAAATACCACTATTCAAGAATGTCCTCATTTTGATGCATTATCCGAAATTTCTTTAATCCAAAAATGTATTACTGCTAAAAAAGCTGTTGTTGGAGTTTGTCTGGGTTCACAGTTAATTGGCGAAGCTTTTGGTGCAAAATTCAACCATAGTCCAGAAAAAGAAATTGGAGTATTTTCTATTATATTAACTGAAGATGGAATAAAAGACGAAAAAGTAAATCATTTTGGTTCAGTTCTAAATGTGGGACATTGGCATAATGATATGCCAGGTTTAACAAAAGAAAGTAAGGTTCTGGCTGTAAGTGAAGGCTGTCCTGTTCAGATTGTTTCGTATTCGAATCTTGTTTATGGTTTTCAGTGCCACATGGAATTGACAACAGAAGTAGTTGCTCTTTTAATTGAAAGTGAAACTGATTTATTAGCTAAAAGCAAGCAATATCAATATGTTCAAAATCCTGAAACGATTTTAGCTTATAATTACGATGAGATGAATGAAAAACTTTTTCAATTTCTGGATAAACTTGTATTAGCTTACAAAAACCAGAATTCACTTTAATTAAAACTATCGTCTACTGAAATTTTTAGGGATAAAAGAAGTTTCAGTTCAAAATAAATTCAAAAAAGCCACAAATTCATTTACTTAATTTGTGGCTTTCTATTTTTTTAATCAAATCGGTGTTTGTATTTCTTGAATAAGGTATTCATAACCAAAAGCACTACTCCTACTCCCAATAAAACTAATGCCCTGATTAAGAAATCAGAATTCGAAAGATCAAAAAACATTAATCGTATGACGCAGACTCCAACCAAAGAAAGAGAAACATAGCGGAAGTATTTTTCTTTCAGCATAATTCCAAGAATTAACAATCCTAAAGATTCTAAAATCCAGAAGAACGTTAAGATTCCTTTGTCGAATGTGAGATATAAAAACAATCCAATACTAAAAGTTGCCGGATAAATAATAATACTGTTTTTGAATGGAAACTCTTCGATGAATTTGTAAACGATAAAAACATACAATGCCAGAAGCGCAAATATAATCAGGTAAACATATTCGAATTTAGATTCAAAATAGTTGAAACTGACAAAAGCTAAATGAAAATTAGCCAATAAATAATAAACGATGCTGATTTCTTTTTTACTGCCAATCTTTTTATAATAAAGCGAAGCATTTACAATCGCTGTTACTGCCCAAAACACCGGAAGCCATTTGTGTTCCAATTGCGAGAACATAATAATCGAAAGCCAAACGTTTACCACAATTTGATAGTCAAGCTGTAATGATTTGATAAATTCTTTTTTGTGGATCAGGAAAGTTAATGCGATCAACAATGCAACTGCCGAAAGCTGTAAAATCCAATCCTGTAAAGTAAAAGCGTTAAGGGTTTTAATGTTATAAAAAACAGACGTCAGAATAGCTAAAACTCCTATCACTAAAACCGATTCTGACGCTAAAACTATTTTTCTGTAAAGAATCAAACCAAAATTCACTATTGCTAAAATCATGAATAGCAAAGGCAGATAAACCGTTTCAACCTGAATAAACAACAAAGCGATTACCCATAAATTTTGAATAATAGGTAAAATTGCAATAACCATTTTTCCTTCTTCTCTCGGACTTTTAGTTTGCAGATAGACATAAACAACAGACAATAAAACACTGACTGTCTCTACAACATAAAGAACGATTTGATTGGTTGCATTCAACTCAAAAGCACTTAAATAAATACTCAGCATCACAGTGCCAATTAAAAGTACAAAAGAATAAATATTGAAGCGTTTGATGCTTTCGATTTTTTGAAAAATCCAAAAAGTGATTAATGCTAAAACTCCTAAATAAACAGGAATGTAGTTCATCTCGACACAAGAAAAACCAAACACCAAAGCATTAAAAAGAATGAAATCAGAATTTAGAATATTGAAATTTTTCCAGCCCAATATTATTTCGTTTGATTTATTTCTGATTTTTTCTCCAAAGAAAATATAAACTTCAATTAAAGAAATCCCAACGGCAATTAATCCGATTTCAGTATTATTTAAGAATCTCGTATTATGTAAAAACAACAAACTTCCAAATACCGAAAAAGCAAGACAAAAACCATATAATAAAATTTGATTCCCTACAGAAAGTCGTTTTTGTCTAAACTGAATCCATAAAAATTCATGATTCAATAAAGCGATTGCAAACAATCCAAAAATCTGAATAATATCATCCGATGTTAAATATTTGTACTCAATCGAAAGAAGTAAAGCATTTACCCCAATAATTCCGATTGTTTTGACAATTGAATCGTCTTTGTAAAAAGATTTCACAAACCAGTTAAGCGTTATTACAACGATAATTCCTAAAGCAAAAAGAAGATCTAAATTTGATTTTGGCTCTACCAGAATCGAAGTTAATCCCACACCAATAGCAATTAATAAAAACACAAATCGGCCAAGATCAAAAGTATTTGTTTCGAATTTAAATCGTAAAGAACACCACAGTAAAGCAATAAACACAATTGGATAGTAGAATGAAATTTCGATAGTATGATACCAGCTTATAAAAAACAATATGGAGGACACAACAGAGAAAATTCCGTTTAAACTCAAGTTTTGTTTTGAAATAAAAGCATCAACCTCCAAAAATTCTTTTTTTACTGAGCAAAAAACTGGAACCATTAATGATGTAATTACAAGTACTATCAGCGCAGCAAAAGTGTTTGTTATGTAGGTTTGAACAAAAAACGGATTAATATGCGAAATAAAAAAGATGAAGATAAACACACAAAAAATATGATTGATCACTAAAAATATTTTATGCAGTAATGTTTCTTTGTTTTTATAAACGATGAAAAGACAAGTGACAATTAAAAAGTACAGACCACAAATAATAATATCGTAACCAATTTTCCAATCGTTAAGCATAATCATACTTAGAGAAAAAAGGATAAAGGAAACCATTCCGTCTAAATGATACAGCCAAAAAATCTTTTTCTTTCTGGCAAAAAGTGTCGCAAAAAGGCAAAGTATCCCCGCCACTAGTAAAACAAAAATCTTGATTTTACTGCCTGTAGAATGTAATATTAAACCTGCCGCAAATAAAACCCAATTGGTTAAATGTGTAATAAAAGCAATTCTATCAAAACGAGTATCGGCATAAATACTTCTGTACTGCATGTACATACAGCTTACTGAAACCAAAATAATTCCTATTATCGCAAAAAGATTTTCTGTTGAAGTCAAAGCATTTGCGCCCTGCGTAAACCAAATATCAAATATGATAAAGCCTGAAATAACAATTAATAAATGATATTCCCATTTTTCTTTATAAGACAAAACAATTCCCGCTGTTGCAGTTAACGAAGCCAATAAAAATGTAATTAAGAGTTTCTCCGGAATTACACATAAAATCAAAATACTTAAAATTACATGAAGAGATAAAAAGGTCTGCTGTTTTATAATATATCCGACATACAAATTGAGCGCAATCCCGAATCCGATTAGCGAATAAGCAATTGGGATATTAGTTATAAAAGTCAATGCTGGAATTTGCGAAGCACCAAAACAGCCAAACAAAAACAAACTCGCTCCCGCACTGCGTAACCAAAGTCCTGTTTTAAACCATTTTTCTTTTTTCTCCAGAAAATAGTATGATCCAACCAAAATTCCCGCATATAACCAAAGAATTAAAATCCTAAACATTGGCGACACTTTCAAAGCTGTGTAAATGCTCAGATAGCCAATTCCTAAAACCATAATTGCCGTTCCAAGAATTCCCGTCCAGTTTTCGACAAACTGCTGTTCCATCTTTTTCATGAAAAGGGAAAAAGCACTTTCTACATAAACTTCTTCTTCACGAACCTGCGTTTCTGGCTTGGATTCCAATGCATTAAATGAATGCGTTTCTAAAACTTCTTCTAATTCTGGAGTTTCTTTTTGCGCTGTAATTTCAGTTTTATCCAACACAGGAATTGAAGCAGATTCAAAACTTACCACTGGCTCGATTGATTCTTCAATAACCTCTTTTTCATTTTGAACTTCCTCGCTAACCACAAATGAATCTGTAACAACGGGCGAGAAAACTTCTTCTACAGGTTCCAGAATAATCTCTCGTTCCTCAATTACAGGTTTTGGATTTTCAGGAATAAAATCAGATTGTGAGAGTTGCCTTTTGATTTCGGCTAACTCATTTTTTAAAGTATTATAATCGTCCCTGTTTTTTCTGTAAAGTGAATCCAGATGATCATTTTCTTCTTTTAAGCTATTAAACTTATTAAACAACACGACAATGCACACGATTAAGGCAAAAAGAATAAAATTCTCCATAGTTTAGGTTTTGGTTGGGGCTAATGTAGGAATTATTGGTTTAATTTAGTTTTCAAATAAAAAAGAATTCTAAATTGAAATCACTATTTATACAAAAACGAGAACCTGTAAATTCTTAATAGATAAAAAAATATTCATTTGACTGTAACATTTTCGAATAACAGCATCAAAATATAAAAATCAAATTACGGTTCTTTGCAACTTATTAAATTCATTAACTGAAAGCCAGCAATATCATTTTGTTCAAAATTCTGAAACAATTCTTTCTTACGACTATACTGAAATGAATGAGAAGCTTTTTCAATTTCTGGATAAACTTTTAGAGGCTTACAAAAACTGAATTAGTCCTAAAAGCAACAAACCCTTAAACAGAAAAGGCTTAAGGGTTTGTTGTTTATAAATCATTTAAAAATATTGCGAATCACTTTACCGATTTCTGCAAAATCGTCGTGACTGCTTACCGCCCTTTTCTCAGCAGTACTTTTTTCAATTTTTGAAAAAGGATAAATGAGCATGTAATTATTATTACTTAGCTTACTGTTCAATAAATTTGGTACGTCCTGCATCTTTGAAAAATAAGAATACATTCCTTTATTAGCCATCATAATAATTAGTCCATCATCTTCTTTTAGATCAAAAGCTGTTTTTTGAGCTTCTTCCCAAGAACCAATAATATCAAATGTTGCCTCAATTGTTGCTTTCTTTACAATTCTTTTTAAAATCTTCATGGTTTTATCTTTTCCATAAAAATTCATTTTAGCTCCTGAATTACGTCCAATGTTCCATATTCTTAACATTGAATGAAAAAAACCAGCATCCATCTCTGCATTCTCAGGTATTAATACTACGTACTTTTTAATTGTAGATACAGGCTGTACAGCGTGATAAACCATCAGATTTATATTTTTATTCTGAAGATAACCATTATACAAATTGTATCCAAAAGAAGCCGAAAAACCTTTTTCACCTTGTAGTCCAATAATAAGATCTGTTATTTCTTTTTCTTTAATTACATTACTTATTCCGGTGGCGGTATCATTATCATGTCGAGTAATTGGATTCAATTTAACATCGGCTGCAGACGCTGCTTTTACGGCTGTCTCTAAAATCTTTTCTGCATTTTTTACTGATGATTCGTTTTCTTCTTCGTTAATCACATTCACAGCAAAAACCCTATCCTTATTTGTTGAAGTTTTCACAATAAGGCCAAGATTAACCATTTTTTCGACAGTTTCTTCGTGATTAAGTGCCAAAAGAATATTCTCTTTTTCTTCACTATTACCCGATACTTTATTGTCTTTATCTGCTTCTGCTATTCGCTGGGCGCTTGCCATAGAAACAAAAGAAGAAACGGTACATGAAATTAATATCAAAAGTATACTTCCATTTAAAACATGATCATTTAAAAGTCTTATCGGTTCGCCTGCGTCATTTTCCCCAATAATAATATTATATCCGACCATTACAGAGGCTAATGTCGCCGCTGCTGACGCTGCACTCATTCCAAAAATCAGCTGGCCTTCATCGTTTGTAAGTTTGAATGTTTTTTTAGTAAGCATGGCTGCAAAATATTTCCCTCCAATTGAAGCCACTAACATAATTGCTGCTACCCATAATGTTTCCCAGCTTTGAATGAAAGCACTGAAATCAATTAGCATTCCGACACTTATCAGGAAAAAAGGAATAAAAATAGCATTTCCCACAAACTCTACTCTATTCATTAAAGAGGAAGTATGCGGAATCAATCTGTTTAAGGCTAATCCTGCAAAAAATGCTCCGATGATAGATTCTATTCCGGCAAGTTCGGCTAGAAGTGCAGCCAGATAAATCATTACAATAACAAAAAGATACTGCGAAATTTTATCTTCTACATTTTTGAAAAACCAGCGGGCAATTATTGGAAAAATCAGCAACACAATGAGCGTAAAAAGAATCATCGAAATAGAAAGTTTCAGCCAAAAAGCAGTTCCAACTTCTCCTTGCGACATTCCAACCACAACTGCCAAAACCAAAAGCGAAAGAACATCGGTAATCATTGTACCTCCGACGGTTATATTGACAGAAAGATTTTTTGCAATTCCTAAACTGCTAACCATTGGATATACAATTAAGGTATGCGATGAAAACAAACTAGCAAAAAGAACTGATGTTAATAACGAAAAACCCAGTACAAAATAACCTCCAACAAGCCCCAATATAAAAGGCACAGCAAAAGTATAAAGCGAAAACAAGATACTTTTCCATTTATTTTTTTTAAAATCGGCCATATCGATTTCTAATCCAGCCAAGAACATGATATACAAAAGTCCTGTAGTTCCTGTAACCACAACACTGCTGTCTCTTGACAAAACTCCAAAACCATTTGGACCAATAACTGCTCCCGCAATGATAAGCCCCAATAAATGAGGCACTTTAATCTTATTTAATAAAAGCGGAATGCATAATATTATAATTAGTTCTATAAGAAATTTTAAAAGCGGATCTTCAATAGGAAGACTAATATGATGTATACTTAAAAACATAAATTATTTTTTAGATGGCGTAAGTTCAACCGAGAATTTTGCCGTGCAATTGTCTTGACCTGTTATCGTTTGCGTTCCTTTTATGATATTCTTTTTAATATCATCCAATACGACACTAACTTTTATATTGTTTTTAGCAGAGGTCTCTTTTGCTGAATCAAGTATTACTTTATTAACCAAATATTGTCCTCTAAAAACTCTCTTAATTTCTTTATTACTTACCACATTGGTATACATTCCTGTAGAATCTGATACAAAATCCCAAACTTCTGTACGCTGGTCTCCAATGACATAATTACTGCAATTTGATTCTCTGCAGATCATTTTACTATTCCATTTAATCTTTAGACTATCTGGCCAAATTTGTATTTTAGGAATTGTATCTTTTACCTGAAGAGTCAATTGAATACTATCTTTCATTTTTAATAATAATTCATATTCCGCTTCCTTATCAGCAAATTTCTTTTCGCGCTCAAGAAGCTCATTTTCTCTTTTGGTTAGTTCTTGTTCTTTTTTGTCATTGCAGGAAAATAAAAAAGGGATAAATAGTACAACTAAAAGTTTTTTTAACGTCATGATAATTGGATTTTGTTATTTACAATTTAAGCATAAAAATTCTTTTATTTCTTTAAAAGCTCAAAAAATCCGACTATTTATAGTATTTTAAAGCATAAGCATGTAACATTTTTTTGACAACAGCGTCAAAACTTAAATTAAATTACGGTTCTTTGCAACTTATTGCATTCATAATATAAAACTGATAATTTTTGAATGCAATAATATTGAAACCAATGAGTTTAGATTAGTTAAAAACTAGTCGCGATATTTTCGTTATGGACAATAAAAAGTTTATTTTAAGTTTGAAAAAAGGGAATGAGGAAGCCTTCAAAAAGGTTTACTTCGACTACTATGATAAACTGATAAACATTGCCCGCCGATTTAATCTTACGGTACTTACGCCAGATGACTTTGTTCAGGAAAGTCTTTTAAGATTATATAATAAAAGAGATTTACTTAACGAAGATATTTTATTTGATAAGCAATTATATACCATCTGTAAAAACATTATTATAAATCATGTGAACAGAGAAAATAGAATTGTACAGCTTGATCCTTCCCAAGTTCACATCTTAGACGAAGAAACCGACTCAGGAATTTTTGAAGAAAGAAAAGAAAAACTACAAAACTTTATCGATCAGCTTCCTGAACAACAGCAAAAAATATTTACTTTACACAAACTGGAAAACCTTAGCTATAAAGAGATTGCAGAGATGACGGATCTTTCTGAAAAGACCATTGCCAATCATATTTATCTCGCCAGTAAATTTATTCGAAAAAAAATCAAAAACCATTAGGAACTTTTTTGTTCTCGTTTGTTATCTATAAAAACAAGAACAAAAAATGCATATTGAGGCTTATAAAACCAATGTTCGAACTAAAAAAGACGCCAGTTTGATTGTCGCTCTTTTACAATTCGTTATTTCCGATTGTATCATAAATTTTGATTTCACAAAACGTGAAAGAATTCTTAGAATCGAAACCAATAGAGAAATCAAGGAAATGGTTTATGGTGTTTTTACCAAACAAGGATTTTATTGTAAAAAGCTTTAACACTTAACAAACATGGAAAAGGAAAATTTTGATGATGAGTTTGATAAAATATGGAACGAAACCCCTGCCTCACATTCAGATGAAATAAAAAAAGCTTCGTGGGACGAATTTCATTCTAAGGCTTTCGCCGAAAAGAAACGCAAATCGCAGCCGTGGCGTTATCTCGTTGCAGCATCTGTATTGCTTTTTGTTTTGATTGGAACTGGAATTTATTTCAACAATCAGCCTTTGGAAAAAAATACAATTGCCTCAACAGAAAATATAATTGAAAATACAACTTCAAAAATTAAATATGTGATTCTGCCAGACAGTTCGAAAGTAGAATTAAGTCCGAACTCTAAAATTTCTTACGGCAACAATTTTGCTTTGAACAGAAAAATTCAAATTGACGGTGAAGCTTATTTTAAAGTCAAAAAAGACAAACAGCATCCTTTTCAGGTTTTTTGCAATGAAACGACAACTACGGTTTTAGGAACATCCTTTATTGTAAAAGAAGCTGAAAATGAACAAATAACGGTTGAACTTTTTGAAGGAAGCGTTCAAATGAATGTAAAAGGTCAGGATCAAAAATGGATTTTAAAACCAGGCGAGAAATTCACGTATGGAAATCAAACTGCATCGGTAACCGAATTCAGCCGTTTTGTAGATTTTGAAAACGAAAAACTAACCAACCTAAGCAAATATATAGATGAAAACTATGGTTATAAAGTTATTCTTCCAAGTGAATACCTGAATCAGAAAATCACAATCCGAATCAATAAAAAAGAAGATTTAAAAACAATTGTACAATTAATATCAGAAATGTATAACCTAAACTTTGAGATCAATGAAGATTTAAAGCAGATTACTTTTCAGTAGAAAAGAAAAAAGGATGTAAGCCGCGAAACTCCACATCCTCCTCATATTCAGGATAACACGAGGTTATTCCAGTTAATAATTATTCAAAAATACAAAATTTCATGAAGCATATAATTTCAGCATGCTTTTTTTTATTCAGCTTATGTATGTCCGCTCAAAGCGTTACAGTAACTGTAGATCAAAATGTAACTTTAAAAGAATTCTTTAAGCAAATTGAAAATCAAACCGATTATAAATTTGCCTTTACAGATCAAATTGACACCAATAAAAAATACTTTAATCAAAAAAGTACTTTTAAGCAGACTGATATTGAAAAGCTTATTGCAGAACTAAACAAAACAGCATCTGTACAATTTTCCATAGTGGGCAATAATATTTTTGTGAAACAGAAATCTCAAACAACTAAACCGGCTAAAAAAAAAAGCAAGTTAACCGGACACATATTTGACGATGAAAAACAACCTGTTATTGGCGCCAATGTTTACATTAAAGAACTGGAAACTGGTGTTGTAACAGATGTTAACGGAAAATACAGCATGGAAGTTCCAAACGGAAGTTATATAGTTCAGGTAAGTTATGTTGGATTTAAAAATGAGGAAAAACGTGTTGCTGTTTCTGATGATACTAAAGTTAATTTCAACATAGATTCAGACAGCCAGCAATTGGGAGAAGTTATTGTCATGAATAACAAAGCCGTTGATATTAAAACAACTCAAATGAGTGTCAACAAGCTTTCGATGCAGGAAATCAAAAAGATTCCGGTTGCGATGGGAGAACCAGATCCGTTGAAATCGATTTTGACTCTGCCAGGAGTTACCAACGCTGGAGAAGCTTCTTCAGGATTTAATGTCCGCGGAGGTGCTGCCGATCAGAATTTGATTCTTTTAGATGGTGCTCCAGTTTATGCTGATTCACACATGTTTGGTTTCTTTTCTATTTTTAATGCTGATATCGTAAATGGCTTAGATTTATATAAAGGAGGAATTCCATCTAAATTTGGAGGCCGTGTTTCTTCTGTTTTGGACGTAGCACAGCAAACAGGAGATTTTGAAGAATATAAAGTAAATGGAGGAATCGGAATTATTTCGAGTCGTCTATTGGTTCAAGGGCCAATACAGAAAGAGAAAAGTTCGTTCATCCTTTCCGGACGTGCTTCGTATGCGCATTTGTTCATGAAACTGGCGGATAATAAAAACTCCGCCATGTTTTATGATTTGAACGCAAAAATAAATCACCGCTTTAATGCCAATAATACGCTGTCTTTTTCTGGTTATTTCGGAAATGATTTATTTGATATTAATGATCGTTTTGCAAGTACTTACGGTAGCACAATGGGTATTTTAAGCTGGAAACATAAATTTTCAGATCGTTTAAACAGCAATTTATCTGGTTTTTACAGCGATTACAGATTTAATCTTGAAATTCCGATTGAAAGCTTCAAATGGGACAGCAACATTCAGAGCTACGGATTGAAATACAATTGGAATTACCAGCCATCTGAGAAGTTTAAAATCAACTACGGTATTGACGGTTTGTATTATAATTTTAATCCAGGAGTTGTACAGCCAACCACTTCAGACTCTCGGTTCAATTATAAACAATTAGATAAAAAATATGCTCTGGAAGCTTCTGCTTTTATTGATTTTGAAAACCAAATTACAGAGAAATTGAATTTCCGTTACGGCCTTCGTTACAGTTCATTTTATCGTTTAGGACCAGAACCAATCAGTACTTACGAAAATGGTCAGGCGGTTGTTTACAATCCTTTATATAAAATCTACGAAGAAGGAACACCGACTGGAACCATCAATTACAAAAAAGGGCAGGCAATCAGTACTTTTAATAATTTAGAGCCGAGAGCAGCCTTGTCTTATGCTTTTAATGACGAAACCTCTATAAAAGCAAGTTACAACAGAATGGCGCAGTACATTCATATTTTATCCAATACACAATCTCCGCTACCAATGAGTATTTGGACTCCAAGCGGGCCTTTTACAAAACCTCAGCTTTTGGATCAATATGCAATGGGTTATTTCAGAAATTTCAGAGACGGCGATTATTCTTTAGAAACCGAATTATTTTATAAAAATGTCCAAAATCGTATTGATTATATTGACGGAGCTGATGTTCTGGCTAACAATAATATTGAGCAGGTAATCCTAAACGGAAAAGCAAGATCTTATGGAATGGAATTATTATTTAGAAAAAACGTTGGTGTTTTTACTGGATGGGTTTCGTATACTTTGTCTCGCGCGGAACAAAAAACACCAGGAAGAACTGCTGAAGAACCAGGCGTTGCAAACGGTAATTGGTATTTATCTGGCTACGACAAACTGCACAACCTAAGTATTGTAGGAAGTTATGAATTGAACCCAAAATGGTCTTTTAATGGAAACTTCACTTTGCAGTCTGGTCAGCCTGTAACGTATGCAAACAGTTATTACGAGATGGGAAGTATTCATGTTCCAAATTATTCTTTGAGAAATGAAAATCGATTACCGCTTTTCCATCATTTAGATGTTGCGGCAACATATACGCCAAAACCAGACAAAAAGAAAGGTTGGCAAAGCTATTGGGTATTCAGCCTTTACAATATCTACAACAGAAAAAATGCAGCTTCTATGAGTTTTACAACCAATGAAGATACTGGCGCAAATGAAACGAGAAGACTTTCGATTTTCGGAATTGTACCTGGGGTTTCATATAATTTTAAATTTTAATGCTATGAATAAATTGAAAAAATATACGGTAATGAATAAAGCACTGGCATTAATAAGTATTCTTTTTGTATTCGCTTTTACTTCTTGCGAAGATGTAGTAAATCTGGATCTGGAAACAGGAGAAACCAAATTGGTAATTGATGCTGAAATTATTTGGAAAAAAGGAACTGCAGGAAACGAACAAATTATAAAAGTCAGTAAAACGGCATCTTATTACAGCGGTTCAACACCAAAAGTTTCTGGTGCGCAGGTTAGAGTGGAAAACAGCAACGGAGATGTTTTTACCTTTAATGAAACAGAAGCTGGAGTTTACAAATGCATCAATTTTGCTCCTGTAATTGATATGGAGTATAAATTGTTTGTAACTGCCGAAGGACAAAGTTATACCGCAACAGAAAAACTAACTTCTGCTACTCCAATTAATAAAGTAGAGCAAAAAATGGTTCCCGATTTTGGAGGTAAAGATGTTATTGAATTAACTTTTTATTACAACGACCCAGCTGATCAAACCAATTTTTATGTAACCGATTATCAAAGCGAATTTTTGATTTATCCGGAATATGAAATCACAAATGATGAATTTTATAATGGAAACGAAATCAGCACCCGATTTTCTAACGAAGACATGAAAGCTGGAAATACAGTAAAAATTACACATCGAGGTGTTTCTAAAAATTTCTTCAATTATTGGAAATTAATTTTGGAAGCATCAAGTTCAAATCCGTTTCTTGTTCCTCCAGGAAATATCAGAGGAAATATTATAAATACCAGTAATGCGAATGACTTTGCTTTTGGTTATTTCAGACTTTGCGAAGCAGATCAGGTTGATTATTTGGTGAAATAAAATTATATGCCTGGAAAAAGAAAATCCTTAAACGTTACTGTTTAAGGATTTTTTGTTTTCAAAATAAATCAAAGAATGTCTTCTATTTTATCCAACCAGTCTTTTTTCGCCATTCCTCCATTTCCAGTTTTCTTTTTTCAAAATCTATTGGTGGAAATTGATTTTCATCTTTAACTCTTTTTCTCATAATTCCGATTTGTTCTTCCAAAGTATTAAAACCGATCTGTTTTCTTCTTTCGTTTACTTTGGTTACATCATCAAAAAAATTCGGGCTCATTTCACCGCTTTTATCCCAGTCAAATTGAGTTCCGTACAACTGAGGTTTCCCTTCGAAAACAGCAATTCGATCTGTCAGATAAGCTAGATTTATTGGATCTGCTTTATTTTCATTTACTGCTTTTTCTAATTCTTTGGCACACTTTCGCATAAAATCAGGCAGTGCAATTGCATGCTGTATTATAATCCACGCATTTTGACTGGCTTCTTCTCCAACTTTTTCAATAGAAGGATAACCAATTTGGTTTATTATAACTTCTAATTCTTTTGCGTTTTTATTATGCAATTTTTCCATTTCTGGATTATATCCTTCTGAAAGTTTTCCGTCAAGAACAAGTTTTTCTCTCAATGCGAAATCGGCATTCTTTAGTTCTATTATTTTTTGGGCTATGTCTTTATAATCCATTTTGTCACAATTTCTTTTTATTGTTTCTTCCGAATCTCTTTAAATCAAATTAATTACGTTCAGAAAAACTTAGTTCATTTTTACCGCTATAACAGTAAAAATACATATTAAAAAATCTTTTTTGATTATTTTTAATCTAATCAACCCACATTTACTGTTATAACAGTAAAAAAGGAAAACCTCCAAAATCATTTCTGACTTTGAAGGTTTTTCCACTTTATCTAAAACTATAACTTACTTATATTCTTTCTCTTTCTGTGCATACCAATCTTTCATCACATAAAAAGCTTTCTTTTTAATTCCCTGATCTGAGATTAATCCTTTACGATTAAAGAAATCCTGAATATTTGGCAATTGTCTTCTTGGAGATCTAAAGTCAACTAAAATCCAAGGCGAAACTCCTGCTAAACCTTCAATTCTATTAAACATCTGGGTATTTTGAATGTACAATTCTTCCTGATATTCTTCGTTCCAGCGTTCTTTTTTGTCTCCGTGAAGACCTTGTAACGCTTCACCACCAAACTCACTAATGATTACAGGTTTGTTATACGGAATTACCCATTGCATATCTTTACAAGATTCGTTTGTTCCTCTGTACCAACCTAAATATTGATTGAAGCTTACAATGTCTACATATTCATTCATATTATCATGAAGTGTATTTACATTGTTTGGACTTTTGGTAACTTCCATCGCCATACTGATTAAACGAGTATTGTCTTGTGTACGTGCATACTTTGCCAATTTGCTTAAGAAAACATCTCTTTCGTCACTATGTGGTGTTTCGTTTGCAATTGACCAAATCACGATACCGCAACGGTTTTTATCTCTGTAAATCATATCGTGTAATTGTCGTTCTGCATTGGCATAAGTTTCGGGATTTGTCCATGAAATTGTCCAGTAAACTGGAACTTCAGACCAAATCATAATTCCCATTTTTTCAGCTTGTCTTACCATGTTTTCGTTGTGCGGATAATGCGCCAAGCGAACATAATTACAGCCTAATTCTTTTGCCCAATTCAGTAACGTAATAGCATCATCCTCTGACCAAGCTCTTCCCGATCTGAAAGGCGCTTCTTCGTGTATACTGATGCCACGTAAAAAGACTTTTTTTCCATTTAACAGAATCTCTTTTCCTTTAGCTTCAATAGTTCTAAAACCAATTTGATCTACAATATTTTCATCAGCTTTAGAAATGGTTACCTCATATAATTTTGGTTTTTCAGGTGTCCATAAAACGGGATTGGCTTTGATTTCAAAATAGGCCATTCCTTTTGCATCTGTAGTAACGCTCTTTTTGATTTTCAATTCTGGAATTGAAACCGAAACCGACTCATTTGCTGTTTCACTATTCAGTTTTATCCAGCCGGAAATCTTTCCTTTTTCTTTTTTATCCAATTGAACCAAATAATCTTCCACATAAGTATTCGGAACCTGAGCTAAGGTCACGTCTCTTGTAATGCCGCCGTAATTCCACCAATCCATGTTTACGGTTGGTACATTGTCTTTATGACGTTTGTTATCGACTTTTACAACTACGAAATTATTCCCGTCGACCAATAAATCGGTTACATCAAAATTGAAAGGTGTATAACCTCCAACGTGTGTTCCTGCCAGTTTTCCGTTTACATACACTTTAGCATCGTAATTGACTGCTCCGAAATGAAGAATCCCTTTGGTTTTAGAATCTTTTTTATAATTAAAGTCTTTCTGAAACCAAACCGTTCCTTCATAAAAAAACAATCTTTCGTCTTTGCTGTTCCAATCTGACGGAATATCCATTGTGGCAGAAGTCGCGAAATTATATTCCGTTAAATCTGTGGTATTCCATTTTTTGTTTTCGAAAAATCCGTTGTTTTTAAAAGGCATTAAGCGATAATCGTAATATCCATTTTCCAGTGGATCTACGATATAACTCCATTTTCCGTTTAAGGTAATATTGTTTCGGGCTGCAATATTGGAAACTAATGGAACTTCCTGTGCTATGGCTTTTCCCATCAATAGAAAAGTACAACACAGCATTACAATTTTTTTCATAGTTTTTATTTTTAATTATCTGATTTAATTCAGGAGCTCTATTAGGACGCTGATTAAACGGATTCGTTATCACGAAGACGCGGATAAAAACGGATTTTTTCAACAAAATAAAATCTGTTTTTTTCTGCGCTTTTGCGAATGCAAATCTGTTTTATCCGCGTTCTATCTACGCAAAACTAATTTATCTGCTGATCTGCTAAATCTGCGGGCGAAAATTTCTCTCGCAGATTTAGCAGATTTATTTTTTAAACACAAAGTATTTCTCTGTCCAGTTTGTCATCCTGACGAAGGAAGGATCTCCGCAAGTAACTCCGCATAGAATTTCTCCAATCTTTGTGGAGCTACTTGCGGAGATTTCTCCCTTCGGTCGAAATGACAATACCACGAAAAGCGTTTTGAGACAACATTGATTATCTTGCTTCTATCATAAAAAATTTTACATTTTATCAAAATAACGCGTCAATTCGTAAGCATTATCATTAATCACTTTCATCTCTTTTAATAAAGGCTGATACGGTTCGAAATTGCTGTTCACAATTCCTTTGTTCGAATCTCTGTTGGAATAATCCGTACTTAAATCCAGCGGATCGTTATCCATATATTTGAACCAATGCCAGCCTACAGAATTTTTATTTTTCAGTAATTCCAAAGTGAAATTCTGATAGAAAAGCCCTCGTTCTTTCTGTGTTCGAACCAGCCATCCAGCACCTGTATTATTGGGCAGTCCTGAATCTTCTCCTTTGGTGTACCATTCTGTAATTAAAAACGGTTTTCCTGACCACTCGCCCCAATTGTTCATTAAATCCTGACTTGGTTCCCATTTTCTGTAATGATTGATGGAAATAATATCCATGTACTTTCCTGCCACTTTAAAAATCTCCGGATTGGTCAATTCCTGTTCTTTATCCTGATTGAAACGGCATCCTAAATACATGTGGTTTGGATCTGCTTTTCGAAGTGCTTCCGTTACCTTTTTCATGTAGGTTTCAAAATAAAAAGCGGTAAAAGCCATTCGGTCTTCCTGGGTGATATCTGAAACGGAAGCATTAAAACCTTTTCTTTTATCTAACCATTCTTTTGCAGCAAGATATCCCTGTTCATCTTTGGCCAATAAAGTTAAATGTTTATCTAATGCGTCGTTATACCAAGGCAGTTCATTATCAGTAAAATAACCCATCAAATACTTATCATTTTTGTACTGGGCAACCTCTTTTACCGATTTTTCGATGTAAGCGTCAAATTCTTTATCAAAAACCATTACCAGATCAAAACGGTAATTCTGCCAGCTGGCTTCTTTGTATTTTCCGCCGTATTTCTTGATGTGATCGGAATGATACATTCCCATTGGCGAAATAATTACGGTATAAACCAACGGATTTGCAGCATTTCGAACTAAATCAACATTTGACCATGCTCCTACACCGTTGAATCCGTTATCGCGAAGTAGTTTTGATTCCTGTTTTACCCAGTTTTCTTTGCTTCCGTATTTTTTATCAAAAGCTTTCTGCTGATTTACCGAACGTCCTGCATTGAAAACCGCAATTCCTTTATAGATATAAGGATAACCTTCTGGATCAATAATCCACCATCTGTTGTCTATTTTTTCGGTTCTGAAAAATCCTGTTGCTTCTTTCTGCCAGACTTTCGATCCACCGTAAATTGAAGTCGGTTCTTGTTTTTTTATTTTAAATCCAGGCAGTTTATCAATGGTTTTAGCATCATAAACCACCCATTTTGGATCTAAAGCATTTTGTCTGGCTTCAACTTTTTGATAGGTAATTTTATTCTGAGCATTCAACGATATCATACTTGTAAAACAGAACAATACGCAAATGGAATGTTTCTTTAAATTCATTTTTAATTATTTTTTTGAGAGGAAATACTGTGTTCATTTTTTTTAACACATAGAAACATAGCTTTACTTTGAGCATAGAAGGCGTTTCACTTGCATAAATGCACATAGCCAGATTTTATTTTCTGCTATTTCTCTCAGATTTTGCAGATGGTGCAGATTTTTAATTATCTACATTCACAAAGTTTAGCTATGTGTTAGAAACTAGTTTCTTTCTATACTCTTTCCAAGTCTAAAAAAATCTATGTTCCTATGTGTTTAAAAAACTATTTAGACAAATAAATGTGATCGAAATCAAACGTATAGTTGTTTAATGCTCTTACATCTTCCGGATCAACACTTCTTAATACCAAAATGTCTTTGATTTTAGTTAAATCTAATGCCGGATTTTGCTTTTTGTATTCTGCAATTGGAATTTGAACCATGTTCCAGCTTCCATCTCTTTTTAGTCCGTATAAGTTGCTTGTGGCGTCAAATTCAACATAACCAGTATTGGAAGCATCTTTCATTCTAAATCTGATTTTTCCAGTACTTGTGGTTCTTACGGCCATATTGATATAAGTATAAGATGAAATATCTGTGAAATTGACAAATGATAAAATTGCCATTGCCCATTTTGCTTCTGCAGCTGGCGGTGTTGCTGGAAGAGAAAAGTTTCTGTAAGCGCCTTCATATCCATCAGTTGCTACTTCTTTAATTACAAACTGATTGCTTGAAACCCAATTTAAAACTGGAGCCGTTTTGGTAAAGTCAGGATTTTCAGAGTAGATTTTAAGGGCATCTGTTGGAATAACAATTGGCGGCGTAGGCGGTGCTTCTACCTCAACTGTGAACGTTTTCTTTTGAATGGTATTATCTACAAAAGTGATTTCTAAAGTAGTGGTAAAAGTTCCTGCTTTGGTATATTTTACTTCAACATTTGGCTCAATTGAGGCCCCTGGCGAACCGCCTTGAAAAGTCCATTTTATGGCACGCACTTTTGTTGACGAATCGGTATAAGTTACTGTTTCTCCTCCTTGGATAGCTGTATTTGTTGAAGTCGCATTTAATTCCCCTTTTTTATAAAGATATACTTCGCGCACATCGTCTTCGCAGGAAAGCAAACCTACAAAAAGCACTAAAAGGAAATATTTTAATTTCGGTATATGGTTTAGTTTTATGGTCATGATTTTAATTTTTTTGGTTAATTTTTTGAGAAGGAAAATATAAAAGAGACAAGAAGAAAGACATCTCATAAATCTTGTTTCTTTCATCTTGCTTCTTTAAAATCTTTACTTCAATCCATCTAAAAATCCTTGATAAGCAGGTTTTTTATTATAATCGGCATCTAGAAGCAAGGGATATTCTTTGGAATTCCAGAAGCTTGTCAGCCAAGTATATTTATCGGTTACACCCCAAGTTGTAATGGCAAATTTTTGGGTTTGAGGCAGTTCTTCGTACATAGTTGTGATGTATTTATAGGTCTCTGACTGTTTTTGAGCTTCTGCATCATTAAAAACATAGGAATCAGATTTGCTTGTATTGACTTTGATATCCAATTCTGAAATATGAATTAACAATCCAGTTGAAGCCATATCCGTAAAACCGGTTTTCATAGTCTGCCTGTTGGTGTCTGTAGCATAGTGAAACTGATCTCCTAAACCATCAATAGGCACCCCGTTAGCTTTGAATCTGGTTACCATTTTTTTGATGGATGCTCTTTTTCCTGCATCCAGCACTACGCTGTAATCGTTGTAAAACAATTTGGCGTCTGGATCTGCTGCTTTCGCATATCTAAAACATCTTCCATAAAAACCTATTGGATCTTTAAATAATGAGTTTATTACGGTTTCGTTTCGCATAGCTCCACCATCTGCAAAAACTTCGTTGACAACATCCCAGCTTTTTACTCTGCCTTTATAACGCCCAACAACATCGGTTATGTAAATTTTCACTTTTGACTCGAATGCAATTGAATCGTATTTGGCATTTTTAAACCATTCTGGAAATGAATCGTACCAAACCAAAGTATGTCCGTGAACTTCCATGTTATTGTCTTTGGCAAAACCAACTAAATAATCGGCTGCAGTATAATTGTAAGCTGTTGAAGAAGACCAAATCGTTGCCATTTTCATTTCAAATTCTGCCGAAATTTGATTGTAATGTTTTAAAACAGCATTTTTAAAATTGGCTTCATTTTGCAAATCTCTCATTTTGACTGCGGCTCCAATTTTAAACTTTGCTTTTTCCTTTAAGGTTTGCGTAATCGGATTTGGATTTCCTGTATCGCCTTCATCTGCATTAATAAAAACTACTTTTTCGTCGTTGCTGCAGGATGCAAACAACAAAACGGTAAGTATACCAAGAATATATTTTTTATTTATCATTTTTTGTCTTTTTAAATCCGGAAGTCAGATTAGGATTATGCTAACTTCCGGATGGGTTATTACTAACTTTAACCTTAACTTTTTTGGGTGTGATTTTTTAAACACATAGAGACATAGTTTTTGAGAAACTAAAAAAGGCGTTTCACTTATTTAAATTCACATAGTAATCTGTGTGTGAGAAACTAGTTTCTTTATTTTAATCTATGTTTCTATGTGTTTAAATCAAATTAATTGTACCCAACATTAAAACCTGCTGGTTTTCCCATTAAATCGATTTGACTCTGCGGAATTGGCATGTTTACCATTGCCGGCGTCATTTTCAATTGTACTTCTCCAGAAATAGTTCCTGATGGACTTGAACGGAAATATAAATTTTGTCTTTCGACCAAAAGTCCAAGTCTTTTCAACAGAAACCATCTGTTATTTTCGAATGCTAATTCTCTTGCTGATTCGTCTAAATAATTATTTAATGTCCAAGCTGTCAAATCAAAAGTGGTTACAGTGCTTTCAGGATTTCCAGTGTATCCTCTCCTTCTTACTTTGTTTAAATAAGCCAAAGCTTTAGTATCATTACCTAAATTATGATACGCTTCAGAAGCCAATAAATAAGTTTCAGCCAGTCTGTAATACATATAATCTTTGTAACTATTAGAAGTCATTGGCAGTTTTTCTGAATCGTGATATTTCTTTAAACTCCAATGCCAAGCTCTGTAGTTTCCGTTTGGCGCTGCAATGGCTGGATTGGTAATTGGCTGTCCAAATTTTGGATTACTTGGAACGTTGATTTTATAATCTTGATAATTATCTGAATAATAATACGTTTTAAATCTCAAGTCGTTTGCCTGATCGTATAAAGATTTCAAGTAATTATTTGGATAAAACCAACCTAAAGCCTGACCTCCATAAGCCACGTCCTGCACCAATTCGTTTGTATTTAATTCGTAAGTTCTGTGCGTGAAAACACTACTTAACCAAGAGCCTCCACCACCTGCTAATTCATCACTTGGGCCTAATAAAAAGTCTTTTTGATAAGTAAAAAGAGATTCTTTATGATTCCCGTTTTGTCCCCAAACATCTGCTAAGGCAACTAAACCGTGAGTTCCATCATTAATAATGGCATCAAATTGTGCTGCTGCTTCTGCCCAGTCTTGCTGCCATAAAGCGCTTTTACCACGAATATGTCTTGCAACACCTTGTCCGTAACGTCCTGGATCCACTTTAAAAGGAAGATTAGCAATTGCATAATCCAAATCCCCATCAATTAATTTGTAAACATCTGCATCGCTGGCTACTTTATATTCAACTGGATCGTTAATGTTTTGAGGTGTTGTCGGAATTGTATCGATTAGAATACCACCATACATTTGTTTTAAATCCAAATACAATTCTCCTCTAATTACTCTTGCCTGAGCTACTAATCTTTTCTTAGCCGCTTCATCCATTTTTATAGATCTTGCTGATGTGATAATAGCCGAACATCTATCAATGATTTTATATCCCTGAATCCATTTTGAACCTGTAAACGACTGCGGATTATGACCTGTTCCATAAGGTGTATTCCAGGTTCTGTGCAAACCTAAATCGGTAGCTACCATAAAGAATACATTGGCCCATAAATCGCTGTTATCTCCAGATGGCAGATTGTAAAAACGCATCTGATTGTAAAGTGCATTAACCCCAACTTCTAAACCAGCTGGAGAATTGTAGATATAATCTACAGAAACTTGATCTTTTACCGTTTCTTCCAAAAATTCTTCACACGAAGTAAGTCCCAAAGAAAGTCCGAAAATCAAAACAAATAGAAAATTTATATTTTTCATGATCTTGTTATTTTTTATTTATTGAAATGTCTTAAACCTTTTTGTTAGAAACCTACCTGTAAGCCTATAACACAAGTTACAGGTTCTGGATAATCGTAAATTTCTTTTTCTGGGCTGTAAGACTGATAATCTGTAAGCGTAACCAAATTACTTCCTGTAACATAAAGTCTCATATTGCTTAATCCTAATGGTTTTAGCGTACTTTCTGGGAATTTAAATCCAACAGAAACGTTTTGTAAACGAATGTATGACGCATCTTGCAATCCTAAAGTATTGATGTACGGCGGATCATTCCCATCTCTTGGTCTCGGCCAGTTTCCTCCTGGATTTTCTGGTGTCCAATAATCTTGTTTGATACCATTTTTAACTCCTCGTAAAGAACCTCCACGAACATAATCATACAAGAATAAGTTGTCTCTTGTAACACCCTGAACTGTATAAATATCTGCTGAGAAATCAAATTGTTTATATTCTAACGCCACAGAGAAAGTTCCGAACCAATCCGGCATTTTAGACGTAATTACTCTGTCTTGATCTGGATTTGGATTGGCTCCATTTGACGGATCTGCGTCCCACAATTTTATATCTCCAGGATATAAAGTAGTTCCTGTTACCAGCGGAATATTTTCTCCTTCCTGATAAATTCCAACTGCTTTGTATCTGTAATAAACATCAATCGGTTTTCCAATAAACCATAAGTTTCCAACAGCATCATCTTCTCTTCCGTCTCCGTCTGCATCTTTTCCGTAGATACTTACAATGCTGTTTTTGTTTTTAGTAAACGTGGCTCCCAGATTCAGTCTAAAATCTTTTGTTTTAATTACATCACCATTCAAAGTCACTTCCAAACCTTTATTGTTGACTTTTCCAATATTAGAAAGTTTGGTCGTGTAACCTGTATTCGCGTTAAGCGTTTCATAAATCAATAAATCTGAAGTATCGGTATTGTAAACCTCAACTGTTCCATTCAATCTATTTTTGAATAAACCGAAATCGGCAGCCAAGTTTAATTGAGTAGAAGTTTCCCATCTTAAATCTGGATTGGATAATTGCGAACCTGGCACATAACCCGAAACTTTTACACCATTGATAATGTAATCTCTCTGAGTTGCCGTTGCCATACTTTGATATGGATCTTTCGGCTGGTTTCCTACTTTACCATAACTTGCTCTTAATTTCAAGTTGCTGATTACTGGAACGTGCTCTCTCATGAATTCTTCATTCGAAACATTCCATGCTGCATTGACTGCTGGGAAGAATCCCCATTTATTATTGGCTCCAAAAACGGAAGATCCGTCAGCTCTTCCTGAAACTGTAAAATAATATTTGCTGTCGAAATCGTACTCTAATTTTCCTGCGAAAGAAATCAGCGATCTTTCATTTCCTCCAATTTCAGGCGTATTTAAGAAAGCACTTTCTAAACCGTAAATCCCAAGAATATCACTCGGAATTCTGCTTGCTGAGTTTCTAAAATCATTGTATTCCGAAGAAGTAATCTCATAAACTCCAGTTACATTAAAATGATTTTTTTCGGCTACATTTAAATTATAATGCAAAATATTACTCAATTGATACTCTACATTATCTTGAAATCTAATATAACCGCTTCCTTGTCCAGAGTTCGCAATTCCCGAAAGTGATTTCGAAGAATTGAAAGACATGGCTTTGTAATTCCACGATCTACGACTAGCATTTAATTTATACGTAAAACCTTTTGCTAAGTTTATATCCAAAAATATATTCATGATATCGTTACGATTCAACTCATTTGTGTTGGTTTCGTAAACATCAATAAGCGGATTTGGTGTTTCCTGAATTCCTCCCGGCAAGTAACGGAAAGAACCATCTGGATTATATACTTGTCCTAAAGGAGATGTGTTAATAGCATTATTTAAAATATTTCCAACATTCGGACGGTTTGATTCTGAATACTGAAGTGAAACATTCATTCCTACTTTCAGCCAATCTGTAATTCTCTGATCGACATTTACTCGCATCGCTACCTTATCGTAATCCGAATTAGCAATTACTCCAGAAGTATTGATGTAGTTGATACTAGAAAAAATACTAGTTTTCTCTGTTCCAGATGAAATGCTCACACTATGGTTATTGGTTACGCCCGTTCTTAAAACCAGTTTTTCCCAATCAATATATTTTCCAGATTGAACAGATTCCAATTCTAAAGGAGTAAAAACCTGATCGTCTGGTCTGTAAACTCCACCATTGCTTGTTCTGTAGGCTTCTCTTTTTAGCTGTGCAAATTCTTCTCCGCTATAAACATCGAAATTTCTGTTGATGGTCTGAACTCCCGAAAAACCATTGTAAGAGATTTTTGCTTTTCCTGTTTTTCCTCTTTTAGTTGTAATTAAGATTACACCATTTGAGGCTCTTGCTCCATAAATAGATTGAGCAGCAGCATCTTTTAAGATTTCCAGAGAAGCAATATCATTGGCATTAATATCATTAATGTTTCCAATTACGATTCCGTCTGCAATAACAATTGGTTCGTTGCTTCCGTTAATCGATTTTTTTCCTCTGATCTGGATGGAAGAAGAACTTCCAGGCCCGCCATCATTTAAACTTACTTGTACTCCGGCAGCTTTACCACGAAGCATTTCTCCAACATCTGAAGTTGCTACTTTGGTCATGTCGCCCGGTTTTACCGAAGCCACAGAACTGATTACGTCGCTTTTCTTTTTGGTTCCATAACCTACAACAATAATTTCGTCTAGAGATTGAGAACTTTGTTTTAAAACTACTTTTAGGTTTTTCTTGTTTTCGGTTTCCACCGAAACCTCATCCATTCCGATGAAAGAGAATACAAGCGTACTTTTTGGGGCAGTACTGATTGTGAAGTTACCATCGAAATCGGTTTGGGTTCCTTTTGTACTTCCTTTAACGTGAACGTTTACACCCGGAAGAGGCAATCCTGCATTATCGACTACTTTTCCAGTAATCGAACTTTCTTGTGCACTCGCAGTGGTTGAGAGAATACACATCAGAAGTAATACAACTAGTTTGAGATATTTTCCTTCACGGCAAAACATCTTTACAGGTTTGTTTTGTTTCATAAAATAATTGTTTGGTTAGTTAGATAGAAATCAGTCATGATTTATGTTGCAAATGTGACTAATAAATGATGGTTTTAGGGGAGGAAAACATTCGCATTTGGGGGCGTGAATGTGTTTATTTGCGAATTTCATGCTTTGTAATACCTTAAAAAATGGGATTCGTAATATAAACCTTAAAAAATTGTGAGGTGCTTATTTTTTTTTAGTTCTGGTTATTTAACCGCAAAGCACGCAAGAAAATTAAACGCAAAGTCCGCAAGTTTTAATTGTAATGATATGAAAATATATTGTCCAATATTTAAATCACTGCACTATATTTATAAAGTTGATTAATTTTTATTGAAAAAAGTTAGCCACAGATTATCAGGATTAGCACAGATTTTTTTAAATCCTTTTAATCCCAATCATCTGTGGCCAAATAAAAACCTTAATTCCCTATAATCACTGAAATTATTGTTAAACTTTACTCTGAGCCCCTTTATACTCACTTGGCGATAAATTATAAAACTTCTTAAACTCTTTGCTAAAATGTTTTCGATCATTAAAACCAACCATATAGGTAACTTCTGAAACCGAATAACTAGTATTAGCTAAAAGACTCGCCGCTTTCTTTAAACGCATATTTTTAATAAGGCCAGCCACAGACTGATTGGTCAGCGTTTGTACTTTTTTATACAACACTGTTCTACTCATACCTATTTCATTCACTAAATCATTTACATCAAAATCGGTATTGTCCAGATTGGCTTCAATAATCTGAATGAGTTTTTTTAGGAACTGTCCTTCTGGCGTATTTAGATTTTCCTGTTCCGTATCTTCAATAAATCCGTCGCCATATTTCTGACGCATGATTTCTTTTGCTGATAATAAATTCGCGATCGTCAGTTTTAATTCTTCAATACTGAAAGGTTTCGAAATATAAGCATCTGCACCGGTCGAAAGTCCTTCGATTCTGTTTAAAGTTGACGATTTTGCTGTCAATAAAATAACCGGAATATGATTGGTATTCTGACTTGTTTTTAAAATCGTACACAATTCAAATCCATCCATTTCTGGCATCATCACATCGGTTACAATCAAATCCGGAATTTCTTTTTCCATATATTCCAGCGCCTGGATTCCGTTTATGAATTTCAGCACTTTATAATCGGTGTATAAAATATCATAAACAAAAGAGAGCACTTCTTCATTGTCTTCAATTACTAAGACGGTCTTTTTAGAACTGTTTTCTGTATCCTCAACATATTCCGGTTCATAAAGATCAATTTCAGTTTTAACATCTGAAATCGGATTTGCATTTTCTTCAATCTTAACCGAATTTTCAACAATCTGCGATTTCTTAAAATGCTCTTTTCCTTTCTTTAAAGTAATGGTAAAAATGGTGTTGAAATTAGCGTCGGCTTCAGTCTGTACTTTTATTTCTCCATGATGTAATTCAACAATACTTTTACTTAGCGCCAAACCAATTCCGCTTCCTAAATTGGCGCTTCCGCGTTCGTCCAGCTGGAAAAAGTTCTTGAAGATTTTCTTTTTCCTGTTTTCGGGAATCCCAATTCCGTTGTCTTTTACTTTAATTTCAATCGAATCAGAATCTTCTTTTTGCTCGACGGCCAAAGTAATTCTGCCATTCTTTCCCGTAAATTTAAAAGCATTCGAAAGCAAGTTGTAGATTACTTTTTCCATCTGATTTTTATCAAAATAAATCAAAGCTGTATTGATATTCAGCACAAACTTATAATCGATTTTTTTCTCGACTGCGATGCCTCGGAACGATTCATAAATATCAAAACAAAACGAAACAATATCCTGCTGTTCGCAATAGATCTTCATGCTTCCTTTTTCGGCTTTTCTGAAATCCATTAATTCGTTAACCAATTTCAAAAGGCGATCCGAATTGTTTTTGATGACTTTCAGTTTATGTTCCAGATTCGAATTCTTTTCGGCTCCACTTAATAATTCTTCAACCGGCCCACTTATCAGGGTTAATGGCGTTCTAATTTCGTGTGAAACATTGGTAAAGAAATCCAGCTTCATTTTATACAATTCTTCCTGTCTTTCTTTTTCTACCTGTTCCAGATAATACGCTTGTTTTAATAATTCTCGGTTTCGTAAAAAACGGAACAATAAAATACCAGCTCCCGCTAATAAAGCAAGATAAATTAAATAAGCCCACCACGTTTTCCACCAGGGCGGTAACATAATAATTTTCAAAGTTTTAACAGACGGATTCCACTCTCCGCCTCCACTTGATGTTTTGATTTTTAAGGTATAAGTTCCCGAATTCAGGTTCGTCAAATTGATGTAATGCTGTGAACCTATTACATGCCATTCGTCTTTATTAAACGAACTTTCCAGTTTATACGCATATTCACTTTTTTCGGGCGAAATAAAATTCATGGCACTAAATTCTATTCCGATATAACCTTGATCGTGTTTTAAAGTAATTTCAGAAGTTTCGCTAATACGTTTTTCCAACGAAACCTCTTTATTTCCTGGTCTTATTTCTTCGTTATTTACTATTAGTTTGGTTAGGACAATTGGTGCTTTATCTTCGGTTTTAATTAATTTCGAAGGATTAAAAAGCACTAATCCGTTCGAACAGCCAAAAGCAAGTTCTTTAGCATTCAGTTGTATACTGCAATTATTAGAAAACTGCTTTACTTTCAATCCATCTTTGGACGAAAAAGAGGTAATTTCAAAATCAGAAATTTTAAAAACGGGATTAAAACTCTTTGTTCGTATTTTGTATAACAGATTGTTATCGCTGATCCAGATATTTCCTTCTGAATCTTCCGAAATACTTTTAATGGTTTCATCTGTAAATCCCATCGAGCGATTGATTTCGAAAAAACGGCCTTTCTTTTCGTCAAATAAATTCACGCCTCCGCTTTCTGCACCGATCCAAAATCTGCTTTTAGAATCGGTAAACATGACGGTAAGACTGTTGTTAGACAAACCACTTTTTAGGCCAGCTTTAAAAACTCTTGTAATGTGTTTTAGCTTTTTATCAAAATAATTCAAACCATATTGTGTGGCAATCCAAATTCCGTCTTTTCGGTTTACCAAATCGGTAATAAAATTATCGCTAAGCGAATTGGAACTTCCGTCTGCCATATAAATTTCGACCGTTCCGTCTGCCATTACTTTTTTCAGTCCGTTTCCGTTGGTTCCCACCCAGAGATCTCCGTTATCCATTAATAAAGACGTAATCGGACGTTCTCTTTCTTTGGAATCCTTTCGCGAAAGCGAGATAAACTGAAACGTTTTACTGCTTTTATTGAATTTGAATAATCCGTTGAAAGTCCCGCAAAACAGATTTTGCTCGTTCTGATTGACCAAAGCCGTAATCATATTCACGCTTTTATCAAAATCATAACCTTCAATCTGATACGTTGTGTTTCGGTTATTTCTAAAATCAAGATAGTTTAAACCTCCGCCATTTGTTCCAACCCAAAGCGCACCGTCATTTTCTCGTGCAACAGCATTGACAAAAGCGGTATTTAATCCGAAATTCGGTTTAACCACTTCTCTGATGTTGGTGAAATTGGCATTGGTTTTCTGAAAAAGATTAACTCCTCCTCCATTTGTACCAATCCAAATATCATTGTGACGATCTTTTAAAAAGCATTTTACATCATCGTCTGAAAGGCTGTAACTTTCTAACGGATTGTGTCCGTATTTGGTAAACTGATTTCTGTCTTTTTTGTAAACACACAAACCGTTTTTTGTAGCAAACCAAATCGTATTATTGTCCACTGCAACAATATCATTTACCCAGTTTGAGGATAAACTATTTCTGTTATTTGTATTCAGCAGATAATTTTTGACAACATTTTTATCGACATCAAAATGAAAAACGCCATTGGCTTCGGTTGCAAACCATAAATCGCCATTCTTCTCTTTGATTACTTTCCAGATTTTTGATTTTAGTAAAGCTTCATTTTCTGCCAAAGCTTTTGGAAGCATTTTTTTAGAACCATTTTTAGGATCAAAACATTCTAAACCTTTAGAAGTTCCAACTAAAACCCCATAATTACGATCATAAAACAAAGACAAAACCCTGCTTTTTCTGAATGGCGAATTATGATCGTTTGAGATTTCTTCCAGCAAATATTGCTGTCTGTTCAGTCGTTTAATTCCGCCAAAAGTTCCAATCCAGATTCGGTTTTCGTCATCCTGAATTATAGATGAAATATAATTTCGCCCGCCTTTTATTTTCTGAACATCGACACGAACAAAACTTCTTTCGTTTTTATTAAAAAGATTCAGTCCGTTATTGGTTCCAATCCAAAGTTCTTTCTGATTGTCTTCCAGAATGACATTGACATGATTGTTGCTTATGCTGTTCAAAATGTCCTTATTGTAAACATATCGAAGAAAATCATATCCGTCATAACTAATTAAACCGTTCGCCGTTCCGATCCAAATAAAACCTTTTTTGGTTTGATGAATACTCGAAATCATACTCTGCGAAAAACTGGTATCATAGTTAATATGATCAAAGTACAAATCGGAACTTTGAGCAAATGAACTGACAGTCGTTGCAAAAAATAGAATAAAACTTAAAATGTAGTTTTTGATGCTTTTCATAAACAAAATAGAATAAACGCCCGAGTAATTTAATTGCAATAAACCTATGAAAAAAATCAATCGAATGCACTGCAAAATAGCGCTATTGCAAAAAATAAAGGAGGGAGTTTTTTCTTTTTAAGGGGTGTATATGTACTTTTCTCTCTAATTTTTCAGAGTAGTTTTTTAATTTGGAGCTAATTCCAGCTATCCGCTATATCTTTTGTGGTCTCGTTTTTATTTTACGAGACCACAAAAGGATATCGCTCCTATCTGGGCTAGGACAGTCATTTTCAAAAGTCCGTTTTTTATAGAATTAAAATTAAAAAGCTGAGGTATCCATTTTTAATTTATATTTAATCAAAAAATACGGTTCTGTTTTTTCAAAACTAAACATGCAACAATTAGAAGATATAATACAATACGTTTCAACTAAAAACAAAAGAAACCTCTTTACCTTTTTGACAGGAGCTGGACTTTCTTCAGAAAGCGGAATCCCAACTTACAGAGGTGTTGATGGCATTTGGGTCAAAGGAACACAATTTCATAAACCGGAAGAATTCGGAACTTTTAAATACTTTAAAGAGCACCCCGAAGAGGTCTGGCAATATTCGTTGTTTAGAAAGAAAATGTTTCAAAATGCCAAACCAAATGAAAGTCATTACGAATTGGTTGAAATTGAAAAAATTCTGAAAGACCGGTTTCATCTTATTACCCAAAACATTGATAATTTACACCGACAAAGCGGAACTGAAAGAATTTTTGAAATCCATGGCAACAATAGAGAAATTAAATGTTCGAACGGCTGTAAAGAAATCGTAAATCTGCCCGAAGAAATAAAAGGAAAAGAAATTGACGAAGATCTGACGGAAAGAGAAATAGAACTTTTAAAATGTCAAAGTTGCGGAAGCTGGATGAGACCTAATATCTTATGGTTTGATGAATATTATGATGAGAAAACCAATAAAAAATTCAGTTCTTTAAAAATTGCTAAAAATTCGGGAATACTATTTATTCTGGGAACTTCGGGCGCGACAAATCTCCCGATTGCAATTGCAGAAACCACTTTAAAATATGGCGGAACTATCGTTGATATCAATATAGAAGACAATCAGTTTACCGCTTTGATAAAGGATAAAAAGAATAAAATCATCATTCGTAAAACATCAACTGAAGCTTTAAAAATGATAAAGAAAATGATTAAAAGTACTTGCATCTAATAATGATTGTAAATGAATCCAGTAAAAAACATTCTAATTAGAATTTATAAATGAAATCATTAGTAAAAAAGACTTTATATATTCCATTGCTAATTTTGTTACTGATAAGTTGCGAATCAAATCGTCGTAGCAGTTTAGTCTATCTGTATTCAAAAGACAAAACACAATCAATAACAGTATTTAGTGATTATTATACTAACGAAAGAATTATAGCTTTGGGAAAACTAAATACAAAACCGACAAACGATTATGTAAAATTGGATATTTCTGAAGTTACAGAATTGGGTGATGAAATTGGTATATGCTGGTTAGGAAAAAGGACAGGATGGCAATTTGTAAATGATAATTCTAAAATTGTCGAAGTAAGTATAGATACGACGAAATATAGAGTGAAAACACAATGGTATCGAGACGAAGATAATATTCCCAATGCGAAATATTACAGACTTAAAAATTGCTTTACAATTGGTATGTTAAAACATTCTAGAATTTATCCCTCTGAAAATGGATATATTGAAAGAAATTAAAAAAGCCATTTCACTACAAAATGGCTTCTTTATCTTCTATCAATCCTAAAATTTTACCATAAGCAATCGCCGCTTTATGTACTTGGACCGTCCAGTCTTCGGCAGCGTTATCATCGGCACCATCGGAAATGTATTTTAAAGATAAAAACGGGATTTTTTCTTTCATAGCAATCATGGCTAAAGCATACGCTTCCATATCAACCACATTGTAAACATCAGATTTATGTTCCATTTCGAAATTATCGCCTGTTCCGCAAATACCTTCAGGCAAATCATCCATTTTTAAACCGTATTCTAAAACTGGAGGCAAACCAGATAGCGGCGTTTCATATAATGCAAAACCTAAACCGCGGACATCCATATCTCTTTGCACAAATTGAGTACAACAAATTACTTCGCCTTTTTGAAAACTGCTGCTCCCAGCAGATCCCAGATTTATAATTACAGCAGGTTTTTTCTTTTGAATAGCTTTAGTCAATTCATAAGCCGCATTTACTTTACCAATTCCAGTAATTAAAACGTTATGTCCTTTAAAAACTTCAGCTGCTTCAGATTCAAGAGCAAATGAGAATAATATATCTTCGACAGCAAAAGATTCTGTCTGGTTAATTTGTATCATGCGTAATTTAATTTTCGGTTTACAAAAATACGGTTTAAAATTTACGCAGTTCTAACCTAAATTTAAAATCTAAAAAACACGTTAAATTCTGGTTTGAATGCGGGATTTTGTTTTTTAAAAAATACTTTTGTTAGAAACAGTTAAAAAGAATTTCCATCCTTAAAAACCAGAAAGAGAAACTGCATGGATAGCGAAAAATTTATTTTCTGCCTAGAAGGCGTGAAAGATATAGACGATCTTACCCCAACGCATGTGGTAAAATGTCTCGAAGAATTGGCTATTGACCAAGGCATTTCGAGCATTCATAAAACTTGCGATACCATTGAAGGTTTAGAAGAAAGTTTGAATATTTTATTGTATGAAGATCATAATTTTAAAGATTATGAAATCATTTATCTTGCCATGCCGGGACAGGAAAACAACATTTGTCTTCATGATTATTATTACAGCATAGAAGAAATCGCAGAACTTTTTGAAGGAAAAATGAAGGGCAAAATCATCCACTTTGCCAATCTTAAAGTTTTGGATTTAAATGAAGAAGAGTCACAATATTTTCTGGATATAACAGGAGCAAGAGCCATTTCCGGTTATGGATCTACTTATAACAAAATTGCAAGCTGCAGTACGATTGATAAAGCATTTTTTAGTTTGTATCAGGAAAACGATAACTTGATTGAAGTTGTCGAAGACCTTTATGCTAAACATTATAATCTATGCAAACTGCTTGATTTTAGATTATACTATTAAAATGAAAAAGAAGCAGGCTGAGAAAATAAAGACATACAGTCCATCAGGATTTCGGGAGAAGTTTCTGGGAGAAGATAATCCCATACATTTACTTTTCAAATCCAATTCGGATCATTTTTTCTGTTTGGAGATTGAGGAAATCATGCAGATGCAGCATCCTGTTCCGCCTTCTAAACATTCTTGTCATACTTTAATCTTTATTTCTTCCGGACAACATGTAATGAAATTGGGACATCAGGAATACATCACGACCGATAACGAAATGATTATGGTACCCGCTGGACAGATTTTCTCTCTTGAAAATGTCAACAATATACATAAAGGATTTATCTGTCAGTTTCATCCTGATATTTTAATTCGAAAATACGGAAGCCGAGAACTGCTGAATGAATTTGATTTCTTAAAAATTTCAGGAAACCCAAAAATAAGCCTTCCTAAAGAGGATATCGGTTCCATTGTCAACATTTTGGAACGATTGAAAAAAGAATATTCTGAAACTGCATTTACAGATCTTAATATTGTACAGTCTTACCTGATTACGCTTTTTTATGAAATGAATAAAAATGCGGTAAAAACGGCAAAAGGCATTTCGGCTGCTGCTGTTATTACAGCAAAATTCAAAGAGCTTATTCACGATCATATCAAAAGCCAGCATCAGGTCAATTATTATTCCTCTCTATTGAGCGTAACTCCTAACCATTTGAATAAATGTGTCAAAACCGTAACGGGGAAATCTGCCGTAAAATGGATTGATGAAAACATATTGTTAGAGGCCAAATATTTACTCTTTCAGACCACTCTTTCTGTAGGTGAAATCGCAACTCAGGTAGGTTTTGAGGATCAATCTTACTTTAGTCGTTTCTTTAAAAAAGCGGAAGGAATTTCTCCTATTCGTTATCGAAAAATGATTGATAAGTCCTAATTATTGATTATAACATCCTAACAAAAAGCTTTACTTTTTTCAGAAATTTGCCTCTTGAAAAAAATGCAAATTATGATTTATGTTTTTAAAACTTCCGTTGACAGCCAGACCAAATTTGAGTCGGCATCTCTATTACTAGATCAATTATTGCCTGAATCTAAGTGGAACTTTGATCTTGAAGACTGTGACAATATTTTAAGAATCGACAGTGAACTTGACATTCCAAATCTTATTCAAAACAACGGCATCTTTGATTGTATCGAATTAGAATAAATTACCTTCAACCTCTTCATAAAATAATATGGAAACCAAATTATATCAAAATAGAACTTTTGATACCGTAGATTACTCTGAAAAAAGATTATCCAATGTAGAATTTGTGAACTGCGAATTCCTTAACTGCAACTTTTCTAAAAGTGATTTAAGTCATAACGATTTCTTAGATTCTACTTTTAAAAACTGTAATCTTTCATTGGCAGTTCTTAAAAATACAGGTTTAAAAAACATCAAATTTATCGGATGCAAACTCATGGGATTGGATTTTAGCGCCAGCAATAGTTTTTTATTTTCCATGAATTTCGAAGATTGTCTTCTAGATTATTCTACGTTCATTTATAAGAAGCTGAAGAAAACCAACTTCACAGACTGCTCTCTCAAAGAAACCGATTTCTCAAACACGGACTTATCTTTAGCTCTTTTTAAAAACTGTGATCTTTCTGGCGCCACTTTCGTGGAAACTATTTTAGAGAAAACTGATTTTAGAACTTCCAGAAATTATGCTTTCGATCCTTCAGAAAATAAAATTAAAGGGACAAAAGTTTCACATATTGCCCTTGCCGGTTTATTAGAAAAATTTGATTTGGTTATTGAATGATTTATTAGTTTTCAGTCGCGGTCTCAGTTTTCAGTTTGTTAATAGTGAACAAATACTGTGACTGAATACTGCAACTAAAAACTGTGACTAAAAAAAAGCGGGATACAAACTTAATTGCATCCCGCTTTTCCTATTTATTAACCATGAATTTATTGTTGTTTTATCCAACGAGGATCTCCAATTTTATTATCCATTAAGGTTTGGTTTCCTAATGTAAAATCTCCCGTTGCTGCATTTGCAAATTGCGGATCCAGGGTCGTTGCTGCTGAATCAGGTGTATTATTACTTCCTACTAACTTTAAATTTGGTGAATTAAAATTGTTATTATTTCCAAATCCAGGAGCACTTGTTGTAGGTTGGTTTGTATAAACTGCCGCCCCAACTGCAAGCAACGTATTACGTACTGCTGACACATTTGATGCAAAACGCACATACAAAATTCTACTAGCAAGTACTAATGTAGGACTATATATAGTACATGCATCAATTACTACGTTACTTGTCAAACTTCCTCCTGTAAAACCAGCAGCTGCATCCAAACGTATAAAATCACGTGATGAACATTTATCAAATGTACTTCTTGTTAAAGTCACATTTGCGACATATGTAGTTCTAAAATCGATAAAATCAGCTCCTCCCGCAGTATTTACATTTTTAACAATACTATTGTCTACAGTAAATGACTTCAATCTAGCTGCACCATTTCCGTACATAAGTTGAGAAGGATAATCATGAACATAAGAGCTACTAATTAAGACATCTCCTAAAGGTTGCGCTTGTGTCGCACTAATCGCGATTGCAGCACCAGTTAAATTTGCTCCATTTAAATCTAAATCAACGAGAGATAGATTCACTGCTTCAGTAGGATTAGCAGGATTATTAATAAGGGTAAATTTCACATTAAGCTTAGGCTTATTCTCTGGTCTTACTCCTCTAATGATCAGTTTTTTATTTACAATAATCTCACCTGTTGTCACATAAGTACCAGGCATCAGTAATAATCTTGAATCTCCAGTTACCTGAGCTACTTTAGCATTTAAATCATCACCTGGATTCACCACAATACCCTTTGTTAAATCTACACCACTAGTAAATGTTAGTATTCCTCTTGTTTTAGTTCCATTTTTTAGAGTAGCAGTGTAGTTTGTTTCTGGAGTTAAACCAGTAACAGTTGCTTCTCCCTTCGTTTTTTCTTCCGCTGTTATAGTGTGAATCACATCACCTGGCTGAGATATAATTTGAGTTACATTACTGTTAGGCGTCCATCTTAAAATAATAGAATTTGCTTGGATTTCTTCCGGTTTAATTGGAAGGAAAATCTGTTCAGATGCTGTAGCAGCAGAAGTAATTGACCATTTAGAATCGTCAAGACCACCTGCACTTACCGCTTTTACTCTAATATAATAAGTAGTTTCTCCTTCTAAAGGCACTTGTATTGGCAATTGACTTGTAGTAACATTAACTGTTTTGAAAATAGTTTTAAATTCTGGATCATCTGGGCTAAATTCCACAACATAATGATCTGCATGTTCATCTGCCTTTACCGTCCAGTTTAACTCAACCGTAGTTGAGTTCCTAACTCTGGCTGTAAGTCCAATTGGCGAAAACTCTCTTGAGTTTCCAACACCATCTAATAAAGCTTCATTATAACTGTCGCAACTTGAAATTCCAATTGCTAGAAATAATACGGCTATTAATCCTTTATATATATATTTTGCTTTCATCTTAATAACTTATAATTTATTATTAACTCCTAAAGATTTTCATAACCGTAATCATTCTTTAACTGACCATTACTTCCATCGATAAATACTTTCCATATTGGCCAGAATTGTCTGTTATCAGGATTAACTCCAGGTTTGTACAATGAATTTATTTTAGTATCAGCAGCTGTACCTGTCCATGTCCAAGTAATAGATGAATATGTTGTTCCAGGGTTTGTTGTTTCTCCTCTATTTAGTCCATAAATATCTAAACTCACATTATCCGTTTTGTACTTGTAATACAAAGTTGCAGGTACAGTAGCATAATCTCCTGTACGAGCTGATAAGGCAGTCATTTTTTGTTTAGCTTCGTCTAATTTTACTTTTAACAAATTCCAACGAATTAAATTTTGCTTGCGCTCCATTTCACCTGTAAACTCATATTTATTTTCATCAACGATAGCAGTAAACATGGCATCTTTGCTAGTTTTAGAGTTTACATAGTTTTCAACTTTCACTGCCTGATCTGCCACAGAAAATGATCTTCTACGAATTTCTTTTAAGTAAGGCATTGCTGCACTAGGACCTTCAAGTTCGTTTGCAGTTTCAGCAGCGATAAGGAGTACCTCAGCATAACGCATGTACATTTTGTTAACTCCATCGTCATTAGTCGAAGTCACATAACGTTTCATCCATTCGTAACGGTATTTTCCAAAATACCAAGTATCCAAAGTACCTAATTCTTGTTTAGCGATATTGTTAGCTCCTGCTGCACCATATTTATAAGGCACACAAGTAACATCTCTACGTGTATCCGTTTGATCATAATCATAGAAAACAAATGGCAATGGACCTGCTACACCTCCACGGTTAGCGCCATTAGCTTGAAACTGATCAACAGCTGCGGTATGTTTTACAGCAAACGTAAATAACATTCTACCACGTCCATCTGCGAAAGGAAGCTCCCAAAGAGATTCTCCACCAGCAGTAGTAACTTCTTCATTATATTTTCTCCATAATCCCTCAAAAGTCGATTCTAAATGAGCAGAACCACTTTGAATTACTTCACGAGATTCTTTTAATGCCAATGCATACATATTAGCCACAGAAAGCTCTGGATCAGTGCTTCTTCTTACTCCATCAGGATATTGCTGATAACCACTTGCTGCCAATGCTAAACGTGCTCTAAATCCTTTTACAAAAGCTTTATTTACGTGTTCTACAGTGCTTGTATAAGAGGTTGCATTTGGCCATGCTACCAATGTAGACGCTTCCCCTAAATCTGCAATTATTTGCTTATAAATAACATCTCTGCTTGATTTAGGCAAATATAAAGTCGCAGTTGTAATAGGTTCAAAACGAGCTGGAACATCTCCCCATGCTCTAAGCAAATCAGCATAGTAAATAGCTCTTAATGTTAAAGCCTCTCCTAATAACTGCCCCATTGCATTATCTGGTTTTGCATTACCATATTTACGTATACCATCAATACAAATATTCGCTCGCTCAATACCCATATACATCATCGCATAAGCATTAGTGATATTATTCATTTCTGTGTTACTTGGTTTTGCATCGTAAACACATAAATCTGCTTTATCTCCTGCTGTTTGCGAGGCATTATACCATTCTACATCTGTATTTAATCCATAATATGGCAAAAATCTACCTCTATAAGAGTTTGTTTCGGCAAAGGGTACTTTTATTCCATCAACAGCTCCTTTTGCAAGTTCAGCATCAGAAAAAATCAATTCTGGCTTTAATGTTGATGGTGCATCTGTTTCTAAATAGTCGTCTTCAAATTGCTGGCAAGAACTAAATAGACTTGAAATTATCAATCCTGCTATTATTAATTTATGTTTCATTTTGTGATAATTTAAAATTAGAAATTAAGATTCATCCCAAAAACCATTTGTCTGCTTCTTGGATAAGGACTTGAATCAACCCCTGGTGTAAGCGGGTTTTTTCTTTTGGTTGAAACTTCTGGATCTGAGCCAGAATAGTTAGTCCAAACAAAAACATTACTTGCCGTCATATAGAATCTCAATTTAGAAACTCCAAGTTTAGATGTAAACATCTCTGGGGCTGTATACCCTAACGTTAAAGTATTTAATCTTAAAAATGATGCGTCTTCAACAGCCCAATCTGTAAATATAGCACTTCTCATATATGGAGACCACATCGTTGTATTAGCATTAAGAGCTGCTAATGCAGTAGGATCTGTTACTAATTGACCTGATACCGGATCTAAATTTGTCCATCTTTTTCCATCAGCCATAGTAGAATTCAAATTTTTATATTGTCCTGAAGCTGTCGCTGTTGAAAATTCAATTTTATCAGCATTATAAACATCATTACCAATACTCCAGTTAAAAGCAGCCATTAAATCAAAACCATAAGCATTACCATTGATCACAAAACCACCTGTGCTTTTAGGATTGTAGTTTCCAATAATTGTTTTGTCTTTTAAATCTACCACACCATCTCCATTAACATCTTTCAATTTCATATCTCCCGGTTTAAGAGAACTTCCATCTCCAACCAAAGTAGTAGCAGTAGGAATTACACCTGTTTTTAAAACATATTTTCCTCCAACATAATCAAAGTCTGAGACTTCATATCTACCATCATTTTTATAGCCATACATTGTTCCTAAAGAAGAACCCACTGCTATTAAATAATCATCTCCAATTTGTGAAGAAGCCCAACCAGTAGCTGCTCCAAAATCACTCATAATACCTAATGAATTAATACGGTTTTTGTTTATTCCCATATTGAATGAAAAATTCAATCCGTATTTCGCTTTTTCAATTGCCACAACATTTATAGTCGCTTCAAAACCTGTGTTTTGAGTTTCTCCCATGTTACGGTATTGGTATTCATATCCAGATCCAGGAACTGGAAAATTAATTAATAAGTCGCTTGTAACGTTTTTATAAACATCAAAATTACCACTTAAACGATTTTTGAAAAATCCAAAATCCAAACCAACATTCTGAGTTACCGTAGTTTCCCATTTTAAATCAGGATTAGGCATTGTTTTTGGAATTGCCCAAACACTAGTAACCCCATTAATCCATGTTGTTGGAATAGATTGAAAAATTTGAGTTTGCTGTCCTACAGGAATATTATTATTTCCTGCCTCACCATAACTAGCTCTTATTTTTAAAAGATCAATCCATGATGTCCCTTTTAAGAAACGTTCTTCAGAAATTTTCCATCCTGCTGCAAAAGCTGGAAAATAGCCCCAACGATTTTGCGACAAGAATTTACTTGATCCATCTGCTCTAAAGGTAGCCGATAAGATGTAACGATTTTTATAGTCATAATTAGCACGTCCAAAAAATGACAACAATCTATCATCAGGATTATAATAATTATCGACTGCTTGAGGTGTTCCTTGCGATGTTAATGTTTTCGCTTGGTTAAAATCAAAGAAAGAAGGATATCCATGAATAGTAGAAGTCACAGTATTCACTTCATAATTAATGCTTTCTTCTCCTATAAGAGCCGTCAAATGATGATCTTCGCCCATTATTTTTTTGAAATCGTAATTCAACGTATTCGCATTTCTAAAACGTTTTTCTTTACCGTCTGTAATAACCATAGCTGGCTTACCTTGTAATGTACTAGCTGGAGCATTAGCTACATAATAAGTACTGCGTCCATAATAACGATAATCTAAACTGTTATAATTATCAAGACCTAAGTCTACTTTCAATTTTAAATTATCAACCAATTCCCATCCAAAACTTCCCAGCATATTAAAGTTCTTACGAAACTGCTGACGTTCATTATCTGAAATAGATCTCAAAGGATTTATTAATACATCTGTTCCGTCTCCAGAAACATCATCAGAAGTCAAACCTGATACTGGAATCGGTGCATAACCCACAATAGTACGCATACGAGAATCTGATGAAGATTTTTCATTCTGCTCATTTACACCACCACCATCAATTTCTGTATCAGAATAACGCACTGTAAAACCAACATCGATCTTATCACTTATTTTACTTTTTAATGCCAATGCAAGGTTGTTTCTTTTGTAATTTGAACCCAACATAATTGCCTTTTCATCGTAATGAGCATAATTAAAGTTATAATTAAGCTTATCCGTTCCTCCTCTAATTCCTAAATCACGGCTTTGCACCTCACCTCTACGTCCAAAAATCTGCTTTTGCCAATCATTCCCTTTTAAACCACTGTACATATCGTGATCCTGCCAATTTCCAAAATATTTTGTGTAAGAAGTTGGATCCGAAGGTACTTTTGTTCCTGTTTGAGAAAGCAACGCATATTCGTATTGCCATTTTGTATAATCTTCAGGAGATAAAACGTCAATTTCATTAGCGATGGTTTTCATACCATAGAACATATTGAAGTTCACCGCTATTTTCCCATCTTTTCCACTTTTTGTTGTAATCAAGATTACCCCATTTGCACCACGAGATCCATAGATTGCTGTAGAAGCCGCATCTTTTAAAACGGTCATTGTCTCAATATCAGATGACGAAATATCATTCATATTATTGATTGGAAATCCATCCACAATAATTAAAGGCGAAGCATCTTGAGTAAGAGATCCACCTCCACGAACTCTAATTCTAATATCAGCATCTGGAGAACCTTCAGACGACATAACCTGCACACCAGCGATTCTACCTGTTAAAGCTTCGGCAACATTTGCTACTGGTACTTTTTTCAGATCATTACCCGAAATAGTAGATACAGCTCCTGTCAAATCAGATTTCTTAGAAGTACCGTATCCAATTACAACAACCTCATTTAGGTTATTAGAATCTTCGGTCATTGTAGCGTTTACCTTGGATTTTCCTTCTGTAGAAATGTCAATACTTTTAAAACCAATAAAAGAAAAGCTTAAAACAGCTTTCGGATTGGTTAGTTTTATTTTAAAGTGACCGTCAAAGTCAGTAGAAGTTCCGTTCTTGGTACCTTTTTCCAAGACATTTACGCCTGGCAGAGAAAGTCCTGCGGCATCCTTCACGGTTCCCTCTATAGTAGTGCCCTGTGCATGCATTTGACTGCCGATCAATAAGCACAGTAAGAAAACAAGTTTAAAGCAAAAATTTGCTCCTTTGTTTAATAGTTCTTTAAAGTTCATGGTTGATTGTTTAAGTTGTTAATTTTTCTTCGTTTTGGTTTAAGTGGTTTTTTGTGGTTACTTTCAATTCATTTTTAAAATTATTACAGGTATTATTTTATGCTTAATTTTCCTATATCTGCAAATAACAGTGTTAATTCCTGTTACTTTTTAATTGTTATAACTTAATCGATTTCGAACATCAAAAAAAAAGTTGTAATCGATTACACAAACATAGATATTTTTTTTAAACGAAAAATAAATTCTCATAAAAATTTGCTAAAAAAAATTACATATTGAAAATTTTATTGCTTTTTTATGTGAGATATATAATTTATCTTAACTTAAAATATTAAAAATATTATTACTAATCGTTCATTTGATTCTATTTTTATAAAAAAAACAATCGATTACATGAATATTAATTACGAAATTATTAGGTGTTATTTTTACACTTAAAAAGTTAAAGAGATGCTAAAAAAAAATGAAGTCAGAAGAAAATTATGCTAATTTTTAAAGTGTATTTTCCGATAAAGTAGAGAAAAAAGAGAATAATTAGAAACAAAAAGTCATTTATAGACACAAAAAAAGCCCTTAAACAAAAGTTAAGGGCTTAAAAAAGAGTAAAAATATTTTTAAATGTGCTGTACTGCAACTTGTTTACGATGTAACTTCATCAATATGAATGTAATAATCATTCCGATAATTGACATAGCGACGCCAATTAAATTAGGTGATGAGTAACTAAAGCCCGCCGCCAAAGGCAATCCGCCTAGAAAGGCTCCTAAAGCATTACCTATATTAAAGCTTCCTTGAAGTGATGCTGAAGCAATCATCTCTGCTCCTTTTGCTGTACGAATCATAAGCATCTGGATTGGCGCTATAACAGAGAAAGAAATCGCACCAGTTAAGAATGTCAGAAATAAAGACACATATTGATTAAAAGAGAAGAAATAAACCAAAACCAAATCTACTGACATTACTAACAATAAAGCCAATGTAGTTGGAGCCGGCGAAAATCGGTCTGCCAATTTCCCTCCTGCGAAATTTCCAACGACCATTCCTAATCCCGCCAAAATCAAGATATACGAAACATCTTCTGGCGAAAACTTAGAAACATTAATTAATAAAGGAGCAATATAACTGATCCAAGCAAACAAACCTCCAAAACCAATTGCCGTAATTCCGATAATCAGCCAGGCTTCTGTTTTCTTAAAGAATTGAAGTTGTGTTTTCATATTGACACTTTCTCCTTTTTCCAGATTTGGCATCCACATATAAATTGCCAGAAACGTTAATAATCCCACAAAAGCAATTAAAACAAAAGTATAACGCCAGATAAAATGGTGCCCTATATAAGTTCCGATAGGTACGCCTATTAAGTTCGCAATAGTTAATCCGGCAAACATAATAGAAATAGCCTGTGCTTCTTTTCCTTTATCTGCCAAACGGCTTGCGACTACCGCTCCCACTCCAAAGAATGCTCCATGTGGCAAACCAGAAAGAAAACGAGAAGCAAATAAAACATTATAATCAGGAGCAATAATAGACAATGCATTAAACACAGCTAACATTAATGCTAAAATCAAAAGCATTTTTTTAGGCGCATAATTTCTTCCTGCAATTACCAATAAGGGTGCTCCAATAACAACTCCAAGTGCATAAGAAGATATTAAATATCCAGCAACAGGAATGGAAACTTTCATATCTGTGGCAATATCAGGCAAAAGGCCCATCATTACAAATTCTGTAATTCCAATAGTTAACCCTCCTAAAGAGAGCGCAATAAGACTTTTTTTCATTTCATTAAAAGTAGAAAGGAATGATTTCTACGTTGCAAAATTAACACCGTTAGCTCGATCATAAATTGTATATTTGTGACATAAAATTGTAAATTTAAGTTATGCCTAAATTAAATCAGTTTAAAACACTAGTATTGGATGAATTTGAGGAAGAAAAATTTCATCTTCCACCACATACTCATACTTATTACGAAATTATTTATATCAAAAAGGGAAGCGGAGTTCATCATTTAAACCATAATCTCCTTCCTTATAAAGCTGGAGATTTATTTGTGATTTCGCCAGACGACGAACATTATTTTGATATCAAGAAAAGTACAGGATTCATTTTCATTAAATTCACTGATAATTATTTCAACTCTAAACAGAATCTTACCTGCGATGAATTTTTGGTCAATACTCCCGAAAGTTTCATGAGAGATAAAATTTTAAAAGAAACTGTTTTAAAGTTTGATGAACCTTGTAAAACGATTCTAAAAAACACTGTTGAAAATATTGTTACTTATGACAAATACATAGATGTAACTAATTCTCCAATTGTTTTCTATCAGATTCTTTCGATTTTTGGTTTAATTAAGGAAACCATTCGAGGCATGAATCTTCAGATGAAATCGACACATTTGGATAATGAACAAATTGCTAATTATATTCATCAGAATATTTATCAGCCAAAATTAGTTCAAATTAAAATTATTGCAGAGCATTTTAATATCGCACAAACCTATTTCAGCGCTTATTTCAAAAGGACTTTTGGTGTTAGTTATCGGGAATACATTCATAATTTAAGAACAACTTTAATAGAGAAAAGGTTTCATAACAATCAATTACCGATTAAGCAGATTGCGTATGAATTTGGTTTTACTGACGAGAGTCATTTGACGAATTATTTCAAAAAGCGCAAAAACATGAAACCAACAGATTTTAAAAAACTCTAGTTAGCAAAATCTTAAAAAGTAATTTCCTCGAACATTTTTAGCTAAATTTGTACTTCTAAAAACAATTTCTTTGAAAAAGAAAACCCATATAATACTGCTTTTTATAACACTTAGTTTCTTTTTGAATCCAAGTTATACTTATGCATGTAATATGGGACATCACAAAGAAATTACTTCTAAAGAAGAAAACAGCTGTTCTAAAAAATGCTGTGAAAAGAAAACTTCAAAACAAGAAAAACACAATTGTGACGGAAAGTGCCGTCATTCGGGCTGTACAACTTCTGCATTACAATTTGTTATTTTGACTTCAAACGATTTTGATTTGCAAAATGATGTTTTCAATTTTTCTTTAAAAAACAAAATTTCATCTTATAGTAATTCAACTATTTCTTCTGGATTTACTTCTATTTGGCTGAAGCCGAAAATATAATTATTGCATTTAGTACAGCCCATATTGGGTCTTTTTGAAATCAACTTTTTTAATTAATTTTAAAGGAAATTAATCCTTTACCAAATATTATATACAATGAAAAAATCAATCATAGCTTTAGCAACAGCATTTACAGTATTTTTTAGCGCAAATACAATTCAGGCAAAAAACAATAATTCTGAATTGACAGCAATTGAAATCGCCGATTCTCAATTACAATCGGTTTACGATGCTTACTTTACTGTAAAAGATGCACTTATAAAAAGTGACAGCAAATTGACTTCGGCGAAAGCCAAAGATTTACTGAGTGCCATCACAGCTGTAAAAATGGATAAATTAAAAAGCAACGAACATACCGTTTGGATGAAGGTAGTAAAAAAACTAACTGCTGATGCTAAAAGTATTTCGACTTCTTCAGATCTTAAAAAACAACGTGAGACTTTCAAATCATTATCGAAAGGAACTTACGATTTGATAAAAGTTTCAAGTCCAACTGAACCAATCTACAAACAATATTGCCCTATGGCTGATGCCGATTGGTTAAGCAAAGAAAAGGCAGTTAAGAATCCTTACTATGGTTCTTCTATGCTAACTTGCGGAAATGTCGTAGAAACGATCAAATAAATATGAAGCTTTACATCAAAAACATGGTGTGCGGCCGATGCAAAATGGTTGTGAAGTCTGAGTTCGAAAAACTCGGACTTCAAACTATTGCTGTTGAATTAGGTGAGGTTGAGTTACAAAACGAAATCAATGATTCGCAAAAAGAGGTTTTATTAGAAAATCTTCAAGCTTTAGGTTTTGATTTAATCGATGATAAAAAAACAAAAACTGTCGAAAAAATAAAAAATCTAATCGTCGATTTGGTTCATCATAAAAACAATGATCTTAAAATAAACTTGTCCGATTATCTCGCAGAAAACCTCAATCAAGATTATAATTCGCTGAGCAATTTATTTTCTGAAATTGAAAACACTACGATCGAAAAATATTTCATTAGCCAGAAAATTGAAAAAGTAAAAGAATTATTGGTTTATAATGAACTTTCGTTAAGCGAAATTGCTGATATTCTTAATTACAGCAACGTAGCACATTTAAGCAATCAATTCAAAAAAATTACGGGCTACACTCCTACTTCATTTAAGCAATCAAAAGATAAAATGCGTATTCAGATAGAGAATTTGTAAAAAAGTCAATTTCTCGCAAAGCCGCAGAGGCGCAAAGTTTTATTTTTCACGCAGATTTTAAAAGATTTAAGCAGATTCTGCAGATATTTATTTGCAAATCAAATCTGCTTAATCTACGTGAAAACTTTAAAAACTTATTGACTTATCTTTATTTAAAAAACTTAGCGTCTCTGCGTCTTTGCGAGATTAAATAGCAACTTTTAAAAAAATCTGCTTAAATCTGCCAAATCTGCGTGAAACAAAAATCTTCGTAAATCTTACAAATCATTCCCAAAATTCTACAAACCGAACTCGCCAATAGTTCAGAAATTTGCATTGTAATACTTAAAAACCAATACAATGACTCATCAATATATAATTTCAGGAATGTCGTGCAATGGATGCCGAACTAAAGTAGAAAAAACTTTAAATGAAGTTGAAGGCGTTCAGGCAGAAGTAACTCTAAATCCGCCGACTGCTACAATAACAATGGACAAACATGTACCAACAGAAAAATTTCAAGAGGTTTTGTCTGCTGCAGGAAATTATACTATCGAAATAGATTCTCCTAAAAATCATGGAGAATCAGCTGTTAAATCATGCTGTTCAGGTCATAAAAAAGAGCATCATGACCAACATAAATCAGAAATAAAAAAAATGCATCACCAGAGTGCAAATGACGTTTATTATTGTCCAATGCATTGCGAAGGTGACAAAACGTATAATAAACCTGGAGACTGCCCAGTTTGCGGAATGGATTTAGTTCCCCAAGTTGCCATCACAGCAACACAATTTACTTGTCCAATGCATCCTGAAATTGTTTCAAACGAACCGGGTGACTGCCCAATTTGCGGAATGGATTTGGTTCCGATGCAGGCTTCTGAAAGTGAGGAAAACAAAACCTATTCTGATTTATTGAAGAAAATGAAAATCGCAATTTTGTTTACACTTCCTATTTTCATTATCTCAATGTCAGAAATGATTCCGAATAATCCGCTTTATAATGTAATGTCAATTGAAAAATGGAATTGGGTGCAGCTTTTATTTTCAATTCCTGTTTTGTTTTATGCGGGTTGGATGTTTTTTGTTCGCGCTTACAAATCGATTGTGACTTGGAATTTAAACATGTTTACTTTAATTGGAATCGGGACAAGCGTAGCATTCTTATTTAGTATTGTTGGAATGTTTTTTCCTGATATTTTCCCAGCCGAATTCAAATCGCATCACGGAACTATACATTTGTATTTTGAAGCTGCAACCGTAATTATCACTTTAGTTTTATTAGGACAATTACTGGAAGCCAAAGCACACGGACAAACCAATGGTGCGATAAAAGAATTATTGAAATTAGCTCCAACCGAAGCAACTTTAGTAGAAAAAGGAATTGACAAAGTAATCTCCATTAACAATATCAAAAAAGACGATTTATTACGTGTAAAACCGGGAGAAAAAATTCCCGTTGATGGAAAAATCTATTTTGGCGAAAGCAGCATCGACGAATCTATGATTACAGGAGAACCAATTCCCGTGGATAAAAAGGTTGGAGATTCTGTAATATCAGGAACTATAAATGGTACAAAATCTTTTGTGATGATTGCCGAAAAAGTGGGTTCAGAAACGATGCTTTCGCAAATTATCCAAATGGTAAATGATGCCAGCAGATCTCGTGCTCCAATTCAAAAACTAGCCGATAGGGTTTCTAAATATTTTGTGCCTACAGTAGTTATCATTTCGATTGTAACATTTTTTGTCTGGGCGAAATTTGGTCCTGAACCCGCTTATGTTTACGGATTAATTAATGCGATTGCCGTTTTAATTATTGCTTGTCCGTGCGCACTTGGATTGGCAACTCCAATGTCGGTTATGGTTGGAGTTGGGAAAGGAGCACAAAACGGAATCCTGATTAAAAATGCCGAAGCTCTGGAAAACATGAATAAAATTGATGTTTTAATTACCGACAAAACAGGAACCATTACAGAAGGAAAACCATCGGTTGAAAAAATAGTTGCTATCCATAATAACGAAGATTTTCTACTCGAAAATATTGCTTCTTTAAATCAGCATAGCGAGCATCCTTTGGCGCAGGCCGTAGTCAATTTCGCGAAAGCAAAAGATAGTTCATTCAAAGAAGTTCAAGGTTTTGAAACGATTGCCGGAAAAGGTGTTTTAGGAACTATCGAAGGCAAAAAAGTAGCTTTAGGAAATAAAAAATTAATGGAAGAAATCGGCGTTTCTGTTTCTAGTGATTTAGAACAAAAAGTAACAGCAGAACAAAATTTAGGAAAAACTATTTCGTACATCGCAATTGAAAATATTGTTTTAGGTTATGTTGCGATTACCGATGCCGTCAAGGAAAACAGTGCAAAAGCGATCAAAGAATTAATTACTCAAGGCGTTGAGGTTATCATGATGACGGGCGACAATCATAATACAGCAAAAGCAGTTGCTGAACATTTGCATTTGAGTTCGTTTAAAGCAGATTGTCTTCCACACGATAAATTAAAAGAAATTGAACGTCTTCAAGCTCAAGGAAAAATTGTTGCCATGGCGGGAGACGGAATCAATGATGCTCCAGCTTTAGCGCAATCTAACATCGGAATTGCAATGGGAACAGGAACAGATGTCGCAATAGAAAGTGCTAAAATCACTTTGGTTAAAGGCGATTTAAACGGAATCGTAAAAGCTAAAAACCTCAGCCACGCTGTAATGTCAAATATTAAACAGAATTTATTCTTTGCCTTCATTTATAATACTTTGGGCGTTCCAATTGCAGCAGGAATTTTATATCCGTTTTTAGGAATATTGCTTTCGCCGATGTTGGCTGCGGTGGCAATGAGTTTGAGTTCTGTTTCGGTAATTGTAAATGCTTTACGATTGAGAAATCTAAAATTGTGAGTTGGGACGCAATTATTTTCAACACATAGAAACATAGTTTTGCATTGTGCGTAAAGGCGTTTCACTTGTTACAATACACATAGCTATGTGTGGAAACTAGTTTCTTTTATGCTCTTTTTTAGACACAAAAATCTATGTTTCTATGTGTTAAAATAAATTTAACCTAACGATTTAAAATTATAATCGATGACAAAAATAAAATATATACTTGTGCTTTTTTTAATTGCTATTCAGTTAAAGGCGCAAAAAGTAGTGCGTTATGATTTGCATGTTCGCGATACAATTGTCAATTTCTCGGGTAAAGAAAAACGTGCGATTGCAGTAAATGGACAAATTCCGATGCCAACTCTGACTTTTACCGAAGGCGATATTGCAGAAATTTATGTACACAACGAATTAAAAAAAGAAACCACTTCGATGCACTGGCATGGATTATTTCTGCCCAATAAAGAAGATGGAGTTCCGTATTTGACTCAAATGCCTATTGAACCTGGAACAACTCATAAATATTCTTTTCCCATAATTCAAAATGGAACGTATTGGTATCACAGTCATTCGGGATTACAAGAACAAATTGGTTTGTACGGACTTTTTATCATCAACAAGAAAAAAGACGATTCAACTATTCGAAAAGGAATTGATGATTTACCAACGATTCCAGTTATTTTAAGTGAATGGTCTGATTTGAAACCAGAAAATATTCAGCGAATGCTTCACAATGCCAACGATTGGTTTGCGATAAAAAAAGGAACGACTCAAAGTTATTCCGAAGCTATCAAACAAGGACATTTTTCAACCAAAGTGACCAACGAATGGAAACGAATGAACGCAATGGATGTCAGCGATGTTTATTATGAAAAATTTCTGCTTAATGGTAAAAATGAACAACAATTTTCAGATCTCAAACCTGGCTCAAAAGTTAGATTGCGAATTGCCAATGGCGGTGCTTCCAGTTATTTCTGGCTGACTTATGGCGGAGGAAAAATCACCGTTGTAGCAAGTGATGGAAACGATGTCGAACCAGTAGAAGTGGATCGTTTGATTATTGCCGTTTCTGAAACTTATGATGTTGTCGTTACTGTTCCAGAAGATCATAAATCTTTTGCTTTTTTGGCTACAGCCGAAGACAGAACAGGATCTGCGTCTTTGTTTTTAGGAAGTGGAGAAAAACAACCTGTTCATCATCTTTCAAAACTAAAATATTTTGAAGGCATGAAAATGATGAACGATATGATGAAAATGAACGGCGAAATGAATGATATGGGCATGAATATGTCTTTGAACAAAATGGACATGAATGCCGTAATGTATCCTGAAATTTCGGGTGAAGATGAAAATGCAAAACCTGCGATGGATCATTCGAATCATAATATGGAAGAAATGAAAATGGAAAGTGACAGCACTGAAACTTCTGAAATTGTGACTTTGAATTACGGAATGCTGAAATCTCCTTTTAAAACGAATCTTCCAAAAGATGCTCCTGTTAAAGAATTGCGTTTTACTTTATCTGGAAATATGAATCGTTATGTTTGGAGTTTAGACAATAAAGTCGTTTCCGAAACCGATAAAATTTTAATCAAAAAAGGAGAAAATGTTCGTATCGTTTTATACAACGGTTCGATGATGCGCCACCCCATGCATTTGCACGGACATGATTTTAGAATTCTGAATGAACACGGAGATTATGCTCCGCTAAAAAATGTGATTGATATTATGCCAATGGAAACCGATACGATCGAATTTCAGGCAAATGCTGATGGGGACTGGTTCTTTCACTGCCATATTTTATATCACATGATGGCTGGAATGGGAAGAATTTTTAGCTATGAAAATTCAGCACCAAATCCGTTGATTCATCATCCGGAAATGGCTTTCAAAATGTTGAAAATGGATGATCGAATGTTTCATTTTATGGCAGAAAATGATTTTGCCAGCAATGGAAATGATGGTGAAGCTATGTTCAGCAACACAAGATGGAGTATTGGAACGGAATGGAGATTGGGCTATAATGACAAACATGGTTATGAAACCGAAACTCATATTGGACGTTACATTGGAAAAAATCAATGGTTAATGCCTTTTATTGGTTTTGACTGGCGCTACCGAAAAATGGGAATGGACGAACAGGAACAAAATCTTTTTGGACAGAAAAACACCAAAGACAATCGTTCGGTTTTCAGTTTAGGAGCCGAATATACTTTGCCAATGCTTATAAAGGCACAAGTTGAGGTTTATACCGATGGAAACGTAAGAGTGCAATTTGAACGAAAAGATATTCCGCTTTCGCAAAGACTTCGAATGAATTTAATGTGGAATACAGATAAAGAATATATGGCGGGACTGAAATACATTGTTGCCCGAAACTTTGGAATCACGACGCATTATGACAGTGATATGGGAATTGGTTTTGGGGTTAATTTGAATTATTGATTTGTTTTTGAACCATATAAGTGATTTAAGTTTATTTGAAAAAAATATTTACTTACATAACTTATATGGTTTAAAAAATTTGAATTGGCATTAATTTTGGTTGAGAAGAAACAGCTAAAAACCAATCTAAAATCAACCTTATGTTTGACTTCAATCCTTTTTTGCTGCTTTTTCTACCTTTGATTTTACAGCTTATATTTGGAATTAAAGACTATGCGAGAAGCATAAAATTAAATTTTGCTAAAATCAGCATCATTAATTTTCTTTTGCAAATTGCTTTTTCTTATTGGGCCTATGTATTTCTTGAGCATAAACTTAATCAAGAATCAAATGGACGAATCAGATGCGGAATGCCTTTTGTTGGATTAGTTTTTATGGAACTGCTTATTATTGCAGTTTTATTACTTACAATACTTATTCAATACCTAATTAAAAGATCGTATAACCGTAAACAAAAATGAAAGCAATTTCTTCCATCCTTTTCGTTTTATTTTTAAATAATGCTTTTGGTCAATTCGCAGTCATAAAAGATAACGATGGTTATGTAAATATCCGGACTGAAGCTTCAAAAGGAAATAATATTTCAGACAAATTAAATAACGGCTTTGTCGTGTATTGCTTTGAACCAAAAAACAACTGGATCAATATTGATTATTCTAAAAATAACAAAGACAGAAGCGGTTATTTACACAAAGACAGGATTCAATATTTGTCTGAATTCACAGAAATCCCATTAATCAAAGAAACTCAAACTAAAGTTGTTTTCGAAAAAGATGGTTTTAATATTAGTATCGAAAGCAAAAAATTCGAATTAAATTTGGCAAAATTAATCTTTTCAGGGAAGGACAAATCTTTTCTAAAAGAAATTAACGGAAAATCTTTTTGGGGAACCGATGGCGAAATTCCTAAAAAGGCTTATAAAAGTATAACGGTTACTTTAGGCAACAATAGTATTGAACTTCCTAAAAACTCTTTCGACGATTTATTTGAACCTACTCTTTTTAAAACCCAAATAAATTATGATCAAAAATCCGATACTTTATATATCACATCTAGCAATAGTGATGGAGCTGGAGGTTATGAAATTATATGGATTATAGAAAAAGGAAAATATAAAGAGCGTAAAATTGCCTACGGCTTTTGAGTTTTTTACCAAAACATTAACAACAGAACTATTCTTACAAACAATAAATCAATCTATATTTGATTCACTCAATTATAATTCTTCTAACAAAAAACAATTAAAACAAAATGACAAAAGTAATCACAATCGTTACCGTTGCTTTATTTACAATTAGCGTAAGCGCTCAGGACACGAAACCAGCGAAAAAAGATAAAGCGAAAAAAGAATCATGCTGTAAAAAAACAGCAGACAAAAAAGACAAAAAATCTTGTTGTACCAAAAAGTAACATTAAATTATAAAGTAAAAGGCTTCTAATTGTTCGAAGCCTTTTTTTATTTTTTTTCGCGACGAATTTCACTAATTTACACTAAAAAACATCGTATTTAAATTTATGCTAATTCGTGAAATTCGTGGCAAACAAAACCCTATTTCACTCGAATACTCCACTCAAAATCCATTTCCGAAACCTGAACACCTTCTTCATTGGTACCGATAGATTTCATCCAAAACGTCTGGCCTTCTCCAGTTTCGATTGTTTTTTTAATAGCATCTGCAATTAAATGTCCGTCTTTGCAGACAAATGTAATTCGGCCTGTTGCTTTTTTGGTAAAGTTTCCTTTGTTGTTGGCAACTAACATAGAGATTTTTTTGCCGCTTTGCTGAATTTGAGAAATTACCAAAGCACCTGTTGTCAATTCTGCCGCCATAGCCTGAACTGCAAAATACATCGAATTAAAAGGATTCTGATTAATCCATCTGTGTTTGACTGTTACGGTACAACTTGAATCGTTTATATCCTTAACACGTACGCCGCAGAAGTAGGCAGAAGGAAGTTTAAACAGAACGAACTTATTAAGTTTTGATACAGAAAGTGCCATGTGATTTATTTTTTATGTAAAAATACAAAAAAACTATGCATGCACAATAAATTATTCAACTATCAGAAAGACCTCAATAAATTCAATACTTCCGAATGATTATCAACAATTTAAATACATATTCTTACTTTTTAAATTGTTAAATTTTTGTTAATAATTAGTACTATGTAAAACAAGATACTGTTTTTTAGACATATATTTGCATAAGAAATTACTATATACTTTTAATCATGCAATCATCAACACCACTCATCATGGAAAAAACATCAGAAAAGAATACAGCAGCATTTACTCATTTGAGTACATTAAGTCAATATATAATTCCGTTTGGAAACTATATTTTTCCGTTAATCATTTGGACGAACTACAAAGACAAATCTGAATTTGCAGACCATCACGGAAAACAGGCTTTGAACTTTCAGTTAAGCTTATTGCTTTATACTTTGATTTTAGCACTTATCGCTATACCTATTTTTATTACTATCATTTTGCAGAATATTCCAATGGAAGCTGTTTTTAATGACCACGATTTTGTGATTAGAAATTTTGACTTTCAAGCGCATATCGGAATGCTAAGTGTAGGAATTACAGCTGTAGTGCTTTTTGGATTATTAAAATTTGTTGAATTCTTTTTAGTGATTTATGCTTCAATAAAAGCTTCAAACGGAGAATTATACAAATATCCGATTACGATTCCTTTTATAAAGTAATCCTTAAAAAGGTTAAAAGTTATATTCGAAATCAATCATCAATCACCCGAGCCAGAAAGGCGAACTGGCAAAGCAATCATCATCAATCAAAAAACGAATTGTTCAATCAAAAAAAAACAAAATGAAATTATGAACATTGAAAACACAAAAGCACAGATGCGCAAAGGTGTTCTTGAGTTTTGCATCTTATCTGTCCTAAAAGAAAAAGATGCCTATACATCAGAAATATTAGACACTTTAAAAAACGCAAAATTACTAGTTGTAGAAGGAACTGTTTATCCGTTGTTAACTAGATTAAAAAATGATGGTTTACTTAATTATCGATGGGAAGAATCGACCTCAGGGCCACCACGAAAATATTATGGATTAACCGAAATAGGGCAAACTTTTTTAAACGAACTTAGCGGAACTTGGACAGAATTGTCTGACGCTGTAAACTTAATCACCAATCAAAATCAATAAGTCATGAACAAAACAGTAAATATTAACTTAGGCGGGATGTTTTTTCACATCGATGAAGACGCATACTTAAAATTAACACGCTATTTTGACGCTATAAAACGATCACTTAACAACTCATCTGGTCAGGATGAAATTATTAAAGATATCGAAATGCGTGTTTCTGAATTATTGACGGAAAAACAAAAAAGCGAAAAACATGTTGTAGGACTGAAAGACGTTGACGAAGTGATTGCGGTGATGGGACAACCAGAAGACTACAGAATTGAAGACGAAGAAAACGCAAATCAATCTTATAATAATTACGGTCCAAGAAAACACAAAAAATTATACCGTGATAAAGAAAAAGGTTTAATTGGTGGTGTGGCTACAGGTTTAGGTCATTACTTTGGAATTGATGCTGTTTGGATTAAAATCATTTTCTTGATTTTCGTTTTTGCAGGTTTTGGAACAGGAATCTTGGCTTATTTCGTTCTTTGGATTGTAACTCCTGAAGCAGTTACAACTTCAGAAAAATTAGAAATGACAGGTGAGCCGGTAACTATTTCGAACATTGAAAAAAAAGTTCGCGAAGAAATTGATACCCTTTCTGAAAAATTCAAAAATGCAGATTATGACGAAATGGGAAACCAAGTAAAGTCGGGAGCTGAGAGAATAAGTAGTTCATTTGGAGACTTTATCATGACAATTTTTAAGATTTTTGCAAAGTTTTTAGGTGTAATTCTAATCATAAGCGGAATCGCAACTTTGATCATGTTGTTAATCGGAGTTTTTACTTTAGGAACCAATATTTTTGTTGATTTCCCTTGGCAGAATTTTGTTGAAGCTGGAAACTTTACAGAATATCCGCTTTGGTCATTTGGATTATTAATGTTCTTTGTTGTTGGAATTCCGTTCTTTTTCTTAACACTTTTAGGGTTTAAATTGTTATCTCCAAACTTAAAATCAATTGGAAACATTACAAAATATACACTTTTAGCAGTTTGGATTATCTCTATTGCAATTTTAGCAAGCATCGGAATTAAACAGGCAACTGAAATCTCTCATGATAATAAAGTAATTGAGAAGAAAGCCATAACAATTAATACAACTGATACCTTGTACGTAAAGTTCAAATACAGCGATTATTATACAAAAAGCCTGAATCATTACAGAGATTTTGAATTTGTTCAGGATTCTGCCAGCAATGACTTGATTTATTCCAACGATGTTCGTTTACATGTATTGCATACAGATCAAAAAACTCCATTTATTCAGGTAGAAAAAAGTGCAAGAGGAAATTCTTTTACAAATGCTAAAAAAAGAGCAGAAAAGATCAATTATAAGTTTCAAGTTAACGGAAATCAATTAATTTTGGATAACTATTTTCTGACAGATATAAAAAACAAATTCAGAGGACAAGAAGTTGACATCTACCTATATCTACCAGAAGGACAACTATTTAAACCAGATAGTTCTGTTAGAGATTATTTTAGCTATGAAGACGATTTCTTTAATCTAAATTATGATGGAAATTACAACTATAAAGTAATCGGATCTAAAGTTAAATGTTTAAACTGCCCAGCAAAAGATCACGATGACGATGATCATGACTATGATACAGAAGAAATAAGTACTATTGGTAATGATACAATAAAAGAAGTTTCAGTAAAGATAAATGGAAAAGAAGTTATAAACGGAAAAAAAACTAAAGGAAAACTAACCACAGATAAAAACGGAGTTATAATCAAAATTAACTAAGCCATGATCAAAATAATCATTCATATTACAAAATTTGTTATCGCAACCCTAACAGCATTGTTGTTTGCTTCATGTAATTTTAACATGAACGCAATTGAAGGAAGCGGAAATGTTACAACTGAAAAAAGAACTGTTCAGGGAGATTTTACTAATATCAAAGTAAGTAATGCTATTGATGTAGTAATTGAACAAGCTGATTCTAAAGAAATCACTGTTGAGGCAGATGACAATCTTCAAAAAGAAATTGTTACTAAAGTAGAAAACGGAACATTGGTTATTGAATGCAAATACAACTCTTTCCGCAACATCACAGCAAAAAAAGTAACTGTAAAAATGCCTATTGTAGACAAGATAGAAGCTTCAAGTGCTTCATCCGTTAAAACTAAAAATGTCATCGAAGGTGAAAACATTACATTAGAGACTTCAAGCGCGGCTTCGATGAATGTTAATATTGAGTCAGACAAAATCTCTGTTGATTCTAGCAGTGGTAGTTCTGTAGTTATTGAAGGAAAATCATTAAGTTTAAGTACTTCGGTTTCAAGCGGAGGAAGTATTGATGCAGGTAAATTGATGTCTAATGATGTTCATGCAGAAGCTTCTAGCGGCGGTACAATTTCGATACGACCTATTGTAAGCTTAAAAGCGCAAGCCTCAAGCGGCGGAAATATCAATTACAGCGGTTCTCCTAAAACTATAGAGAAATCTGAAAGCTCTGGAGGAAACATTAGCAAAAGCTAAACAGAAGTAACTGTTAAATATAAAAGAAATCATTCATCAAAAGTGGATGATTTTTTTATATTTGTCAAAATCAAATCTAGAATTAATGAAAAAAAGTACAGCGTTGCTCTTATTATTATTTGTTACAACATTCACTTTTGCACAAAAAAGAGAAAAAGTTAAAGGCTCTAAAGTTGTAACTACTTCGATAAAAGAAGTTGGCAGTTTTGATGCCATTGAAGTCGATGATAATCTTGAGGTATATTTAGAACAAGGAGAAAAAAACGAAATCAAAATCGAAGCCGATGATAATTTACACGATATCATTGGTATGGATTTAAGAGAAAAAACGCTTCGATTATATACCAATAAAGAATCGACGATTTTTAAAAAACTATCTGTTAAAGTTACTTACACGAAGTCATTAAATAAAGTGATTACCAAAAATGAAGCAATCGTTTATGCCATTCAGGAATTACAATTGGATGATATTACAATGAATTGCCTTGATTTTTCTAAATTGTACTTGAATGTAAATTCAAAAAAATTCACCTTAATTGCAGATGATAAATCGAAAACAGAACTGAATTTAAAAGCAGAAGATGGAAGCTTACAATTGAGTAAAAACGCTTCTGTTAAAACATTAGTTTCTGCTATAAAATTCAAATGTGATTTGTACCAAAGAGCTAATGCTGCCATCGAAGGTATTGCAGAAAAAGCAACTATTAGATTAGACAACAATTCGGTTTTCACAGGAACAAAATTTACTTTGAAAGATGCCAATGTTACAGCTGAAAATTATGCAGTAGGAAGTATTTTTGCTGAAACAACACTTTCATTGGCAGTTGGCGATAAAGCGGAAATCTCTCTTTTAGGAAGTCCTGCCATTACACTAACTCGTTTTTCTGAAGAAGCTAAGTTGTTTAAGAAGATAAAATAGTCGTAATATTCAGTGTTCAGTTTTAAGTATTCAGTTCCGTTTGCAGCACAAATAGACTAAAAAGAAAAAGCTCCGATCATTTGATGATCGGAGCTTTTTCTTTTATAGTTTTCAGACTGAATACTATCTAACTGAAAACTGAACACTATAACTGTTTATTCTTTAGAAGCTAAATATCTTTCAGCATCCAATGCTGCCATACATCCAGTTCCAGCAGCAGTAATTGCCTGACGGTATACGTGGTCTGCAGCGTCTCCTGCTACGAATACACCTTCAACATTCGTTTTAGATGTACCTGGAGTATTTACGATATATCCAGTCTCATCAAGAGTGATATACTCTTTAAAGATATCTGTATTTGGTTTGTGACCAATTGCTACGAAGAAACCAGTTGCTGGAATTTCGATTGTTTCGCCAGTTGTTTTGTTTAAAGCTTTAATAGCGTGAACAACATTACTGTCTCCTAAAACTTCAACTGTATCGTGATTCATTAAAATCTCGATGTTTTCTGTTTTACGAACACGCTCTTCCATAATTTTAGAAGCTCTGAATTTTTCGCTTCTAACCAACATGGTTACTTTTTTACAAAGTTTAGATAAGTAATGAGCTTCTTCACAAGCAGAATCTCCTGCTCCTACAATTACAACATCTTGATTTCTGTAGAAGAAACCGTCACAGACAGCACATGCTGAAACTCCTCCACCCATATTTAAGTAGTGTTGTTCTGATGGCAATCCTAAATATTTAGCCGAAGCACCTGTAGAAATAATTACTGTTTCACAGTGCAATTCGATAGAATCATTAATCCAAACTTTATGAATATCTCCAGAAAAATCAACTTTTGTAGCCCATCCATCACGAATATCAGCGCCAAAACGTTTTGCCTGTTCTTGTAACTGAATCATCATTTCTGGTCCTGTAACTCCATCAACATAACCTGGAAAGTTTTCAACTTCATTTGTTGTAGTCAATTGACCACCAGGCTGCATTCCTTGGTATAATACTGGATTCATATTTGCTCTGGCTGCATAAATCGCCGCTGTATAGCCTGCAGGACCAGAACCTATAATAAGGCATTTAATTTTTTCGATTGTATTTGACATAGTATCTATAGTTTTTTTGAGTTGCAAATGTAAACTTTATTATAAAAATTTAGGGTTAAAATAAATCCGAAATAACTATGTCAAAATAAGTTTTATTTATTTTCATTTTTTCCTTTTGTAAATGAAATTTATTTCTATCTTTGCATCCGCTTTCGGGCAGTATTACAAATACATCTTCGGGGTGTAGTGTAGCCCGGTTATCGTGTCCCGCTCTAGGCGGGAAGACCACAGTAACGATCAATAAGCAAATGCTACGGGGTGTAGCGTAGCCCGGTTATCGCGCCTGCTTTGGGAGCAGGAGGCCGCAGGTTCGAATCCTGCCACCCCGACAAAAGCCGAACAGAAATGTTCGGCTTTTTTGCTTTAATCCCAACTTCTATGTTTTTCGTTTATATTCTTTACAGTACTACAAAAGAAAAGTTTTACATCGGTCAAACAAATGATATCGAAGATAGACTGAGAAGACACAATAGTGGACAATCATTATCTACAAAAAATGGTATTCCATGGAAAATCATTTATACAATTCAACTAGATTCAAGATCTGAAGCAGTGACTTTAGAATCTAAAATAAAGAAACGAGGTGCAAAAAGATATCTGTAAGACATCGATTTTAAATATCAATTGTAGCATAGAACCTTTATCGTGTCCCGCCTTAAAGCGGGAAGGCCGCAGGTTCGAATCCTGCCACCC
>NZ_WWEM01000008.1 GCF_019308285.1 Flavobacterium quisquiliarum
GGCTGGCTGTCTGCCAGCGCAAAGGCTTCGACATTGGTGTAATGCGGTGCCGCAACATCAGAAGGGATGGCTTTAAACTTACAGCTGTAATTGCCGTTGGTATTGGAGAGATGCGTAACTTCCACAGCAACTAATTTGTGCTCCACCGTTTTGTTTTGAATCGTAAAAACTTCTCCCACACCGATAGGGAAATAAGAGGTTCCACTGTAGAAAACACTGTTGGCATCCCTTCCTGCTGTCTGTAGCCTGACCATTTCGTCTATTTCTTCCTTGTTCTGCGCATTATTGGTGTAGGCTCCAACGCTTAAATCCTGCGCCGCAATGGATTCCTGATTCCATCCCATTGAAACAGCAAAACGGTCTCCGCTTCCTCCTTGCGCTTTTGCTGCAGAATTTCTTATAATGCCTGCGTTTTTATAATCATAACCTCCAAACGAGGTTTTATGCGAAAACAAACTGGCTTCAATGGTATAATTATGCAGGGACGAACCGTTAATGAGCACTACTTTGCTGGCTTTTGTCTGGCCGAACTGCATGCGCATTCCGTCAAAATAAAACCATTGTCCGTAACGGGCAGAAAGCCTTTTCATAAAATCAAAACTGCTTTCGTTGTACTGCGGTTTAAATGAAAACGTTTTGGTGTAAGTCGGCGCAACGGCTTCACGCTGGTAGAATTCTCCGGAACCTTCTTCGGCAAAAATCTCAAGGGCAATATCTTTCAGGCTTTTATCAAGAAAAATTCTTGATTTTTTCATGTCGTCTAGCACCACTGTATGGCTTATTCCCAAAACACGAAGTCCCGCAGGGCTTCCGTGGAGATCTACAGAAACAAGTTTTGTAATGATTCCTTTGGACATGACCTTCATCCCGTTGACTTTGAAGGTAAAAATCACTTCACTGCCCACATACCTGCTTATCGCTTTTGCCTGATCTTCGGGTTCGATTATGGTTTTACCGGTATACTGCCAGTCGAAAGAAAAATAATGGTGGTCGGCCATTTTCTGTTCCAGATGTAAATTGTAATAAATAACATTTTTGTCGAAGGTATTTATCGAAATATGGACTTGTTCTGAAAATTTACTCATAGCTTATAGGTTTTCGTTAATTACAATTGTTTTAAACTTATATTTAGTAAAACAATCACAAAGCCTCTAAAAGCTATAATTATGACAGAATATGTTTTTTATTAGTGAAGAAAAAAGAATGGAAGCATCCTTAAAAATATATTTAAAATCAAAGCGTCTCTTTGAGACGCTTTTTTTATACTTAAACATTAATTATCAATTATTTACCATCAAAAAAACGAGTAATTCTCTAAAATTAATTAATATTGTATTTATAACCAATTAATTAAAAACCATGGGATTATCTTCATTTTTTAAAAACTTGTTTGGTTCAACCAAAGAATCAGTAACAGAATTGGCAAATAATGCCGAAACCACTTTTGAGCAGGCTAAAGAAGCTGCTGCTCCTTATATTGAAAAAGCAGAAACTTTTGCTGAAGAAGCTATTGACAAAGTAAAAGAAGTTTCTGAGCCTATCATTGATAAAGCTGCAGATTATGCTGAGAAAGCAAAAGAAACTGTAAGCGAATATGCCGATAAAGCATCAGACACAATAAGCGATGTCATTGACACTGTTAAAGAAAAAACATCTTCTCTAACACATGAAACCACCGAAACAATTTCTGAAACAGTTGTTGATCCAAGCGAAAAATCGGCTGCGGCAGTAGAAGAAATTGGCGATGAAGCTGCAGACAAGATATAATGCCTATTTTCAGATAAGGTAAATATTTTTATATTTGCACAACTAATATGCCTTCTCTTTTGAGAAGGTTTTTTTATTTAAAAATCATGAATCTTAACCCAGAACAAGTCAGTAAATACATTACTCGATTTACTAATATTTTTATTGATTATTCGCCTAAATTAATTTCGGCATTTATAGTTTTATTCGTTGGTTTATATGCCATCAAGCTAATAAACCGAATTATTAGAAAAATAATGGTGAAGAGAAATCTTGATCCAACTCTTACTAAATTTCTTGCCGATATATTGTTATGGGCTTTACGAATCTTATTATTCGTAACCTTTATTTCAAACCTTGGAATTGAGACTTCTTCATTCGTAGCAATTTTAGGAGCAATGGGACTTGCAGTTGGTTTATCATTGCAGGGGTCACTTTCTAACTTTGCCGGCGGAATGCTTATTATCGTTTTTAAGCCCTTTAAAGTTGGAGATACAATTGAAGCACAAGGCGTGATTGCAACTGTTCTTGAAATTCAGATTTTTGTCACTAAAATGATTACAGCAAACAATCAGACAGTATTTGTTCCTAATGGAGCATTATCTAACGGGAATATCATTAATTATTCGATGCAAGGAGAAAGAAGAGCCGATTTGACTTTTGCTGTTTCTTATGATTCAGACATTAAGAAAGCAAAAGAAATTCTATTAGATGTTTTAGTCAAAAATCCAAAAGTATTGAAAAAGCCTGCACCAGAAGTTTTTGTAAAAAACTTATCTGCTAGTTCAGTTGATTTTGCTGTGCGTCCTTGGGCTAAAAATGCTGATTATGGAGCTGTTTTTACTGAAACATTAGAAAATTGCAAAGCTGCACTAGACCAAGCTGGAATTGCCGTGCAACCGTATACTTTACAAAAATAATTTTACTCTTTTTTAGAAGGAGCAGTAATCATAAAATCTTTTAAATAATAAGGTTCAAAATAAGCGACATCTACAGTGTCGCTTTTTTGATACTTATCAAAACTAATTTTACTCATCGCTTGTGCTGAAGGGTATTTTACTTCCTCTAAAAACACAAAGTTTTCTTTAGTTAAAACAGCTTTGCATTTTTCGGCACAATCGCCTACAAAGTAAAGCTTGTCTGTATATTCGTGAAATGAATTTTCGTCTATAATTTCAGCTTTAATGGCTCTTTCTACAGTTAAGTCTGCATTAAAAACTTCGCTGTAAACTTCCATTCGGCGTGCATCCAACATTGGAACAATTTTTCCATCTATAACGCCAGCTTGAGAAGCCAAAGTCTGCAGCGTATCAACCCCTATCAACGGAATGTTTAAAGCATAACACAAACCTTTTGCCGCCGAAACACCAATTCTTAAACCAGTGTATGATCCTGGTCCTTGGCTTACTGCAATTGCATTTAGTTCTTGAACAGAAATACCTGCTTTTGCGATTACCTCTTCAATAAAAACATGGAGTTTTTCGGCGTGTGAATATCCTTCCTCTGCAAGTTCACTACAAACAATGGTTTGACCATCTTTTGCGACAGATACTGAACAATTTTTAGTAGCCGTTTCGATGTTGAGAATAAAAGACAAAATATTTAATTTTAATTATTAGTTATTAATATCAGAATAAGCGAAGTCAAAGCCTTTTCCAGCTTCGACTTCGCTCAGCCTGAGACCTGTAAAATATATTATTTCTTAGGAGCTTCCGCTTTTTTAAGCTTTACTTTATCCCCAGAATTAAGTTCTTTAGAAACCGTTGTATAAGGCCCAGTAATTACCACGTCTCCAGATTTCAGACCAGACATTACTTCAATATTAGTATCGTCCTGAATTCCTGTTTTAATCACTCTGATTTTAGCTTTGTCTCCAACTTTTACAAAAACACATTCGAATTTTTTATCACTTTTTGGAGCTGCTTTTTTATCTTCGTTAGGATCTTCCACTTTAAATTCTTTTACCGCTGTAGTATCCGATTTTACCACAACAGAACTAATTGGCACTGCCAATACATTTGTTTTAGTAGTAGTAATAATATCTACAGTAGCAGTCATTCCAGGTCTAAACGGAGAATATGCACTTGGTTTTCCTTCTAATAAATCCAAATATGATTCTTTTAAAATACGAACTTTAACTTTAAAGTTGGTTACTTGATCTGATGTTAGAGTTGTACTTGCAGAATTTGAAATACTGGTTACAACTCCTTTAAATTTCTTTTTTAGATAAGCATCCACTTCTACGTTTGCTTCGTCACCAATTTTAATTTTAACAATATCATTTTCATTCACATCAACTTCAACTTCCATGTTGTTAAGGTTGGCTACACGCAAAAGCTCGGTACCAGCCATTTGTTGTGTTCCTAAAACTCTTTCACCTAATTCAACATTCAGAACAGAAATTGTTCCATCTGCCGGAGAATATATTGTGGTACGTCCTAAATTGTCTTTAGCTTCAGTAACCGAAGCCGAAGCACTTTGAACATTATAATAAGCACTTTGTTTTGTAGCTTTTGCAACTTCATAAGTAGAAACTGCTTTATCCCAATCTGATTTTGAGATAACACCTTTATCGTACAAAGTTTTATTACGATCATAATTTAATTTTGCTTCTTTATAACTAGCATCAGACTGCGTTAAACTGGCTTTTGTCCCAGCTAAATTCGCTACAGATCTTTCCAGCCCAGAAGTATACAAGTCAGGATTTATTTTTACTAATAAATCACCTTTTTTTACTACTTGGCCTTCTTTTACATTTAACGAAATAATCTCACCTGAAACCATCGAGGCAATTTTAACTTCTATTTCTGGTTGAATTTTACCTGTTGCAGAAACTGTTTCAACAATTGTTGAAGCTGTTACTTTCGCGGTTTCCACTTCTTTTCCTTCATCTTTATTCCCTATCACTCCGGCCTTTGAAAGACCAATTAAAGCTACAATAAGTATTACTGCTCCCCCTAATAAGAAATAAACTGTTTTTTTCTTCATAATGAATTATTTTGTAATAATTGGAACGATTGGAATTCCGAAATAAAATTCAAGTATTTTAATTTTAAACATGTAATCGTATTTTGTTGTAATAACATTAGACTGTGCTGTAGTCAATAATGTCTGAGCTTGAGTGAAATCAAATGCATTCATCAAACCAACTTCATATTTTTCTTTGGCAAAATTATAAGCCTGTTGTCTTGCCTCTAAAGTTACAGTAGACGCTTCATAAGTATTCAAAGCAGCTTTAGCATCCGTAAAAGCGGTATAAACGTTACGTTGCAAATCTAAACTTTTTTGCTCTAAATCTATTTTAGATTTCTCTAAACTTACTTTATTTCTTTCTACATTGTTTCTTGCAGAAAAGCCATTAAAAATAGGAACTGAAAGCTGCAATCCAAAAGACTGCCCTTTATTATCTTTAAATTGATCTAATATAGGTGCTGCACTGCCTAAAACAGGAGAAAAATTGTTTTGCAAAACTGCCTGATTGGTTCCTTGAACATATCCAATCTGAGATGTTGGGTTTGTTGTATTAGGAGTTGAACCAGTAATAATATCAGAATAACTTGCTCTTGTATTAAAATTGTAGAAAGCACTTAATGTTGGCTGATAAGCTCCTTTTGCTATTGCAACACTTTTCTCTGCAATTTCAAGATTAGTCTGAGCCAATTTTAATTCTGTTCTTATATCTTTTGCTTTGTTATAAATCTCAATAGGTGATTGTGCCAAAATATTATTTTCGTCTGCCAGATTGTTATTATCCACAACATCAAAATCTGCAAATTCTTTTAATTGTAAAAGCTGTGCTAAACTTAATCTCGAAATCAATAAATTATTTTCAGAAACTGCAATGTTTTGTTTGTCTGTGGCAACAGTCGCTTTTAAATCAAACAAATCTCCACGCGGAATTGTCCCAGCATTTACCATTTCTTCAGAACGAGCAAAACGTTTTTCATCAATAGCTAATTGTTCTTTTTTGATTTTTAAATCTTCCTTATTAGACAAAATCTGTAAAAATGCGCTGGCAACATTCAAAGAAATGTCTTCCTGCATTTTTAATAGTTGATATTTTGAAGCAACAATAGAAAGATTGGCTCTTCTTAAATTGTTTTGATTTTGAAGTCCTTTATAAATATCTACACCAACTGATGCTCCTACAGATGAATATTGTGTTGTTTGATTTTCAAGTAAACCAGTTGTAATATTCTGGTTCAAACCAATATTCCATGAGTGTGATGCATTGGCATTTACAGATGGCAGATAATTACCAATAGCTCCTTTTTTATCAATTGCAGCAGATTTTACATCTAACTCCGTCAATTTGATTGTAATATTATTTTCTAATGCGTATCTCACACATTCTTCAAGTGTCCATTGTTTTGATTGCGCTTGCCCAGTTAGTCCAAAACCGAATAACATTGCAAAAACGAGACTATTATATTTATTTATTTTCATATACTTTTGATGAAAGCGCAGTAAACCGAACTGCACAAATTTAACATTTTTTAAAACCAAAAAAATCCCTAAACCTTCAAATTAAATTATTTTTTTTCACCTTCATTTATCAAGCCTTGATTCCAGATTTTTATCTTATCTGTGGCTTTCAAACCGCTTTTAATTTGAACATAGATTCCGTCACTCACTCCAAGAACTAAATCTCTTCTTTGAAATTTTTGCGGAGTAGTTTCTATCTCAACATAAGGTTTTTGTGTTTTTTTGTCAAATTGAACCAATGATTCTTTAATTGCCATTACTTTATCTGCTTTTTCCAAAATAATCGAAGCATTTGCACTTAAACCTGCACGAATAAAAGTATCGTCTCTGTTTACCATCTGAGCTTTAATTTCAAACTGGATTGCTCCATTTTCTGTCACTCCTTTTGGCGCAATATAATTTAAAACAGCGTCGAATTTTTTATTTTCGATAGCACCAATTGTAATCTCGATAGGCATTTTTTCTTTGATTTTCCCTACTTCAGATTCATCAATTTTTCCAATGAAAATCATTCTTCCAACATCGGCAACGCTGGCAATTGTTGTTCCTTCATTAAAATTATTACTTTCAATTACTTGGTTACCCACTTTTACAGGAACATCTAGAACCATTCCGTTTACAGTAGAACGAATTAAAGTATTGGCATAACTTCCAAAAGAAGCTGTTGTTCCCGTTTTTACAATATCTAAACTTTGTTTAGCCGCAAGATATGTCTGTTTTGCTTGATTGTATGCCACTTGCGCAGCATCAAAATCATTTGCAGAAATTACATCTTTTTCAAACAATGTTTTTTGTCTTTTGTATAACCTTTCTTGATTATCCAAAGCAATTTTAGCTGTCTGAACTTGATTTTGCGTATTACTTACATTCGAAACGTTTGCCACCACTCGGATTTTAGCGATCATATCTCCTGCTTTGATTTTTTCACCCGCTTTGATATACACTTCTTCAATAATACCCGAAATATTTGGTTTGATTAATACCTCTTCATCAGGCTGAATATTTCCAGTCGCAATTGTGTTTTTTACAATTGTTTTGGTTTCTGCTTTTTCCGTTTTAAATACAATCGGCGATTCTTGATTTTTAGCATACAAATAGTATAATGCGCCAAAGAAAACGATCGCAATAAATATTAAAATGGTTACGGTTACTCCTTTTTTCATTTGTTTTTGGTTTAATCGATTTATTTTGATTGATAATTTATTCTGTTCTTAATGCATCTACAGGCTTCACGTTGATTGCTGTCTGCGCCGGAATAAAACCTGCAAGCAATCCAGAACCCACTAATATTAATAATGCCACAAATACGACACGTAAATCTACACTTGGATTGGCAAACATTGTATTTCCGCCAGGAGGCATCGAATCGAGCGCCATGTTTAAAAGTGCAATAATTCCAGTTGCCACAGCTATTCCAAGCATCCCTGAAATAATCGTTAAAAATATAGACTCTGTTAATATCTGACTTCTAATAGCGCCAGGTGTTGCTCCTAAAGCTCTTCTGATTCCAATTTCTTTTGTACGTTCTTTAACCACAATAAGCATAATATTAGAAATTCCTATTACTCCAGAAATCAAGACTAATGTTCCTACGAAATAAGCAATTACCTTTAGAATATTAAATAAGCTCTGCACTTTATTAAACTGTTCATACAAATCGAAGTTTCCAACTGCTCTCTCGTCTGTTGGGTTTACAGAATGTAGTGCTTTGATAATTTCTAAAATTTTAGGCTTTAACTCGGTAATTGATGCCTCATCTTTTGCTGTAAGCGCCATCCACCCTACTTTATCTCCATAATTAAAAGCTTGTTGAAAAGTAGTAAAAGGAATGAAAATATTTTTCTGTTCTTGTTCTGCATTTCCTCCCTGCTGTTTAGAAGCATAAACTCCAACAACCATGAAATTTATTCCGTTTATTTTTATGTATGTTCCAACAGACTCCTCCTCTTTTCCATAAAGTTCACTGATAACCCCTTTCCCGATAACAGCTACTTTTCTTCTTTCATTAATATCCTGCTGATTTACAAAACGGCCTTTAATAATATCCATTGGCTGTTGTTTTATCAATTCAGGATAATCTCCATAAATTGTAAAAGCCGAGGTTTTCGTTCCTCTTACCACATTATTAGTTCCGTTAAAATCTCCCAGCTGATTTCTTGGAGAAACATATAACAAATCCGGTATTGCTTGTTTTAAAGCTGCAACATCACTATTCCTAAAGTCATAACGGCGTATTTTCGGCAACCCTTTGTAAGCTTTAGACGTACTCTGACTCCACATAAACATCGTATTTGTTGCAATTCCGTCAAAACCTTTCTTAACACCGTTTTCTAGTCCATTACCTGCTGCCAGCAATATTACCAAAATGAATATTCCCCAAAACACCCCAAAAGCGGTCAGAACAGTTCTGAACACATTGGCTGTTAAGGCCTGTAAAATCTCGTCCCAATTATCTCTACTAAACATAATTATTCGTCTCTAAGTGCTACAATAGGTTTGATTTTAGCGGCTCTATATGCAGGAAAAAAACCTGCCATTGCACCTGCGAATACAAGCAAAATTAAGGTTGTCAACGCTACGCCAAAATCTACTTCCGGGTTTCTAAAAAATTCACTCTGAACCATTGGACCAACAAACTCCAATAAAAGCAGACTTGCCAATAATCCAACAAAACCCGCAATAGTCGTAATAAATATGGATTCGTGAAGAATCATAGAAATAATTGAAAATGGCGATGCCCCAAGTGCTTTTCTAATTCCAATTTCTTTTGTTCTTTCTTTCACTATAATAAGCATGATATTACTTACTCCAACTACCCCAGCTATGATTGTACAAATACCAACCCACCAGAAAAAAAGCCTGATATATAAATTCAGATCATAAAACTGCTTGGCATCTTTAACCGAATTATATACTCCCACACCGCTATCATCTTCGGGCGAAACCATATTTTTACTCTTTAGTAAATCTTTTAAATCTTGCGTAAACTTTTCAGATTGTGCTAAAGCCTCATCATAATTATCTGTCTTTTTAAGTGTGAAAAACAAATTACTTATTTTATCTCCTCCACCAAATGTTTTTTGCACAGTAGTTAATGGCAGATAAGCACGGGTTTCTTCTCTTTCTCCTCCGGGATCTGTAAAAACCCCAACTACTTTAAAGCTAATATTGTTAATTAAAATTTCCTCTCCAATTGCCTCTTTATCTTTAAGAAGATCCTGTTTCAATTTCATTCCAATAACAGCCACTTTTGCATTACTTTCAAGATCTTTAGCATTTATATAACGTCCTTGAACAATAGTAAGGTTTTCTATCCCGCCATAATCTGGATCAACACCTCGAAACTGATAATTTCCAGATTCTTTTCCATACGCAAAAGACTGCCCCCAATAATTATTTGTTGAAGCACGTAAATCCAATTTATCTTCAAATTTTTGAACCGATTGATTATAATCACTATTTCTAAATTGAACGCGTCTTCCTGGGTTTAATCCTTTATACTCTTTTGTAGTTGTTCCAGACCAAACTTCAATAATTCCTGCTGCATCACGTTCAAATTGTTTTTCAATTCCATTTTGAAGTCCTTTACCTGCACCCAATAAAATGACCAAAATGAAAATTCCCGAAGCTACCGAAATTCCTGTCAAGAATGTTCTCAAACGGTTTTTCGAAATGGCTTCAAATATTTCCTGCCAGCGTTCAATATTAAACATAAGACGAAGCTCTAACTTGTTCTACTTTTTTATCATCGATAATTAATCCATCTTTTAGGACTACGTTTCTTTTGCACATGGCGGCAATATCAGGTTCGTGGGTAACAATCAAAATTGTTTTACCTTCATCATTAATACCTTGAATCAATTCCATTACCTCATAAGAAGTTTTAGTATCCAATGCTCCTGTAGGCTCATCGGCCAATAAAACTTTTGGATTTGAAGCTAATGCTCTTGCAATCGCCACACGTTGTTTCTGCCCTCCAGAAAGTTCATTTGGCAAGTGATGAGAGTGAGATCCCAACCCTACTTTTTCTAAGTACTTCATCGCAATATCATAGCGTTCTTTTCTTTTAACTCCCTGATAATACAAAGGCATTGCAACATTATCAAGTGCTGTTTTGTAATTAATCAAATTAAAAGACTGAAAAACAAACCCTAAGAATTTGTTTCTATATTTTGAAGCAAGGGTTTCGTTTAATTTTTTGATTGGAGTTTTATCCAAAATATAACTTCCAGAATCGGCTTCATCTAGAATACCTAAAATATTAAGGAGTGTAGATTTACCTGAACCAGATGATCCCATGATCGCAACTAATTCACCTTCTTCAATATTAAAATTAATACCTTTTAGTACGTGTAATTCTGAACTTCCCATCTTGTAGGACTTGTGCAAATCTTTAATTTCGATCATGGTATTGTTAAATTTTTAGACAATAATAACATTTTTATTAAGTAATTTATGATAATAAAAAGTTAATAATTTTGTTACCTATTTTGTATTAGACTTCAAACTTTAGCAATTGTTACACTTTTTTAATAAAATATGATTGTTTTCGTAATTTTACGACGTTTTTAAAACCTACCTTAATGAAACTAACTTCGATTATTTCAATGTTTACAGCCCTTGCAATACTTACAGGCTGTTCTACCGCTCAAAAATTAGAAACCCTAAAACCAGAACCAGATGATGCTAGTCCGTTAGTTTACGACAGCAGCCCTTCATTCATCAACTTACCGATTACAATCAAGTTAAGTGATATCGAAAACCAAACAAATACCTTTTTAAACGGATTAATTTACGAAGACAACAACATCGAAGATGACGATATTCAAATAAAAATCTGGAAACAGGCCCCCATCAAAATTCAAAACGATCCAGCCAATCCAAACAAAAAAATAAAAACTATTTTACCGCTTAAAGCAAATATCAAATATCGTATTGGCACTAAAAAACTGGGTGTCGAATTATATGATGTTCGTGAATTTAATCTAAACGGAACTATCACATTATCCAGTGAAACAGCCTTAACAAACTGGAAACTGACCACAAAAACCGAGTTCAAATCGCTTAATTGGAGTGAAAGCCCTACAATGACCGTTTTTGGTAAAAATATGCCGATTACTTATTTAATAAATCCGGCTATTTCTATTTTTAAAGGAAAACTTGAAAAGACAATCGATGAAGCTATTGAGCAGTCAATGGATTTTAAACCAAATGTTCTTCAGGCAGTTGAAAAAATATGTACACCATTCCAAATGAGTGATACTTATGAAAGCTGGCTTCGAATTGTTCCCATCGAAATCTACTCTACAAACGCCAAACTTAAAAACGATTCGTTTTTATTGGATATGGGAATGAAATGCAACATGGAAACCATTGTTGGCAAACAGCCTGAATCAAAGTTTAACGCTAACAAAATTACATTAAAGCCAGTTACTAAGATTCCAAATCAAATTTCCGCAAATATTGCAGCGATTTCAAGCTACGTAGATGCTTCGAAAATCATGACGAAGAATTTTGCTGGACAAGAATTTGGTTCCGGAAGCAAAAAAATAACCGTGAAAAACGTTTCCATCTGGCATAAGGAAGGCAAAATGATTATTGCTCTAGATGTTTTAGGATATATCAACGGAACACTCTATCTAAATGGTTTTCCATCATACAATGCTCAGACAAAAGAAATTTACTTTGAGAAATTAGATTATGTATTAGACACGAAAAGTAGATTGATGCGAACTGCAAGCTGGCTCGGACAAGGATACATTCTAAGAAAAATGGAAGAAAGTTGTCGTTATTCAATTCAACCCAATTTAGAAGAAGGTAAAAAGAGTATGGCAGGCTACTTGAAAAATTATTCTCCGATGCCAGGTGTATTTGTAAATGGAAAAATGGAAGATATTCAGTTTGACAAAATCCAACTCACCAATCAAGCAATTATCGCTTTTATAAAGATAAATGGTACGGTTAATGTTTCGGTCAACGGATTGAAGTAATAAACAAAAAAGCAGTGTAAAATTACACTGCTTTTTTCTTTTTATACATTCGATAAATCAAATAGCCAATTATGATTACCAGTAAATACGGAATAACCATCAAGTAAACAATTCCATCATTTACTGCTTCTGCTTTTTTGGTGTTAGAATCTCCCGATAAAGCGGCACGACACATAGCACATTGGGCTTGCGCCGAAATTCCAATTAGGAAAAAACAAATTCCAAATAGCAAGGTTTGGATTTTGGAATTTGTTTTTTGGCTTTTATTTTTAATGTACATAATATGGTGAAATCATTAAGTAAACTACGACTCCTGTTACTGCAACGTATAACCAAAGTGGAAACGTTATTTTAGCAATTTTTCTATGTCTGTCAAAACGTTTTGCAAGTGCTCTAACATAGGTAATAAGCACCAATGGAATAATAGCAATTGACAATAAAATATGAGTTACAAGAATAAAGAAATAAACATAACGTAAAGCTCCCTCTCCTCCATATTTTGTAGAATCCGAAGTCATGTGATATGCAACATACATAACTAAAAATGCAACCGACAACGCAATAGCAAAAGTCATTAATCTTTCGTGTAATTTTTGGTTTCCTTTTTTAATTGCTAAAACAGCCCAAACTAAAACAACAGCAGTAATACCATTTGTTGTTGCATAAATTGGAGGTAAAAAAGATAAAGGCTCGACATTAAAACCAAAATCTTTTAACTTAACTCCAAACAAAATCGCTACTACAACCGGAATGATAATTGAAACTGCAATAATAAGTTTGCTGTATTTTTTTTCTAAAGTATTGTCTTCCATTTTTATTCTTCTAATAAAATTTTAATGTCTTGTTGAATATCACGAACTCCTTTTTTATCTAAACCATCATAATAAATAGTCGGATTTCCAAATTCATCTTTTCTGCATCGAATATTTCCGTCTTTATCGATCAAAGCAAATAGTCCAGAATGCTCAAAACCGCCACTCACTTTATCATTTTGTCCTGCATAAAGATTAAAACCTTTATTCGATAAATCCATAATCACGTTTTTATCTCCAGTTAAGAAATTCCAGTTTGACGATTTTACCCCTAATAATTTAGCATGATCTTTTAAAACTTGCGGTGTATCATGATTCGGATCAATTGTAATCGAAACGATTCCAAAATTAGGATTTCCGAAAAATGTCTTTTCAATTTCCAGCATACTCATATTCATTTTCGGGCAAATCGAAGGACATGTTGTAAAGAAAAACTCCAATACATACACTTTCCCTTTGTAAGTTTCATTTGAAACTTTTACATTATCTTGATTCGTTAATTCAAACTTTGGAGCTGGACCAATTGTTAAAAGTTTTGCTTCTTTTGAAGATTTCGCTTCAACATTATCTAAACGGTTTCCTTTTACAACATCTCCGTTACTTACTCGATCTACAATTTTTGGAATAGCATAAATCCCAAAAATCAAAATGATAAAGGAGATTCCTATATATGATTTATTTTTGAACATTATAAATGATTATTAAAGTTGCTTTGTAGCGTTATGATTTTTCTTTAAAGCGGCGCGGTATTCGTATAAAATGATTTTAAAATCATCCAGCATTTCATTGCTTAATTCTGAAGGATGAAAAGTATCATATCCTTCCTTATACTCGTCCTTATCTTTTCTTCCTCTTAGATTGCGTTCTTTATCTACTATATAAACGTTTGAAGTTCCAAGATTTTGATTTAGTTTTCCTTTTAGATGAAGCTGATCATAAAACTGCTGAATTTCTTCATTTGATGCAAAAACAAAATTCCAGTTTTTCACATCTGTAAAAGGAGATAAAGCATCCACAATTTTCTGCGCTTCTTTTTCAGTCCCGAGCGGGCATAAAACTACAAACTGAAGATCTTCAAAACCATTATATCGTTTGTAGATCTTTTCATTTAAATTAAAATAATTTCCTCTATTGTCCAGAATATTTGAACCTGAAAAACCAAGTACTGTAATTTTTTTATCTAGAGAAACTTTCTTTCCGTTTAATGATTTCCAATTTCCAAAATCGGCCACTTTTGGTGTTATTACAGGAAGAGTTGTAAAACTATTTACACCAGAAGCAAAAAATAAATAAGCTACAATTGGTAGAACAAAAAGTACAAAGAGAACTATATTTTTTTTCATTGTATTAACGGAAATTATTGAGGTACAAAAATAAAAAAATCCCGATGTTATCGGGACTCTTTTCGAATTAATATCATGTTAAAAATTCCATTTAATAGTAGAATCTTTAAAAACCCCATAAATATAATGTCCTTCTGTTAACAGAATAAACAATAAATATAAAACTAGGAAGATAACAGGAGAAACAACAGACCATCTAAGGCTGCTTTTTTCACCTTCCATGTGCATAAATGCCCATACAATATAATATGCTTTGAAAATTGTAAGGATGTAGAAAATCCAGTTTAACAAATTCAAACCGATAAAATGCGTGAATTCTAATGATGCAGGTTTGTAGATACCCAAAATAACTTCTACTGTAGTTACTACTGAAAGTAATGCGAAAACAAACCAGATTCTTTTTGTATTTGATACGTGCTCGTGTGACATAATAATTAAATTCTAAAAATTAAACTAAGTAGAATACTGTAAATACAAATACCCAAACTAAATCTACGAAGTGCCAGTATAAACCAACTTTCTCAACCATTTCGTAGCTTCTTCTTTTCTCGTAAGTACCCAATAATACATTAAAGAAAATGATGATATTGATGATAACTCCAGAGAATACGTGAAATCCGTGGAAACCTGTAATAAAGAAGAAGAAATCAGCAAATAATTTATTACCGTACTCATTTCTAATTAAATTAGCTCCTTCTACTACGTATTTAGCACTTGCTAAATGTTTCTCAGATTCTTCTCTTGATAAAACTGTTTTTTTCTTTTTATCAGTAAGTTTTTCTGTTCTAATTAAAATTTCTGGGTGTGCTTTAAATCCAGCTTGAACTTCAGCAACAGTAAAGCTTGGTTGAGATTCAGCATCTTCCATAAACCAAGTTGAGTGGCTTCTTGTTAAAGCTTCTCTTTGCTCTGGCAATTTAACAGCAAAATCAGCCAAAGCTACTCTTTTACCATCTTTATCCACGAATTGAAGTAAACTACCTCCAACTGTTTCAACTGCACCATATTCTCCTTTAATGAAGTTTTTCCATTCCCAAGCTTGAGAACCAACGAAAATAAGACCTCCAATAATAGTTAAGAACATATAAATTGCAACTTTTGTCTTTTTCAATTGATGACCTGCATCAACAGCTAAAACCATTGTTACAGAAGAAAAGATCAAAATAAAAGTCATTAATGCTACATAATACATTGGAGCCGCAACACCATGCATAAATGGGAAGTGAGTAAACACTTCGTCAGCCAAAGGCCAAGTTTCAATAAATTTAAATCTAGAAAAACCATAAGCTCCTAGAAATCCAGAGAATGTTAAGGCATCTGATACGATAAAAAACCACATCATCATTTTACCATAACTTGCTCCTAAAGGCTCATTGTGACCGCCTCCCCAAGTTTTTTCGTCGTTGTTTGCAGTAGTAACTGTCGCTCCCATAAAAGATATTCGTTAAAAAGTTCCCAAATTTACGTTTTTTTCTTATTTAAAGAAATATAAAAATAAAAATAATAATACCCATAATAAATCCAAAAAGTGCCAATACATCGCACCTAGCTCTATCCCAAGAGTTTGAGTCGAATTGTATTTTTGTTTAAAATGATTATAAATTATAATTAAAAGTGAAATTAATCCTCCTGCAACGTGCAATAAGTGCATTAGAGCGATAACATAAAGGAAAGTTGTAGTAATTGAGCTACCTTGTCCCGTCATATAATAACCGCTTTCGATGATTTGTCCAAAACCTATAAATTGTAAAACAACAAATAGAACTCCTAAAACCAAAGTCCCTAAAAGAAACGCAGAAGCAGCACTTCTATTGTCTTTTTGAATTGCTTTCTTTGCAAAATAAAAAGCAACACTGCAACCAATGATAACCGCTGTACTATAATAAAATGCTGCTGGAATTTGAAAATCTTTCAACCAATCAGCTCTAGACTTGCTTACCACAAATGCACTTGTTAATCCTGCGAACATCATGGTCATACTAACCATAGCAAAAAGCAATATCAGTTTAGCCGATTTTGACTTTCTTTCTTGTTCTTCGTTTATTTTCATTGTCATTTCCATAACTATCTTAAAAATTTATCTACTATAAATACAATCTGCAACAGCGAAATATAAGACACACTTACCAGCATTAAAGTTCTAGCTGCTTTTGCAGTTCTTAATTTATACAAACGGACTGCATAAAAAAGCATCCAGATTCCTAAAAGAAACACTAAAACCGCTGCTATTGGAGAAATGAATAATTGTCCTGTAAAACCTAAAACTGGAAGTAATGATGCTATTATAAGCCAAACTGTATACAAAATAATCTGCAATGCAGTTCCATTATCTTTCTTTCCTGTTGGAAGCATAAAGATCCCTGCTTTCTCGTAATCTTCATACAAAAACCATCCAATAGACCAGAAATGAGGAAACTGCCAGAAAAACTGAATTAAAAACAGAGTTCCTGCTTCTATACCAAATTCTCCTGTAGCCGCAACCCACCCTAACATAAACGGAATTGCTCCAGGAAAAGCCCCGACAAAAACAGATAACGAAGTAACTGTCTTTAATGGCGTATAAATACTGGTATAAAGAAATATCGAAATCGCAGCAAACATTGCCGACTTTGCATTGATTGTATAAAGAAGTGCAATTCCTAAAATGGTCAAAAGACTTGCTACCAATAATGCCACTTTTGGAGACATACGCCCAGAAGGAACGGGACGGTTTTTGGTACGATCCATTAAAGAATCAATATCTTTCTCAATTACTTGATTGAAAGCATTTGAAGCTCCAACCATACAGTATCCTCCAATAGACAAAACCAGCAAAACACTCCATTTAAAAGGATGATCTGAATCAACTCCTAATAAATATCCTGCAATAGATGAGAACAAAACACTGATGGCTAAACCAGCCTTAGTAATCTCTTTAAAATCTAGAAATATTGATTTGAGTGATAATGTATTTTTCGAAGCGTTCAATACTGTTGTTGTTTGTGTATTTTTTTGAGTGCTGCAAATGTACAAATTAGATTGTAGAATTTAGACCTATAAAAATAGATTTTTTTCAATAAAACCTTTACAAATTAAGAACTCGCCATACTTTAACACTATTATTTCGAAAAATCTTATTAAAAACTAGTAATCAAAATACCAGTTAAAAATATCTGAACGCAATCCGATGCTAAACCACGTTGTACTTTGCTTAAAAGTTGTTGCTGTTTCCTGTGTTGGATCAAAATTGCGATAGATCAAACTACCAAATAATTTTAAATTCGTCATTGGATTAATCAAATAACCTCCTTGAACATCGGCAATAAAGACACTCGTTTTATTTCCCTGACCTACTTTTACGCCTGTATTATAAGGACGCTTATCATCGTAACTTTTATATATGTTACCTCCATAATTATACGAATCTTCAGCAGTATCAAAATCTAAACCTCTTGTTCCTATTGTGAATTTAGCGTCTCCAAACAAACGACCTTTATGGTAGCGTCCAATTAAAATTAACTCTTTAAAATTACCTCCCCATTGATGCCCAACACTTTGATTGTTATGCCCGTAGTTTGTGATAGCTGCGCTATGCGAATATACGTAAGGACGAACATGATTAAATTCAACCTGTACCAATAAGTCTTTCACATCAAAAGCATTGAAATATTTTGCTCCTAATTGAAAACCAAATTTATTTTTCCAGCTTTGGTTTCCTGCCCCAACATCAGAGACAGAGAATTCATCAATCAAAAATTGAGAATATAAATTGATACTATTATTCCATTTGTATTTACCAGTGATTCCTAAAAGTGCATTTCCACTTCTTGATGAAGAACCAAATTCTACAGCACGATAAAAAATAATAGGGTTCACAAAATTTATATCAAAACCTCTGTTGTTCGAATCGGTCCAAACTACAGACTCAAAGAAACCTAAGTTTAATCTATTCGAAACATTCCAGCTCAAATAATGATTTGCCATAAACTTGGTAGCGTATGTTCTTTCTTCTGTTACTTCTGGACGAACATCTTTCATCCACATATAGGTATTGGTATATTTTATTTTCCAGAAATTAGTATTGATTTTAAAATAAGGATACGGACTTGCTCCATCTCCTTCCAAAAGTGAACGGTAACCATCTCCAATAAAATTTCGGCCATAGCCTAACTGCAAATCAAAAATTTTACTTGGTGCAAAAGTAATATTGGCATCCGCCAAAGGGAAATCGTACGCATCAGTTTTAAATCTTTTCGCAATTCCAACTCCTGGAATGATTGCTGGATTTCCTCCCGACGGTTTAATCGATTCTGCATAATCATTAAAATAACCTGCAAACCTCCCCTGGCTTTCAAAAAATGTAGTAGTAAAATTGATTTGTTTTCCCAAACCTCCTCTAAAATTTAAGGCCCTCGTATTTACATAAGTATAAGAAGCATCACTATCCGAAGCCTTTCCCAGCTGTAAATCCACAATTGGATTCAAAGAAAACCAATAATCTTCTCCTTGAATCTGAACCATATTTTCGTTCCACCATTTTCTTCCCAGCCAAGATGAAACATTCTTTTGCAAGGATTGATTAACCGCTTTTAAATTATAATACTTTGAAACCTCGGTGTATGTATAAGGTTTAGAAGCCGTGTGATTGTTACTTCCAACCTGATTCATTGCTGCATCAAACTGTGCATAATAACTATGCGAAAAAGGAATATTCAAATGACTTTCGAATTCTGGATTATTGTATTTTTTATAGACAATACTATCCAGCTCTGTCATTGGTTTTTCGATTGGTTTTAAAATTTCGCCTGCTGCCAAAGCTTCTGCTGCAAGCTGTGTTGAACTCTTAAGCGGAATATCAATTGATATGGTATATTTTGAATAAGTTGCTTTTCCGTTATAAGTAGACGGTTTTATTTTTGGGAATTTCCCAAATACACGTTTTGATTCTTCAGACAATTCTTCATTTACTGCCGAAACATAAATTACTTTAAATTCTCCTTCGGCATTTACCTCAAAAAGCACTTTTACTTGTCCTTTGTAATTATTTTGTTTCAAATTTTCAGGAACTTGAAAATTAGCAAATACAAAATCCTGAACTTCTTTATAAAAACAATTTTCTAGTTTTTTGCCATCTAAATTTTCGCAGTTTGGAAAAACAGGAAACATTTCTGCTGCAAAACCAGGCTGAATTGAGTTATTACCATTTTGCTGTGCCGAAACAATGAAAAATGAAAAAATAAAAACAAGGGACAAAAAAAACTTATTCACTTAAAATATTGGTATTTGTTTAATATTGATTTGGGGAAATTTCTCCATTAGCAATGGCTTTCGCTGCTGAAGTTCCAATTCGTTTGACTCCTAAACGAATCATTTCTGATGCTTCTTCAAACGAACGAACACCTCCAGCTGCTTTTACTGGTAATGGTGAAGCATTTTCGAGCATTATAATTATGGTTGGAATTGTCGCTCCATTAGGAAGATTGTCTTCCGTTTTATAAAAACCTGTAGAAGATTTTACAAAAACAGAACTAAAGTCTTCCTCATTAAAATGAGAAACGACAACGTTTTTGATTAAAGCAGACAATTGAATAATCTCTTTATCTGTTAAAGCTGCAACTTCTATAATCCATTTTACTGTTTTATTATTGGCTAAACCTATCTGAGTTCCTATCAAGATTTCTTTTTTTACTAAATCTATTTCCCCATTTTTGAAAGCTTCGTAATCGCATACAAAATCTAGATCGTCGGCTCCATTTGCAATTGCTTCATTAGCTTCCTTAATTTTCGTTTCCAGACTTGACTTTCCTTCCGGAAAATCAATTACAGTTCCAACCAATAAAACCGAATTGGCTTCTAAAATCATTTCTTTAGCTAAAGAAACGTATTCTGGACGAATCATGATTAACTTAAATCCCTCTTGAATAGCTTCGGCAATTGTATTTTTTACCACAATAGTATTTTCTACTTCCGAAAGACCAGCTTGCGAGGCAGTTTTTAAATAAGTGGAATCTAAATATTGCTTTACATTCATAAGGATTAAAGTTGCAGAAAACCAGCACAAAAGTACATTTTATATTGATAAAAAACAGTCTTTTAAAACTTTGATTTTCTTGTAGAAAAAAACCCACCGAAGTGGGTTTTAGTATTTTATATCTTATCGATCTGCTTTTTGAAAGCGATAGCAGAAAAAACTGCCATGAACGCCCCAAGTGCATTGGCCAAAACATCTGAAATATCTGCAGCCCTTGTAACTGTAAGAGCATTTTGCAGAATCTCGATTGTAATTCCAAAAAAAACAGAGAATATAAACGAAATCAAATACGCTTTATAATCATCTGCTTCTTTTCCTTTTAATTCCTTTTTAAAAAACAAAATCCACGAAATTGTAAACCCAAAATGGAAACAGAAATGTACAATTTTATCCAAACTTGGAAAATTAACTACCGGTAAATTACCTGAATCTGTCAGACACAAATACGCAATAATTCCAGAGCAGATAATTGCCCAAATTAATAAGAGCTGTTTAGGCACCGATTAAATTTTTATAATCTTCATCAGATAATAAAGAATCAATTTCTGAAGAATCTGCAATCTTTACTTTAATCATCCATCCAGCTCCATAAGGATCTGTATTTACAGTTTCTGGAGCACTCTCTAAATCTTCATTAAAAGCAATGATTTCACCTGTTAATGGTAAAAATAAATCTGAAACTGTTTTTACAGCCTCAACAGTTCCAAAAACCTCATCTTTTGAAAGTGTTTGATCTAAAGTTTCTACCTCAACATACACGATATCTCCTAACTCTTTTTGTGCAAAATGAGTAATTCCTACAGTCGCAACATCTCCTTCGATGCTAACCCATTCGTGATCCTTTGTGTACTTTAAATTTGCTGGTATGCTCATAATAGTATGTTTGAAAATTGATAATTTAAAATTTAAGCCACAAATGTAATAATCTTCTAATGAAATCTAGTTTAGAAACCTAAAATTAATTTCCAAAATTATAACGAAGTGTGAAACCTGATCTGATGTTCGTTAAAGGGAATGATGTTGAAATCACAGCTTTCGAGAACGAATGATCGTAATAGAATATCGCGGTTAAGTTTTTACTGAAAGAATAATCAGCAGTTAACTTTAAAGTCCAGATATTCTGTCCTGCCGCCAGCTGGTTATTATCATAATCCAAATACCTTACTAACGTTTCATTATTTCTAAATGAAAAATCAGCTTTCAGGTTAATATCACTCTTAATAATTCCTGTTGGATTATCAGCCAGTCTTGAAGAGAAAATAACATCTTTAAAACGATATCCTAATCCTACCACATATTCTACTCCTTTTACTTCTGTCAATAAATTATTGTCAAAACTCATAGACAAAGCACGGTCTCTTTTAACCTCTGTCAATAATCGTAATGAATTTTTCAACTCAAAATCAACCCTTATAAGCGGACTAAACTGCTCTACCAAATTGATATTCGACATAATGGTTTTATTATAGAAGTTTGAATTAACATCCTGTCCATTCGGATTTTCCAAATAATCAAAGTTAGATCTAAACTGACTTATGGTATAAGAAGCCCTGTAAGCATGCTGTAAAGAGAAACGTTTAAAATTATCTTTAAAATACTTATAACGCATTAAACCATTATATTTCACAGTCCAGTTTGGTATTGGGAAACTTCTAAAAATTCCAGTAGAAGACTTCGATGCATCAGCTCCGGTATAAGCTGCCAAAAACGATGGAAGTAAAACGGCCTGATTGCTTTTACTGAAACCAATAGGATAACCATCATTCGACTGGATTATTTTTCTTTGAGCATTATTCGGATTCGCAAGATCATCTGATGGCGCACTCGGATCTTCGGCAGGAAGCGAAGACGCATCATATCTTGGAATAGGCCCTGCGCCATAATGATCTTCAGCCAAACGATTGGCAATGATTAAACGATTATTTCTAAAATCGTCAAATGCAGCAGATTGTGTTTCGTTGCTGGTAGAAAAAGCTGTTTTTATTAATACAGTCGAAATAGAGAACATTCCATAAGTATATGGAGAAAGTGGCTTATAAAACAATTTACCAATAGAATCTCTAACAGTATATTGCTCTGACGAATTCTCAGAATACGAACGATCCATTGACAAATCAACTTTTAGATCAGGAAACAAATCTACGTTTGCTGTAATCTTTAAAAGTTTATTGCTTACTTGTGTAAAGTTCTGATTAAAGTTCTGATAACTCGTCAGCCATCCGTTTTTAGCCGCTTCGTAACGTACATCATCTTGACTTCCAAAGACAAATCCTAAAGATGGTTTTGCTGTACCAAAGAAACCAACACCTGGAATATAACCCGGCAAAACCGTTCCACTATTTTTTGTATAGTTAATCTGAATATTTTTAACACTAGTCAACACGCCAATCAATCCATCATAAAAAGGACTGCTGCTAGAAGCCTGCTTAGGCGTATTTACAATTTTTTCTCCTGGTTTTGGCGGTGCTGCCGGCTTAGCTTTTGCTGTAGGTTTTCCTCCTGGAGTCAAACCTAAATATTTATACAGCAAATTCATGTTTAATGTTGTCGATAAAGTATTTGAATTGGCATTTTGTATTGTGTTCCCTAAATCCCAAGTTTGATCATTTTCAACATAGGTAGACATAGCTGTTGATGATCGCTGCCAATTGTAATCGGCAGTATAGGAATACTGTGCCTTTACAAAACTAAAAATCGGAATTTTATTGATTGGAATATCATAATCTAATTTTAATTGTTGTAAATGCTGATTTGGTATACCAATATCAAAATAATCATCCCAAATATTAAAATCTGGTTTTGGTGTATTATCATCATTCAAGAAGTTTCTAACAATATTATTAGAAGCAGCGGTATAATTTAATTTCAGTGATTTAGTTAAGTTAAATCCAAATCCGTATTGATAATTAAATGCAAAATTTCTTCTATAAAGCGGATCAAGACCAATGCTCCCTTCTTCTAACTCTACTTGTCTATACTGCTGACGATTGCTTTGCCTGATGATATTTGTATTAAAAGAAATATTAGAAGGCAGGTAATTAAAATTAAAATCACTCAGCATTTTCCAATAATCACTTTTTTTCATGAATTTGTTTTGCTTAAACGGCACTATTTCTTTTGGTTGAAAAGTGTACGCGTAATTTACAGCCGTACTAGACTGCTCATCCTCATAATCCTCAACTTCGTAATCATGTCTTTCAACTTGATTATAGGATTGAGAAAATGTAAAGTTTTCCACATCATAAACATGAGGTTTCTGCTCTGGTGCTCTATCTTTTCTTACTCCAATAAAGTTAATGCTCTTACGTTTGGTATAATCTACTGCACGAGTTCTAATATTATCTTTTTCTGCAGCATCTGTAGTTTCAGCAATTAATTGTTTCAGTTTGATATCTTGATTAAAAGGATCATATTCTGGCGTTATAACTTCTTCTCCAATTGCATAATTAAACGGAAGGTTAATACCCCATTTTTGAGGCAATAATTTCCCAAAGTTTATATTGGTTACAATGTTATACTGCTGAATATCTTCACGATCTCTTTCGTTCGCACCTTGTTCTAAAGATCCAAAACCAATTGTGCTTTTCTTACCAGATGCAGACAATGTCATCAAATCGGCCATATTGGTATCTACATTTAATAGAGCTGCCATACCGCCTTTATTTTCCAAATCAGACATACGAAGTTCATTGAACCAAACTTCTCCTTTCAAATCTTTGTGGTCTGCCTGGCTTTTTACTCCGACCATTAAATTTCGAACTAAACCAAAATTCGGATTACCTTTAATACCTAATTTTAATTTGGAATCTTTATCTCCTCCTTCAACATCGGGATCATTATCAGGATAATAAATACCATTAATATCTCTTTTAGGAGAATTAATATCGATATTCATTCCTAATACTTTCATTCTTGTCAGCAATGACATCGCTAAATCAATATTATTTTGATCCATCCAAACTAAATCTGGACTTACAGCAGCAGAGCCACCTGGTTTAGTTACTTTTAAAGGAATCTCAATCTGGTAGAAATTTTGAGTAAGGTCATTTCCAAAACGAATAAATCCAATCATTTCATCATCTTCTAACGGAACTTCTCCTTTTATAGATTCTGCGTGTAAAAACATTTTAAGTTTTTTATACTGTCGCATATCAACACTAACACTTTTAAACGCTCCTTTTGCATTTTGATATTGCAAACCAGACCCGCTAACTCTCATCGCCAATGACTGTTCGTTTTGATTAATGATTGTATTATTATTATACAATTGTTCTCGTTGAACTCCTGGTGGAATTACGTAATTTACAGGCTCTTTTGTTCCGTTCTCCTGAATATTTACTGCCGCTACATCAAATTCAACTCCATCACCCGCTGGATTAGGATAATTTGCATCCAATACACCAGTATATTTTCGCCATTCTCCTCTAACCAAATCTAAAGATCCAAAACGAACTGTCATCTGATCATTAAATCCTGTCATAAACATTCTCATAAAACGAATTGATCTAAAATCGGTAATATTCCCAATTGTTTTTTGCGGTTGAGAAACTGGAATTTTAAACTGAATCCATCTTGCATTGGTTGTACCCCCGTTTGGAAGATCAACAGTAGTTGGCCTAACATCTGTTACATACTTATCGCCAACATCCATTCCTGGCTTTATATCAATACTATATTCATAATACGCATTGATGGTACTCATGGTATTGTCTCTATTGATATCTTCGACATCAGGAAGTGTTGTAGAACCTCGATTTGGATCATCTACACTTACTGCAGAGTTACCTTCAGTTCCATTATAGTTTTTATAACGTTGTAAAACACCTCCATCTGTATTTAAATAATAGGTATAATCATCTGCTGCTGGATCTCTATCCCCTGCATAATTTGTATAAACTTCACCTTCTCTTGAACTTGGAAGGCCATCTAAACCGACATCTTGATTTTTACGATTATCCGCATTGGTATCAAAGGCATAGATTAATGACTGAGAGGCTGGAACATCTCCCCAAATTGGTCGTGGATTTACCATAACCTGACCTGGACCTAATCCGTTTTCATATTGTTTTCTTCCATCTTTAAGAACGTCTTCAGAAACTTCTCCTAAATTGAAATAGATTTTTCCGCTGTTTCCTGGCTCTGCCTGTCCATTTCCAACATAAGGATCCAAAACCCAAAACTGAATATACTCAACATTACCCTGTTCAAAATTTGTTGAGTTTAAAGCACGCATAATCCCTCCAAAATTCCCTGCAGGATTAGTTGTTCCAAAATCAGGATTATTATTATATGGACCTCTTTCAGATGGATAGTAAGTTAAATCCAGTGTATTAATAACCTGAATCTGACCTTGTGCAATATCTGTATTTGGATAGAGTTCTCGGCTGTAAACTCTTCTCGTGGAGTTTAAGGAAAGATCATCATTGGATATCCCTGATGGTTTAGAGGCATAAAAAACAGGGTCAATAGTATACCATGAAAGTTTTGCTCGTTTATAACCATATCTTAAATCGGTATAATGAGCATTGAACGTCTGATCTCCGTCTTCATTAATAAATGGAACAGATGACAAACTCCAAGCATAAGCAGACCTCATATCGATTGTAGTTTGGGTTCCTTCAAAGTCATCAATATAAATGGTTGCTTCTCCTTCAAAATCACTTGCTTTTGGAGCATCTGGTTTTAAGAAGGCAACTTCTCCACGAATCGAAAGATTAGAAGGAACATCTGTATCAACATTTGGCAGTTTATTTGCTAATCTGGTTAAAAAAGGAACTTCAGTTGAATAATTTCCGTTAAAACCAAAAATAGTGTTATTAACTGATTCCTGCCCGTAGCTTGATTTTTGAGTAAAAGGACGTTCCGTCATCTTTAAAAGAGTCCCGCCAATAACAAATTTATCTGAAAATTTATGTTCTACATTTACTCCCATAAATCTTCTGGTCTGCTGTCCAAAAATAGAATTGTTTTCCAGCGAAACTTCAATAGGAGTATTTGACGCTTGAAGCGAAGGATCTAAAATCTGCACTCTTCCTAATTGGTAATCGACACTATAATCGATTCCCTCAACCAAACGCCTTCCCGCTGCAGTTACTACAACTGATCCCTGAGGAACATTAAATGCTCCAATTGGAATACCATTACTTCCTGAAGATTTGTATTTTCCTCGTAATAAAAATTTATTTTTCTCACCCTCTTGTAAAGATGCAGCCTGAGTATTTCTATACATATTCTGGAATACATATTTTCTCTGGTTATCATTATACGTCGACGGATCACTATAGTTTCCACCTCCTAATTTTCTAAACAAAAGTTCCCCAAAAGGTTCTTTTGTGGTAAAAATAATTCGGGCGTTTTGCACATCAACTGTTACTCCTGGAACATAATCAAAGAAACCATCTCCTCCTGTTTGCGGATCATTATTATAATTCAAACGATCCAAATTAAAAACATTCAATAAAGGAGTTTTTTCTACCATATCTTCCGGTGATGGATTTGTCGGGAATGTTGTCCCTGTTACCGGAGTAATATAATTTATAGGTGATGGATCTGTGTAAAGGATATTAAGCCTGAAATCTTCTTGTTTGATTTGATATGCCTGCGGAATTTGATAAACGTTTTTCATCATCAAGTTCCAAACTGGATTTTTAACGTTTGTCAAACTACTTTTCAGCATTTTCAAAACCAAGCTCTGTGATACAATAGCTTGGTTGCCATTGTTGCTTCCTGTAACTACAGTTGCATCTACACCATCACTACCAAATTCTCCAACCTGATACACTTTTCCTCCCACTGTATACTCAAATGCTACAGCCAAAATTTCATCGTTGGCCAAACGCTGCTGTAATGAGATATATCCTAACTGCGGGTTAAAAGTATATTCTTGCGTGGTTAATTTACGGGCGTTTTCTAAAATCGAATAATCAGTTCCCTCACTTGCGTTTGCATTGGTAAATCCAGAATTTGCAGTAACAATTTCTCTAATGTTAGAATTTAAAAAACTTCCTGCCTGTCCAATAGCGGCTGGATCGTATTTATTATTTGTATTGTCTGTAGGAGAATCTATAGGGTTATTAAAAAAACCTGCTGTATTTGTAATTACAACCACTTCATTATCAGGCACGCCAGTTACTTGTCCTTCACCTAAATCCTGAAGTGCAACAATATTTCTTAAGTTATTATTGTTTGCAATTACTCTATTCTGTTTATTGGTAACCCATACTTCTAATCTTGTAATCTGAACACGGCTGTCGATAAGAGGATAATTACGTAGGGAGTTATCGTATTTATTTCTAAAATATTGTGACAGGAAGAAATGTCGGTCATTATCGTAATCTAAAGCAAACAAATCGAAGTTCTGAACTGTTCCTCCACTTTCTGCGACTATACTTTTGGTTTGGGACTTCTGTTCTGAGAATACCCCTGTAACAGTAGTTCTACCAAATTGCAGCTGTGCTTTAACCCCAAATAAACTTTGTGCCCCCCTAATTAAGCTACTGTTCAATGGCATGCTCACATTACCCACTTCAACTTTCTGAACTATATCATCTTCAGAAGGTGTGTAAGCTAGTTTAAACAAATTCTGAAAAGCAAAGGTCGATTGTGTATCATAGTTGGCATTAACTTCAAGACGCGTTCCAATTTTCCCCATTAAACTCATACTAATTCTTTGATCGAAATCAAAAGTCAAGCTAGATCTGTTTCTTGGTGAGAATGAAGGATTATCTTGTTTGGTGTAACGCATACCCAAGTCCATTTCAACTGATCCTGTGGGTTTTACATCAATAGTATTACTTCCAAAAATACTTTCGAACAAACTTGAATTAATATAATATCTTGGAAGTAAATCTTTTTTAGCAGCTTCTGCTCCAGTCTTTTTGCCATCAATAGCATCCATTTTTTTTCTGAAATAATTTCTTCGGGATTCTTTCAGAAGTAAATCTTCGTATTCTTGTGGAGTTAGAATTAAAGGATAATTGATAGAAAAACCATCAACTGAATTGGTATAGATATAACGATCTGTTATGGGATCGTATTTGTAAGCCGATAATACACTTGGAGGGTCTTCAAGCTCAATTTTACCAACAGAAAATTGAGTTTTAGTTGTATCTTGAGTTGCCGGGGTAACCTGCGCACGCAAAACATTACCGCAGAGTAAGACCAGCAACAAAATACAAATTTTACGCATAGAATTCTTTTATATGAAATGAATTTATAAGCTTTTTAAAGCTTTCTTGATAATTGTTTCTACAGTAGCTTCTGGGTCTTCTTTAACGATCTTTTCTACTACTTTTTCAGAAGCTTTTCGAACAAAACCTAGGACTTCTAGAGCAGATAACGCTTCATCTCGGTTTCTATTGTTTTGAACTGCAAAAACTTCGTCTATATCGTACAATTTAACAACTTTATCCTTTAAATCAAGTATAACTCTTTGTGCTGTTTTGTTTCCTATACCTTTAATGGACTGTATTATGCCAACATCTCCAGATGCAATGGCATTTATAATTTGTTTTGGTTCTATTGAAGAGAGCATCGTTCTTGCGATTCCCGCTCCGATTCCCGAAACAGAAAGTAACATTCTGAAAATTTCTCGCTCCGATTTTTCAGCAAAACCATATAAAGTATGCGCATCTTCTTTGATTTGAAGATGCGTATACAATTTTATATTTTCAGAATTTGGCAGTAAGGAGAAGGTGTGTAACGATATATTCACCTGATAACCAACACCTCCACAATCAATTACAACTTCTGTAGGATTCTTTTCAACTAATCTTCCCTGCAAATGTGCTATCATTACCTATAATTTATTAGTATCAAATATAACAAAAATGCCATAAAACTACGACAAATTTATCCAATCCCTACTAGAACCTTTATTGTGTTACTTTATTCTTTTTGCTTTCTTTTTCCTGCGCATCAATAACAGCAATGGCTGCCATATTTACCATTTCTTCTACGCTTGCACCTAATTGGAAAATGTGAACTGGTTTTCCCATACCCATCATAATTGGTCCAATTGAATTCACTTTGTACAATTCTTTTAACAATTTGTACGTGATATTTGCCGATTCCAGATTAGGGAAAATCAATGTATTTACTTTTTTACCAGCCAGTTTAGAGAATGGAAATTTTTCTTCAAGCATTTCTTGATTTAAAGCAAAATCTGCCTGAATTTCTCCATCCACAATCATTTCTGGATGATTTTTATGTAAATATGCCACTGCTTCTCTTACTTTCGAAGCACTTTCGCTAGTCGAAGAACCAAAGTTTGAGAACGAAACCATTGCAATAACAGGCTCAATTCCAAACATTTTTGCTGTTTTTGAAGTCATAATTGCAATATTAATCAAATCTTGTGCAGACGGATTAATATTGATTGCAGTGTCTGATAAAAACATTGGTCCGCGTGAGGTCAACATCATGTTTGCAGTTGCAATAAGTGATGCATTTTGGGCTTTTGGAATTAACTGCATCATTGGTTTTACAACAGAAGGATAACTTCTTGAGTACCCCGTAACTACTGCGTCTGCTTCGCCTTCATTCACCATCATGGCAGCAAAATAGTTTCTTTCGCGCATGAATTTCTCTGCGTCTAATTTTGAAACTCCTCTGCGTCCTCTTGTTTCCCAGAAAGAATTTGCAAATCTGTTGCGTCTTTCTGCTTCTTCATCTGTTTTAGGATCAATGATTTCAAGATCAGCATCAAAACCTAATTCTTGTTTTAATTCTAAGATCACTTCTTTGTTTCCTAATAAAATTGGGAATCCAATTCCGTCTTCATATACAATTTGAGCCGCTTTTAAAACATTTAATTGATCAGCTTCTGCAAAAACAATTTTCTTAGGATCCAGTTTAGCGCGGTTTGTAATTAAACGAACCATTTTATTGTCATTACCCATACGCTCACGAAGATTATCTTCATAAGCCGCCCAGTCTGTAATTGGATTTTTGGCCACTCCAGATTCCATTGCTGCTTTTGCAACTGCTGGTGCCACAACTGTAATTAATCTAGGATCAAATGGTTTTGGAATAATATATTCTTGTCCGAAACCTAATTTTGTAGCTCCGTAGGCAACGTTAACCTGCTCTGGAACTGGTTCTTTTGCTAAAATGGCTAAAGCTTTTACCGCCGCCATTTTCATTTCTTCGTTAATTTTTCTTGCTCTAACGTCTAATGCTCCTCTAAAAATATATGGAAAACCTAAAACGTTGTTTACCTGATTAGGAAAATCCGAACGTCCTGTCGCCATAATAACGTCTTTTCTTGTTTCTACAGCCAGATTATAATCGATTTCCGGGTTTGGATTTGCCATTGCAAAAACAATTGGACTTTTTGCCATAGAAAGCAGCATTTCTGGAGAAAGGATATTTCCAGAAGATAATCCGATGAAAACATCGGCTCCTTTTACCGCTTCTGCTAAATCTATTTTAGCACCGTCAATTGCATATTTTAATTGAAGGTCTGAAAGTGAAGGATTGTCTTTTGTTAAAAGTCCTTTACTATTAAACATTAAGATGTTTTCAACTTTTACTCCTAATGAAACATATAAATCGGTACAAGCAATTGCTGCCGATCCTGCTCCTGAAACTACCATTTTTACATCTTCGGCTTTTTTACCAGCCAATTCCAATGCATTGATTAAAGCTGCAGAAGAGATAATTGCTGTTCCGTGCTGATCGTCGTGCATTACCGGAATGTCCAATTCTTCTATTAATCTTCTTTCGATTTCAAAAGATTCCGGTGCTTTGATGTCTTCAAGATTAATACCTCCAAAAGTTGGAGCAATATTTTTTACGGTCTGAATAAATTCTTCAACATTTTTTGTATCAACTTCGATGTCAAAAACGTCAATATCAGAGAAAATTTTAAACAATAAACCCTTTCCTTCCATTACAGGTTTTCCTGCTTCTGGACCAATATCTCCTAAACCTAAAACGGCTGTACCGTTTGAAATTACGGCAACTAGGTTACCTTTTGCTGTATATTTGTAAACGTCTTCAATGTTTTCTGCAATTGCTAAACATGGTTCTGCAACTCCCGGCGAATAAGCCAATGATAAGTCTCTTTGTGTTGCATATTTTTTTGTTGGAACTACCTGAATTTTTCCTGGAGTCGGCTCTGAGTGGTACAGTAACGCTTCTCTTTTTTTACTCTCTTTGTTCATTATTTTAGCTTTTATCTAGCTTACAAAGATATAAGTCTTGTTTTAAAATGGAGTCTTTTTAGCGTTTTCTTTTTCCGAAATTCTATTTGAATAAATAAAAAAAGTCCAATAGAATTGGACTCGTTTTAAATTTTTATCGCTTTTAGGTATGCTTTATTGAGAAATATAAGAATTCAAATGCTGAATGGTATCTTTCTGAATTTCGATAATTGCCTTAACTACATCGCTGATCGAGATGATTCCAACGACGATTCCGTCTTCGAGAACTGGCAGGTGTCTTATTCTTTTTTCGCTCATAAGTTCCATACAATCTTCAAGATTATCGGAAAGTTTTACTGTAAAAACATTACTTTCCATAATCTCATGAACAGAAGTTTCTTTGGAAGACTTATCTTTTAAAACAATCTTACGGGCATAATCTCTTTCTGATAATATTCCTTTTAAATTATTGTCATCAATAATTAAGATTGCTCCAATATTTTTTTCTCCCATTACTTTTAAGGCTTCATAAACCGTTAAATTAGAAACAACAGAATAAACATTTCTTCCTTTTGCTTTAAGTATTTGATCTACAGTCATAATGAAAAGTTTTTAGGTTTATAAAGTTAAAATAAAAACCAACACAATCTGCAACGAAATCGATTTTTTAAAACCTCAACTATTTCATTTTAAACATAATACATCAAAATTCAAAAATTCAAAATTATACCGTAAAGAATGAAATTTTTTAGAATTGTTTTTTGATGAAAATTTGATTTTTTAACGTTTGAGGAATTTTTTAAAAAACAATTAATCCATTTTAAATGATTGTATAAAGAATTTCCGAGGAATGAAAAATATTGTAGCAACGGATTTTAATCCGTTGAAATAAATTGATCATTATCAAATGAGTTCCATAGGAAAGGTTCATTTCTTTGCTAAATATGTGTCGAACCTACGGCTCTTTTGTTTTGGCTCATCTATTTTAAACCGGATTAAAATCCGGCCCTACAAAATAATTCGAGCCTAACGGCTCTCTTAACCAATATTATTTTCTACCGATAAAACTTATCAACACGACATATATGTCGTAAACATTCTTTTTGCTTTTAAATACATTTATAAAAAAATAAGAAAAACACCTAACAACATACTATCGTATGTCGGAAATAACAAAAAGAATAAACAACTTGCATCACAATACTAAAAAGAACAATAGCATCTAATTTATACTTTATTATGGAATCAAACGAAATCAAAAATTTAGACAATCTAAAGAAACTAACCTCTTTATATTTTCGCACTCTGAAACCATCCAATGACAAAACAGAAAATATCGCCCAGATTAAATTTCTAAATTATGCTGAAATGGGCTGTGTCATCACTGATTTATTAAAACTATGCATTTTGGCATTAAATCAAAATGCGCATCAGGTTTCAGGAACTAATAAATCTGCAATAGATGTTGCATTAATTTTGGAAACGATACTTCAACTGATTCCTACCGATGAATTCGAATTTTTAAGTGAAATCAACTACATACTTCTTGCTGATGCTAAGACTACCAATGATTAAATAAAAAACCCTTTCCTATAATTTTAGAAAAGGGTTTAATTTATTTTACATTTCTACGACAATAAACTCGCTTCGTCTGTTTAGCTGATGTTCTTGTTCTGTACATTTTACGCCATCTGCACATTTATTGACTAATTGTGTTTCGCCGTATCCTTTAGCCGTCAATTTGCTTGGATCAACTCCTTTGCTTATTAACCAGTCTCTCGTTGACTGCGCTCTTTTGTCTGATAAAATCTGATTGCTTTCAGATGAAGAGCGGCTGTCGGTATGCGAACGAATATCTAATTTTAAATTCGGATATTGGTTAAATGCTCCTACCACTTTCATTAATTGCGGTTCTGACGATTTTTTGATTGTTGCTTTTCCTAAATCAAAAAAGTTCATCGGAATATGAAGTAGTTTTACTAAATCTGCTCCAATATTAATATTGGCAACTTTTACAGGTTTTACAACAACTTTATTAACTGCGATTTGTTTTACTTCAATTGGTTTGATGATTTTTTGAAGTGAAATTGGGAAATCTGTTTTTCCATTTTCTTTCTTCAGGGTAACCGAAACATCTTTGCGATTATAACCTTCTTTTACCACTCGAATTGAATATTTCTTTCCGCATTTTACTTTGTTAAAGACATAATGTCCTTTTTCATCTGATTCAATCGTCTGTAAAGTATTGAAATTTTCATCGAACAAAACAAGAGAAGCATTCGCTACTATTTCATTAGACTCAGCATCTGTAATTAATCCCGAAAGTTCTTGCTCGCATACCAATCTTTTGGTTTCATTAAATCGGTAGATATTATCCATTCCGTGTGAACTTTCACGGTTTGAAGAGAAAAATCCGTTTCTGTTTTTACTATCAATTGTAAAAGCAAAATCATCTTGTTTACTATTTACCGGCTGGCCAACATTTTGAATATCATCTAATGTTCCGTCATCATTAATTTTGGTCACATAAATATCAAGTCCTCCTAAACCTGGACGCCCATCAGAAGAAAAATACAATTCATTTTCTCCCGATATATAAGGAAAAGTTTCTCTTCCTTCTGTATTAATAACTGCGCCTAAGTTTTCTGGTGTTCCAAAACTTCCGTCTGCATTTATTGCTACTTTATACAAATCAGATTCTCCCAAAGTTCCTGGCATATCTGAAGCAAAGTATAATGTTTTTTCATCTATGCTTAAAGCCGGATGCGCTGTGCTGTATTGGTCACTATTGAATGGCAGCTCTTTTACATTTTTCCATTCATTATCAACCAATTCCGCTTTATACAATTTTAAAAGTGTTACCTTTTTACTGTTTTCTCCTCTTTTGCCATCAATGAAATTGTTTCTGGTAAAATACATTGTACGTCCATCCTTTGTGAAAATTGGAGACGACTCATTGTATTTTCCGTTATCTCTTTTGTGAAAAGGTTTTACTATTCCAACACTTCCGTCAGGCAGTAAATCTGCTGTATAAAATTTAGAGAACGATTTGTTTGTCCATTTAAAATTCGTTTTAGCTATTCCGCCTGTATCTCTTGCAGAGGTAAAAATGATTTTATTGTCATAAACGGTACCGCCGTAATCTGAAAAATCGGTATTAACACCTGCATCTCCAATTTCATATCGTCCCGAATTAGATTTAATTTCTGCTAGATAATTTTTATCACTTCTAATTAAAGCGGCTCTATTTTGTGACGTTGCTTTTGTATCGAATATCTCTAAAATTTTATCCGCTTTTTCATAATGCCCAACCGATTTTAAAGATTGTGCATATCGATATAAATATTCCGGCAGTTGTTCTTTATTTATTCTGAAAAGTTCTCCATACCATTTTTCTGCATTTCTTAAATCTCCAGTAAAATAATACGAGTTAGCCAATCTTTGAAATACTTTTTCGTCCTGTATTCCTTTTTTTAAGATATGTTTATATGCTTTTACGGCATCAACATATTCGTAATCATCGTATTTTTTATCGGCTTTGCTTATCAGTTTTTCATTAGCTTTTTTTAGTTTTTCCTCTTTGCTCATTTTTTGCTTCTGTGCATTTAATTGGAAAAAAAAGCATACTAATAAAACTGTATAACCTATTTTTTTAATTTTCATAACTGGCATTAATTAGAAGAATCTCGGAGATATCATTTTATTATAATTATTGAAAAACTCAAAACGAAGGAAAATTTCATGTGATCCTGAATTGTATTTTCTCAATCTAGTAGTTTCATGATCGTAGCCGTAACCAATGTACATTCCTTTTGTTACCTGAAAACCAGCCATTGCACTAACAGAAGCACTCCAACGATAAGCAAGTCCCAAAACAAATTTATCATTGAGCATAAAGTTTCCGGAAACGTCTACTTGCAAAGGAGCTCCTTCTACCATTTTAGTCATCAAGGCAGGTTTGAACTTAATATATTCTAAACGATCTAGATTAAATACATAACCGGCAATTAAATAGTAATTGATTCTATCTTTAAAAATTGCAGTATCATCAGAATTATAGCGATCGGTTTCAATAAAGTTTGGAACAGATAATCCGATATAAGCTCGGTCTGAATGAAAATAAAGCCCTGCTCCAACGTTTGGTGAAAATCTGTTTTTTAGACTTTGAAACTGTGGATCATCCTGATCTTCCGTCGTCAATTTATTAATATCGATATTGAAAAGATTTGCAGTTCCTTTTATACCAAAAGACAAATTCCATGTTGCCGAAGTTGGTATGGTATAAGATAGATCCGCTGATAATGTATTTTCTGTAGTAGGTCCGATTTTGTCATTTACCAAAGAAACACCAAGTCCTAAATCACTATTACTTAAAGGTGTATTAACAGAAAATGTACTGGTTTGAGGCGCTCCCTCTAAACCAACCCATTGGGTACGATACAAACCAAAAACGCTCATTAAACCACGTGTACCTGCGTAAGCTGGATTGACTTCGATTGTGTTGTACATATATTGTGTAAACTGAGCATCTTGCTGCGCATGAGACACAATCGAAAAAAACATAAAAACTAAAATTAACTTTTTCATTTAGTAAGCTTTAAAAACGGCTTAGCTTACACTAAGCCGTAATCTATTTTATTTATTAATGTACAAGTACCCTGATTTCTGTTGTGGTGCATTCGCATTGTCTTTGTATTTCAAAATATAGAAATACGTACCCACTGGCAGACCTTCTGTTTGTTTAATTGTTGAACGTCCGTTAGAATATCCTCTAAACGCTCTATCATTATTGTTATACTGATCTATACTGAAAACTAGAACTCCCCAACGGTTATAAATCTCAACTGTATTGTCTGGATAACATTCAATTCCTCTAATGTAGAATCTCTCGTTTTTACTGTCTCCATTTGGAGAGAAAGCTTTTAAGACTTCGATTGTACATCCGTCTAAATTGATTACAGTTGGATTATCTCCATTGTTATCTGAATCATCTGATTGATCTTCTACAACAACTCCTCTTTCACTACTTCCTTTTGCAATTGCCTGATTGGTTACAGTTTTTCTGTTGATATCTTCCTGAGTTATTCTGTAAACTGCAGTGAAATTAGTTCCGTTAGATTCATTTACTGCTAAATCAATTGCTTGTCCTGAAACAGTCACTCCTGGCAATGGATCGTTTATTGTAATTCCTCTAAGCGGCACATTTCCTGTATTTGTCACTGTAAAATTGTATGTAATTGTCTCGCCTGCATTTGCAAAACCATCCTTATTTTCGTCATTAAATGTTGCTTTTTTAACAACTGCAATGGCTGGAACTTCAACAAAAACAGTCAATACAGCTGTTGCACAATTTGATGGATCTGCTTTTTCGCAAACCTGATACGTTAATGTATACGTTTTTCCAGGTGTGTTTGGTTTTACGCTTACAGTTCCGTCAGCATTCCACTCAAAATAGTTGTCAGTTGTTAAAGGTTTCACGATAACATCTGCTGGATTAATTGGCTGTCCGTTTATCAAATCATTTCCTAAAACATTTATAAACTCAATATCTCCATTAATTCCGTCTACACTAATATTAGTATCATCAACTAAAGTAATCTTATTAGGCATTGGTGGCTCTGGGTCAATTGGAGTTACACTGTTTACTACCGTAATCTTAACAACTGCCGACTGACTGCAATTTGATGTATTTGCAGCTTCGCAGATTTGATAAGTTACGTTGTAAACTCCGTCTGGTGTATTTGGAGCAATGCTTACCGTTCCGTCTGCGTTTAGCGTTACATTTGGATTTGCTACTACAATTGTTAAAACAACATCTGATGCATTTGGTCTCACTCCGTTTAAAAAGTCATTTGCAAAAATGTTAATCGTAGCATTCATTCCTTTTTTCACATCAATTGGCCCTTCTTCGTCATTATTTGCAACGATTGTATTCATTACTGGATCCTTAACCGTTACTTTGACAACATTTGTACTGCAATTAGATAAATTTAACTTATCACAAATTGAGTATGTTAACTCATAATCACCTGCTGGTGCATTCGGAGCTAGTATTGCATTTCCGTTTGCATCAACCGATAGATACCCTTTTGGATCAGCAGTAGTTGTTGTTAGAATTACATCTGATGACACTAAAGGATTTCCGTCTTTAGTATCATTCGCAAAAACATTAATTAATGTTTGAGGTGTATTAATTCCAACTACTGATGGCACTGAATCTAAATTCGCTACAAGATTACTTTCCACTGTAATTCTTACTGTATTTGAACTGCAGTTTCCTGGATTCAATTTCTCGCAGATTGTATAAGTCAATTCGTAGTCTCCCGCTGGTGCATTTGCTCCTAAGCTAACTGAACCATCTGGGTTAACTGTTAAATATCCTTTTGGATCTGGCGTTGATATTGTCAGATTTACATCTGATGGATTTAAAGCAGTTCCGTTTTTAGTATCATTTGTAAAAATGTTTACTCCTAAATTCTGTGCTGTATTAGATACTTTAACAGATGAAATATTGTCAGCATTTGCGATCAATGTTCCGTTATTAACTGTCACTTTAGAAATCGCAGTGTCGCAGTTTGAAGGGTTTGCATTTTCGCAAATACTATATTCGATATTGTAAATTCCAGAAGGCGTATTCGCTGCTACGGTTACTGTTCCGTCTGCATTTAATGTTAAGCCTGCTGGAACATTTACTGCTGTTAATTTTACCTGACCTGCAAGTGTTCCAATAACAGCCGAACTTCCGTTCAACGTATCATTTTCAATTACTGAACTTGTAGTTGTTCCTCCAATGCTTCCATTGATAGAAGGCGTTAAGGTTTCTTCTACTGCATCTATTATTAAAGTACTAACCGTTACTCTTACTGTATTTGAACTGCAGTTTCCTGGATTCAATTTCTCACAGATTGTATAAATCAGTTCATAATCTCCTGAAGGCGCATTAGCTCCTAAACTAACGTTTCCATCAGAGTCAACTGTTAAGTATCCTTTTGGATCTGGTGTTGAAACTGTCAATGTTACATCTGAAGGATTTAAAGGCTGACTATTTTTAGTATCATTTGTAAAAATATTAACTCCTAAATTCTTTCCTGTACTTGATGATGTAACAGCAGGAATATCATCTGAGTTAGCAACCAATGTTCCATTGTTTACTGCCACTTTTGAAATTGCATCATCACAATTTGAAGGATTTGTAATCTCACAAATACGGTATGCTACATCGTAAACTCCTGATGGCGTATTTGCAGCTACAGTTACAGTTCCGTCTGTATTTAAAGTTAATCCCGCCGGAACATTTACTGCTGTTAGTTTTACCTGACCTGCAAGTGTTCCTATAACAGCTGGATTTCCGTTTAAGGTATCGTTTCCAATTACAGAATCTGTAGTTGTTCCTCCAATACTTCCATTAATAGATGGACTCAATGTTTCTCCAACGGCATCAATAACCGGTGCTGTAACCGTAACAGTAACTGTATTTGATTTACAGTTGTCCG
>NZ_WWEM01000009.1 GCF_019308285.1 Flavobacterium quisquiliarum
TTGATCCTTATTTCCTGTCAGTATTTCTGTGAACGTTTTTCGCTGTTGCGGGTGCAAAAGTAGCACCTTTATTTACATTTCCAAACCTTTTTTTATATAATTTCAATCTTTTTCCGCTTTATTTCTTAACTTTCTCATAACAGGCGGTTTATAAATTAAACTTTTTTGACTTTTTATCAGTTTTTTCCACTTTACTTTCGTTTTTACCCATTTTCAACCTATTTGTTAATATGCTTTTTGAGGAGTTTTCAAGATTAAAGCCTCTTTTATGATGATTTCACCTAAAGCAGATCTTCTTTTCAAAGCCTTTTTTAAATCTGAAAAGGCTTCGAGTCTTCTTTTCCCCCGGCTTCTTCTTCCGAAAACTGCTTCTTAGCCCCGATAGAAGCGGAAATCCTTTTGCTTTTTTCTTTAAAAAGCAAAAGATTGAAGCGGATAGCGGGATTAAGCTCCTGAAAATCGCAATACAAAAATTCCAAATTCCAATTCTGATGATTTAAACAAATTTTCAATTTTATCCATATTATATATTATACGCACTGCGGTGAGCCTCTACGGGAAAATGGGAATTGATTAATTGCAATACTATATATATGTACAAAAAAAAACGACAGGTTTTGAAAACCTGTCGGGTTGCGGGAACGAAATTTACTCTTACATATATATGGTATACCTATTATATGTAATAAGTACCTATAAATTATTTCTCTTTTTTTCCTTCAAATTCAAATCATAGAAAGCTCGTCCAAGCTGTCCTAAAAACGGTAAACCAATTTGATCATACTCGTAAGTGTCATCATTGAAAATCTGATCTTCGTTAACTAATAAAGTTGCGCTGATCATAAATTCTATTCCATTAACCTCATCTACTATGTATGCACAGTCTACTAATGTTCCGTAAGCATCTCCAACTTTGTTATATATTTTTATGTTGGCTGGAATAGATTCTTTGGTATCGCCAAACATAAAAAACTTGCAATAACCATCATAGTATTCTTTTGGATCATAACCTGCATCTCTGGGTAAATTCTGCATGTCATACAAAAGAAGTTTTCTGTTTTCTGGCGATAAATCAAAACGCTCTTTACTTGAGAAATTATCAGGAAAAACTATTCTTTTCATAATTCCATGTAATGTTTCTAGTGGTAGGTAATTTTTAGTGCTAAAATCCATTGGAGAATTAATTAGTTTTCCATTTTCATAATATCCTTCTCCTTTCAATATCTTATTAAGTTTCAAAGGCAAAATTTTGCTGTCTATAACACTGGGAATGGTAATTTCTTGACCATCTTTTTTATAAAAACTTATCTCTTTTGTTTGCGCAGCACCTGAATTTGGAGCTGATAAACGATGTGCAATACGAACTTCTTTTAATCCTTTATTATTTAATTCTTGATTAATATAGTCTCGTCCCATTAATTCATAAAAATCATTGCTCGCTTCATTTGAACTCACTGCAAAAATTTTGCGCAAATCATCTGAAAAAGTAAACTTACTTTTGTCACTATTAATGGTAAAAACAGTATTAACATCCGCATCTTCCATTCTACTTAGTTTTTCTAAAGCTAGAACTGCAATCGGAAGCTTAACTGTACTAGCGGGATAAAAATAATTTGAAGCCTCTACATTATATTTATAATCCTTTAAAACAACTTCCCCGTTCTTCTTCCTTTTTATATCAGTGTATATAATCTGCAGTTCATAAAATTCAGATTGCGCTGCGACTTTTCTTATAGCATTATTTTCACTCCTGAGAACTTGCTGTACAGGATTGTTTTTTGCTGATTTACAATTCGAGAAAAGACATAACAAACAAAACAGAAGAAAGAATCTATACATATTCTTGTTTTTAGGAATTATTTTAATTTCAACAAATTAAAACATATTTTATATACTTAAAAAACCACTATATAGTAAAAAGGAAGGTATCGTTACCTTCCTTTTCCATTAAATTATTACAAAAACAGCCTTCATCAATACTCTGCTAGTAAAATTAATTACTAAAAAATAACCCTTTTATTGAATTCAGCTGGTGCAATTGGTAACCAAACCCTTTAAACCACCCAAACAGGTTAATGAAATAATTTAACTATAGTTTTTGTCAGGCTTTTCAGAATAATCTAAGTCAACATGAAAAGTTTCTTTGAGTTGTGACAACGCCAGCAATGCTATAAAAGATATTAGGGTTCCTACAACCATTCCTGCACTAATAATATTTCCATCAAAAATGGTATCTCTAAAATAGGAATACACTAATATGATTAAAGGCAGTGAGCCTCGCACAAAATTCGGTACTGTAGTAGTAACTGTTGCCCGAATATTAGTGCCAAACTGTTCTGCGGCGATAGTAACAAATAAAACCCAGTAACCAACAGATGCTCCCATTACTAAACACAACAAATAAAATCCAGTTGTAGAGATTCCATCAGCAAGAAGGTATACAAAAATCATGGCTAGATTAAAAATCAAAAACCAATACATCACTTTTTTTCTGCTTTTCAGCCATTGGCTCAAAAGTCCACTCGCTATATCTCCGAAAACCAATCCCGCATAACAAAATGCAATAGCTTTTCCTGCCTCTATTGTTTCTGCCTGTTGTATATTTAATGCTTTTGCAAATTCTGGCGAGAAAGTAATTAATACGCCAACCAAAAACCAAAGAGGCATTCCGATGAGAATACAGTTGATATATTTAAAAAATCTTTTTTTATTGGTAAAGAGTGATAAAAAATCTCCTTTTGCTTCGTTTTGTTCCTGAACTTTTTTAAAGATGCCAGACTCGGTAATACTTATTCTCAGAAACAACAACAAGATTCCTAGAACTCCTCCCGCATAATAACATAAACGCCAGTCTTGAAAAATTTCATAAATTAGGTAAGCAGCAACAGCACCAGAAACTCCCACAGAAGCAACTATCATAGTCCCATAACCGCGTTTTTCTTTCGGGAGAGATTCTGCGACAAGTGTAATTCCTGCTCCAAGTTCTCCTGCTAGTCCAATTCCAGCAATAAGTCTCCAAAAGGCATACGCTCCGATAGTGTCCACCATTCCGTTTGCAATATTGGCAACCGAATAAATAAGAATAGAACCAAATAAAACTGAGATTCTTCCTTTTTTATCCCCTAAAATCCCCCATAGGATACCGCCAAACAACATTCCGAACATCTGCATACTGATTAAATATTCGCCTTGATTTCGAATGGCATCGCCTGTTATTCCTAGATCTTTTAAACTATCCGTTCTAACGATTCCGAAAAGTAAAAGATCATATATATCTACAAAGTATCCCAACGTTGCAACAATGACCGCCGCATTCAATATTGAAGCTGGTTTATCTGAATTTGATTTTGAAAAAACTTTCATATTTCTATTTTTTGTCTTTAGATAATTAATGAGCAATCCAGATGTCTTCTATTTCTTCTAAAGATTTCCCTGTAGTTTCAGGGACATAGAAACGTGTTATCAAAAGATACGGAATACACATTACAGCAAAAATCCAAAATGAAATTGCTGGACTTAATGATTCTAATAATACTGGAGTTAATTGACCTATAAGATAAGAGCCAATCCAAAGAGAGAAGCCTGCCATTGACATTGCCAACCCACGCACTTTTACTGGATACATTTCTGATATTAAGACCCAAATGACTACACAGATTGAAATGGCGCAGAAGAAAATATAACCGATAATTAAATACAATAGAATATTTGGATTATTGAATTGTAAATAGAAATAAGCGCCGATAGCAATCAGCATGGCAAACATTCCAGTTACTCCAATATATACCAATTGTTTTCTTCCAATTTTATCTACCAGATACATTCCTAAAATAGTTGAAAGTACATTTACAACACCAATCACAATTTGAAAATCTAATGATCCCTGCGATGCCATTCCTGCTTCTTTAAAAATAATTGGTCCGTAATAGAAAATAACATTAACCCCCATGAATTGTCCAAGAATCGCAAGACTCATTCCGATAAACAAAGCTGTTCTATATCCTGGCTGAAACAGAATTCTCCAATCTGATTTTTCTTTATTTGAAATTGATTTCTTGGTGTTTTCTATCTGCTCCTGTGCTTCCTGAGCACCAAATAATTGTGTTAAAGTTCTTTCGGCTGCAACCAGATTATTTTTAGAAATCTGCCATCTTGGACTTTCCGGAATAAAAAAGATAATGAGGAAAAATAAAAAAGAAGGAATTCCACAAAGGCCTAACATCCCTCTCCAGTATTCCGTCTGAAAAACAAGTTTTGCCCACTGTTCTTCAAACTGACCAGACATGGCCCAGCTTAAAACTTTTGCATTGGCAAAGTAAGAGGCTACGATACCAACTGTAATTGCTAATTGATAAAGTGTAACTAATGTTCCTCTGAAACGTGCTGGGGAAACCTCAGAAATATATAAAGGGGAAACAACAGAAGCCACTCCGATGCCCATACCTCCAAGTATTCTAGCCCAAATAAGCGCTTCAAAACTATTTACAAACATACAGCCTGCTGCCGAAATTGTAAAAAGAGTTGCAGCCAAAAGCATCGTCCATTTACGACCTAAAACATCAGCTATTTTTCCAGCAAAGGCAACTCCAATTATAGAACCTATTAAGGCGCAACCAACGTACCAACCAGTTGAAACATTGTCTAATGCAAATTGTTTGGAGACCTGCTCAATGGTTCCCGAGATAACTGCTACATCATAGCCGAAAAGAAATCCACCGATAGCGCCTATTATAGACAGAAAGATTATATACTTAAAATTCTCTTTTTGATTCATTTTTTGTGGTTGGTTTGGTTAATTAAAACTATAATCTTCATTTTATTTGATTCCGAAATATTCTTTATAACGATCGTATAAATGTCCTGCCTGTAAATAAGCAGACTGTGGACTCATAAAATGTGAAAACTCAAAAGTGATTCCTTTTTGGTATCCTGCTCTTTGCGCTGCTTCGAGTTTTAATCTCAGTTTCTCAAATTTGATTGGGAAAAATTTGATTGGCATATCTCTGTCAAAAGTTTCAGCATTTGTCCAGCATTCTAAACCATATTTATCTCCTAGTTTTTTGTTTACTGAGAAGAAAGCATCTAATTCATCATAATCGATATGTCCGTCTTGAAAAGCGCAGGCATCAACAGCTCCTTTGATTCCGTCAAAGATTTCGCCCCATTCTTTTTCATGTTCCTGAACCGAAACAGCATCTTCTTTAGATAATTTCCCTGAAGCCGCCATTACTGCTTTTTTACCGTCAATCCATGGCGACATAAAAGTTGGCAATCCGCCAGATACATCTTTACATAATTGGCCTAGAGTTCTAAATGATTCTATTGCTCCTTTAGTCTTACGGCTGATCTCTCCGCTTAAATACCAGCCAGAGAAACTTTTGTAATGTCCGTATTTTTTCCAAACCTCTTCGATCACAAATTTATTTGCTTCAATTTCGGTTGTCATATCTCCTGTGTCCCAATAAACCCCAGAATCATATAATCCGAAATAAAATTTCATTTTATGTTTATCTGCCAAACGAAGGTACATATCTAAAAGATCTACTCCTGGTTTGTAACAGCCTCTTTTATTGATTAAATATTCTGAATTATAGGTAATAAATTTTCTGTAACCTGAACGAATCATAATAACGGTATCAATACCAATTGCTTTCATGTGAGCAAAATCGCGATCCCATTCTTTTTCTCCCCAGTTTTGATGCGGAATATCATGTGAAATTTCGTCTAAGAAAGTTCCTGTAATTCTTAATGCATTTCCATTCGGAACCAATAACTCTGGTCGTTCTTCTGTAATTATTCCTGTTTTTTTAACGTCTTTTATAGACGAATCACTTTCAAAAGAACTCAATAACGGAATACTCATTGCAGATGCTGCTCCCAGTCCTAACTGACTCAAAAAATCTCTTCTGGTTTTCATTTTTTATGTTTTTATAGCTTAGTAGTTATTTTTTTTAATTTTATCTCGAACCAAAAATATCAATTGATTCACCACTTTTACCAAAAGGTTTCAATTTAAAGTGACTTTTGGCAGGACATTGCATATCTGTAAAGCGTTTCGCATGCATTGGTGCTTTTACCACCTTTCCGTTTACAGAACGAAACAAAAAGGTTTCAGACCATTTTGCACCTGTAACTTTTGCTGTGGTCGGCTGAGCCGGTTTTCCTTCATTTGCCACCTGATCTATTGCATTTACTCTTTTGTACTGCGCCATAACTGCCGGATCATAGCCATCTACCTCAAGAATTTGCTCGTATTTTTTGCCAGCGCCTTCAACAATTAATTTTAGTTTTTTACTTTCTACCAGTTGTACACTCATTGTAACCGTTTCTCCGGGATACCAATAATATCTGGCTTCTGCAGGAGCATTCATATAAAATGCCGTTTGTCCTGATTTGTAACCTGTACAACGCAAAAACGGACGAAACGCTTTATGTTCTTTACTAACAGAACCATCTGCTTCGCGAACTACTTCCCATGTTAAACCAATATCTGTTTCCTGCTCATCAGAGTTTCCTCCTAAATAAACTGATGCATTGTCTAAATACGCTCCTGGTTTCTTAGGATTTGTTCTGGAAGGATCGTATGTTAAAACGGGCAATGTTACTGTTCCTCCTATTCCCAACCAATAATCTTTGCTTGAATATATTTTTCTATAATAGGCTCCAGCAAAACAAGGACTTGAAGCTGGAGGTAGTACTTCCTTCTCAAATTTACTTTGAATTTGTTTTTCTATGCTAACTTTTGAAACTGATTTTGACTGCGAGTTGCTTTTTGAACAACCTGCTAGAAAAAATAGAAATGAAAGTGTGTATAATTGAATTAAACAGCTGTTTTTCATAGTTTTTTATGTGGTATTTAGTTAATTGTAATTTCGTCTACAAATAAAAATGTAGGCTGTCCGGCAGAATAATGCCATTCTGGAATCTGCTCAAAAATTGGCGCTTTAATTTTTACATATCTTGCATTCTGTGTTGCAAAAACAGCTTTTAAGTTTATTATTTTAGGTCCATCTCCTTTTTGGGCAATTTGTAAATCTTCGTTATGAGCGGGAGTAAAATTTATTCGATCTTTTGAAACCAAAACCTGAAATTGTTTTGGGCCAAAAATCCAGTCGTTTGGAGATGTAAAGGTGTTCATGCTGACTTCTTTCACTTCCTGTACTGATTTTAAATCTATCGTCGCTTCAAAATCGTCTTTATAAAGTGCAATCCAATCTCCGGTACTAAATGCTATGGTTCCTATTCTTCCATCCACCAATGTTTTTCCGCCATTAAATCGATAGCGCTCAATAGGCTCATTTTTTAATACAATTGGTTTTGCAGTTGCTTTGTTGAATTCGAACTTTTTAGTAAAAACTTTACTCATATACTGTTCTGAAATAACTGCTGCTTTTACCGTTACAGAATTCCTTATTATTATACTTTCTGTATATTTTTTATTTTTTAAAGTAGGTTCTGAACCATCCACAGTATAATAAATAGGAGATTTACTTGAAGTTTTTAAATTCAGAATCAATTGACCATTTTCTGTATCTACTTTGTATTCTGGAGAAACCTCTAAAATGTGTTTGGCATAATTGTAATTCAGTTTATCATAGATTTTCAAAAAATCTGATAATCGATTTAAGAAATCTCCGTAATTCTTTTTATCTGTATTTGTCCAAACTACTTCACTTAAAGCGGCAAGTCTTGGCAAAACCATATATTCTGTCTGTGCATCACTGTCAATATATTCTCTCCAAAGATTTGCCTGTGCTCCAATAACAAGTTTTTTTTCAGCTTCGGTTAATCCGTTTGGAATTGGTTCGAAAGAATACACACGTTCAATATTTGTAAAACCTCCAATTGCTAAGGGTTCTGAAACTGCATCGGTACTTTGGTAATAGTCAAAATAAACATGCGAACTTGGTGTCATAATCGCTTTATGCCCTTGTTTTACTGCATCTACTCCTGCCTGAGCACTTCTCCAAGACATTATAGTTGCATTTGGTGCAATACCACCTTCCAGTATTTCATCCCAGCCTATTACTTGTTTACCTTTTGCATTTAAAAATTTTTCGATTCTGGACATGCAATAACTCTGCAGTTTTTCTTCTGCACTATGCTGACTGTCTTTTTCCAGACCCAATTCGGCAATTTTAGCTTGGCATTTAGGACATTTCTCCCATGCTTTTTTGGGACATTCATCTCCTCCAATATGTAAATATTTGGAAGGAAAAAGTGGAATTAATTCTGTAAAAACGTCTTCTAAAAAAGTAAATGTCTTTTCATTTCCAATACATAGAACATCGTCTGAAACTCCCCATTTTTTGTACACTTCATAACCTTCTCCAACACAGCCGAGTTCTGGATAAGATGCCAATGCTGCAACCATGTGACCTGGCAGGTCAATTTCAGGAATAGTAGTTATAAAACGTTGTTGCGCATAAGCTACAATTTCTTTAATTTGTTCTTGGGTATAAAATCCTCCATGAGGTTTTCCGTCATAAACTCCAACCTGTTTCCCTACTTGAGTTTCGGTTCTAAATGCACCTATTTGAGTTAGTTTTGGATATTTTTTAATCTCTACGCGCCATCCCTGATCATCAGTTAAATGCCAATGAAAAGTATTGATATTGTGTAACGCCAGTAAATCGATATATTTTTTGACAAATTCTACTGATGCAAAATGACGGGCAACATCTAGATGCATACCACGATAAGCAAATCTCGGATAATCTGTAATTTCAACTGCTGGAAGCTCAATTTGTGATTTAGTTTCATTTTCAAACAATACTTTACGTAAAAGCTGTATTCCATAAAATGTACCTGCGCTTGATGCTCCGTTTATTAGAATTTGGTTTTGATTTACCGTAAAATTATATGCTTCTTTATTATCGCTTTTGAAATTATCTTGCAAAGCAATTCCGTTATTCTTTGGACTTTCTGTTGAAATTTCAATTTTAAATCCTTCTGCAATTTGAATGTATTCGGATAAAAAAACAGCAATCTGTTTTAGGTTCTGATCTTTTTTAGGATAGTATATTTTGCTCTCTCTATTGAGTATAAAAGGATTTCCTCCAACTTCTTTTATAGATTGTGCCAAAGGAATTGTCCTGTAAATATTATACTTTTTTTCCTGCGCTGAAAGCGAGAAAATTCCAAAAAGAAGAACAATATAAATAATATACTTTTTCATGTTTAAATATATTTTATGAATAAAAACATACTGCCTGCTTTTTTGCCACAGATTGAAAAGATTTTTTCTAATCATTTTAATTCTGTTAATCTGTGGCTACATTTTATCTGCCGATCTGCCAAATCTGCGAGAAAAATTCTTAGCCGAAGATTTGGCTGATTGAGCGTGTTTTATTTTAGTTTTTCACAATCTTACTCGTCATTTTAAAAACCAGTTCTCCACCTGATGCAATTTGATCATGTGCAAAAAATAAAGAATTCAATTTTTTTCCATTTAAAGTGACTGATTCAACATATTTATTTTGAGGACTATTGTTTATTGCCTTTACAATCAATTTCTTTCCATTTTCCAAATCGATAGTTACTTTATCAAATAATGGTCTTGAAATTGTGTACGTTGGATCTCCCGGAGCAACTTGATAGAAACCTATGGCATTCAGAATATACCAAGACGACATTTGTCCACAGTCTTCATTACCACTTAAACCATCTGGGGCATTCCGGTATTGCTCTTTCATGATTTTATCTGCTAGTTCCTGAGTTTTATATGGTTTGCCGATATAATTATAAAAGTAGATAATATGATGGCTTGGCTCATTTCCGTGAGCATATTGTCCAATTAATCCCGAAATATCTGCAGATGCTTCTGAACCTTCGACTTTTGCAGTCGTATTAAAAAGAGCGTCTAGATTTTTTTCAAAAGATGATTTTCCGCCCATTAAATCTATTAATCCCGGAACATCTTGAGGTACAAACCATGTCCATTGCCAAGCGTTTCCTTCACAATAGGGACTGTTCATGTGATCTGAAAAGGAAGGATTAAATGGGCCAATAAATTTTCCATTACTGTCTAAGGCTCTCATAAAACCAGTTTCTTTATCAAAGTATTTTTTGTAGCGCATACCACGTTCCGAAAGCCATTTATAATCATTTGATTTTCCCATGTCTTTGGCAACCTGTGCCAATGCCCAGTCATTATAAGCATATTCCAAGCCTCGTGAAGTAGCATAAATCACATCTTTGTCTGCCGGAATAAAACCCATTTCCTCATTGTATTTTTTTCCTTTCGTCATCAGCCATTCCCAAATAGCAGGATGATTTACTTTTACTCCTGTTGTATCATAAGGTATTGACCTCATCATGGCTTTGTAAGCCAATTCGGTATCATAACCACGTATGTTTTTACTATAAGCATCTGCAATTACTGATGTCGCGTGAGCACCAATCATGGTTCCAGTATAGTTGGCAGCCAAATCCCACATTGGCAGTAAACCTCCCTGCTGGTATTTTAGCAGAAGCGAGTTAATAAATTCATTTGTTTTTGAAGGACTAATTAAATCAATCAAAGGCATTTGTGCTCTGTAAGTATCCCAAAGCGAAAAAACAGTATAATAGGTTCCTGAGGAAAGTGTATGAATTTTAAGGTCTTGTCCGCGGTATCTTTGATCTACATCCGAATAAGTTGACGGATGAATAAAAGCATGATACAATCCTGTGTAAAAAATAGTTTTCTGTTCATTTGTTCCGCCTTCAATTTTAATTTTCTCTAGTTGCTTTTCCCATAATGCTGCCGCCTGTTGTTTCGTTTTATTAAAATCCCAATTTGGAATTTCGGCCTCCAGATTTTGCAATGCTCCTTTTTCATCTACTGGAGAAATCCCAACTTTTGCTTGTATTGTTTCAGGATTTTCAAAATAAAGAACCGCTTTGATATGATCTGCTTTTAACTGTTTTCCAGATACTGCTTTGTTATCCTGATACAATTCAACTTTAAAAGGTTTATTGAATTTTGCATGAAAATAAACATAATCTCTTTTCGACCAGCCTTCTGTTAATCGCATTCCTCTAATTTCGGTATCACTAATAATTTCTATTGAAGATTCCAAAACCTTTTGATTGTGCAAGTTATGATGCAGATCAATAATAATTCCTGCTTCTTTTGAAGGAAAAGTATATTCGTGAAATCCAGCTCTAGTTGATGCCGTCATTGAGGCTTTTATACCATTATCAAAATTAACGGTATAAAAACCCGCTGAAGCCTTTTCATTTTTATGCGAAAAGTTCAGCGGATAATATTCTTTCAGATTTCCATTTTTCAATTCCAGTTTGCCCAAAAAAGGTGTAAAAAGAAAATCCGCAAAATCGGTCATTCCTGTACCACTCAAATGTCTATGTGAGAATCCTAAAATACTGGTATCTTCTGTGTAATAACCACTGCAGGCATCCCACTCCAACGTTCTGGTATCTGGACTTAACTGCACCATTCCAAAAGGAACTACTGCTCCTGGAAAGGTATGTCCATGTCCGCCAGTACCGATAAACGGATTTACAAATTGCAACAATTTTTGATTGGCATTTTGCGAGGAAATTCCAAGTGAAAATGCAATAAAAAAGATCGATAAAAATATTCTTTTCATTAACTGTATTTAAAGGTAAAATCAGAATTAGCACAAAAAATCTAACTTCTTACGAAATTAGTATAAACGAAAATTATTATGGAGTTCCCATAATGTCAATCGACTCTGAATCATCTGATCCATTTTTTGTAATAGAAAAATTAGCAGAAGCAGGACATCTCATATCTGTATAACGTTTAGTGGTCATTGGTGCTTCATAAATAACTCCATCAACTTTTCTAAATAAAACTACTTTATTCCATTTTCCGCCTACCACTTTAGCTTTTGTTGCCTGAACAGGTTTTCCTTCATTTGAAACCTGATCAATGGCATTTACTCTTTTAAAAACTGCTTTGATACCAGGCTGATATCCTGCAGTATCAAAATCTTCCTCATAGTGTTTTCCTGCTCCGTCAACTATAAAACGAATTTTCTTAGCACTAATAACTTGAACACTCATTGTAACAGTTTCTCCTGGATACCAGTAATATCTTTTTTCAGCTGGAGCATTTTTATATAAAGCCGCTTCTTCCGATTTATAAGCGGTTCTTCTTAAAAATGGTCTGAACGCTTTTCTGTCTGCACTAACAGCACCATTATCATCTTTAATAACTTCCCAAGTTAACCCAATATCTGTTTCTTGTCCATCTGAAGTACCTCCAAGATAGACAGATGCATTGTCTAAAAATTGAGCAGGTTTTGCAGGATTTACTCTGTTAGGATCATCTATCAGAGTAGGAACAATAAATTCTCCTTTAATTCCAAGCCAGTAATCTTGGCTTGACATTGCTTTTCGATAAAAGGCTCCCTGAAAACAAGGACTTGTAGTTGCAGGTAGCACCTCATCAATAAATCCTGTTTGAATCTGTTCTTCTAAGCTTTTTTTTATAACAGGCTGAACAGGTTCATAGTTATCACTGGAGCATGAAATATAAGCAATGCTTGATATAATGACTGCTGCAATGACAAATTGTTTTAAAATATATTCTCTTTTCATGTCATTCTATTTTTTTGGGTATGTTTTAGTGAAATAGTCTGAATTGTATTTTAATCCTTCAAAAAAGAAGAATATTTCTCCAGTTACACCATTGTTTCGGTTCTCATTTACCATCTGATCTAAGAATTGATTTGTGGCATTGTAAGTTCCAGATTGAATTAAAACTCCAGCATACAACTTTGAAAGATCTGCACTGTTTTTAACATATTTCACTTGATCTTTTAAGGTCTGTGAATATGCTGATAGATCGTAACGATAAACTTGCGGAATTACATAATCGCAATATTTTTTATCCAGCCATGTTGGCCAGTCTTGTAAATAATTATCCTTTGCCCATGGGTGTACGCTTGGAGCCATAGAAACAATTACATTAGATTTAGTAGCTTTTACCGTTTTATATAAATCTCCTAAGAATTCTGTTAGTTTATTAGCTCTCCAATCTTTCCAAGTAGCATCGTTTTCACTCGTTGGGGGATTTACACCTTTTTCTTTTTTATAAAGCTGCACTGTATAATCATCATAACCTCCTGCAATTGGCATTGCTGGTAACCTATCATCTCCCTGAATACCGTCTACGTCGTATTTTTTTACCACTTCTAGAATCAGAGATTTCATAAAATTCTGAACATCAGGATTAATTCCATTCATCCATTCAAATCCGCTACTTGAAGTTAAAAGAGCGCCCGTTTTGTCTTTTGCTGCCCATGAAGGATATTTTGCGATGATGTCTCCTCCTTGCTTACTATTGGAAGCAGCAAATCCATATTCGAACCATGCGTGTACTTTAATTCCTTCTTTATGTGCTTCGGTAATCATTTCTTGTAAAGGATCACGACCTTCATAACCTTCCATAATGGGTTTTCCAAATTCAGTGTTCATCACTGTGCTTGGATACAATGTTCTTCCTTTATTCCAAACCACAGTAAAAATATCTGTAATCCCGGATTCTTTACAAACTCTAACAGTTTCTTTAATATTAGCAGCTGAACTAAGCGCTGGAGAAGCAACATTGGTAACCCAAACCCCTTTTATTCCTTTTCCAAGAGTAGGTTTTACTACTGGCTGTACTGGCGGATAATCATTACTTGAAGTACAAGAAACAATTAACGCGCTTAAAAAAATCAAAAACTTTTTCATAATATCAATGTATCAAAATATTTAATGTCCGCTTTTTTCGAATACTGATACTCAATTATCAAACATTATAAATAGTAATAAAGAGGCTGTTTTTTGATACAGCCTCTTTAAATAATTTTTAGAATCCTAAATTATATACTGCCAATTTATCATTTGTCGCAAGGAAAACAACATGAAGCTTGCCATTGATTATAGCAAAATCAGCATCAACAGTTCTGTTAGCATTAGTAGCTACAGTAGTTGAAATAATATTCATAATTGGATTGTCTAATGAAGATTGTGAAGAATCTGTAATGTCAAACATTCTGAAAATTGCTTTATTGTCTCCAGGAATTATAACGGTTGCCAAATATTTGCGCCCTTTATAAGTAAAAACTCTACCATCTGAAGTTGGTATTCCGTTAACTTTTGCACCTTCTACCATAGAACTGTTTAAAAAGTTTATTCCATTAAAATTAGTTCCCGAAGCTATACCAACAAATCCCGTATCATTTGGCTCTATACTATAATAATAACCCGTTCCTGTATAATTGTAGGACTTAATTGTAGGTGTTGGATTCAAAACCCCGCCAGTTACAGTCCAAACAATTACATCTGTTTTTTGAGCCATACCCACAGTAATTACCGCATCTCCATCTAAAGATCCTGAAATATTGATTCCGGCAGCTCTTGGTCCATAAGTTAATCCAAGTGAAGTACCTGTATAGTTAATATAGGCTTGCGGAGCTGTATCATCTTTAGAATTCCATTTAAAAATTTTCAAGGCGGTAGTTGTTGCAGCACCAGCTCCTAATTGCACACCAAGAATTTTTCCGTTTGAATCAGTTGCTACTTTACGAATACCTGTTACTGCACCATTGTCAAAATTTGTTCCTGTTTTTGATAATGCATTTACATAATTACCGCTTAAATCATAGGCATTAATACCGTAAGTCAATGAAGCTCCAGTAGCCATAGAATGCGAAGTTACCAGTACAGAACCGTTTGAAAAGGCTGCAGAAGAACCTGCATCAGCAGCTAGCTGTAATTGTGCTTGTGTTCTGGCGAAAACTAATGTTGGATCAATAAGCGCATTTTTGACTGTAAACTCCGTTTCGACACCGTTAGTTCCTGTAATTTTAACTTTAAATCCTTGTAGCATATTAATACCCGTTCCTGTAAACGCTGGATCAATAATACATCCAAAACCAGGATTGATTTGTACAGTCGCAGTACTTAAATTAGTCAATGAAGGCAAAACAGGCTGTACAATATTCTTGGTTGCATCTACAACAACCATCTGAGTCGTTAAAATATCATTGATAACCATTGATTGAATTGTCGCTGGCCCTACAGGATCTGATGTAAAAATCACATCATAATAATACTTAGTCACACCATCAGCGCCTAAAACTTCCATTTTAAATGGTGGTTTATTTGGCAGTGAAATTGTATAATCCTTTGTACTTCCATTTGTGTAATTAGTCATAGTTCCATTTAACCATGTATAATTAACAGCCAAATTTGACACGTTTGTATCAACTGGAATCTCTACAATAATTGTCGTATTTCCAAAATGTACTTTTTCCTGAGGAATTGTCATACCAACCACTTCCAGATAATTCAATTTTGGAGGTGACTGTACAATTAACTTCCATTTTGTTACGTTTCCATCCTCTCCCTTAACTGTCACGTTTACTGGTTTTGTAAAATCATGTGTTACATTATTTTCAAAATCAGTTAAAGAACCATTTGAAACTAAAATCTCTGTTTTAATAGCCGTAAGAGGAACTCCAGGTTTTAAAACCACTTTCACTTCATTTGAACCGTCAATTGTAGTGGTGTACAATGTCCCATCCAATTTAAGAGCGACAATTTTTGCTCCTTCAAAAGCACGATTGTCAACTTTATCTGCTTCACAAGACGAAAAAAGCAGTACTCCTATAAATAAGCACAATAACATGCTTATACTATTTTTTGTTTTTAAAATCATACTAATTAATTTTTTATTGTCTGTAATCCTTTGATTTGATCTAAAAATTCAGGCCAGTTAATGTAACATAAATCAAAAATCATAAGTCCTGAAGAATTTTTAAATGCCGATTTAATTGCGATTCTTCTTTCAGTATCATTCAAATCTGGCAAACTTAATGAGGCAGATACTGGAATTTTACCATCTAACAAAATATTTCCTAACGTCACATATTTTGCTATTTCTTTATCTGTTTTGTAGTAAGTACCAATCATTATAAAATCTAAATTATCTACGTAGCTAGTTTTTGAATATTCAGCTGAATAGAATTTTGATTCTGGAAATCCTAATACAGGATTGTACTTAAATGTACTGCTAGCCCAGTTTACACCATTTTGATAATAGGTTTCATACCAAGAACCAACATAAGCCGCTAACTGAAGATTCGGTTTCGTTGAAGCTTTATATTCATTAACTACCTTTCTTACTTTTGAAGCAAATTCTTTGATCAATGTGCTTCTGAAAGTAATCCAATCAATAAAATATTTGCCTTCTACCATTTTACCTTCTTGATCTATACTAAAGGCATCATTTGGAAATTGACCAAGTTGCTTTCCTTTTTGCTTAAGATATTCAGCAAATTTATTTTTTGACAATTCGCTAAAATCAGCATAAAAATTATCAAAGCGCGTTCTGTCCAATACGATGCCATCTATTGCATAATTATCCAAAACTTCCTTTACACGCAAAAGCTGGAAATCTACTACTTCAGGATTTGCAGGATTAACGAAAGCCAAAGCCACACGTTTTCCCTGCTTCGCTTCCTGTCCTACTTTCGATTCTGAAATTTTTAAAATCTGACCTTTGTCCTCTGGACGCTGCACCATTTCTTCCCATTCAGGATGCTGCTTTAAAACCGCATAATCTTGAGTGGTTACATTACCTTCAGTAAAGAAATTAAAACTCACAAACATTTTGAATCCGCCCTTTTTAGCTCCATCTGTCAATTCGCCAAGCAAATCAAATCCATCATCAGGAATCTTTTTATTTGGGTTTGAAGTATTTGTAAAATAAGGGCTATGCGATAAATTATTTTTTCGGTATGAAACATAACCTTCTGGTCCTTTGACATCTAAAACCAAATGTGTGAATCCAGCAATTTTAGCGTTTTTCAACATCGAATCTACAGCGGTACGATTAGTCAGCACTTTTGCATTAGGAAATTGTTCTATCCACAATACTTTTATTTTTGACTCGACTGCTTCTTTTTCTTTGTGAAAAACGACTAGATTTTCCTCGCTTATTTTTTTTGAGTTATCTAAAAGGGCAATATTGATATAATTAACTCCTTTTTGCAGTTTGCAATTTAGAGCTAACTTATTTTGAATATCTTTTTGCCCATTCTGATTGGAAACAACAACCTGGTACTTATGGCCTTCGCTTTTATTAATTAATTCGCAATTCACAAGAAATTGCTTTTCATAAACAGTAGTAAACTTGTCACGATCAATTTTGAGCTGTGCCGACTGATGACCCAAAATCTCTTTTAAGTTTGAGATGTTGCCATTTTTTCTAAGTTTGACAACATCTTTCTTTTTAAAATGAGTCTTGAAAAAAGATTCCGCTACTGCATTTTTTGATGCTTGCACCGCCACTAAATAATTTCCATCTGTTATTTTAGAGCAATCTATTAGCTGATTGGCAAAAACATCAATCACTAAATTGTTCTTGTCAATTAAAACTCCAGTTATAGGAAAATCAAGTTTTGAATCTGTTGTTTTAATGAAAACTTTATCATTCGCTTGATTTATGCTTTCAATAGTCAATTCATTTCCTCTTACCACTAATGTTGGATCAGAGCTGGCAGCTTCAAGAGTAATTTTATCAGATTGGGCAAAAAGCCCAACCTGACAAAATAAAAAGAATAAATAAACCAAACTATTCTTCACTGTGTTTCTTGTTTTACGATTATTGTCCATATCCATCATTTTGAGAAAGCCAAGGCGCTTTATTTCTTTCTGTTTGAGGTATTGGCCATAAATAGTATCTGTCTTTCCAGTTATTGGGTCTGTCTGCATCTCTTTGGCGTAGTTTGCTTCCGAATGCAGCATACAATGCTAAATCGTTCAAATCTCTGTCCGATCCGGCACCACCATAAGTCGGAACCATATCAGCAGTTACTTGAGTATAACCGTCAGGATAAGTATTAGTAGCCGCATTTACTCCAGTTGCTAAAGGAAATCCGTATGTTTTTTCAGCATTTTCTAAAGCTCCCGTTCTCCAACGTCTCATATCAAAAAAGTGTAGGCCAGTTTCTCTTGCCAACTCTACTTTACGTTCTCTTCGCACCAATTGTCTAAGTCTTACAGGATCTGATGATGTTGTTCCAGGCATATTGACTCTGCTTCTTACTTCATTGATAGCGCTAAGCACTGTACCATCAACTTGGTTTAGCTCGATTTTTGCTTCGGCATATATTAATAAAATTTCAGCATAACGCATCATCAATATATTATAAGATGGTTCCGATACAATTTCATCATTAAAATAATTGTATTTTCTCCACAAGTATCCAACACCACTTTGAATATAACCGTATTGTGCTACAGAACCAGTATAATCTAGATTTGAAATTGATGTTGAATTACCAGCAGCATCAAATGATAAAGTTGTTGGTTTATACAATTCCATTAAAATATTTTGTTTAACTCCTCCAGAATTTGCGATTATATGATCTTGATGTGTATAAATTGTAAGCTTTAAACGAGGATCTCGGTTTGCAAAAGGTTTTTTAGGATCATATCCAGAACCTGGTTCATCAATTCTTTTTCCATTAGCCATTTCATAAGTATCTACCAGTAACTGTGTTGGAAATCTACCTGATTGACCACCAACGGTTCTAGCCATTTCTCCAAAAGATTGATAATGTGTCTTTTTTGATGCCTGATCTGAGTAAGCCAATGCAAATATATTTTCCTTTTTCGCAGCTGGTGTTAACTGGCCTGCTCTAGTAAATAAATCATCAAAATTTGGATCTAATGCTCTACCAGATTCTGCCATAATTCGTTTTGCTGTCTGCGCTGCAATATCAAAATAAACAGCCGCTTTTGCAGGATCTTTTACTCCTTTCTCTCCAAAACCTTCTTTACACCAAGATCCAGCATATAATGCCATTCTGGCTTTTAAACCTAAAGCGTATGATCTGTCAATTCTTCCAAACTCATCAGCCTGCCATGGTAATTGCGCACTAGCTTCTTCTAAATCATTCAATAAATAATCAACAATTTCTGTCCAAGGTGTTCTAGCAATTGCTTTTTGTTCTTCTGCAGTAACCGATTTGGTAAAAAATGGTACATCTCCATACAATGATGTTAAATAGTGATAATGAGTAGCTCTAATAACTTTTACCTCTGCGATATATTGTTTTGCTTTATCACTCAAGCTATTAATGTAAGGAGCAGATCCTTCCAATACTGTATTGGCTCTTGCTACGCCTTTATAAAAGTTAGCCCATTGTGATTCGACCATAAAATTATTTTCAAGAACAACATTGTTCACACCAATTGAACTATTATCTGCACGTTCAATACCCATTGGAGTGTACATATCATACAACGTAAAAAAAGGCAATTGGCTTGTCTCCATATACAAACCCTGATAAGCACCATTGGCTCCTTGTTTTATTGCAGCCTCATTGTTATAAAAGTTAGATGACAAATAATCACTTAAAGGCTCTTTGTCAAGATAATCATCACAAGATCCAAACCCGATAACAAGGGCTAATCCTACTATTGTTTTTCTGATTAAGTTCATTTTGTTAAAATTTTAAATTAGCACCAAATGTTATCGTCTGCATAATTGGATAAAATTCCCCTCCTAGACTTCCTCCATAATTTACCTCAGGGTCATATCCAGAAACGAAATGACTTAATGTCCATAAATTTTGCCCGCTTACATAAAGACGAAGGCCGTCAATATGCGCTTTTTCTAAAAATGATTTTGGAAGGCTATATCCTAAAACAACATTTTTTAATCTTAAATAAGCTCCATTTTTAACCCATTTATCAGAAGTAACAAAATTATCTGCCGAATTAGCTTCTGGAACTAAAATAGGATATGCCGCATCTTGATGATCCGGTGTCCAAGAATCTAATTGATGCACAAATAAGTTTGATCCGTTTGCGAATGGTTTTACTCCAATACCACTCATTAAAACCTTTCTTTCTCCAACTCCTTGGAAAAAACAAGTAAGATCAAAATTTTTGTAGTTTGCTGTAAGGTTTAAACTATACTCATAATGAGGAAAAGGGTCTCCTAAATATACTTTATCACTTTCGGTAATTTGATTTGGATTGGAACCACTTTGATCCATTTTTACATATTTTACATATCCTGGTTTAGCAGAACTAGATAATTTTGGAGAATTGGCAACATCTGCTGCATCAACATAATAACCATCTGTTTTATAGCCCCAAATTCCACCTCTTGGATATCCTAAAGTTATTGACCTGTCTGAATACTGACCATACAATCTAGTAATCTCGTTTTCATTATTACTAAGTGCTGCAGTTATACTGTAATTAAATTCACCTATCTTATTTTTGTAAGAGAGACTAGTTTCCCAACCCTTATTTCGCATGTCTCCTGCATTACTATAGGTGGCGTTAAGCCCTACATAATAAGGTACGGGATAAACCATAAGCATATCATAAACATCTTTTATGTAATAATCAAGTGTAGCAGAAAGCTTTCTTTTAAAAAAGGTTGCATCTAAACCAAAATTGGTTTGTCTTGATTTTTCCCATGTAATATTTGGATTCGACAATGTTGTTTGTGCTACTCCTGGTGCTAGTTGTTTGTCAATCCAGTAACTATAACCTGTATCGATTGTTGAAGCGTAAGGATAATTTCCAATGTCCTGATTTCCTAGAGTTCCTACAGAAGCTCTTAATTTGAAATCACTAACATAATCTAATATTGGCTCCATAAATTTTTCTTTACTAACCACCCAGCCAGCAGAAAACGAAGGGAAAAATCCCCACTTTAATCCATCCGAAAAGCGTGAAGATCCATCATAACGGCCGCTTGTTTCGAAGAGATACTTACCTGCATAGTTATAATTAAATCTTCCATAAAAAGAAGACATAGACCATTCTGTTGCTCCTCCGTATACTGTTGGAGTTCCTGTTCCATTACTTAAGTAATATCTTTCTAGTTCAAAACTGTTTCTAGCCGCACTAAAATCTCTCGCTTGATTATTTTCACTTTGTGTACCTACCATCAATTTAGTTTCGTGCTCTCCAAACTTTTTAGAATAAGAAGCTTGAGCTCTAAAATAGTTTCTCACATTTTCAGTATAGGATTCTGATACAGTCGCGTCTTTAGATGGATAATAACCTTGAAAAAGTCCTTTCAATGAAGTCGCGTATGGTGTCATGATGTAAGTAGCTCTCGCATCGGTTTTTCTATAACTATATTGACCCAATATTTCCAAGTCTTTTACAGGCGTAGCAATTAAGGTAGCATTTAATAGTATTTCGGGTCTAATCATAGTATTTTGACCAGAAGCTTCTGCATTTGCAACAGGGTTATCACCATTTTTTCCATATCCCCAATTGCCGTCTAATTCTTTAACTGCAGAAAGTGTTGGCAGCATATATAAAGCTTTATTGATAATAGCTTTTGGAGAAGAAATCCCAGGTGTTACCTGTGTAGAAGTTCTATAAGAAAACTCATTATTAAGTTTCAACCAGCTGTTAATATTAGCGTCTGTGTTTAATCTAACATTCATACGCTTAAAATTATTGTTGGCAATTAAACCTCCCTGATGAAGAGATGTTAAAGCTCCAAAATATTTTAAATCTTTACTACCTCCAGATAAAGTAACATTATTACTGTTCATTAAAGCACTATTTTTTATAGTAGCATCTTTCCAATCCGTATCATATCTGTTCCAGTTATCAGGTTTATATGCTCTTTGATCAGCAATCATTTGTTCTTTTGCTTCTCTCACTCCGGGTGCTTGCTGTAGTCCTGCATTATCAGCAGCATTTAGTTCCGACTGAAGATAATCTGCAGCTTTGACTACTTTTGGCATATTAACAGGAGTTTGTATAGTAGTATAAGAATCAAAAGCCAGTCTCATTTTTCCTTCTTTACCTCTTTTTGTAGTAATAAGGATAACTCCATTTGAAGCTCTTGAACCATAGATTGAAGCAGAAGCCGCATCTTTTAATACAGATACAGATTCCACAGTGTTCATATCAACTTGATTCATATCCATTTCAATTCCATCTACCAAAACTAAAGGGAACGTATTTGAATTTACAGAACCAATACCTCTAATTCGAATGTTGGCACCATCTGAACCTGGTTCTCCGGAAGTTTGCTGCACTGTTACCCCGGCAATTTGTCCCTGTAAAGCTGTAGATAAAGAAGCAACGGCTCTTTTATTAAGTTCAGCTCCTTTAACAATTCCAAGTGCACCAGTCACAGTTTCCTTTTTCTGAGTTCCATAACCTACCACGACAACTTCCTGCATTTGATTTGAAACTGTCTCCATCTGGACTTTTACAGTATTTTTTCCTGTAATATCAACAGTCATGTCTTTGTGTCCCATATAGCTGACCTTTATAGCATTTTTGCCAGCTGGAACATTAATTTGAAAATTTCCATCAAAATCCGTTGAAACTCCTTCCTTTGATCCCTCAACAGCAATATTAGCTCCAATCAGAGGCATGCCGTCAGGGTCAATAACAGATCCTTTTAATTGTCTTGATTGCGCCTGTATTGCTACTGAAGCCAAACAAAACAATAAAAAAAACATCATTTTTTTCATAGTTACATAATTTAAATTGGTTAGTTAATTTTTTTTATTTTAAGGTTGTCCACAATTCATACAACCCTCGTGGAACGTGAAAACATCCTTTCCATTTACCTCCTTTTGCTTCCAGAAGTGGTTGGCCTTCTCTGGTCAGATAACCAAACCATTCTCCTTTGTATTTTTCATCTCTAAAGTGATCCCATGTATAATCATGAAGTTTTATAAACCAATCTTTAGATTTTTCATTTCCTGTTAGTTTATAAGCTTTCGCGAAAGAAATCATGGTTTCAATATGCACCCACCATAATTTTTGATTCCACTGCAGTTCTTGTGTTGGATGACCTTTTATATCTAAGAAATAATAGATTCCTCCAAATTCTTTATCCCAGCCAAATTCAGTTGTTTTAATTAAAATCTCTTCGCATTGTTTTATTAGTTCCGGTTTATTATATCTGGTTGCAATATCCATTAGGAACCACATCGATTCATTTCCATGTCCCGGATTAATAATTCTTCCTTCAAAACTGTCGCAAAAAGCACCATTTGCCCCAACATTTTCCATGATGATGCCATGTTCTTTGTTCAAGAAATTGGTCATAATATCTTCGATAAGAGGCGGAACCATCTGATCTACTACTTCCTTACCAATTACTTCTTCCAGCAATAATGACAGGTTACACAAGATCATTGGCAACGAAAAGTTTTTTAATTCTCTTGTACCTGCATACGCTTTACTCCACTTCCCTTTTGGGTTATTTTGTCTTGCAAGAATGTTATTATAGGTATTGATAGCTACCTCTTTATGCAAATCGTCATTTGTTGCTTTATATAATTCGCCAAAAGCCATTGCAGCGAAGCAGTCTGAGAATATGTTATAGGGAACGACTAAAGGCTCTCCTTTTTGGTTTAAAGAAAAATACCAGTTGCCCTCTTCATCCATTCCGTTTTCTAGTAAAAATTTTGCCCCATGAAGCGCTATATCAAGCCATTCTTGTTTTTTTTCTACTTTATTATACAGCATAGAAAAAGTCCATACTTGTCTTCCCTGCAACCAGATAAATTTATCAGTATCGTAAACGTTACCTTGTCTGTCCAAACAAGTAAAATAACCTCCGTATTCATTATCAATAGAATATTTTTCCCAAAAAGGAATAACTTCTTTCAATAATTCGTTTTTGTATAAGTCTGCATACTGGAACAAATCTGTATTCTGAAGCTGGTCTAATTTGATATCTTTTTTAGTTTCTAACATTTACACTATATTTTTTTTAGTTTACTATATCTTACTCAATGTATTTTTTTAAAATGGACGCCCATAGAAGATAACCAGGCCCCAGAAGATGCAATCCGTCGTTTGTATAGGATTTACTTAGTTTTCCATTCTCATCCAAAAAATGCGGAAAAAGATTAATAAACATGACATTATTCTCTTTCGCTAATTTTTCTAATTCTATATTGACCTCTTTTATAATGGGCATTTTTCCCTGATGATTTTTGAATGTATCAAACTCATCATTTGTGGGTAGAATACTCTGAATATAAATTTTCGTTCTAGGACTATCACTTTTTAATCTTAATACTATGCCCTTGTAATTTTTCAATATTATCTCAGGATTTATTTTTTGAGCGATATCATTAATTCCTATCAGGATAAATATTTTTTTAGGTTTACGTCTTATGATTTCATCCATTCTGTCTAAAACTCCCAATGTGATGTCTCCCGAAATTCCTCTGTTTATCACATTTTGGCTTGAAAAAATTTCATCCCAGTTGGCGCAATTCGTTATACTGTCGCCTAGTAGAATAATTTCATTTTTACCCGCAGGCATTGTCTCAAAAAAAGAACGCCTCTGATCATAGAAATAATTATGGAAACTCTGATTGTTCTCCTGAGCATAAAGTCCCATGAAAAGGGCTGAAAAGAAAAAAACAAAAATCTTAAACATCTTATTTCTTTTTAGTTTTAATACTTCCTGAAAAATCAATTTCAGTTTCAAACGGATGCAGATTTTCTTCAATTAAAAGTGCCAGATCTCTTTTGTTTATTGGCTTTGCCGAAAAATTCTTGTTTTGGATTTTAGCTCCTGCTTTTATTAAAAGATTAACTGCTTCTTGTTCTGTAAGGAGTGCTGTATCTTTAACAATCTTATTTTTTTTATCAAATTGATTTAGGCCTTCTGTAAATTCCTGAACTGAAATATTTTGTTCTGGATAAAACCAAGTTCTGTTAGCCCATTGATAGCTTTCTCCTTTTGTTTTTAATATTCCTGTTGCTGTAACTTTCTGAATAGTTTCAAAAGCTGGGTCGGTCGGTTTTACATCGAAAAGCGGCATGATGTACGCTTTCTGATCTAATAAAGACTGTTGTACACTTCGAACAGAAACATTGCGAACATTTTGATTTTTGTTAGCTGCTAGAGCTGCCAGAGTTCCTGCTGCCTGACCTGTTAACAATACTACCGGCTGTAAACGTGTTGCGCCATTTATAAGATTCGAAACTGAAATTGCTTTATCTGCCACAATAAAACCATCCACTTTTTCTGGAATCAAAGCTCCTAAAGGAATATTATAAGACGGTACCGGGGGAAATCCTACATGTGGCGCATCTGGATTTTTATCGTGATGATGATCAACAGGATAATCGCCAACTGAAATTCCGGTTTTATACAAAGCTTCTTTTTGATTGTAAGGATCTGCGACATGGTTATAAGTTAAAAATGAAACTCCTTTTAATCTTCGGCCTTCTCTGTGATACGGTGCATAAGCCAGTAAATCTGATGTTGCAAATTCATCATCTGCTAAACCTAAGTTTTTGTAACCAAGCTCTTTTTGAATGTAATAAACAAACTGCAAAGTAAAATTTCTTGCTTTCAAAAGTTCTTTGTTTCGCTCTTCTCTAGACATTTCGATAACGTTCAAATAAACATCATTTCCTTTTTTAGGCCAATTGATCATGTATTTGTTGTTAGGCAATTTTCCGTAAGTCAACATTTTATCACAATCAATTTGTTTGTTATCAACTGTTTCTGCGCATGAACCTGCAAAATGATTGGCATCATAATTTTCAGGTTTAGCGATTGTCTTATCTGCACCAGCTCCATAATCTTTTAATACGGCAACCCAAGTCAAATCCTGAACAATATTGTTGGCTTTTAGCGGTGCATTTTCTTCCTTAGTTTCTGCCTTGGAATCCATGCCTAATCTATATGTAGTCCCAGCCATTTTAAGGCTTTCGCCAATGTCGGTTGCATCGATTGTAACTTTGGCAGTAACCTCTAAAAGATCATTTTTATCATTTTTAAAAGTAGCGCCAACAACTTTATTTCCAGATTTTTTAATAGTTGAGATATAAAACCCATGAATAATTTCTAATTTCTTTTCCTTAGAAGCTATTTTATTAAAGATCATATTTCCAACAGATGGCTCAAATAAAGTATTGCTTACCCAGCCCGTTTCTAAAGCGGCCGCGCCTCCATAATATGTTCTTAATGCATCTCTAAACTCGTTCCAAATTCCTGAATCCAGATTATGATTTCCATCACAAGCACCCACTCCTTGTGATGTAAACATGCCGCCTATCCATGGAGACTCTTCGACAATCAAAGTATTGGCTCCCAATCTGGAAGATGCAATACCAGCAGATGTTCCGCTGGTAGAGCCTCCAATTACTAAAACGTCAACCGTCTTTTTAGTGATATTCTGCGAATATCCATAACAAAATAAAAAAAATGCAATTATTTGAATCTTCATAATATATAGTATTTTTAATAGCAAGATTGAATTTTTAGGTTCTCCAAAACCATTTCTTTTTTGAGAAAAATGTTGTTACCAAAACAGCCAAAACGGTTAGTATAAAACCTCTCAGGAAGCCCATAAAAGCGTTTTGGTTAAATACGTCAAAATAATCTGTAACCGTTAGAATAGTCAAAATAGGCATTACAAACATTGAGGTAGTGACATAGGCAATCATTGGGTTTTGACCTGTTAAAACCAAAAATTTAGTAGCTCTAATGCATTTGAAATAATCGCAAATCACAGAGAAAAATAGTACTGCAAAAAAAGCCAGTCCAGATGTTACAAAATAATAACTGTAGGTTGAAGAATCTTTTCGTATTCCGCCTTCGTAAGCTTCTAGAAACAATCCGAGCAATAGACAGTAAGCTCCCGCTGAAAAAAGTTTTTTCCAAAAAACACTAAATTCGAAAGTATCTGATTTTAAAATAAAATAATTTAAAACCAATAAGACTAAAGTAACTCCAAGATTGATTTCTAATTGACGCGTAAATAAAAAGTAAACATTACTTACAATGACTGCAAAAGAAAGTAAACCTGCCACAATTGCTAATCTATCATTTTGTCTTACTTCATTTTGGGGAGCAACTGTCCATTCTTTTATATATTCTCCAGCGAGAGTTCCTGGAATTACGATGAAAAAATATTTTAAATAGTAGAATTTATAAGCCCACGCAAACGGAGTAAAATCATATAATAGTTTTACCCAGCCATCATTTTTACTTGCTAAAAAAACAGCCATAATAAAGGGTAGGACCAATAATCTATAAACTGGCTTTTTGAATGTGAAAATATAAATCACGCTGGCTAAAAAAGCCATGTCAGCAAGGACAATTAAAATAATATCGCTATAATAAATATCAAAATTATGATTGTCTTTTCCTTGATAATCTGTTAAAGTCATCAGTGCAAAGCCTAATGCAAAAGCAATAATTTTAAAAGTTAAAGAAGGTAATTTTGATTTCTTTAATTGTGTTGAAAATGGAATAAAATCCGGCATGAACATTAAAAATAGCAATGCATAAGAAGCTAAAGAAATAACACATGCTTTAACATCAACTGGACTGCTAATCACAAATGGTCTCATGTGCATAAAGAAAATGGCAAAAAAGACTAATTTCAAACCTCTAAAAAATGAACTTAAACATAACTTCCATTTATTCTCACCATTCTCTAATTTGCCTCCTAAGGCAAAAGGAAATGCGGCACCCATTGAAAATAAAAAGAAAGGAAAAACAAGATCTACCCAAGTAATTCCATAAATATCCGGATTAAATGTTGAATTGGGAGGCACTTGAGCGTGTGCCATCCAAGCAGGTAAATGCGTAAGGATAATTTGTCCAGAAAGTATCATTGCGATTATCGCAAATCCTCTTAAAGCATCAATAGATAAAGCTCTTGTTTTCATATCCATATTTTATAATCGATTGTTTTTTTTAGGCAATAGTCTAACCAGTCGCTATGGCAACAATTTGTTTTTTCAGTATTTATTTTGAATCTATTTCTTTTTGTATTCCTTAGAAAAATAGTCTGGAAAGGCTTTCAGACCTTCATAAAAAAAGAAGGATTCTCCTTTTATTCCGAACTTTCTGTTGGTATCAATCATCTGTTTCAAAAAATCGGGTGCGGGATTTACTCCATTTACTTGCAACAGCACTCCTGAAAAGAATTTATCTTTCTGATCTTTTTTTAGAAATTTTATTTGATCTTCTAACGTAGTGGTATAACTTTCAATTGTTTTTCTGTAAACTTGCGGAATTACATAGTCACAATACCCTTTGTTTAACCATGTTGGCCAATCCTGCAGATATTCTTCTTTTGCCCAAGGATGAATACTCGGAGCCATGCTCACAATCAATTTAGGTTTGATTGCTTTTAGCTCTTTATAAAGTTCTCCCAGAAAAACGGTCAATTTATCTGCACGCCAAGTAAGCCAGTCTGCATTTTTGTAATCATCTGGAGGAAGATTTCCGTTGTGTTCTTGTTTGTATAAAGCTACCGTATAAGCATCATACCCTCCAAGCGAAGGCATTGCTGGTAAACGGTCATCTCCTTGAATACCGTCAATATCATAATTTTTAACAACCTCTACAATTAATGATTTTACAAAATTCTGAACTTCCGGATTCATAGCGTTCATCCATTCAAAACCATTTTTTGTTACAAGGTTTCCTTTATTATCAATTGCTTTCCAGTTTGGAAATTTTTTCAGGATTGCACCACCATTTTCTCCATAAGAAGAAGCAAAACCAAACTCAAACCATGCATGCACTTTTATTTTTGCTTTATGTCCTGCATCTATCATTTCCTGTAATGGATCACGATCACCAAAACGTTCCATAATAGGTTTTCCAAATAAGTCTTTCATTATTTCACTCGGATATAAAGTGGTTCCTCTATTCCAAACCACAACATAAATATCTGTAATACCTGATTTTTTGCAAAGAGCAACTGTTTCGGCAACATTTTCTTTAGAATCCAAAGCTTTTGACGCAACATTAGTTACCCAAACTCCTTTAACTGGAGAAATTGGAGTTTTATCATTAATCAATTTTGGAGTGCCAGCACAACAAAAAAGAGAAAATAATAAAATAGGTATCAAGGTTATTTTTAAGATATTATGCATCGGTTTCTGTTTTTTTGGTTAGAGCAAATATATAAAATTTTATTAACCACAACTTAGTTATTAAATTTTTTTATTAATGAATTATTAAAAAATTTTAATAAATATTTACACTATCCTCGAAATACTCAGCAAATACAATACATCTACATAAAAAATATATTTATAAAATTTTCAGTTTTTTAAGGATATTTTTTAATGTAACAAATAATTTCAATCAAAAAACACAGATATTAATCCTAAAACAAGAGAAAAAAGAAGAATAATTAGCTATTAAAAAGAGAGAAGCAAACTTTTTTAATTATCATGAGGCAATAAAAAAGCAAACACAAATCCTAAAACTTTAAAAACTTTTAGTTTAAAGAAAAAGCATTTTTACTACTCGTAAGAGGGCATAAAAAAAACTCTATAAAGTAAATTATAGAGTTTTGAAGAAATTTATATTTAGGACAAAATATTTATTTAAAAAAAGGCGAAAGCATCTTTTCTTTTACAATACAGCAGGCTCCAATAACACCTACACGATGACCCAATGTTGATTTTTTTAATTTCATATCTCGGTTTACTAAACCCAGAGAATGTTTTTTAAGTGCCGACTGAATCGGTAAAAGCGCAAAATCTCCAAGCTGTGAAAAATCTCCACCAATAACAAGCAGATCAGGATTAAATATATTTAGCAAAATAGATAAGTAACGGCCCATTTTTTCGCTCTGTCTTGTAACCAATTCTATACACAAGCTATCTTCAAGGTTTATTGCACCAGAAATAATATCCAAATGCTGGAGATCTTCATTTTCATTGAGTTCAATTTTAGAATGTTTTCCTTCTTTCAGGGCTTCCTTAAATTGACGCACCAAAGACCAGCCTGAAATTTCAGTTTCGAGACATCCTAATTTACCGCATTGACAAATGATTTCATTTTCAAAAAGAGTACTATGTCCAAACTCACCTGAATATCCTGATTTTCCATAATAAAGCTTACCGTCGGTCATAATACCGATGGCTACTCCCCAACTGTAGTTTAAGAAAATTATATTTTGCTCATCATCTACAACACCTTCACAATATTCACCAAAGGCCATTGCTCGAGTATCGTTTTCAAGATGAACTGGAAGTCCAAGCTGTTCTGATATAATCTCTGTAAGTGGTCTGTTTTCACTAAAGAAATAGTTATAGCTAAAGCCTTCCATAGAATTTATACGACCAGAAAAATTAATACAGATTCCTACTATCAGTTTTTTTTCAACTGAACTTTCCTCGATATAATTGTTTATTAAAGCGCAAAATTCCAGAAGAGATTCCTGAGAATTTTTCAATGCAAATGGAACACGCAAATCAAGACTTATAAACTCATTTTTGATATCCTGCAATCCAATAGACATGTGGGTTCTTCCGACTTCAACACCAAGAAAAAAAGCACAAGTAGGATTGATACTATATAGTGAAGGTCTTCGTCCTCCGCTATTGGTAATTTTTCCCATATCCACAACATTCCCTTCCTGCAAAAGTTCATTTACAGCCTTGGTAACAGTAGGAACACTGGATTGTAATTCAGAGCTTATTTCTGCTATAGTAGCATTTCCTGAAGAAAGTAATCGTTTCACAATTGACTGTCTCAGCATGTGCCATTTTTGCCCAGAAAGACTGTTGTCTTTGCTAATATCAAGTAAATCTTTTAAATTCATTTATCTTCGATTTTACTAAATTCTTATACAAACATAATTCATTTTTAACTTAACCCCTTCTTTTTTTTATTGCAAAAATCGCAATACAATCTTACAATTTAAACTTCAATAGTTTCTAGTCCCTATATCATAACTTTTTACAACATTCAAGCAAAATAAGAAAAAACATCTTAAAAACACTTATTTTTTATTTTATTCAAAGATTTAAAAAAAATATAAACTAACAATGAAATACTTATTAAATATTTTTAAAAATAAAATCAAAGATATTAATTTTTTGTTATTTTAGCCAACAACTAACTGATTGTCAAAACTATTAAATCTAACCAACCATGAAAACAAAAAAACTACTCTGCTTTGTTATTACGGTATTTCTTACGTATGCTTGTTCAAACGAAGAATCTGTTGAAAAAACTACTACTGAAACAGCTGTTCAGAACACAACCCATACAACAGCAAAAACACAATTAGCTTTAAATTCATTAATTTCTTCTGACTGGACTTCTGGAACTTTGTCAACTTCGATTGTACCGTCTCAGAATTTAAAATATTTAAGCGGCAATCTGTCCGAAAAACCGATTTGGAAAAGCAACAATCCCGAAATTATAAAAGGAAACGGATGGTTAATGCAAAATGCAAGAGTTGATACTAATAGAGGCGGTTCTTCAAATCCTCTTTCAGGAACTTTTGGCGTTTATTTATTCCATATCAATCAGTCTGGCTCTACAAAATATCTTCATGTTTTAGTTTCAAATCCGCAAACTTCAGCTGTGACCATTTCTGGAAAAGGATCTACCTACACAAACGCTGAAAAACCGTTAAATGGAAGCGCAACAGGACAAAGTTATTTTGTTTCTAAAGACTGGTTGCAAAATACCCCTCGCACCACTTTTAACAGTATCACTATTAATCCTTCAAAGGTTTATGAAGTATACAAAGCTACATTGTCAAACAACAATATGGTAGATGGTTCTTATGAAATAACCGCTTCACAAGGTGTATATGTCTACACTGTTGTCACTTCAACGGGAGATATTAATGATGCTGTAAATGCTACACAAACCGCAGCTTCTGGAGATATTTATACAGAAAGCACAAACGCGTATGGACGAGAAGCAGGAATATACACAGATTCTGGCTGGTCAGGAACTACAGAAATTGATCTTCCTGCCGGACCAGCATATATGGGATTATGCCTTAATACAAGTTCTAAATTTGCAGTGAACGGTGCTTATCTTCAAAATCAAAATGCTCCATACTCTTATAAATTAAATGGAGCTTCACAAAATACTTATGGAAATTATGGCCACAAATATACATTGACCCTTAAGCTCAATAATCCAAATAGCACTGTAAAAAATGTATCACTTACATTTGCGTCTAACTTTACGTCAGGAACTAATTCACCTTCATTTACTTTCAATGGTCCTCTTTATTTCAATGGAACTTTAAAAAACATTTATACCACTCCAACTCAGCCAGCACAAAATCTCGCAACTTGGAGCATTCCTGCCAACTCATTTTTTAATGCAACAATAACATTTTATGTTCCTGGTTTAATCACAACTGGACAGCAATTGATATTAAAACAAACTAACTAATTCTCCCATTATCAAAAGAGAATTAAATTAGACCAAAAAAAAAGCCACTCCATGGAGTGGCTTTTTGTTAAGGATAAGAATATTTAAAATTTAACTATCGTATTCTTTTTTGAATTTGATTTAATCTTTCTAATAGATCTCCCTTTTACTTCAATTACTTCTAATTCAAAATCATTAATTCATAACACTCCGAATAATATAGTATAAGTATATAATAATATTTGCACTTAATCAGTAGTACATTTTAAGATACTTTTGTAAGTAACCTGCGACAGACAAAAACTAAAACACTGTAAATCAAAAGTATAATAAAAATAAAAATCATTAAATATTTAAACTGAAAGCATAGAAAACTATTCGATCTTATTTTAATAAATTGATATATGAATCACAGTAAATTTTCCATAGCCCTATTTTTTCTAATAGCTATTTTTTCCTGTTCTGAAAAACAGCAAGATTCTGGTTTAATAAATGCTGATTTAAGTACCTTGACAAAAGACTTTGATAAAGTAGTTATTAGTATGTGGGGCTATCCATTTCTTGGAGATTCGACTACGACGTCTGATACTGTCGAAGCAAAAAATGGAAAATTTCAATATCATTTCAAAATAAAAGAGGTAAAAGTTGCTTCTTTTATTTTACTGAAAAACAATAAAAAAACTGCAGAACTAGGCTTTAAAAATATTAATAAAAATGGTACAACTAATTTTGGGAATATTTATTTAGGCAATGAAAACATCGTCATTTCTGGTGTTAGGGAAATCCCTGTTCATTATACTGAAAGCCATCCTTACAAAAATTACCTTGTTAATATAAAAGGTTCTAAAGAAGCAGATATAAGAATGAAAGTAATGAATGGTAAAAATTTTACTTCTGTTGAAAGTATTAAATCGAATCCTGATTCTTATGCTATTTTATATGAACTCTTTTTTGTTAAAGAAAAATATTCTCTGAATCATTTGAAAAAGTTGTCTTTATTATTTTCAGATGATCTTAAAAAATCTATTTCCTTTACTAAATTACAAGATTACATTAAAAGCAGTGAAGAATTGGAAAAATATGGCTATACAAAAGGTTTCAATTTTATTGATATAAATGGAAAGAAATACTCTTTTGATGATATCAAAAAGGGTAAATCGATGACGCTTCTCATTTTCTGGGCGAGCTGGTGCGGACCATGCAGACAAGAGATTCCGGCGCTCAAAGAGTTTTATTATAAATACAAAGGCAAAGTTAGCATGGTAAGCTTAAGTATTGATCACGATTATAAAAGCTGGAGATTGGCTGTTGAAAAAGAAAATATGCCTTGGCCAAATCTATCGCAATTACCTAGCAAACCAACTGGGATAGAAGATAAATTTAACATTAATGCAGTTCCAACTTTAATTTTATTGGATAAAAACGGCAGCGTTGTAGTAAATGCTATTAACAATTTAGCAGAAATAGAAAAAACAATCCATATTAACTAAAAAAAAATCTGAAAAGACTTTTAAAAACTTTTAACTACTTTATTTGATTCTGAATTTGATTTAATCTTTCTGATAGATCCCCTTTTACTTCAATTACTTCTAATTCAAAATCATTAATTAATTCAACTATCATATCATTTACTTCATTTCTAAGTTCTGGCAACTGGTAATTTGGGCATGAAATTCTATCGGGTTCTTCAATTGGAACAAACACAAAAAAATCAATTTTATTAATCGCATCTTGTATTTTATTAAACACTAACTGAAAATCCACTGAATCATCAACTGCTAAAGCATACGCTAAAAGATCAATTGGACAGCGGTCGAAAATGGCATTTTTATCACTTCTTAGAATTTGTTTTAAGGAATATTCCAACTGCATCATATAATCATCTGCAGTAGGTATTTCAGCAAAAACAATTCCCATTTCCTGCAATTCAAAATAAGGCTCCGGATAAAGCTCGTAATTAGGAAAAGATTCTTGCAGTTTTTCTGCTAATGTAGTCTTCCCTGCTAAATGTGCTCCTAGTATTGCAATTCTCATATCATTGACATAATTAAGACCAATAAATTATTATTTCTAAATTAATTAAAACATCATAATTATAAACAAATATAACTAACATCCAAGAAACTGATTAATACTTTCTGAGTATAGGTAAAAAACAAAAAAGTCTATTTCGCAATGAAATAGACTTTTTGATTAACGTATATCGTTACTTTTTGCAGAAACCAAATCTACTGCACCATCAACTTCCTTTATGACTTCAGGATTCACAATAACAAATTCGGTTCTTCTGTTTAATTGGTGGTCTTCTTCTGAGCAATTTACACCGTTTGAACATTTATTGACCAATTCTGTTTCACCAAAACCTTCAGCTTTGATTCTAGCCGGATCAATTCCCTTTCTCACAATCCAGTTTTTAGTAGATCTTGCTCTTCTGGTAGACAGAGACCAGTTGTAATCATCATGTGCTCTACTATCTGTATGTGAACCTAAATTAATTTTAAGTTTTGGATATTTCTCCATAATTCTCACTACTCGTTCAAGTTCAATCTGTGCATCAGGTCGGATATATGATTTATCCAAGTCAAAATATATAGGATTAATTTTGACCATTAGTTTACCTCTTACATAAACAAATTCACCTGAAGTTAAATCCAAATTAAGCGCAAGCTCCAAATTCGCTTCGTTTGATGAGGCAAAAGTCTTTTCGTCCATATCATAATAATCCTTTACAGCGGTTACTTTGTATGAAGCATCACAATTTACTTTAAAATTAAAAACAGCAAATTTATCGGCAATTGTACTTTCAACTTTATCTCCTTTTGCATCATATAAAGTTACCAAAGCTCCAGGCAAAAGTGCTCCTGATTCTTTTTCACGAACAGTTCCTTGAACGAACTGCTTACATTTTGCAGCAATTGGGCTAACTAATTCTTCGAAAAAGTAGATATCATCATCTCCTTTTCCGCCGTCTCTGTTAGAAGAAAAGTGACCTGTTTTTTTTTCGTTTTGAAAAACTAAAGAGAAATCGTCTTTGGCACTGTTTATAGGAAAGCCTAAATTAACTGCTTCTCCTACTCCCTTTTTATTTTGAATTTCTATAGCATACACATCTAAACCACCGTTTCCATCTTTTTTACCATTTGAAGAATAATAAAGTACATCATCAGCATCGATATGAGGAAACATTTCGCTTTTTACAGTATTCACTTCTGGTCCTAAATTATAAGGTTCTCCATAAGTTCCATCTTTATTGATATCTACTGCCCAAATATCTGTAAGTCCCAATGAACCTGGTCTGTTCGATGTAAAATACAATTTAGTATCATTAGAATTTAATGAAGGATGTCCTGTATCAAACTGATCGCTATTGAATGGCAGTTTTGTTATATTTTTCCAATTTCCTTCAGCATCGATATCGGCTTTGTACAATTGAATTAAAACCCAGCCTTTATCATCGGTCTTATACTTTTTGCTATTGTAATTGTCTCTTGAAAAATAAACTGTCTTTAAATCTTTTGTAAAGGTTACATTAGATTCATGCATCTTAGTATTCAGGTCTTTTGAAAACAATTCAGAACCTGTAAATTCACCCGTATTGGTTACAGTTGCTTTGTATAAATCTAAAAATGGCTGCTTGTTTAAATACCATTTTTTATTTCTAGACTGTTTGGTCTTTTTTGATGAAGCATATATTGCCGTGTTTTCACCATAATAGGTTACACCAAAATCAGAATATTTAGTATTGGCATCTATATTTTTGATATTGTAATTTTGAGAATAAACGCCAGCTCCAAATAACAATACTATAATTAGAGTAATTTTTTTCATATCTTATTTTTTATCTAGAAGAAACGAGGACTTTTTATTTTTTTCTTGTACAAATCAAATAGTATCATAATCTCATGAGAACCTGAATTAAACACTCCATAATTAGAAGTCGTATAATCGTAAGCATAGCCAATTCTCATACCCTGACTTATATTGTATCCCACCATAGCGCTTACAGAATCATCTAATCTCATTGAAAGTCCAAATTCTACTTTTTCCTGCACTAATAAGTTTAAAGACAAATCGACTGAAAGAGGTGCTCCTGACGCTGCTTTTAACATCGTTGAAGGTTTCAGCTTTAGGTTTTCATCCAAATCAAACACATATCCAGAAGTAAAGAAAAAGTGTGCTTTTTCTGAAGCAGAAGAATAGATTCCGTTTTTCTGGTCTAAATATCTTGATTCGATAAAATTTGGCACAGATAAACCGGCATAAAAACGCTCATTATAGTACATTAAACCCACACCAAAGTTAGGTGCAACCTGATTTATTGGTGCATTTAATGGATCCGGATCTACCGTTGTAAATTCTCTAATATTCAAAAAAGTGGCTCCAGCTTTAATACCAAATGCCAATTTATCTTCTTCAGAAAGATTTAAAGTATATGAGAAATCAACGTAAGCGTTGTCTTCTTTTACAGGTCCGATTTCATCATGAATAACAGAGAATCCTAATCCGACATTTTTTCCTACAGGTCCGTTTATAGACAATGTTGCCGTTTGAGGCGCACCATCAACTCCTACCCATTGTGTCCTTCCTAAGATTCCAATACTTGTAAATCCTTTTGAACCCGCATAAGCCGGATTTATAATGTTCATGTTATACATATATTGTGTATACTGAGGATCTTGTTGAGCAAAAACAGTACTAGCGGAAAATATCAAAACAAAAAATCCAATTAGTATTTTAATTTTTTTCATAAAAATGAGTTTAATTTTTGAAAGGAGAGAAGATTTTTAACCTCTTCCCTCCTTAAAGAATAGTTTTATTTTTTTAAATATACCCAGCCTGTTTGTGGCTTTCTTTCATTATTGTTGAAGTGAATAGTATAGAAATAAGTTCCCGCTGGAACCGTATCTCCAGAGACATTAAGTCTTCCTGTTGAATGACCATCCCACCACAATGGAGTTGTGAATTTGTCTCCGTTATGTTTGTACTTGTACACAAGGTTTCCATATCTATTTACAATCTCCATACTAAAGTTTGGATACAATACTTGCAAATGTTCTATTTCAAAAACATCATTTATGCCATCACCATTTGGAGTAAATCCTTCTGGGATGTTTAAAGGAACTGTAGGTTCTAATGTTACAGCATCCTGATCGTCTTCCTGTAGTTTATTATTTCCAGGAGTAGAATCGATATCGGTTTCATTTGCTGCAATTACTTCTGCAACGTTTGTGAAATCACCTGCCGGCAATACATAAGCTGTTACTTTTAATGTTTCTACTGCATTGATATCAATAGTTCCTACGTTCCAGATTCCTGTAATCGCATCGTAAGTTCCAATTGTTGTAGTCGCACTTACGAATTTGAATCCTGACGGAAGCAAATCTTTCACTACTACACCTGTTCCTCTGCTCGGCCCTTTGTTTGATAATGTTATCGTGAATTCAACATTAGTTTCAGCAATTGGTTTTAAGATATCTACCTCTTTAGTCAATTCTAAATCTATTAGAGCTATTGGTGCTGCAGTGATACAGCTTTGATTGTTTGCTGGATCTATATCTGTTTGGTGCATTGCTTTTATACTCGCACAATTTTGATAATCTCCAGATTCGTTAACAATTACGTCAACAATCAAAATCTCTGTTTCACCGTTTAATATCTTACCTACTTTCCAGTCTCCCGTTACATAATCATAAGCTCCTCTAGTAGAACTATAATTTACGAACGTGTAGCCCGAAGGAAGTACATCTGATACCAAAACACCTGTTGCATCTATATCTCCATTGTTTGTTAACTGAATCTCGAATGAAATCTCAGAATTTACTTTTGGATTCATAGTATTCTTCAAAATCGTCTTAACAACAGCTAAATCCACTGATTGATTAGGTGCAGCCACAGCACAAGCATAATCATCTTCTAAATCATTTCCATTCCCTGGAGTAGAATCAATATCTGGTTCGTTGGCTTTCGTAATCTCTGCACAGTTCATGTAATTTCCACTATCCAGAACTCTAACATCTACTAATAAAACTGCTGTATTTCCAGGTTCTACAAAACCTACTTTCCAAAGACCTGTTGAAGGACTGTACGTTCCAATAGTCGAACTATAGGTAATAAATTTATATCCAGAAGGAATTAAATCTACTACTTCTACTCCTGTTGCTTTTGTTGGTCCATCGTTCATCACTCTTACTTCAAAAGTGATTACATCGCCTACAGCAGGATTGGTAACATTTCCAACAATTTCTTTTGATAAACTCAAGTCTATATAAGCTGTTGGTACAATTGCTACACTGCCAATATTATTTGCTGGATTAGAATCTGCCTGATCCGCTTTTACTGCAGTAGTTGTATTCGTAATTGTTGTTCCATAAGTTCCTGTATTGACTCTTGCATCAATTGTAAGGGTTGCAACCGCACCATTTACAAGATTGCCAATTGTCCATAATCCAGAACCATTGTTATAATTTCCTGCTGAAACTATATCACTTACATAAGTAACTCCTACAGGTAATTTATCTACTAAACTCACATTGGTCGCATCACTAGCACCGTTGTTTGTTACTCTAATAGTATATCTAATAACTTCCCCTTCATTCGGTGTCGCATTATTTACGGTCTTAACAACCGCTAAATCTAAGTTCGTAACCGTTATCGTTTCAGTAGGGTCATCAGGAGTTCTGTTGGTATCAAACTGATCCTGCGTATTAGATACTGTATTGGTTAATACATTACCTCCCTGATCTAAACCAACAAGTGCTTTAATCTCGATAGATCCTTCTTCTCCCGGTTGTAATGTTCCTACTGTCCAGTTTGGAGTTGTCCATACCCCTTTTCCTGGAGTAGCTGAAACAAACGTTAAACCAGATGGCAGATCATCTTTTACTACCAAGTTTGTTACTAATGTTGTTCCTTTATTAGTTACCGTCACAGTATAAGTTACCGTTTCTCCAATGTTAGGTGTACTATTGTTTACTACTTTAGTCAATACAACATCGGCACCATTTTGAACTATGATGGTTTCTGTTAAATCATCGCCAGCAGTAGTTGGATCTGATTGATCTCCTTTGGCAGCGGTCGTTGTATTGACAATCGTTTTTCCTGCTGATCCAGAATTGATTAATACATTAATATTTAAAACTTTAGTTGCTCCGTTTGCAAGATCACCTATAGTCCAGATACCTGAACCATAATTATAGTCAGATCCTTGATTGTTGCTTACATAAGTAACTCCAATTGGAAGAATATCGGTTAAACGAACTCCTGTTGCATCACTTGGACCATTATTAGTCACTCTAATAGTGTAAGTAATCGTTTCGCCTTCGCTTGGGTTTGATTTACTTACTGTTTTTTCAGTAACTAAGTCTGAACTTGTCACAATAATTGATTCTGTTAAATCGTCTCCAGCTGTTGTTGGATCTGATTCATTTCCTGCTGCAGGAGTAACTGTATTTACAATAGGCGTTTGACTCACCGTTCCTGCCGCAGTAACTCTTGCATTAATCAATAATGTTGCAGAAGATCCAATGTTTATGTTTCCAATATTCCACAGACCTCCAGAATATGTATTGATTGTTCCTCCAGTTGCTACATGCGATACATAGGCTAATCCCACAGGTAAATTATCTGTTAGATTTACTCCAGTCGCTGTGCTTGGGCCGTTATTTACAACTGTTATAGTATACTGTACAACATCTCCTTGATTTGGATTTGATTTATCAACTGTTTTTGTGGTAACCAAATCAACTATTTTAACCGGAACAATCGTCACATCTGACTGATCAATTTCGTTAGGCGTGTTATTTCCGTGGATAACTCCATTTGGATCTAATTGATCTACTTTAGTAACCTCGGCAACATTTGTATAATTTCCTCCTGCATTGATGCTTGCAATTACAGTTAATGTAGCATTAGAAGTATTCGTTAAACCTCCTAAATTCCATAAACCATTCGATGCATTATAAGTTCCGCTGCTAGGCGTCGCGCTAACAAAAGTGTAACCGCTTGGCAGTTTATCTACGATGTTTATTCCCGTAGCATCACTTGGTCCGTTATTTATTGCTGTAATTAAAAACTCAACATTATCTCCTATTCTATGAGGCCCTGCAGTTACAATTGCTTTTGTGAGCGTAATTTCTGCTAGTGCATTTACAGTATCAATATCCGTTTGAGAATTATTACTAACATTAGGATCTTGAACAGCCGATGTTGCACTTGCTGTATTTACAATCTGACCAGTATAGTTGCTTGGAACTGCAATTGTTACGGTATACGTAACCGTTTCACCAACACTTAAACTGCTGATTGTTGCGTTACCAGCGTTTATATCTCCAGTACCATTTGCATTTGGAACTATTGTACCTCCTGTACCAACAGCTGTCCATGTCGTTACTGCTTCTAATATTGGATCTGTAATATCGTCAACTACCACTACATTTGTAGCTGTCGATGGACCATTATTTTTAACTGTTATCGTATAAACACTGTTTGTTCCAGGAACATACTTCTCTTTATTATCTGTTTTAGTAACTACTAAATCAGCTTGAGGTATCACTCTAATAGTAATCAAACTATTATTAGACAGATTACCTTCATGATCTTTAATAGTATAATTTATTGGAGTTGGATCTGTAATAAAACCAGGATTTGGCGTAAATGTTACTCTTCCGGTTACTAAATCTACATTCCATCTTCCTTCTCCAGGAATTGTTATACTTGTAATGTCTCCTGTTGGATCCTGAACAATATTGGTTCCATTTCCTGGATTAACCAAACTTACTGTTGTTGGATCAACTAAATCTCCTGTGGTATCATTAGCTGTAACATCAACAACTACCGGCGTATTAATTGGATTTCCAATTGATAAATCAGGCGAAGTGATTGGAGCATAATCTATTGTGATCGTAGCTGCATTCGAACTATTTCCTTGATTGTCTCTTATTGTATAGCTAATTACTGGTGGATCAATTGTGTATCCTGTCTCTGGAGTAAATGTTACATTTCCAAGAGCATCAACAATCCAATTACCAACTCCTACTACAGAAACTTCTCTAGGAGATATCTGAATTCCTCCAAAAACACTTGACGCATTTAATACTACTGTCGACACATCAACCGTATCTCCCGCTGTATCATTTCCAGAAACATTTAATGTAACTGGTAAACCTGGAGTTCCCGGTGTTGTATTTCTATCATTGGCTGCAACTGGAACATAATCTATAGTTACCCTCGCATTATTAGATACATTGCCATCATTATCTTTTACATTATACTGAATAGGTGTTGGATCTTTATGGAACGTTGGCAATGGCGTAAACGTAATTGCACCAGTTACCGGATTAACACTCCATTTTCCTTCATTCGGAACATCAAAACTTGTAATTCCTTTTGAGTCTGTTACAATAGCCGTTGCTCCTGCTGGACTCAATAAACGAACCGTTGAAGGATCTATAGTTCCATCCGGATCTGCATCTATTCCAGAACCGTTGTTTACTAATGGATTTACTGTTACTGCTGTATTTACAGGATTTCCACTACTTAAATCATTATATGCTATTGGTGCCTGAGCCACATAAGTTACTGTTATAGTTGCAGTGTCACTTAAGCCCGTTTGTGTTTCTGTTAATTTATATCCTAATGGCGTTGGATTAGATGTAAATCCTACCTGTGGTGTAAATACAATTAAACTAGTTGCTGGATCATAATTCCAAGTTCCTTCTCCTGGTACTATAATTGCTGTTTCTACTCCTGGTGTGTTAGGATTTAAATCAACAATTGTATTAGTAGGAGTTGCTAAAGTTCCATCTCCTAATCTATCATTTGTTAGAATATTTAATGGGGTTGAAGGCTGATTTGTTGTATTACCATTACTAATATCATTTGCAGCAATTGGTGGCAAACTAACCACAATTGTTTCCTCTAAATCATCACCAGCTGTTGTAGGATCTGTTTGATCTCCTTTAGCAGCAGTTGTTCTATTTATAATAGTTAAGCCTTTAGTACCTGCATTTACTTTTGCTGTAATTTCTAAAGTAGCTGTACCATTAACTGCTAAGTTTCCAATAGTCCATACTCCAGAAGCATAGTTATAAGCTCCAGCGGTAACAGTATGACTTTCATAAGTCAAACCTACAGGAAGAATATCTGTTAAACTAACACCTGTAGCACTAGTTGGGCCACCATTATTTGTAACCACAATACTATATCTAATAGTATCACCTTCATTTGGTCTTGATGCAGAAATACCTGCAACAGTAACAGCCGAAACTGTTTTTACTGTAACTAAATCTGATACATTAACCGGAGTAACTACTACAGCACTTTGATCATTTTCTAACGGATTATTATTTCCAGGTATTGAGTTTGGATCAAATTGATCAGCACCTGTTACTTCCGCTACATTGTTATAATTTCCTGAAGCTAATACTCTAGCTGTAATAGTTAAAGTTGCACTAGCGCTGTTAGCTAAATTACCAACTGACCAACCGCCAGAATTACTGTCGTATGTTCCTACTGAAGGTACTGCGCTTACAAACGAATATCCTGATGGCAATTGATCTGTAACTACAACTCCTGTCGCATTACTTGGACCATTATTGGTTACCACAATAGTAAATACTGCATTTTCGCCAACATTTGGAGAGGCATTCGCTACTGTTTTAAGCAAGCTCAAATCAGAAATCGCTCTTGGAGTACTAGAAACTTCACTTGTGTTATCAGTAAGATTCCCATCCGTTTCAGTACTTGTAGCTGTAGCTGTATTAAGGTAAATACCTGTTGGATTTACAGTAGCTGTAATATTTAAAGTTCTTCTTGCCCCGCTTGTCAGGTTACCTATTGTCCAATTTCCAGAAACATTGTTGAAGTTTCCTGTTGCATCATCGCTTACAAAAGTGTAACCAGTAGGCAATACATCATTTACAACCACATTTGTAGCATCACTTGGGCCATTATTTACAACATCAATTGTAAATACCACTGTAGATCCTACGTCTGGAGTTGCATTATTTATTCTTTTCACAACTGCAAGATTTACTAATGCAGATGGTGTTGTTGTTACTGTTGAAAAATCATCTCCAGTTCCATCATTTGGTGTAGAATCTGGATCATGCTGATCGCTTGCAATTACTTCAGCATTATTTACATAACTACCATTTTTCAGAACTTTAGCAGTTATTTGAATAGTTTCAGTAGTATTTGCAATAATTGGTCTTGAAACTGTCCAGTCTCCAGTCGTTCTGTTATACATACCTGCAGTTGGAACTGCACTTACGAATTCATAACCAGAAGGCAATAAATCTCTAATAATAACACCAGTAGCATTACTTGGTCCTGCATTTGAAACCGAAATTGTAAATACTACATTATCGCCTACTTTTGGCGCAGGTACATTAACAGTTTTATTAACTGATAAATCAGCAATTTGTCTAGGAGTTACAATAACTTCACTTTGATCATTCTCTGTAGCGTCATTATTTCCTGGAGTAGAATTACTATCTACTTCATTAGCTCCTGTAACTTCTGCTACGTTATTATAATTACCTGTTGGCAACACTCGAGCTTGAATCTCTAAACTAGCTGTTGCTCCATTTGCAAGAGTTCCGAGCGTCCATGAACCTGGCGTATTATTATAACTTCCAACAGATGGAATAGCACTAACAAATAAATATCCTGAAGGTAATTTATCTGTAACTACAACTCCTGTTGCATCACTTGGCCCAGCATTGTTAACCGTAATCCTGAAGGTTACAATATCATCAACATTAGGCGTATTATTATTAATTGTTTTAACTAGACTTAAATCTACTAATGGCCCACGTGATATTGTGATTTCATCTTGATCGTCTTCTGCTAAAACATTATTATTTGGTGTCGAATTTACATCTGTTTCATTAGCGCTGATAACCTCAGCAACATTGGTATAATTTCCTGTTGCATTAACGCTAGCCGTAACAGTTAAAACTGCTGAAGCTCCATTTGCAATAGTTCCAATATTCCATAATCCAGTTCCATTAGCATAAGTTCCGTTTGAAACTGTCGAACTAACATAAGTATATCCACTAGGAAGTAAATCTCTAACCTGCACTCCTGTAGCATTACTTGGTCCCGCATTTGAAACTCTTACAGTAAACACCACATTTGATCCCGCTAACGGACTAATATTATTTACCGATTTAGTTAATGATAAATTAATTAAAGCTGTTGGAACAGTAGTTACCGTTGAAGTATTATTCGCAGGGACTGGATCTGTTTGATTACTTGCTGTTACACTTGCAGTATTTCTATATTCATTAGCTGTTCCTGTTATAGGATTTACTTTAGCTGTAATATCTAAATATTCTGTTTTTCCATTTGCAACACTTCCTGAAATTGTCCAATTCCCATTTGTTGCATTATAAGTTCCATTAGTTGAAGTGTAGCCTACATAAGTATAACCTGACGGTAATAAGTCATTTACAATCACTCCTGTTGCATCACTTGGTCCAACATTTCTCAATGCAATTCTAAACTTAATGTTATCACCTACTTTTGGAGTCGCAACATCTACAGTTTTAATAACTTCCAAATCAGCTAACTGAACTGGAGTAATAACTACTTGTTCTTGATCATCTTCTGATAAATTGTTATTTCCAGGTACTGAATTAGGGTCAAATTCGTTAGAATGCACTACTTCGGCAACATTTCTATAATCACCGGTTGCATTTATTCTAGCAGTAACAGTTAATACTGCCTGACCTCCACTATTTATAGTTCCTATATCCCAAGAACCTGAAGTGCTAGAATATGTTGTTCCTGTATGACTCACATAAGTATAACCTGAAGGTAAATAATCAAGTACACTTACAGAATTTGCTGCACTTGGTCCGGCGTTTCTAACCGTTACCGTAAAAGTGACATTACTACCCACATTATATGGTCCTGCACTTACAGTCTTTGTTAAACTTAAATCTGCAATTGCTCTCGGAGTACTAGAAACACTGCTGGTATTGTTAGTAGAATTTGTATCAATCTCAGTTCTGGTTACAGATGCTGTATTGGTATAAGGTCCTGTTGGATTTACCGTGGCAGTAATTGTTAAGGTAGTTTTTGCCCCATTTGATAAACTTCCTATATTCCATCGTCCATTTGTACTATTATAAGTACCTGTTCCTGCAGTAGCACTAACAAAAGTATAACCAGCAGGCAAGTTGTCAGTTGCCACTACTCCCGTAGCATTACTAGGTCCGTTATTTACAACTTCAATTGTAAATTGAACTGTAGATCCTACATCCGGTGTAGCATTATTAATTCTTTTTGTTATCGCTAAATCAACATTTGGAATTGGAGTAAGCGTTAGAGAAGCTTGATCATCTTCTGTTGGAATATCATTATTTGGTGTTGAATTTGGATCAACCTGATCACTAGCAGTTATCTGAGCTGTATTCCTATATTCATTAGCTGTTCCTGTAGCTGCATTTACTCTAGCTTTGTAAGTTAAGTTTAAAGTAGCTCCATTTGCAACTGATAAACCAGACCAGTTTATTGCATTTCCTCCAGCATTATAATTCCCTTGATTAGAAACACTTCCAGTAATTAAAGCAAAACCTGTTGGTAAATTATCTCTTACTGCAATTCCTGTTGCATCGCGATTTCCTTTATTGGTAACAGCAACTGTAAAAGTTACTATATCTCCCACTCTAGGCGATGCAATATCAGCCGTTTTAGCTAAACCTAAATCGGTTTGACCGATTAATGTAATTTCTACAGTATCAGAGTCAACAGCACAAGAGCTATTTGAAACGGTATATTTAAACACATATTTACCTGGAATAGTTCCTGCAATTTGTGTAGTAGGACTGTTAACATCTAAAATAAATGGAGTATTAGGCCCTGATACAAATGACCATGTTCCTGTATTTGGCGCAGGATCTGTCGCTGCCATAGTAACAGTGCTGTATTCTCCTAAAGTTTGGTCTGGACCAGCATTCACAGCTGCAATAGCTGGATTAATGGTTATCAGCATTGTATCTTCTAAATTACATCCTCCACCATTAGAACTTGACCACTTAAATTCATAAGTACCATTTGTCAAAGCAGAAACAGTAGATTGAGCGCTGAATCTATTAGAAAAAATAGCTGTTGTTGGTCCTGAAACTTGTGTCCATGTTCCCGTTCCTGGATTAACAGGATTGGCATTCATCACTGCAGTAGTAGCATTACATAAGTTTTGATCAGGCCCTGCGTTTGCAGGTGTTGGAGGTGCTCCTGTAAATGTTATATTTACAGTATCTGTACTTACAGCACAAACAGATCCATTTCTTACCGTCCAAGTAAAAGTATATGTTCCTACTGGCAATAAATATGGGTTAGCAATTGATAATGTTGATTTTGGATTATTTGGACTGTCAATAACAATTCCTCCATTAGATGGATCAGTAGTTAATGTCCATGTTCCAATTCCTCTTGTCGGTTCTACTGCATTAAGCTGAGTAGCCAATTGACAAGCACTTTGATCTGCTCCAGCATCAGCTGGGCTTGGTGGCGAATAAGCGTTAATTCTAACAACATCGCTTAAGTTATTACAACTTCCATTACTAGCTCTCCATTCAAAAATATATAATCCTTCCGCTAATCCAGTAACACTTGTAATATTTGAATTTGGTGATGTTATTGTTTCACCAGCCGGCCCGCTTATTTTACTCCATCTACCAGTCCCTGAAGTAATTGAATTACCAGTTAAAGTAATAGAGTTACCTGCTGATAAACAAATATCTTGGTCAACTCCCGCATTAGGCATTGTAGGTAAAGCACTATTGGTAACCGTCATGCTATCATTGCTTGCTCCACAGCCTCCTGCGTTCGCATTTGATATATCGTATCTAAAAGTATAATTATTTCCAGGTACAATTGAAGCTCTAGCTGTAGAAGAAGAAAGTGGTGTAATGGTTGCTCCAGTTCCTGTAGTCACACTCCAAGTACCTGTAGATCCCTTTGTCCCTTGTAAAATAATTTCAGTCGCATTACATAAAACCTGATCTGGTCCAGCATTTGCAGGAGCATTCACATTTAATACTAGATCAGCTGTCGATGTTGCACATGATGGACCATTTGTACTAGACCATCTTAATACATAAGTTCCTGTTGTAAGTCCAGAAATACCAGTATTGCCACTATTTACATTAGCAAATGTTGGATTATTTGGTCCAGAAACAACCTGCCAAGTTCCTACCCCGGCTGTAATGGTGTTTCCTGTTAAAGTTGCGCTTGTAGTACAAACTGCTAATGGCGAGTTTGTCACTACTGCTGTAGTTGGTGGTAAACTTACTTTGAAACTTACTTCACTTGAAGCAGAATCACAATTTCCTCTTTTAACCAGCCATCTGAAAACATAGTTTCCAGGGGCCAAATTGCTAAATACTGCTTTTGGATTATTTATATCCGAAACCGTCCAAGAACTATTTCCTGAAACCTGAACCCATGTTCCTACTAAACCTGGAGTAAGATTGTTTCCGTTCATGGTAACACTATTTCCAGCACTATCAGTACAGACGTCTTGATTAGATCCTGCAGCAGAAGTTGGTGCAGCGGCAATTGTAAGAGTTGTAACGTCTGAAAAAGTAGAACATCCTGAACCAGCAACTGATGTAGTCCATTCGAATTCATAAGTACCGTCTGATAATCCTGTTATATTAGTATTATGACTATTAGGATCATTAAAAGCAACTGTTGTTGGTCCAGACTTTTGAGTCCAAGTTCCTGTAGTACCCGCTGCTGGAGCTGTAGCTGCTAATACAGCCGTAGTTGTTCCTGAAGGCAGACATTGATCTGATCCTGCATCTGCCGGAGATGGTGAAAATGTACTTGTAGTATTTACCACAACATCACTCCATGCAGGAGTACAATCTGTTGTAGCACTTGTAACTGTCCATCTAAAAGTATACGAACTACCTTCTGACATTCCATTAACATAAGTTTGAGGACTTGCCGGATTTACAATTGAAACAGTCGAAGGACCTCCAACTTGTGTCCATTGTCCCGTTTGCCCATCTACTAATGCATCAGCATTTAGGAAATAACTACCCGCACATACAGTAACAGGTGTTGATCCTGCATTTGCGCTAGGTGGTCCTGATACCGTGATAGAAGTTTCACTAAAAGTGTCAACAGAATTTGGTCCACCTGAGATATTCCATCTAAAAACATATACCCCTGGAATCAAAAGGCTTACAATAGGATTATAATTATTTATATTATCAAAAGTCGCCGTATTAGGTCCGCTAACTTGTGACCAATAACCTGTCAAACCTGCAGTTGCCATCAAAGCTGGATTATTCCCCGATAATTGAGTTGATGTAACGCTACAAAGTAAAGCAACTGTAGTACCTGCATTTGATGGTTCTGGTCTTAATGAAACAACAACTTTAATATCAGCAAATGCTTCTGAACAGCCAGTAGCAAAACTACCGCTTGTATATCTTCTTGCTCTAAAAGTGTACGTTCCCGGTCTGCTTAAACCTGAAAAGTTTAGATTACCTCCATTAACATTGGCAGTTGGTGAAGCACCAGCAGGGCCACTTACAAATATAGCTTCACTGGCATTACCACCTGTTGTAACCATTGGTACACTTCCTGAAGTCGTGTTTACTGGTAAAACAACAGTATCTACACCATTGTTCAAAGTAAGAGTTGTTGGGCTATTAAAATAATTTACTGTAAAAGTGGATTGTGTTTCACAATTTGGATTTACACTACTATTCCCTTTAATCTTATAGATAAAAGTATAAGATGTAGTAGTATTAAAATTTAACCCTGTAATTTGGGTGGTTGGACTACCAGAAGAAACAATAGTTGCTCCTGAGTTTGTAGTCCATTCCACAGTTTCCCCTGCGTACAAAGGGATATTTCCTTGTAAAATTGTCGAAGTTATAGAACTGTCGCAAAATGTTTGCGAGTTATTTGTTCCTCCAGCAGTTGTAACATCTTGTGTTGCTGCAGGTACATTTATAGTAACCGTGTCAGAACCAACCGCACATGGTCCTTGAACTAACCATCTAAAGACATAAGATCCTTGTGTTAAATTCGAAACTGTTGCGTTTGGAGTATTAGCATTTGTAATCGTCGGCATCGTAGGACCAGATACAAATGACCATGTTCCCTGTTGTGTTCCAGTTCCATTTCCGCCTATTGATGCATTTAGACCTGCTGATTGTGTAGCCGTGTAACATTCTGATAAATTTTGATCTGGACCAGCATTTGCAATAACTTCCCCTCCATAGTTAGTTACTACTATTGAAGAAGACGATGTACATGAAGAAGAAGTAATCGTCCAAGTTAACTGCGTATTACCAGCTGCACTTGGAGACAATGTTATCGTTGCGTTTGGCGAATTTGGATTATTTATTGTCACACCTGCATTATCTGCACCGCTTTTTACCCATAATCCTGTTTCTCCTGGATTTAGAGGAGCATTCGCAGACAGAGCGTAAGTACCAGGACAGCCTTGTATATTACTTCCTGCTCTTGCTACAGTTATCGGATGCACTATGTAACTAACATCTTGATAAGTTGTCCCTATCTCACAGACACCTGATAAACGAAAGGTATAAGTATTACCTCCAACAGCTCCAAGAACTGATGTTACAGCATTATTGGGATTTTGAATAACCACCGAAGGACCTGCTATTTGAGTCCACCTATGACTTACTATTTTACCTCCTACAACACCATTCAAAACAAGTGGAGCATTGGCACAAATTTCATCAGGTATTCCTGCATTTACAGAACAATCCTGAGAATAAGCGCTTTCACTAAAAAAAAGAACAGCAAACAATGCTAAAAAGCACGAAAGTACAGTATTAAAATTGGATTTTTTGTGTTTAGACGAGTAGTTTTTTTCCATAAAATAATCTTAAAATAATGTTCTTCTATAAAAGTTTCCTTTTAAATCTTCTTTATTTAAATTCTTAAAAAAATTCATTTTACAACAAATCAAAATAATCAAACCAAGCAAGGTCATCAGAAGCTGTATTGACTTCCTTGACCTGCTAATTCTAAAGTTTAATATTTTCGGTTTTTTATTAATCCATCATCTTATTTTAGGCAGCAGATTCGCCACTCTAAACAAGGTGAAAAAACAAAAAAAGTATGCGTTTTTTTAATACCAAATGGAGGAGAATACAAAGAGAAATATCTTCCATTAAACAAATATTTCTATGCATCAACCTGCACAAATTCCGGGCGAAATTAACCAATGAATAGACTTAATTTTAGAAGAAGGCTTGCTAGATTACGTAAAATAAAAAGCATTAAACATTTTAAAAATCACTAACTCACTAAATAGCAAGCAATTATTAAAAAACAATTGATTAAGCCTTTTTTAAGAGAAAATAAGAAGAGGATTACAGGAGTAAATTAAGATTTGAGAACACAATCTAAACTGACTAAAAAATTATGCTATTTTTCGCTCATTAACAACATCTTATTTTAAAGAAGTCCGCTAAATTGAACCCAAAAAAAGTCTCGTTTATTATAAAAAAATGCTAATTAAAGAACTACTTAATACAACAAAAAGACAAAATCTACTTTTAGTTTTACTCTTTTAAATAGATGAATCTAAAATGAAAAAACACCAATTTCGAAAAATCAAAATTGATGTTTTTTTTAGCATAATACTATTTTAATCTGATTCCTTAAAGATCTTTCTTTTCTTCATCACGTTGCTCTTGAAGATCCGTAATAAAAGTTAACGGAGAAACTCCTGTTACCTTTTTAAAAGTAGTTGTAAATCGGCTATGAGAAGAAAAACCACACAGGTCTGCAAGAAAACTAATTTTATACTTTAAAAAGTTATTATCATTTCTCAAACGATCGGTAATATAATGTATTCGCAGCTCATTAATATATCCCGCAAAATCTATTGATTTGTTTTTGTTTATTACATAAGACAAATATCGCTGATTGATAGAAAGTTTTACGGCAACATAATTTAAAGAAATATCCTTATCGAGATAAAAATGAGACTCTTCCAGCTTTTGTATCTTTTCCAAAATAGCACTTTCCGTCGCTTCCGACATATATTCTTTAGAAGATTCCTGCTTAGGTTTTAAATCTTCGATTTCTATTACCTCATTATTGCCACTAACTGCTTCAGGTTTTATATAATCTTTTTTTCTTTTAAATACATAGACCAACATTATAATCAAAACAATAAAAATAAAACAGCCAAGAAAAATAATAATTCTACTTTGATCATTTTTTAACTGATTATTTTTCTGCTCTTCTCTTAGCGTTTTAATCAAATCATCTGTATTACTTTTACGACTATCCTCCTCGTCTTTCTTTAACTTTAAATTCAATTCATTATACTCGATGTACTTTTTATAGTCCGTCTTTTTATAAAATTGCATTAAAGAAGCATACAATTCTTGTTTTAAGGTAAAAAAATCAGAAGCTATTGCAATCTCTTCCGCTTTCTGATAATTAAGAAGTGCCTTTTTATCATCGCCAGTACGTGCATAAACATTTCCGAAACCATTAAATATAAACCCCTTTAGCGGACTATTAGAAGATTCCGATTCCGAAAGCTCCTTCTCTGCTTTTTGAAAATAAACCAAAGCCGAATCAATCTTTTGCAGCGAAAGGTAATTTTTTCCGATAAGCTCATCATTAACCGCAATATGAAAATTTTTATCTATACTTGAATCTGCCAATTCAAATTTCTTTTTTCCAGCTTTAAGATCGTGAATTGCTTTGGAGAAATTAGAATTGTACATTTCATAATATGCAATTTCTTGAGATAAGGTTCCTTGAAATTTATACATTTCATTTTTATCTTCAATCTTTTTACTAACTGCAATCGCTCTTTGCAAATACACTTTTCCAAGACTGTAGATTTCATACTCGCGATAAATCGTCGAAAGAAAACCATTTATCCTAGCTTGAAGATTATAATTTTTATCCAACACTGCCAAACTATCAGCACGCTTTAAGGCTGTAACGGCTTCATTTCGCATACCGTGCTGACGCAAAAGAGTCGCCCTAAGCATAGAAGCTCTAATACGCTCTGTATTGTTTGCTGAAATTTCATAAAGATAAGCCGTATTTCGTAAAGCCTTTTCTGGGTTTGAACTCAACAACACTTTAGAGGTTTCATCAAAAACTTTATCGAATTTCGAGCCTTGAGAATAACTTAAGTTACAAGAAACTAAGAATAGAAATAGGAGAAGAATAAATTTTAAGCGCATATAAATAATAAGAAATCAAGCTTTGCAACATATTGCTGTTTACTCCTAAAATCAATTATTCAGTTTAAAAGTTTAACTAGAAAATCTAAGCTAATACCTAAATACACTTTTATCCTTTCTCTTAATTACAACTTAACGAGTTGGGTCTATCATGTATTGATTCAAAATGTTATTGATTAAATCTGGAAATTTAGAATAACAAATAAAGTTATAAACTATACGTGAATATTCTAATAAAAACAACTTGGTGTAAAGACAACACTTTACAGCGCAAATTTAACACATCGAATATATATATACTACACAAATCCAACTTAAAATTTCAAAAAAATACATTTACTTGTTATTAATAACATTCAATATTTTTTTTCAAATAAAATAGAGGAAATATCTTTTTTGCCGAAAATTTTATGGTGATTTTCTAAGAATATTTTATCGGAGCTCAAGTTTTACAGTGTTTTCTTAAATAACCAATAACCTGTAAAAAAAACCTCATTTTTATTCTTATGCCAAATGGAGTTAATGATTTTACTAAAACATTCACATCTAAAAATCCTGCAAGAACTATAAAAAAAGAAGAGTTTTTACAGAGCATTTACTGACGCAAAAAAATACAGAAAACAAAAAAGCCCTTGAAAAACAAGGGCTTTAAGTGTGAACGCAGAAGGATTCGAACCTTCGACCGCCTGCTTAGAAGGCAGGTGCTCTATCCAGCTGAGCTATGCGTCCATTATTTCAATTGTAGTCGGGGTGGCAGGATTCGAACCTGCGACCTCCTGCTCCCAAAGCAGGCGCGATAACCGGGCTACGCTACACCCCGAGGCAAAATTTAAGCGGAGAGACAGGGACTCGAACCCTGGCGACGGTTACCCGTCGACAGATTAGCAATCTGCTCCATTACCGCTCTGGCACCTCTCCTTGCTAGTGGAATTGCTTCCGTTTTGCGAGTGCAAATGTATAACAACATTCCTTTTCTCACAAGCTTTTTTCTGAGTTTTTTTAGTTTTTTTTTATCTTTTTTCAAAACCACTTCACAATCAAACAAATAGAATTAACAAAAAATTGACCCAAATTTAAAATCCGCCCTATTCAATACAAAATTTGAATATAATTAAATAAACAGTAAATTTGCTTTATTAACTATATCACACAGAAAATGAACAAAAGAGTTGTTATCGTTTCTGCCGTTAGAACACCTATCGGAAGTTTCATGGGAGGTTTATCTACCGTACCCGCGCCAAAATTAGGTGCTGCCGCCATTAAGGGAGCGCTTTCAAAAATTAACCTAGACCCAAAACTAGTTGATGAAGTTTTTATGGGTAATGTAATTCAGGCAGGAGTTGGACAAGCTCCAGCTCGCCAAGCTGCACTTTTTGCTGGTTTGTCTGAAGAAGTTGCCGCTACAACAGTAAACAAAGTTTGTGCTTCTGGAATGAAAGCGGTTATGTTCGCTGCGCAAGCAATTGCATGTGGAGACGCTGAGATTGTTGTAGCGGGCGGAATGGAAAGCATGAGCTTGATTCCACATTATGTACAAATGCGTGCCGGAAACAAATTTGGTCTTGCAACTATGCTGGATGGAATGCAAAAAGATGGCTTGACAGATGCTTATGACAACAACGCAATGGGAGTTTGCGCTGATTTATGTGCAACTGAATACAAAATCAGCCGTGAAGAGCAAGACGCATTTGCAATCCAATCTTATGAGAGAAGCGCTAAAGCTTGGGATGCTGGAAAATTCGACAATGAAGTTGTTCCTGTTGAAGTACCACAAAGACGCGGCGAACCTATTATATTTTCTAAAGACGAAGAATATACTAATGTAAAATTAGATAAAATTCCATCTTTAGCTCCAGTTTTCACAAAAGACGGAACGGTAACTGCAGCAAACGCATCGACAATTAATGACGGAGCCGCTGCTTTAGTTTTAATGTCCGAAGAAAAAGCAAATGCATTAGGCTTAAAACCTTTAGCTTACATTAAAGGTTATGCAGATGCTGCGCAAGAGCCAAAATGGTTCACTACAAGCCCTGCAAAAGCATTACCAAAAGCATTAGACAAAGCAGGAATCTCAATTTCAGATGTTGATTTCTTTGAATTCAATGAAGCTTTCTCTGTAGTTGGTTTAGCCAATGCGAAAATCTTAAACCTAGATAACGATAAAGTAAACGTAAACGGTGGTGCTGTTTCCTTAGGACATCCTCTTGGAGCATCTGGAGCACGTATCATTGTAACTTTACTGAATGTTTTAGAACAAAACAATGCAAAAACCGGAGCTGCTGCAATTTGCAACGGTGGCGGAGGTGCATCAGCAATTGTTATCGAAAGAGCATAAACAATATCTCAAAAAATCAGGAGTTATATAAGGTAACTCCTGATTTTCAACTTATAAATTTCCTTACATGTTTGGAATTTGCAATTTAGCCATAGTACCCGTTCGAGCTGAAGCTAGTGACAGAAGTGAAATCGTAACACAGCTTTTATTTGGCGAACATATCGAAATTTTAGAACGCCATAATCAATGGGCTAAAATAAGAATTCAGTTTGACGACTACGAAGGCTGGGTCGATTCTAAACAATATCAGGAAATTACCAAAGAGCAATTTGATCTTTTGAGCAAAGAGTCAATTATTCTAAATGCTGATTTGATTGATTATATCACAGCTCCAAACAACCTATTGCTTCCAATTCCCCTTGGAGCTTCTTTATCTTTTCTAAACAATAGCGAAATCAATATTTCCAACTTTGATTTTGAAGGAACCAAAACCAGCGGTATCAAACCTAAAAGCGCTTTAATTAAAACTGCTTTTATGTATCTGAATGCTCCGTATTTATGGGGCGGAAAAACTCCTTTTGGAATTGACTGTTCCGGTTTTACTCAAATGGTTTACAAACTAAACGGCTATAAAATTCATCGTGATGCTTCGCAACAAGCGCTTGAAGGAGAACCTTTAAGTTTTATTGAAGAAAGTGAAGTGGGCGATTTAGCTTTCTTTGACAACGACGAAGGAAATATTACCCACGTTGGAATCATTATGGAAAACAACTATATCATTCACGCAAGTGGAAAAGTCCGTATCGATCGTTTAGACCATACCGGAATTTACAATCCCGAATTAAAAAGACATACCCATAAACTTCGTGTAATCAAGAAAATTATCTAGTAAAAAATCCTTACAAAAAGAAACAATGGCAAAACTTGAATTATCCAAAAACGGCTTTCAGATCAACAATATAAACATCGAATTCCCAATTGATATAAAAGTTTTAAAACAGGCTTTAGGAAATTCTAGATATACTAAAAAAAAATACAATCACATTTATACTTGGGACGACCAAGGGATTATGGCTTTTTCTAAAGAAGGAGACAAAGTCGAAAGTATAGGACTTGAATTAGAGCTTCGTGAATACGATTTTTGTGCAAAAAGTATCTTTACTGGCGAATTTATTTTTGATGGTTACGAATTATTTAAATACTACGAAAACAACAAAAAACAGCTTGTAAAACTTTTTAAAGGAGACAGAAGCGGTGCTTTTATCCTAAACGGAATCAGCGTTTGGTTTGACAAAGAAGATGGTAAAATTACGAGTTTAAGCATTTCTCCACGCAAGGAAGAAGAGAAAAAAATTTCAGCTCCTGTTGATCTCGAATTCAAATTCTTTGAACCACTTTGGAAAGAATGGATTTCTGAAATCAATAAAATTGTTTCTGAAAATAATGATTATTACAATCTTGCAGAAGGAATTTCAGAAGATGATATAAACAATCATTCAGTTATTGAAGATGAAATAACAATCCCTCCTGCTCTAGTAAATTTCTACAAAGTTCACAATGTCGATTACGATGCCGTTACATCAGCATTTCAGTTGGCGATAAACAATTGGAGTTACGAACTTATTCCTTTTCAAGACATTACGGAAGAATGGATTTCCATACAAGATCTGCAATTTGACGAAGACGATTTACCAGAACAAGATGAAGTAGATTTCGAAAAAATCAAAACCAACAACTACGCCAATCCAAAATGGATTCCGTTTGCAACCGGAAGAAACGGAGATTATTTACTTTACGACACAGACCCGGCCTCAAAAGGAAAATTTGGACAGATTATCGAACTCCAAAATGAATCCTGGTCAAGAATCATAGTTGCCGATTCATTAGAAGAATTAATTCAAAACGAAATCAACAATTTAAAAGCGGGTAAAACTGAGCATTTTAGTTTTATAATTGAAAAAGAAAATTAAGGCACACGGATAAAACAGATTTGCTTTGCAAAAACGCGGATTTACACAGATTTTTTCCTCTCACAGATTGAGCAGATTTAACAGTTTTTTTTACAAGTATTATATGTGAAATAAAAACAGTCCAAAAATTAGAGTAAATTCGTGAATTCGTGGCAAAAAAAACTAAGCACTTAATCGAATCGTTTTTCTAAACTCAGATGGACTATACCCTTTTTGTTTTCTAAAGAATTTATTAAAGTGGCTTTCATCCGTAAAACCAAATTCATACGCAATTTCATTAATACGTTTATCACTAAACTGCAAACGATGCTCAATCAGTTTCGTTTTATAATTACTGATATATTGTTGCATCGTTTCACTCGCATGCTTCTTAAAATAACGTCCTAAATACGTATTTGAAATCCCGAAATAATCACTTATGGATTCCGCTTTAATTTTTTCAGGGAAATAAATATTATTCTGAATGTATTGCAAAATATCCATAGCTTTAGCCTCTGTACCAATATTAACCTGCTCTGGAAGATATTTCGCAATATTACGAGCAACTATTATAATCAAAGTATTCACCAATTGCTGAATCAATTCCTGATTGTAAACATCTTTATCCTGATGCTCGCGACAGATTGCTTCAATCATCACTTTCACCAAACACTTATCAGGATCATTTTTTAGAATACAACCCGGCTGATGATTCGCATTTTGAAGAATATATTCCAATCGCTGCACATTCTCATTTTGCAAACTCGAATTTTTCAAATAAATATCATTAAACCTCAAAAAGAAAAACTTCGTTTCTGTTTCAATGGTAAAATTATGACAGTCCTCTGGCGTCAATAAAAACAAATGCCCTGGATCGTACTCAAAAATATTTTTATTAATACACTGTCTTCCTGTTCCTTCAAGAATATAAACCAGTTCAAAGAAATTATGGCGATCACCCACATCCGGATATTCGTTTAAAGTTTCAAAAGAAACCGTAAAAGGCTCGTATAAATTCTCTTTTTTCATAATCTATTTTATTTGAAGTTGCAAATATACCTAAAAAAGACAAATATATACCAAATTAAAACCTTAAAAATGGTATAATTTTGCCTCGTCAAATTAATCAAAATAAAATTACTATCATGGAATATAGAAAATTAGGCAATTCAGAACTAGAATTATCAGCTATAACATACGGTGCTTTTGCAATTGGCGGAACCATGTGGGGCGGAACTGAAAAGAAAGATTCAATCGAGTCAGTTCAGGCTTCTATCGACCACGGAGTAACCACAATCGACACCGCTCCTTTTTACGGATTTGGTTTAAGCGAAGAAATGATTGGCGAAGCAATAAAATCGTACGATCGTTCAAAAGTGCAATTGTTAACCAAATTTGGTTTAGTTTGGGACGGAAGCAACAACGGAAAAGGCGATTTCTTTTTTGATGCTGATGATAACGGAAAACAAGTGCCTATTTACAAATACTCATCAAAAGAAAACGTAATTAAAGAAATCGAAGAAAGCTTAAAACGCCTTAAAACCGATTATATCGATTTACTGCAAATTCATTGGCCAGACAGCACAACGCCAATTTCTGAAACCATGGAAGCCGTTGAAACCTTAATTCAACAAGGAAAAATCAAAGCTTTTGGTGTAAGTAATTACAATATTGAACAAATCAAAGAAGCGCAAAAAAAGGTTCAGATTGCATCAGATCAGGTGGCGTATAGCATGTTGAACAGAAGTATCGAAAAAGATTTACTTCCTTTTACCATCGCAGAAAATATCGGAATCATTGCTTACAGTCCGATGGAAAGAGGTTTATTGACAGGGAAATATTTCACCGACAGCAAGTTAAAAGAAAACGATCACCGCAACGGTTATTTCGGAAAATTCGATTTACAAAAAGTAAAAACCCTAATCGAAGAACTAAGTTCGCTGGCAAACGACAAACATATTTCTATCGCACAATTAGTATTGCGTTGGACAACATTACAAAAAGGAATTTCAATTGTTTTAGCCGGAGCAAGAAATGCCGAACAAGCCATTTCAAACGCTAAAACTATGGATTTCGATTTATCAGCTTCAGAACTTGCTTTCATTAATGAAGCACTTTCTAAAGTAGACTAATTATTTTTTAAACACATAGAAACATAGTTATTCATTGCGTACAAAGGCGTTTCACTTTTCTAAAAATCACATAGCTATGTGTTAGAAACTAGTTTCTTTCAATTCCCTTTTCAAGAAAGAAAGAAAAATCTATGTTTCTATGTGTTTAAAAAAAATCTCAAACAATTAAAATAATTTGGGTGTGCCCCTCCGGGTCGGGCTTTCAGCTATATCTTTTGTTCCATTTCATTCCACAAAAGGATACCGCCTCAATCCCTCACACATCCGTTTTCAAAAGAAACACTTATATCTCAATTTAGGTAAACAAAAACTTTGCGACTCTGCGTCTTTGCGAGATTAAAAAATAAAGAAAAAAATGCGCCTTTAAATTTCAATATAAAGACGTTAATAAAACCAATAGTAAAATGAAAAAGATATTTATAATTAACGGCGGGCAGAAATTTGCCCATTCAGGCGGAAAATTCAACAAAACAGTTCAGGACTGGACAACCGAATTTCTTTCCAAAAACAACGAATACGAAATCAAAACAACTCACGTAGAAGACAATATCGATCTTGACAAAGAAGTCGAAAAATTTGTTTGGGCAGATATTATCATTTACCATACACCAGTTTGGTGGTTTCAATTACCAAACCTTTTTAAAAAATACATCGACGATGTTTTCACCGCAGGCCATAACAAAGGAATTTACAAAAGCGACGGAAGAAGCCGTGTAAATCCAGACATCAATTACGGAACCGGCGGACTTCTGCACGGACGCAAATACATGCTGACCACAAGCTGGAATGCTCCTGCAACAGCTTTTACACTTCCAGGTGAGTTCTTCGATCAAAAATCAGTTGATGAAGGCGTAATGTTTGGTTTCCACAAAATGAACAAATTCACAGGAATGGAAAAACTAGACGGATTCCACTTTCATGATGTTGAGAAAGGCGCTACAATAGAAAATATCGTTATCTTTAAAGAGAATTACACCAAACACTTAGAGCAAACTTTTAAAAACTTATAATTATGATTTCGATTACCGCAATTTTAAAAAGTAAACCAGAGCATTTAATTGAAGTTAAAAATATGCTTACTCACCTAGTTACCGAAACTAGAAAAGAAGAGGCCTGTATTCGTTACGATTTACATACCTCCGAAAATGTTTTTATTCTTTGGGAAGAATGGAAAGACCAGCCTGGATTAGATTTACACAACAGCCAACCTTACTTACAAGAATTCATAAAAAAAACAGAATCCTTAGTTTCAACTCCAATCCAGGTTTACAAAACAGCTCAGATTTTATAAGTTTTTTTTCGCCACGACCCGAGCGATAGCGAACAGGCGAAGCAATTCACGAATTATTTTAAATACTAAGCGCATAGATTAAAAAAAATAAATTCGTGAATTCGCGGCGGAAAAACTATCCAGAAAAAAGCTAAATTGCTTAAAATTCAGAAACATATATTTTATGAGCAAATACCATCTTGCCGAAATTAATATTGCCAAAATGAAAGGAGTCGACATCAACGATCCAATCATGAAAGAATTTGTGGACAACTTAGACACCGTAAATAAACTAGCTGAAGAGAGCGAAGGTTTTGTCTGGAGACTAAAAGACGATACCGACAGTTACAATGCTACAAGTCTGAATCCGTACAATGATGAGCAAATCATTATCAATGTATCGGTTTGGGAAAGCATAGAAACACTGGAACATTATATGTACAAAACGTTTCACAGCGAATTCCTAAGACGCCGTAAAGAGTGGTTTCAAAAATTCGGAAAAGCCCATACCGCCATGTGGTGGATTCCAGCAGGCCAAATCCCAACCATGGAAGAAGCCGTTGAAAAACTAGACTACCTCCAAAAAAACGGCCCTTCAGAATTAGTTTTTGATTTAAGAACTAAATATCCGATGCCAGTAGATGCATAGTTTTTTTATAGCCACGAATTCACGAATTTTATTTTTTAAATCTATACGCAAAAATTTTGAATTAATTCGTGAATTCGTGGCTAACAAAACTTATTTAATTCCTCCAAAAGCTCCGAAACACATGTTTTTATGCAAGATTTCAACTTTAGAAAAACCTACTTTTTTCATCAAATCCAATTGGTAATTCATAGATCTTGGCGAATCTTCCTTTTCGATATAATCCAAAACTTTCTGACGATACTCCGCTCCTCCTATTCCTTCCAAATACTCTCCGTAACGTTGCCACGTATATTCATTCAACAATTCTGTGTCTTGCGTAATTAAATCCGAAATCATTAAACAGCCTCCCGGTTTTAATAATCTAAATAACTTTGTAAAAGTAGTTTCCCAATCTTCACCATCACGCAAATGATGTAAAACCGCACCTGCCAAAATAATATCAAAACTGTTTTCTTTTAAATCTACTTCACGAATATCACCTTGTTTAATTTCGACTTTTCCATTTGTTTCTGCTGAAACTCTTTCAAAAGCCCTGTCTAACATTGGTAAACTTAAATCAATCAAAACACAATTCAAGTTTGGTACTTTAGACAGCATTTTTAAAGTATAATTTCCAGCTCCACAGCCAACATCCAGTACATTTTTGGCATTCGGAACGATACGTTTTGAAGCTTCAGTAATTAATTCCAAAGAAATAGTCGCATCTATTGTAGCCACTTGCCCCGTTTCTAAATTTGAAAATCGTTCAACATCATTGTCAAACCGTTCTTTGATTTCTTGAATAGATGATTTTTTCATAGCTCCTGTTTTTTTATCTCTCGCAGATCACGCAGATTTAGGGGATCTTTTTGCTATTATATGATCGGAATTTTTGTGATTAAGAATGATTTTAATAAAATTAATTAATAATCTGCCCTATCTGCTGAATCTGCGAGAGGATTATTTTTTTTTCAAAACTATCTCTTTCATAAATACTTTAAAAATACTATTTTTATCAATAAATAATACTTTAAAAGTATCATGGAATTACGTCATCTAAAATATTTTCTGGCTGTAGCTGAAGAACTGAACTTTACCAAAGCTTCAGAAAAACTTTTTATTTCACAACCGCCATTAAGCCGACAAATAGCAGAATTAGAAGAAGAACTTCAAGCAAAGCTTTTCATTAGAAATAATAAAAAAGTCGAACTCACAGAAGCAGGAAAATATTTTGAAAAAGAAATTAAAACTCTTTTCCAGAATTTGGAACTTATTTCTGCAAAGACAAAAAAGATAGCCGAAAATGTTTCTGGTGAATTCAGAATCGCTTATATCAGTTCGATATATTCTGCTGTGATTTCAGATTTAATCAAACATTTAAAAAAACAGTTTCCGTATGTCAATTTCAAATTATTTGAGATTTCAACTGCCAAACAAATCACTGCCTTAGAACAAGGAAAAATCGAAATGGGAATTATTCGTTCTCCTGTAAAATCTCCAAAAATCAAATCCGATTTATGGTTTAAAGATGGATTTTCATTGGTTTACAATAAAAAATCAGTTCAGATAAAATCTGAAAACGATATTTTACAATTGAAAAACGAAACGTTTGTGTTTTTCAATAAAGATTATGCGCCACATTATCATGAAGTTTTATTAGAACTTTGCGCTTTTTATGGTTTTACGCCGAAGATTATTCACGAAGCCAATAACATCAACTCCATCGTACAATTAGTCAAAAATGGATTGGGAATTTCGATTGTTCCTTCTAATATTGCCAAAAACAATCATGATCCTGAAATTGGTTTTGTTGAATTGAAAAAGGTAAATCTAAAAACAGATGTTTCGATTATCACTTCGAGGGAAGATGATTCAGAGATTACGCAATCTGCTGTTGCTTTTTTATTGCCACAAAGGCCCTAAGGCTCAAAGTTTTTTTTAATCTCGCAAAGACGCAAATTTTATTAATTAAAAGTAAAAAAATAAGTTTCACGCAGATTCAGCAGATTTTAGCAGATTTTAAAAAATAATCATTTGCAGAATCTGCCTAAATCCTTTAAAATCTGCGTGAAACATAAAAATCCTTTCCAATCCTTTTAATCTGTGGCAAAAAAAACCTTGCGTCTTAGCGCCTTCGTGGCCATAACAAAAATTCGTTACAATTTAGTACAGAAATCCACATTATAAAAAGAGAACTTTTAAATACCTTAGCAAATTCAAATTCTACAATAAAAATTCAATATAAAAATGGCTGAGCAATCTTCAATTCAGTGTCCAAACTGCGGAACTCCTATCGATGTCAATGATGTTTTAAAACATCAATTGGAAGACAGCATCCGTAAAGAATTTCAACAAAAAGCAACTATTCAAAATAAAGAATTAGAGCTTAAAAATGAGCAATTGGACAAAGCCAAAGCAGAATTTGAAGCCAAAAAGAAACAAGAAAACGAGCTTTTTGCCGAGCGTTTGGAGCGTGAAAGAAAAATTGCCGAAAAGGAAATTTCTGAAAAACTAAAAACTAAACTCGAAGAAGAAAACAAAGATCGTTTGCTTTTAATGGAAAAAGAACTCTCTGAAAAATCGGAAAAAATCAGGGAATTAAATAAAATGGAAGGTGAAATCGCCAAATTACAGCGCGAAAAACTGGAAATGAAAGATGCCATTCAGGCTGAAGCTGAAAAGCAACTGAACACGCAATTGGCTTTGGAACGCGAAAAAATCAGAAAACAAGAAGACGATAAAAACGAGTTAAAATTTAAAGAACTTCAAAAGCAATTAGAAGAACAGAAAAAATTAACCGAAGAAATGAAACGCAAACAGGAACAAGGTTCTATGCAATTGCAAGGCGAAGTAATGGAATTGGCAATCGAAGAATGGCTAGCCAATAACTTCCCGCTTGACAGCATTGACGAAGTTAAAAAAGGCGCAAATGGTGCCGACTGTCTTCAAATTGTAAACACACGCGAACATCAAAACTGCGGTTCGATTTATTACGAAAGTAAAAGAACAAAGGCTTTTCAGCCATCTTGGATCGAAAAATTCAAAAACGATATCAGAATCAAAAGAGCCAATATCGGCGTTTTGGTCACCGAAGTTATGCCAAACGGAATGGAACGAATGGGCATGCGCGACGGAATCTGGATTTGTACTTACGAAGAATTTAAAGGTTTAAGCGCTGTTTTGCGTCAGTCTTTAATTCAGATCAATCAAGCTGTTCAGGCGCAGGAAAACAAAGGCGATAAAATGTCTATGTTGTATGATTTCTTAACCAGCAACGAATTCCGTTTGCAGATTGAAGGAATTGTAGAAGGTTTTACACAAATGCAAAGCGACTTAGATTCAGAAAAAAGAGCCATGCAGAGAATCTGGAAACAACGCGAAAAACAAATCGAAAAAGTGGTTCATAATACTTTAGGAATGTATGGTTCCATTCGTGGTATTGCCGGAAATGCAGTTCAAAGTGTAAAAGCTTTGGAATTGGATTTTATTGAAGGTAATGATGAAGAGGAAGGAACTAAGGAATTGTTTGAGTAAAATCATTGGTCAGAGCAACAAATTCACCATAATATTGTCATTTCGACGAAGGAGAAATCTTCGCAAGTAACTCCGTTCCAATAAGCTAAACTTTGTGGAGCTTCTCGTGGAGATTTCTCCTTCGTCGAAATGACAAAAAATGCGATAAAAATCTGCTCAATCTACAAAATCTGCGGGAACAAATAATAATCAATCCACCTTCTTAAAAATCAAAAGTTTCCCAGAAGGATTCGAAAGCGTCAATCTATTATTTTCAATAGAATACGTAGTTGTACTCTGCAACGCTTTAGTAAATTCACCTTCTTTATTTCCAGGTGAACAAGCCATTAATGTTGAAATTACTTTGGTAAATCGCAACAAATCTTTTTCATAAAAAATAGAACCGCTAATCGCATTACAACCACCATAACCAGAAAATCTATTTTCGGTTGAATTAATCTCGATTCTTGGCATTTCTTTTTGAAAATCAGTTGCAAAGACTTTATAGCCATTAAGTTCTTCCAAAACCCAGATATCATGAAGACGATAATCAGTATTATATTTTCCGCAACCACTAAGTTTTTTCAATTCTAATTCAGAATTATTTTTGATCTCGACTTTTACACTATATGGCGAAATCGCACCGGACATCGAATTCTGACATTCCAATTGCTGAATTGTGATTGTCGCTGTCGAAGTTTCATTACTAACTTTGTACATCTTTACATTGGCATCCATCGCTTTTATCGCTTCAACCGCTGGAAAAACCAATTTTTCTTTTCCCGGAATTAGCGAAGTAAAAACGATTTCTTCATTTCCTATTTTAATTCCCCAAAACGGTTCATTTCCGGTTCCGGTAAAAAAGTATTTCATTTCGTCTTCCTGAGTTCCATATTCAGAAGTAGTTTGTTTGTTATCTGAAGTTTTGCCTGCTGTAGATTTACAGCCTATCAATGAAAATAACAGCAAAAGTGAAAGTAAATTTTTCATATCGTTTTTATTAAGAATATGTTTTTATCGCAAAACACATATAAAATTCTTATGAATTTACGACAATTTTTTGAAATCCTTATTTAGAATCTTTTCAAATTTAAAATAATTCGGAATGCTAAAAATCTTCAAAACCCTTACTACGTAAAAGATTAAGTTTAAATACGTATACAATACAACTAGCATTAGCTTAAAAAATATTCCTATTACGTATTTTAATACGTATAAATACTTATATTTGCGTAGTAATACTTAATTAAAGAAATCATGATTAGAGTAATAGTAGTTGGAAACGGCATGGTTGGTTATAAATTTTGCGAAAAATTCATTGCAAAATCAGGACAAGAAAAGTATCAAATCACAGTATTTGGTGAAGAACCAAGACGCGCTTATGACCGCGTTCACTTAAGCGAATACTTCGGAGGAAAAACAGCTGATGATTTATCATTATCAACAACTGAATGGTACACAGAAAACAACATTATTCTCAATACATCAGAATTAATTACAGATATTAACCGTGATGCAAAAACAATCCACACTCACTTAAACAAAACACATACGTACGACTACTTAGTTTTGGCAACAGGTTCATCTGCTTTTGTACCGCCAATTGAAGGTGTTGAAAAAGAAGGTGTTTTTGTTTACAGAACCATCGAAGATCTCGATGCTATTATGGCTTACGCCAAAAAAATAAAAATAAAAGGCGCAACCGAAGCAGCAGTTTTAGGCGGAGGATTATTAGGTCTTGAAGCAGCAAAAGCCGTTAGAGATTTAGGATTGAATCCGCATGTGGTGGAATTTGCTCCGCGTTTGATGCCAAGACAATTGGATCAAGGCGCGAGTGATATGCTACAAGCTAAAATTGAAGAATTAAACATCGGAATTCATCTTAATAAAGCAACACAATATATTGACGGAAAAGAATGCATTACAGGAATGATGTTTGCGAATGAGGAATTGTTAAAGGTCGACATGTTGGTTATATCTGCCGGAATCAAACCTCGCGACGAATTAGCTCGAGTTTCAGGACTTGAAGTCGGTTTACGAGGCGGAATCTTGGTAAACAATCAAATGCAGACATCAGATCCTTCTATTTTTGCTATTGGAGAAGTAGCACTTTACAACCAAAACATTTACGGATTGGTTGCTCCAGGTTACGAAATGGCCGATGTCGCTTCTGAGCAAATATTAAATGGTGACAAAACCATGAGAGAAACCATCGATATGTCGACACAATTGAAATTAATTGGTGTTGAAGTAGCGAGTTTTGGAGATCCTTTCATCGAAAATGAAAACGTAACTGCCATTATTTATGAAAATAAATTAAGCGGAATTTATAAAAGAATCAACGTAACCAAAGATTCTAAAACGCTTTTAGGTGGAATTTTAGTCGGCGATTCAAGCGATTACAATTCACTTTTCCAGATTTACAGCAACGCAATGGCTTTGCCAAAAAATCCAGAAGATTTGATTTTAGGTTCTCGCGACGGTTCTGAAGGTTCAAGTTTAGGAAGCGTAATGGATTTGCCAGATACAGCCGTAATTTGTTCTTGCGAAAATGTTACCAAAGGTGCTATCTGCTGTAAGATTTTAGATGAAAGTTGTTCTTCATTATCAGATGTTGTTAAGGCAACTAAAGCAACTTCAGGCTGTGGAGGATGTAAACCAATGGTTTCAGATTTAGTAAAAGCGACTCAAAAATCTCTAGGAAAAGAAGTAAAAGAAGTTATCTGCGAGCATTTCAACTACAATCGTCAGGAATTATTCGATTTGGTAAAAATCAACAAATACGAGAATTTTTACGATGTTCTGGATCATCACGGAAAAGGTGATGGATGCGAAATTTGCAAACCTGTTGTAGCTTCAATTTTCTCAAGTATTTACAACGATACGGCAAATAAACACGTAACTACTCAAGATACAAACGACAGATTTTTAGCAAACATTCAACGAAACGGAACTTATTCTGTTGTTCCAAGAGTTGCCGGAGGAGAAATTACTGCCGAGAAATTAATCGTAATTGGCGAAGTAGCCAAACAATTCGATTTATATACCAAAATTACTGGAGCACAAAGAGTCGATTTATTCGGAGCGCATTTAAGTGACTTACCTAAAATCTGGAAAATTTTAATCGACAATGGTTTTGAAAGCGGTCACGCTTACGGAAAATCGCTTCGTGCCGTAAAAAGCTGTGTCGGAAATGCATGGTGCCGTTATGGAATGGATGACAGCGCGGGATTTGCCATCGAACTAGAAAACAGATACAAAGGAATCCGTTCTCCGCATAAATTAAAAGGTGGTGTTTCAGCCTGCATTCGCGAATGCGCCGAAGCCCGAGGAAAAGATTTCGGATTAATTGCCGTTGAAGGCGGATGGAATTTATACATCGCAGGAAATGGTGGTGCAAACCCAAAACACGCCGTTTTATTAGCCGAGAAAATCGACAAAGAAACTGTAATCAAATACATGGACAGATTCTTAATGTATTACATCCGAACTGCTGGTCCACTGATTCGAACTTCAACTTGGTTAGAAAAACTAGATGGAGGTTTAGAATATTTAAAAGAAGTAATCATTGAAGACAGCCTAGGAATCTGCGAAACATTAGAAGCCGAAATGCAGACTTTAGTAAACACTTTCGAATGCGAATGGAAGCAAGTACTAGAAAAACCAAGATTATTAAAACGTTTCAATCACTTTATAAACTCAGAAGAAAAAGACGATAATGTCATTTTTGTTCCGCTTAGAGATCAAAAAATGCCAAAAGCCTGGTCTTAAAAAAAAATTGCCACAAAGACGCAAAGTCGCAAAGTCGCAAAGTCAAAATAAAAAAACTTTAAAAAAAACTTAGCGCCTTTGCGCCTTTGTGGCAAACCACAATAAAGCTCCAAAAAAAGAAAAAATAAATTAAACGTTTGCTGTCCTTCTTGCCCTCTTTTTTACTGCGCCATCATAACTCTCATGATTGTAAAAAGAGGGCTAAGAAACAGGAAATCAAAACTCAATCAAAATGGAAGAAATCTTAAATCAATACGAAACAGTTCATGCGAACGATGCTACAATTTGGTTCAAAGCAGGTAAAGTAGAAGATTTTCCAACCAACCGAGGCGGATGCATCAAATACAAAAACAAACAAATCGCCATTTTCAATTTCACCCGTCGTAACGAATGGTACGCCTGCCAAAACGCTTGTCCACACAAAATGGAAATGGTGCTCTCAAGAGGAATGACAGGCTCTGCTAACGATATTCCAAAAATTGCCTGCCCAATGCATAAAAAAACATTTTCATTAGTTGATGGTTCAAACCTAAACGGTGACGAATATAGTATTGCAACTTACCCAATTAAGATTGTCGAAAATGAAGTTTTCGTTGGATTTGTAGATTAAATGAATATTTTCTTCCGCCACGAATTCACGAATCATTGTGTTCAATTTGTGTCATTAATTTCACAAATATAATTCGTTTTCATTCGTGAATTCGTGGCGAAAAAAAAACTTAATTCCGTATCTTTGAAATTCTATTATTAAACCAAAAAATGACTACACCTTTTCAAAAAGCAAGCGAATGGATTGATGCTGAAAACGCACAAGACCCAAACATCGAAATCGACCAAAACAAAGAATATCCAAAAGAATTGTTGTATTCCAACAGGATGTACGAAAGACTGATGCAGTTTGAACCCAATGCATCCGAAGAAATCCAGATCGCCTCCAAAGCACAACACATCTGTCGATGGAAAGTCGCTCGCGAATCGTACCCCATGGATCGCGTTGGTTATTTGAAATGGAGAGAAGAACTGAAAAAGTTTCACGCAAAAACTACTGCAGAAATTTTGGAGAAAGCAGGTTACGATCAAACTTTTATCGATCGCGTTTCCTTTTTAATAGAGAAAAAATTACTTAAAAAAGATCACGAAACACAATTATTAGAAGATGTAATTTGCCTAGTTTTCCTTGAATATTATTTAGAACCTTTCGTTCACAAACACGACGAAGAAAAACTAAAAAACATCATCAAAAAAACCTGGGATAAAATGTCGGACAAAGGACATCAGGAAGCCTTAAAAATCAACTATTCTGAAGAAAATCTAAATCTTATAAAAGCTTCTTTAGGACTATAATTCATATGAAGAAAAGCAATCAGGAAGAAGACAAAATTACGTTCAAAAATTTACGCCGTCTGTATTTTTTTGCGCTTCTTACTATTGCCTTAACTATAATTGTAAGTCAGATTTTAGTGCAATACAATCTGAATCAGCAGTTAAGCGACTCTAAAATCATCAATTTTTCGGGAAAACAGCGAATGCTGAGTCAGAAAATTGTCAAAGAAGTTCTGATTCTGCATTACGTTTCCGATACCGCTTCAGCCAAACAAATTTCGCATTTAGAAGAAGTTTTAGCACTTTGGAAAAAAAACCAAAACGCACTTGAAAACGGTAGTGACAGCTTAGCTTTTCCAAAAGAAAAATCAGAAACAATCAATAGATTATATCTTGAAATCAATCCGATTTTCAATAAAATTGTTCAGGCGACCGATTCGTTTTTACAGAATTTAAAACAGAAAAAACAATCAGCCGAAAATAAAAAATACGTTCAGATCATCTTAGAAAACGAAGGCAATTTCCTTTCCAAAATGAATGAAATCGTAACCCAATACGATCTCGAAGCACACGAAAAAGTAACTGAACAACGCCGAATCGAATACTGGATTTTCGGATTCACTTTACTGGTTCTACTTCTGGAATTCTTCTTCATTTTCAAACCAACCAACAAAAAAATCGAGCGATTAATTACAAGACTTTTATCTTCCGAAAAGAAAGCTTTAAAACTCGCATACGATACCGAAATACTTAGCGAAATCAAGGAAAATTCGGTTAAAGAATTAAAATCGCTCAATTATGCAATGGAAAATACTTTACTCTATTGCCGAATTGCGCCCGACGGTTCAATCATTCACATCGGAGAAAAATTTGCCAAACTTCTCAATTATACCAAGTTTTCATCCAACAAAAAATTCTCCGAAGTTTTAACCGTCGACGAAAAAGAACAAACCAATTTCGACCGCCTAATTTTCGAAAAACAAAGAAGTGGCTGGCAAGGCGAAATCAGTATTTTAAACAAAGAAAACGAAACCATTTGGCTTGATTTGTCAATGGTTCCGGTCATGATCAAAAAAGACGAATTAGAACTTTTAATCGTCTGCTTCAACATCACCGAACGCAAAAAAGCGCAACGCGAAGTCGAACGTTTAAACCTCGAAAACACCACCGAAAAAATCAATCAGCAAAAGATTATTTCAAGCAAAATCGTCGAAAATCAGGAAAACGAACAAAACCGAATCGCCAAAGAAATTCACGACGGAATCGGCCAGATGCTTACAGGATTAAAATTCAGTTTAGAAAGCATCAATCTTGATGACCGAGAAAAATCAGAACAAAAAATTGAGTATTTAAAAAAACTTTCGCTAGACATTATAAAAGGTGTCCGCACCGCAACTTTCAACCTAATGCCACCGGAATTAAGCGATCACGGAATCGTTTCTTCATTGGCAAAACTCACGCAGGAACTCTCAAAACTAACCGGAAAAGAAATCCTTTTCTACAACAAAACCGATTTCGACCGACGTCTGGATTCCCTAATCGAGATCAACATTTATCGTCTCACGCAAGAAGCCATCAACAACGCCATAAAATATGCCGAATCGTCGCATATAATCGTCCAGCTTTCCCACAGCGAAACACTTTTAAGCATCATCATCGACGACAACGGAAAAGGTTTCGACATCCATTCCGTCGACAAAAAACGCAACAGCGAATCCGGAATGGGACTTCTATTCATGAAAGAGCGCATCCAATACATCAACGGACGCGTATTCATCAACTCCATTCCCGGCGAAGGAACAAGAATCACGTTCAACATTCCCATTCTTAAATGAGAAAATTAGTCAATTAGATAATTTGATAATTACTTAAAGTAGCGTAAAAAATTATCTAATTGGCACATTTTCTAATTGCCACATTGACTAATTATCTAATTAATCAGGGCGAGACAGCATTAGAAAAAGTGGGCAATTTAACTTTGTCTATATACGCCCACTTTCCCTAATACTGTCGGGCTATCCGCGCTACTTCGGTAGCTTGCTCCTATCCCTCTCGCGGGCAATCGTTTTCAAAAGAAAATTTAAGTTTATAAGGGAATTAAAAAGTAAAAAAAAATCAATTGCCTCCAGCTTTAGCTGGAGATTACAAAAAAATATCAAGAAGGGCTTTAGCCAAACTTATGCATTTGGCTAAAGCCCTCTTTTTTGTCTACAAAAACCTCCAGCTAAAGCTGGAGGCAATTGAAAAACAAACTTTGTCAAAGCTTTTGAACTTTGACAAAGTTCTACACACGTTTGTCAGGCTGAGCGAAGTCGAAGCCCACGCAAGTAGCTCTACAAAGATTGGCGATTCAGATATTGAAATTGATTTTTGCAATTGCCATTGATATTGAAATTACCATTGATATTGCAATTTTTTCTAATGATTTTTTAATATTGGAATTTGGAATTTCAAAAAATTGGAATTTTAAATAAAAAAAGTACGTATATTAGCGTCTTCGTTATAGATGAATATACGTAAAAATCGAGAATCTAAATTAAGTAAATTATGAGTAATATCATTCGTGTAGTATTAGCAGATGACCATGTTTTTGTTCGAGACGGAATCAAATCTTTACTGGAAAACGAAGCAAACATTGAGGTTGTAGGAGAAGCAATCGATGGCGCCGACGCACTTGATGTTGTGGCCGAAACCAAACCCGATTTACTTATAGCCGATATTCGTATGCCAAACTTAACCGGTATCGAACTAGTAGAAAAACTTAGAAGCGAAAGCAACGATATAAAAATCATTATGCTTTCGATGCACGAATCCGAAGAATACGTATTGAAATCTATAAAAGCCGGCGCCGATGGTTATTTATTAAAAGGATCTTCTAAAGAAGAATTCTTGAAAGCACTTCATACCGTTTCTGCTGGTGGAAAATATTTCAGTGGCGATATTTCTTCTATCTTGATTGGTCAATTGACAAATCCATCAAATTCATTAGAACCGAAGCAAAACTTAAGCGACGAAATGATGATAACCAAAAGAGAAAAAGAAATTTTAACACTGTTATTATCAGGAAAAGGAAACAAAGAAATCGCCGAAGCACTTGCCATCAGTAAACGAACTGCCGAAGTTCACCGTTTCAATTTGATGAAAAAACTGAAAGTGAAAAACTTAATGGAACTTTCTAACAAAGCCACTGAGTATTCTTTAATTTAAGATTCAAATGAGAAAACTACAGAAATATACCTTCGTAATTCTCATTCTAAGTTTAAAAATATATTCTCAGGAATCTTCAGATTCTATTCCGAAAAATTGGAAATACTTTGAATTAAAACAGAACGAAAAAGCCATCATAATTGATCATATTCCAATTCAAATACTTTGCGGAATTACAGCTTTTGCCTCTGTAACAATTGTTAAAAACACCAAAGGAGACATTTTCAGGGTATTGAATTTATGCAGTTTAAAAAAATTTACACCTAATGAACAGGTGAATATATCTCCAGAAAAAGCACCTCCATTCAATGTAAATTTTCCAAAGAAATATTTAATAGATTCAAAAAGTGGCAACGAAATTATTCAGGAAAATAATTATGAAAAAACTATTCTAAAAACAACTTGGGGTTCAATTGAAAAGACCAAGTAGTAATTAAGTATAAATACGTAATTATTTTTAAAAAACTGCGTTTTAGCATGTTTTAACTAAGTTATAGTACTTATTTTTACATAAAAATATAAGTACTATGAAAACTACAAACTCACTATCGCAATCACACAAGATTTTATTTTTGAACACATTGGCTTTTACCGTGTGTTTTGCCTGCTGGACATTAAATGGGGTTTTAGTAACCTTTTTAGTCGATAACGGAATTTTCCACTGGAGCGTCGTTCAAGTCGGATGGCTTCTTGGGATTCCAATTTTAACAGGATCCGTAATGCGTCTGCCAATCGGAATCTTAACAGACAAATTTGGCGGAAAATATGTTTTTTCTCTTTTACTATTACTAAGTTCAATTCCACTTTTTCTCCTTCCCTACGCCGACAGTTTTTTCATGTTTGCTTTACTAAGTTTCTTCTTTGGAATGGTCGGCACAAGTTTCGCTGTCGGAATTGGATACACTTCTATCTGGTATCCAAAAGAATGGCAAGGTCGTGCTCTTGGAATCTTCGGAATGGGAAATGCCGGCGCCGCAATTACTACTTTTCTAGCTCCATCAATATTAAATCATTTTTCAATTGATGATCCACAAAATGGCTGGAAAATCCTTCCTGTTATTTACGCCGTTTCATTAGTTATCATTGGCATTGCTTTTTTGATTTTCACTCAAAATAAAAAACCAGAAAACAATACTAAAACTGTTTCTCAAATGCTTGTCCCTTTAAAATCAGCTAGAGTTTGGCGTTTTGGCGCGTATTACTTCTTGGTTTTTGGTTGTTTTGTGGCTTATTCACAATGGCTTTTACCAAATTTTATGAACGTTTATCAAACCAGTTTAGTTATGGGAGGTTTATTTGCAACGATGTTCAGTTTGCCATCAGGTGTAATTAGAGCTTTTGGAGGTTATTTATCAGATAAATTTGGCGCACGAAAAGTAATGTATTGGGTTTTGGGTTCTTCTGTAATTTTGAGTGCCTTATTGGCAATTCCAAAAATGGAAATAACAACAACAGGTCCAGGAGTTTTGGCAACCAAAAAAGGAACAATAACCGCTGTTACCAATGACAAAATCAAAATTGGAGAAACAGATTTCCCTGTCGCACAGAAAAAAGAAAACAATGCCGAAAATACTATTTTTCCAACTTCAACATCTTGGCAACAAGTTGTAGTGGCAGAGAATCAAAGTGTAAAGAAAAAAGAACTTTTAGCTAAAGGAATTACAGTAATTAAGTTTGATGCTAATATGTGGGTTTTCTTGGTTTTGGTAATCTTAATCGGAATCTCTTGGGGAATCGGGAAAGCGGCGGTTTACAAACATATTCCGGAATATTTTCCAAATGAAGTGGGTGTTGTAGGCGGAATGGTTGGAATGATTGGCGGTTTAGGCGGTTTCTTTGGCCCGATCATCTTTGGATACCTTTTAACTGCAACAGGAATATGGTCTAGTTCGTGGATTTTTATACTGCTATTCTCAACTGGCTGTCTGGTTTGGATGCATTATGTTATCACTAAAAAGATAGACAAGAAGCAAGAAATCAAAACAAAAACAGCTGGGCAACCACAACTTATAGCTGCTATAAACTAAAATTAAAAAATAATTAGATTATTATTAGCAAAGGCCTAATTTTCTTATAAATTTACGCTGCCAAAAAAATACCACTTTATGAAAAGAATAATTTTTCTCTTGCTTTTAGGAACAACTACCCTAATGAATGCACAGGAACTAGATGTAAATTTACAAGTCAGGCCTCGTTTTGAATACCGAAATGGATACCGAACCCTTTTACCAGAAGGACAAAAAGGAACTTCTCAAATTTCGCAACGTTCTCGTTTAAATTTCAATTACAAACAAGATGAATTAGTTGTTAAATTAACTCTTCAAAATACCAGAACTTGGGGAGATGTACCAACCAATGCGGTGGCTGACAAAAACGGAGTAGCGGTTTTTGAAGCTTGGGCACAATACAATTTTACAGATAAATGGAGTGCCAGAACGGGACGCCAAGTCCTTTCTTACGATAATCAACGTATTTTAGGAGAACAGGACTGGGGACAGCAGGCTCAAAGCCATGATGCCTTTACGGTAACTTATCAGACCGAAAAACAGAAATTGGATTTTGGAGGCGCTTATAACTCTACTGCCGAAAATACATTTCAAACACCTTATACGGTTGCTAATTACAAAGCTTTAATGTATGCTTGGTATCACAACCAATTCAGTACTGATTTAGGTTTAAGCTTTTTATTGCTTAATACTGGTTATGAATATGCCAATGCTGATACAAAATTATTAGTGGATTATAAACAGACTTTTGGGCCTTATTTGACTTATAAAAACAGTAAAATAGAAAGTAACTTTTGGCTATACGGACAAACTGGAAAAAGTACCGATTTACAAGTCAGCGCCTGGAATGCGGCCGCAAATTTCAATTACAATGTAACCGATTCTTTCAAAGCAGGTTTAGGGTATGAATTTTTATCGGGTAAAGCTACCAATGATGGAAGCACTGTAATTAAATCATTTAATCCAATTTTTGGAACCAACCATGGTTTTAACGGTTTTATGGATTATTTTTATGTTGGAAATCATTTAAACAATGTTGGTTTGCAAGATGCTTTTATAAAATTAAGCTACAATGTAAACAAATGGCAGTTTGCTTTAAGTCCACATGCATTTTTAGCCGCCGCAGATGTGGTTACACCCCTAAACGAAAAAATGGATTCTTATTTAGGGACTGAGATTGATGCTTCTTTTGTTTTCAATTTCAAAAAAGACATTACAGTTACAGGAGGTTATTCGCAAATGTTTGGCTCTAAAACCATGGAATTCATTAAAAATGGAGACGCTAATCATACCAACAATTGGGCGTGGTTGTCAATATCTGTTAATCCAAGAATTTTTAGCTGGAAAAAATAATTTTTCTATAAAATTAGCTCATAAATTTTACCCTTTTCCTATTTCAAGAAAAGGGTGTTTTTTTTTACCTAAAGAAAACCTATTATATAATATAATTAATTATATTTGAAGCGATTATGAACCCCCAATTCTATCCTAATGAAACCATTTCTAAAACTTTCAATGCTGACATTTATTGTTACGCAGACAGGCATTGCCCAAAAATACAATGATGCCTTAATCTCTAAAAACTCAGAAATTAATTTTGCAAAAACGCAAAAAAGAGGAATCAAAAAAAACAACATTGTTTATTATGTTGAAAACGACATGCAAACCATCTCGGCTTACAAAAAAAGTAAATTGAAATGGCAGACTAATGTAATTTCAGTTTGTGGAAAACCTAAAAAAGGAGAACCTGAAATTAGATATGTAGGATATAATTCAGACAAACTGCTTATCGTTATGGGAAAACATAATTTTGCAGAAATTGATGTAAATAGCGGTGTAACTACACTTGTTTAAAAAATAAAGAGATTTTTAAAATCTGAAATTTATAAAATACCCTTTTTTATTTTTGAGAAAGGGTATTTTTTTGTTTGAAATCTAAACTAAACCTTTCTTTATTAAGTAAATTTGATTTTGATTTCTAAAAATTTACTAATGAACAACTGGACTAAAAGATGGGACGACCGCTATAAAACCGAAGAATTTGCATACGGCGAAGAACCTAACAATTACCTAAGAGAACAAATCGAAAAATTACAAGCCGGATCTATTTTATTTCCTGCTGAAGGCGAAGGACGAAACGCCATTTTTACGGCAAAATTAGGCTGGAATGTTTCCGCTTTTGATATTAGCGAAGAAGGAAAAAACAAAGCTCTAAAACTTGCTGAAGCGAATAATGTTTCAATTGACTATCAAGTGGGCGAATTAGAAGCACTGGATTTTCATCCAGTACAATTTGATGCAATTGCTTTAATTTACGCTCATTTTCCAGCAGAAATTAAATCGGATATTCATAAAGAACTGGATGAATTATTACGCAAAAACGGGGTTATTATTTTTGAAGCTTTCAGCAAAAAACATTTAGAATATCTTGCGATAAATGATAAAGTTGGCGGACCAAAAGATATCGAGTCACTTTTTTCAATCGAAGAAATCAAAGCTGATTTTCCAAATTATGAAATCATTGAATTAGAAGAAAAAGAAATCGAATTAAACGAAGGTTTATTCCATAACGGAACGGGTTCTGTAATTCGATTTGTTGGAAAGAAAAAATAAATTATTCGACGTGGAGGTATATTACGGTCCATCTCCACAAAAATATCTTAAAAAAATATTCCCTTGGAAGATAATTCGTAAATTTGAAAAAATATTCAATGCCATGGATTTACAAACTAGAAAAATAGAATTTGTACAAGAATTTTTAAAAATTCAAAGCGAAGAATTGATTTCTCAGCTCGAAAATTTATTAAAAAACAAAGACATTGCTGATGATAGCGATTTTTTCAATCCAATGTCTATTGAAGAATTCAACAGCAGAATAGATCAGTCTGAAGATGATTTTAAAAATGGAAGATATAAAACGACTTCTCAGCTTCTAGAAAAGTACAAGTAATGAAATTAAAAATTGTCTGGTCGCAATTTGCAGAAAATGAAATTGACAAAATCTATGAGTATTATCTTTATAGAGCAGGAATTAGGGTTGCAAAAAAAATTATTAAAGAAATAATTTCTGAGCCAAACAAACTCGTCTCCAATAACCTTTCAACACAAACTGAAGAACTTTTATTAGACAGAGAAAACGAGTATCATTACTTAGTCTGTAAAAATTACAAAATTATTTATCATATTGATAAAGAAAATAAGCTAATCCAAATAGCTGATGTTTTTGACACAAGACAAAACCCCGTAAAACTTAAGCGTACAAAATAGTTTTTAGATAAGTATTACTACGTAATAACGTTCAAAAATATTTATGTTCCATAATTTCAGATCTCAAGACTGAAACTTTCAAAATCCCAATTCGTTTTCCAACAGTCTGAATCAAAGCTTCTTTTTTAAGACTTGAAATTACTCGAATAACTTGTTCTTCAGTTGTTCCGGCAAAATCGGCGATTTCTTTTCGGGAAAGATCAATATCAATTAAACCATTGATTTGTCCGAATTTACGATGAATGTAGAGCAGCAAATCAACTACACGTTCACGAACATTCATGTGTGCGATTTTGCGAATATTATTTTCACTTTTATTTAATTCTTCTGCATAAAATAACATTAAAGCATAAGTAAACTCAGGAATCTGTTTTAGAATTTCCAATATCGTTTCGTTGCTGAAATTACACAAAATCGTATCTTCCAATGCGTAAGCGCCAATTAAATACTTTTTTCCAGTTCCAAATCCGCGAAAACCTATTATATCGCCACTTTTTGTTAAACGAACAATTTGCTCGCGCCCATTGATTCCTGTTTTTACCGTTTTTGCTTTTCCTTTACAGATAAAATAAAGTCCTTGCAAAGTGGAACCTTCCACAATAAATTGATCCGACTTTTTGCAGATTATATTCTGTTTTTTAGAAATATAGCTTTGCATTTGCTCTAAATGTAGATGCTTCTTAATAAAACAATTTTCATTGATGCAAGAATAGCAAACAGTTTGTTCCTCTTTCATGAGTCCAAATTTTTATCAGATTAAAAACTAATTTGTTGTTACTCATTTTCTTTCATCAAAAATAGAAAAATAAATTCTAAAAATAAGTATTTATACGTAAAAATACTTATTTTTGTGTACGTGATTTATTTACACAAAATAAATTCTAGAATAAGTATCTAAAAAAGTATTCTAATGCAAAATACCAAAATCAAAACTACCTGTTCGTATTGCGGCGTTGGCTGTGGTATAATTGCGACCAAAGATGCCAAAAACGGTGTTATGGTAGAAGGTGATAAAGATCATCCGGTAAACAAAGGAATGTTATGTTCCAAAGGAATGAATTTGCATTACGTAGCCAACGATACTTCTGACCGAATTCTATATCCTGAAATGCGTGGCAGTAAATCCTATCCATTAGAACGTGTGAGCTGGGATACGGCTTTGGATCGCGCGGCCGCAGTTTTTTCTTCCATCATAAAAAAGCACGGCCCAGACAGTGTTGGCTTTTACATTTCAGGTCAATGTTTAACAGAGGAATATTACTTAGTAAACAAACTCGTAAAAGGCTTTTTGAAAACAAATAATATTGATACCAATTCACGACTCTGCATGAGTTCTGCGGTTGTGGGTTATAAAAAAACTTTCGGAGAAGATTCGGTTCCAATTGCTTATGATGATATAGAACTTGCTGATACATTTCTAATTACAGGCGCAAATCCCGCTTGGTGCCACCCTATTCTTTTTAGAAGAATCGAAAAACACAAAGAAAAAAATCCGAAAATAAAAATCATTTGTATTGATCCAAGACGAACAGATACCGCTGCTTTCGCTGACTTGCATTTGCAGATTATTCCGGGTTCGGATATCATTTTGTACCATGCGATTGCCAGGCGTATTATCGAAAAAGGTTATGTAGATCATGATTTTGTAAAAAACCACGTTGAAAATTTCAAACAATATAAAGACTTAATTTTAGGAACTTCGCTAGAAAAAGCTTCAAAACTGTGTGGGATTTCTGTAAACGATATTAAACTTGCAGCTGATATTATCGGGAAAGCCAAAGGATTTATCTCGCTTTGGGCAATGGGATTGAATCAAAGTGCCGTTGGGGTTGATAAAAATACAGCTTTACTGAATTTATCTCTATTAACGGGACAAGTTGGAAAACCAGGTTCTGGACCATTTTCGTTAACAGGTCAGCCCAATGCAATGGGCGGACGTGAAGTGGGTGGCATGGCAACACTTTTAGCAGCTCATAAAGACATTGCAAATCCTCAACATCGCAAAGAAGTTGCCAATTTTTGGGGCGTAGATGAAATTTCAGACAAACCGGGATTAACGGCAACCGAAATGTTCGAAGCATTAGAATCTGGAAAAATGAAAGCCGTTTGGATTATCTGTACAAATCCGTTAGTGAGTTTACCCGATTCTAGAAGAGCTGAAAAAGCGCTTCAAAATGCCAAATTCGTTGTTGTTCAGGATATTTCACACAATGCCGATACAGCAAAATTTGCCGATTTACTTCTTCCTGCTGCAGGTTGGTTGGAGAAAGAAGGAACGATGACGAATTCTGAACGTCGTATTTCTTATTTACCGAAAGGAATTAATGCACCAGGCGAAGCGCTTCCAGATATTGAAATTTTAATTCGATTTGCTAAAAAAATGAATTTTCATGGTTTCAATTTTAACAATGCCGAAGAAATTTATAAAGAACATTGTGCCCTTACAAAAGGAACCAACATCGATATTTCATTTTTAAATTACAATCGTTTAAAAACCGAAGGTACTTTTCAATGGCCTGTTCCTGACTATAATCATCCAGGAACGCCAAGATTATTTACAGACAAAAAATTCTATACACCTTCTGGAAAAGCAATTTTTAATCTGCCTGTTTCTATCGAAAATACTTCAGTTCAGCCAAATGACGAATTCCCTTTTATTTTGACTACAGGAAGAATTCGAGATCAGTGGCATACGATGACCAAAACCGGAAAAGTATCACGATTGTTAACGCATATTCCGAGTCCTGTTTTAGAAATAAATCCGATTGATGCTTTTAAAAATGATATTAAAAATGGTGATATTGTAACCGTTTCCAGCAAAAATGGCGAAGTCAGAGTAAAAGCGAAAGTAACAGATGCTATCAAAGAAAAAGTACTTTTCCTGCCGATGCATTGGGGAAAACAGCTTGAAAATGATTTAAACCGAACCAATAATTTAACGAATACAGTTGTTGATCCAATTTCAAAAGAACCCGATTTTAAGTTTACCACTGTTTCGATCAAAAAATACGTAAAACCATTCCAGAAAATTGCGATTGTGGGTGCCGGCGCAGCTTCTTTCCGATTCATTCAAAACTACCGTGAATTCAATACAACAGATGAAATTATTGTTTTCTCAAATGAAGTAAATCCGTTTTACAATCGTGTTTTGCTTCCTGAATATATGACGGGAGAATTTACTTGGGAACAGCTTTTAAAAGTCAAAGACGGTGAAACTTTTAGTAAGCTCAAAATAACTATGAAAGCAGGAGTTGCTATTGATAAAATAGACACTCAAAACAAAATTATAAAAGACAGTTTAGGCGAAACACATACTTTCGACTCGTTGATTTTGGCAACAGGAAGTCGTCCTTTTGTTCCAGAAAATGCACAGCTTCATCTTCCTGGACGATTTACCGTAAGACGAAAAGAAGATGCCGATCGTTTAAAAAAACATCTTGACAGAACCAATCTTCCACCAGAAGAACAACATGTTGTTATTATTGGCGGCGGATTATTAGGTTTGGAATTGGCTGCAGCTTTAAAACATAAAAAAGTAAAAACCACTATAATTCAAAGAGCTTCTCGCTTAATGGAACGTCAGCTCGATCGAATTTCCAGTAAATTATTAGCCGAAGAAGTACAACTTCGAGATATCCAGATTTATTTTGATAATGAAGTGAGCACCGTTTTTGAAACCGATAATCCTAATGAAATTGAAATTGCTTTAAAAAGCGGTAAAATATTGACTGCAAATGCAATTGTATATACGATTGGAACCATTCCCAATATAGAAATTGCCCGAGAAAGTGGTTTAATCTGCGGACGTGGTGTGAAAGTAAATCAGTATTTACAGACTTCAAATCCTGATATTTTTGCCATTGGCGAAATAGCCGAATTCAATAATAAACTATTCGGAATCACTTCTGCCGCTGAAGAACAGGCAGATATTCTGGCAAATTTTCTAGCTGGCGATATCAGCAGTTATTATAAAGGTTCAATTTTAATGAACATTCTAAAATTAGAAGATATCAACCTTTGCAGTATTGGCGATTTGACTATTCCAGAAAATGACGATTCCTACGAAGAAATTGTTTTTGCCGATTTGAAAAAACGTTATTACAAAAAGTGCATTGTAAAAGATGATCTTTTGGTTGGTGCAATTTTGATGGGTGATAAAAACGAATTTGCCGAATTCAAAACGATGATCGAAAGCAAAATCGAATTATCAGACAAACGAAAAACGCTTTTAAGAGGAAGTTCAAATGCAAAACCGGTTTTAGGAAAACTAGTATGTTCATGCTCCCAAGTTGGAGCGGGAAACATCGAAGAAACGATTAAAAGCGGTGTAAATGATTTTACTGAATTATGCAAAAACACAGGTGCAGGTTTAGGTTGCGGAAGCTGTAAAACGGAAGTTAAAGAGATTCTTGCTAAGTGCAAATAGGTTCTTTTATGTTACTTTACTTTGAACATAAATTTTAACGCAAAGAGCACAAAGTTTTTTCGCAAAGTTTCGCAAAGTATATTTAATAAGTAGCCAAAGTTCGCAAAGCTTTGTGAGCTTAACAAAAATAATTTCACACACAGAATGTAAACCTTAAAAAACTTTGCAAAAAACCTTTGCGCTCTTTGCGTTAAAATCAACACAATCCAGAAACTTGAAAACTGAAACAAAAAGAAAAATGGAACTAACAAGATTAATAGTAAAAGGAGGCGTTATTTCGCCAGGAGAACTTAAAGAAGTTGTAAACATCGCTTTGCAAGAAGGCCTGGATTCGATTTCGTTTGGTTCAAGGCAGGACATTATTTTTCCTAAAGGTTTTAAATCTTTAGATAAAACCACTTTAGGCAAACATCATTTTGTTTATCCTGATCAGAAAAGCGGGAATAATATTGTGTCGTCTTATGTTTCAACTGATATTTTCAGAAATACAAATTGGCTTACAGGAAACCGTTTTTTATATATTTTGGAAGAATTTAAAGAACAGCCAAAGCTAAAAGTAAACATAACTGACCCAAAACAGCAATTGGTTCCTTTGTTTACAGGACATTTAAATTTTATAGCTTCAGATAACGAAGATTATTGGTATTTATACATTCGCCTTCCAAAATGGGAAAAAATGGAAATTTATCCTGTTCTGCTTTATACTTGGGACTTGGCAAAAATTTATTACGAAATCGAAAAAATCTCTGAAGAAGAATCAGTTGATATCGAAATACTTTTTTCATTGTTGAGCGAAGCTTTAGACACCAATAACCGTACAATCGACAAACCTTTGAATGTTCCATTTTATCCGTTTCCGTATTACGAAGGAATGAATAGAATGGGAATTGATCAATATTGGTTGGGATTGTATTGGCGAAATAACTTATACGATTTAGATTTTCTAAAAGAAATGTGCGATTTGTGTTTTGAATGCAAAATCGGAAAAATTTCGATTACACCTTGGAAATCTTTCATTATAAAAGGGATTCCTAAAGATAGAAAACTAGAATGGGAAAAATTCCTCGGCAAACGTGGTATCAACGTTCGTCATTCCTTATTAGAGTTAAACTGGCATTTACCCGTTGCAATGGAATGGGCTTTGAACCTTAAAACTTTTTTGGTTCGAACTTTAGATCAATTCGACATCAGTACTTACGGATTGAATTTTGGAATTTCAGAGTACAATCGCAATGGACATTATTTCACTTCGATTGTAATTGAAAAAAATGAACTTCCAACAGCTCTGGAATCCATTAAAATCAGAGATACTTATAATGTTTTGTTTGCAAAGAATTTCGATCCAAATACACGCGAATATATTGTGCATTCACAAGACATTGACAAATTAGAATTGCCTACGATTTTAATTGAATTGAGCCGTAAATATTTTGAAGAACTTGGAAATAACACAATGGAAACAATTGAAAATCTACAAAAAAAAGAAAAAGCACCACAGGAGATTTATCAATGTCAAGAGTGTTTAACCCTTTATAATTCGGAATACGGAGATGAAAGACAAGGAATTCCAAAAGGTATACTGTTTACTGATTTAGGTGATGATTATTGCTGTTCTTTGTGCGAAGCTCCAAAAAGCAATTTCCGAATTTTGGAAACAGTTGAACATTAGCAAGTTCTATAAAAAGCTTAACATTTTTATATTTAAAAATTGCGTATATTTAGCTTAACTAAGAATTAGAAATTATAAAAGCTCACTTCAAAAGCTATAAAAATTCTTGGTTGTATCTATTTACTCAATAAAAAATATTGTTATGATAAAAAGAAACTCAAGAACTGCTGCAGAAAAGACAAGCGATATTCCAGCAGAAACTGCTGTAGAAAGCACTACGGAAACACAAACGCAGCCAGAAGCAAAAACAACTGTTAAAAGAACCACTAGAACGGCGGTTAAAACACCTGCTTCAAAATCAACAGCTGCAAGGACAACAGCTTCAAAAGCATCTGCAACAACTGTTAAACCTGTCACCAAAACGCCTGTAAGAGCAGCTTCAAAAGGAACTCCGAGAGCAACTGTTAAAAAAGAAGCCACTACACCGAAGAAAACGGAACCAATTGTTTCTGAAATTATAGAAATACAAACTCAAGATCTTCCTGAACCAAATGAGCCAATTTTAGAAATTGACGGAGCAATTCTTGAAATTGTAAAAGACAAAAAAAAGGATATAAAATCACAGCTGAAAGCGAAACTTAAAGCTAAAAAAGAAAAAGAGAAAAAAAGAGAAAAGGCTATAAAAGCCGTAATCAAAAAACTTGAAAAAGCCAAGAAAGCAAAATTAAAAGCTGCCGAAAAGAAAAAAGAAAAAGCAAAAAAAGCAAAGGAAAAAGCAAAAGCTAAAAAAATTGCTGAGAAGAAAGCTAAAGCTCAAAAAAAGGCAAAGGCTAAAAAGAAAAAATAAATTTTTAAGAAAGGTTTGACTTTAAAAAAGTTGAACCTTTTTTATTTCAAGACCGTTTTCATAAAGTTTGTCATTTCGACGAAGGAGAAATCTTCGTCAGAAGCTCCGCATGCAAAATCGCCAATCTTTGTAGAGTTACTCACGGAGATTCCTCGTTCCTGGGAATGACAAAACTGTGCGGTTAAGGCTTCGACTTAACTCATCCAGACAATTCACAATTCACAATTAACTTTTATCCTCCAATCGCAATCATACTGCGATTATCAAAATGTTTTTTAGGATCATCCATTTCATCCATGGTAACCATTCCGGCGCGAACTTTCTTTTTATTTTGAATCGATTCTGAAATCAAATTCGTTATAGATTCCCCATTTCTAAAAGCCGTTAATAAATCGGTTTCAGAATTAGAGAAAAGGCAGTTTTTGATTTTTCCGTCAGCCGTCAAGCGGATTCGGTTACAACTGTCGCAAAACGGATTTGTGATGGAACTTATAATTCCGAAATCGCCTTGAAAATCTTTTATTTTATAATTTCTTGAAGTGAAGTTTTTTTCGTCTTCCAGTTTCTGAATTTCATCTTCAGCAAAAACTTTTTCAACCAAAGATAAAATCTCTCGTTGCGAAACCATTTTGCTTCTATCCCACTCGTTTCCCGCAAAAGGCATAAACTCAATAAAACGAACTGAAACTGGAAGAAACTGCGTCAGTTTTACAAAATCAACAATTTCGTTGTCATTAAAACCTTTTATCAAAACGACATTCACTTTTACTTGAAAATCGTTATTCAAAAGCAAATGTAAATTATCAATAACTTTCTCAAATTGATTTCTGAGCGTTATAGAAGCAAATTTAGACGAAACCAAAGTGTCTAAACTCAAATTGATTTTTTTGACTTTAAACTGTTTTAAAACATCAATATGACGATCAATTAAAATTCCGTTTGTTGTTATTGAAAGTGAAATTTCTAAAGCTGATAGTTTAGAAACAATTTCAGGAAAATCTTTTCTCAATAAAGGTTCACCGCCGGTCAACCTGATTTTATCTACACCATTTTGTACGAAAGTTTGAGCGATACCAAAAATCTCATCGGCCGTCATTAAACTGGCTTTTGGAGAAAGCGCAATTCCGTCCGCCGGCATGCAATATGTACAACGCAGATTGCATTTTTCCAGCAACGAAATGCGCAGATAATTGTGTCTGCGCCCAAAACCGTCCGTCAAAATTGTGTTAGAGGCTGTCATGGTTTTTACCTTTTAAAATATGAAAGACGTGCATTACATGCGGGAAAACAGCGTCCATCGATTCTTTTACTCCGTTTGTTGATCCCGGCAAAGCCAAAACCAATGTTTTGCCTAAAGTTCCTGCAACGCTTCTTGAAAGCATTGCATACGGCATTCTCTGCTGTCCATAATTTCTGATTGCTTCTTCAATTCCTGGAATTCTGCTTTCTAAAATTGGTTCCAAAGCTTCTGGCGTAACATCTCTTGGAGACAAACCTGTTCCGCCAGTAAAAATCACCAGCTGATGTTCTTTGGCGAAAGCCTTTGTTTTCTCTTGAATAATATCTAATTCGTCTGGAATGATTTCATAATGCGAAGTTTCAACTCCGTACGATTCTAATTTTTCTACAATTGTTTTTCCCGAACGATCTTCTTTATCGCCAGCAAAAATTGAATCGGAACAAACGAAAACCGCTGCTTTGATCACTTTCGGAAATTTATTTTTGAAAGAAGATTTTCCGCCTTCTTTATTGATTAATTTGATGGTTGAAATTTCAATTTCTTTATCAATTGGTTTCAGCATATCGTACATTGTCAACGCAACGATCGATGCACCGTGCATCGCTTCAACCTCAACTCCGGTTTTGTAAACCGTTTTTACATTGAAAATGATCTGAATTTCTAAACCTTCGACTTGATATTCAACCGAAGTAAATTCAATTGGAATTGGATGACAATCCGGAATCGATAAGTGCGTATTTTTTACCGCAAATAATCCTGCCGTTTTTGCCATTTCAAGCACATTCCCTTTTGGCACAAGGTTATTTACAACAGCATCAATTGTTTCCTGTTTGCTGACTTTTACAATGGCGGTTGCGGTTGCTTTTCTTAATGTGCTTATTTTATGAGTAATATCTACCATTAACTATTTTGTTTCCAAGTGAATGTGTCATTTTCAAACATTTCTTTTCCAAAAATCGGAACATCGGTTTTAATCCAGTTTACGATGGCTTCTGTCGCTTCATAAACTTGTTTGCGTCGTGTTGCCGAAACAAAAACAAATAAACATATTTCGCCTGCTTTTACAACGCCTAAACTGTGGTAAATATGCATGCAGGTTAAATCGAATTTAGCGAAAGCTTTTTCACGAATGGCATACAAAGCTTCGTTTGCCATATCAGTGTAAGCAGAATAATCAATCGCTACGACTGTATTGTTGTGAATAACATCAGCACGAACTTGTCCTAAAAATATGTTGTGCGCCCCAATTGTATGTTTGGATTGATGTTTCGCAATCGACTCGGCAATAAATTCCGGAGCAATTGGCCCTTCTACAAATACATTTTTACTCATTTTTTTATTTTTTTTTCCGCCACGAATTCACGAATTTTATTTTTTAAAATCTATGCGTAAAGTATTTATATTAATTCGTGAATTCGTGGCTATTCTTTTTTTCTTGTAATAACTGTTTCATTGCCAAAGCGCCACCTGCAATGCTTTTTGCATTTTTAAATTGATACTTTTGAAGCAATTCGACTGCGATTTTACTCCTAATTCCAGATTGACAGAAAATATAAATTGGTTGATTTTTATCCAGTTTTTCTATTTGCTTTTCTAAATGCATTAATGGAATCTGAATTTGATTCTGTAAACTGATTTTTGGCGATTCATCAATATTTCTAACATCAAGAAAAAGAACGGCATCTTTGTTTATTTCATCTAAAACGGATTCAAAATTTACTTCTTCAATTTCTGTTTTATTATATTTTTCTTCGAATGTTTCTCTGCTTATAGACTGAAAATCGCTTTTATCGAAATCATATTTTTGCTGTTCGTTATTCAGAATATTATAAACCAGTATTTTACCGCTAAGAACTTCTCCAATTCCAAGAATCATTTTCAAAACTTCATTGGCCTGAAGCATTCCAATAATTCCAACCGAAACTCCAATTACGCCAGCGTCTTCACAATTTAGAGCATTCGAGTTTTCATTTGGATACAAACATCTGTAAGTTGGTCCGCTTTGATAATTGAAAACCGAAACTTGTCCCTGAAACCTGAAAATTGATCCATAAACCATTGGTTTATTGGTTATCAAACAGGCATCATTAATTAAATATTTAATCGAAATAGTATCGGTTGCATCAACTATAATATCATATTTTTCAAATAACGAAAGGGCATTTTTTCCGGATAATTTTTCAGAAATCGATTTTACTTTAACCAAAGGATTCAATTCAGAAATCATGGTTTTAGCTTCCTTCGCTTTTGATTTTCCGATTGCAGAAGTTTTATAAATTACCTGTCTCTGAAGATTCGAAATCTCAATAACATCATGATCTGCAATTCCGATTTCGCCAACTCCGGCCGAAGCCAAATAAGGCAGAATTGCACTGCCCAAACCACCTGCTCCAATTATCAAAACTTTTGATTCTGCTAATTTTTGCTGACCGTTCTTACCTATTTCAGGAAGTATAATTTGTCTGTTATATCGATTTGATGTTTCCATGTTTTTATCCCCCAGCAAAAGGTGGCAATAAAGCTACGATATCACTTGTCTGTAAAGTGTAATCGGATGTTTTTGAAACTATTTTTTGGTTTATTGCAACGCTGAAAGTCAGTGATTCGAACTCATATTTTTCATTCAGATCTTCCAAAAGTTTCTGCAAGGACAATTCTTCCGAAAAAGATAATTTTTCGAATTCACATTTTGTCTTTTCGGCTACAGCTCCAAAATATTTAACCTCAATCATTTTTATAAATTTAAATTCTGAAAAATGAATTCATCTTCAAAATGTTCCTGAAAATAAGAAATCCAGCTTGATGTATTTCTCACTACTTCACCAATCACAATAATTGCGGGCGATGATATATTTTTTTCAGCTACCAATTTAGTAATTGTGCTAATAGTTCCAATCACTTTTTGCTCTGAATTTTTTGTTCCGTTTTGAATAATAGCAACTGGAAGATCATCGTTTCTGTTTTCTTCATAAATAGAAATGATTTCATTCAATTTATGCATACCCATCAAAATCACCACCGTTGCGGCCGATTTTGAAGCTAACTGAATATCTTTTGATAATTTATGATCTGACGTTGTTCCCGTAATGACCCAAAAACTTTCAGCAACTTTACGCTGTGTCAAACTAATTCCAACCGAAGCAGGAACTCCTAATGCCGATGAAATCCCAGGAACGATCGCAGTTTCAATTCCGAACTCTTCTGCAAATTCGATTTCTTCGCTTCCTCTTCCAAAAACAAACGGATCACCGCCTTTTAAACGAACCACATGTCCGTGTGATTTTGCCATCGAAACAATCAAATCGTTAATTTGATCTTGTGTGTATGCGTGACAGCCTAATCGTTTTCCAACAAAAACTATTTCCGCATTCGATGCATATTCTAATAATTCTTCGTTTACTAAAGCATCATACAAAACTACATCGGCACTTTTTAAAGCTTTTATGGCTTTCATTGTAATCAACTCAACATCCCCGGGGCCTGCGCCGACAATAGTTAATTTTGGTGTTTTTAAAGTCTTCATAGTGCTTTAAATTGAATTGATATTTAAATCATCTAATTCGTCTGCCGAATTAATATTGGTCAAATGAAAGTTTTCGCTTTCTTCTATATTGATAATCTGATGCGGTACTTTTGCCAGCAGATCCATCATTCTCAATTCATTCGAATCGATTGCTTCTTTAATAATCGGAACAATTTCTTTTGAGTAAATTCCAATTAATGGATGTGTTTTACTCTCAGAAGCGAAAACTGTGATTCCAGCTTCGTTGGTATGTTTTGAAATTAATTCCTCCAAAAGTTCAGTTGAAATTAACGGAATATCACAGCTTAAAATCAGATTAAACTCGGTTTCTGAATGTGATAATGCTGTATAAACTCCACCCATCGGGCCTTTTTCTACAATTAAATCTGGTATTTTTTCATACGGCAGATAATTGTATTCTTCTGAAGCCGTAATTAGTTTTATATGGTTTGTAATAGGCAAAATCGCCTGAATGATATGCTCAATGAATGGTTTTTCCTGAAACAAAACCAATCCTTTTTCTGACTGCATTCTCGAGCTTTTTCCTCCGCAAAGAATAAATACTGTTAGTGTTTTCATAGTTTTTCTTGTTTCAGGTTTTCTTTGTTTCAAGTTGGAATGAGTTTTTTTTACCGCAAAGTGCGCTAAGTTTTTTTGCTCATCACTATCTTTAAAATTAAATTCGCTAAGCTGGATCTACACAAAGCTTTGCGTGCTTTGCTATTTTTAATAAAATTAACTTAACCTAAAAATCTTGCGTTCTTTGCAGTTAAATTTTATTTCATTCTTAAGGAAAAATCAATTTCACGCTTGCCATTAAAATTACGATTCCTAGAACCATTTTTAAAGTTCTGTTTGAGAATTTTCCACTTCCGTAAAATCCGCCTAACATTCCTCCTACTATTGCAATTGGAACCAGATAAAAACTTTCCATAGGGATTGTTTTTCCTCCTAAAAAGAAACCTAACATTCCTGCAAAAGAATTCACAAAAATGAATAAACTCGAAACCGCAGCCGATTCTTTTACAGATGCCCATCCTAAGAACAATAAAATCGGACTTAAGATAATTCCTCCGCCAATTCCAAGCATTCCAGATAATAATCCGATGGCAAAACCAATCGCTAATGCAAACGGAAGGTTAATTTTTACTTCTTCTTTTTCTTTAAAATTAAAAACTCCAAATAATCTCAGGGCCGCAAAAACTAAAACAATTCCGAGAATTATTTTATAAACCGTATTATCCAAAGTGATAAATCCGCCAATAAACGCTGCTGGAATTGAGGCTATTGCAAAGGGATAAAACAGTTTAGGCTTGAAATAATTATTTCGGTAATAAAACAAAAACGAAATACTGGAAACAAATAAATTCAACAGCAACGCTGAAGGTTTCATAATCGAAATTGGAAAAGCAAAAATGCTCATCAAAGCCAAATAACCCGATGCTCCGCCGTGCCCGACACTGGAATATAAAAATGCAATTACAATTAAGGCAAAACTGAATAATAGTATGTTTTCGGAATTTAGGAGACTCATTTTTTTGTTTTTCTTTTGTTTGCTATACCTATTCGGCTAAAGCCTTGTGTCAAGTTTCAAGTTTCAGGTTATTACTTTGTGTCTAAACTTGAACTAAAAATCTATTTTTTTTATTCTATTTTCTATTCTCTTTTTCTTTAGTCTAAAAAACTAATCAATCGGAAGAATCGTTACTAAACTTCCTTTTTTCATCTTTTCGCAATCCTGTTCTACAATCACTAAACCATTGGCGATAGCAAAAGAATTTAACATTGACGAAGCTTGACCGTCTAAAATCGTAACGCTTGTTTCATCATACAATGCTTTTAGAAATAATGTCTTGCCAGTTGTATTTTCGATATCATCATTCAGCTTTCTTGTAATTTTTGGAAGATGAGTATTTGAAAAACCCATTAGATTTTTTACTGCTGGATAAACATAAATATAGAAGTTCGTTAATGATGAAGCCGGATTTCCTGGAAGCGCAAATACCAAAGTATTCTTTTTAGAACCAAAAAACATTGGCTTTCCTGGTTTTTGATTTATTTTATAAAAAAGTTCCTCTACTCCATTTTCTAACAAAGCTTCTTTTACAAAATCATAATCTCCAACTGAAATTCCGCCAGAAATTAATATTATATCATTCTTTTTTAAAAGATCTTTCAAAACATTTTTCGTTTCTTTCAGACTGTCTTTTACTCTAAAAACCTTTGCATTCTTTATTCCTATTGTCTGTAAAGCCGCCTGAAGCATAATAGAATTACTCTCGTAAATTTTTCCCTTTTTTAGCTTTTTTCCTGGCTCTACCAATTCGTTTCCAGTAACCAAAATGGCAATTTTAGGCTTTTTATATACTTGTATTTCTGTAATTCCTAAACAAGCTAAAAAACCAATTGCTGCCGGTGTAATTACTGTATTAGCATCAAAAACAACATCTTCTTCATTAATCTGTTCCCCTTTATTTCTAACATTTGCAAATGGCTCAGGCATTTTGGCAATCAAAATAGAATCGTCATTTGCCATAACATCTTCTTGCATTACTACAGTATCTGCATTTTTAGGAACATGAGCACCTGTAAAGATGCGGACAGCTTCATTTTCTTTTAGTTTTACTTTTAAATGATCTCCAGCCTGAGAAATGCCAATGATATCAAATTGATGTCTCCCCGAATGAATAAAAGCATATCCATCCATTGCAGATTGACGAAACGGAGGCATAGCAATGGGCGAATAAATTGTTTCTGCAAGAACATAACCAAGTGCTTTATGCACTGCTATTTTCTGTTTGGGCATATTTGAGCTGTTCGCTGCAACAGTTTCTAAGGCTTCTTTAACTTCAATCATTTTTATCTAGATATAAAACTAAGTAAAAATACTTATTTACAAATATAAGTATTTCTGCTTACGATGAACATTTTTTTTGGTTTTATTTTAATTTCTATAAAATTACTCTAATTTATTCGAAATCAACTTTAAAATTCACATCTGATTTTTATAAAATAAACCGTTAGACCACTTTCTTTGACGTTTTAGAGTTCTATTTTTATCTCTTGAAGTAACTTTACAGACTTTTACTTATTAAAAATTAAGTATAAAATACTACAATTTTATTACTATTCAAAAAATTATTTTAACATTTGTTTCAGTTCAAAATATCATTTTATCCCTTTTATAATAAGGCTTCAGCAAACCAAACCTCATCTACAGCAAGCACATAGCTCTTTATTTTTCAAAAAAAAACAAACAAATTTTTGGTTTTTATTATATAAAATTTAACTTTGTCTATAGGATTAGTAGAGTTTAAAATAATATTTCAAACTAAATAATTATTATTGTGAAAACAACAGAAAGCATATTGCATTACATTCTTCCTAAAAAGTACACTTATAACACTTCTTGTTGTATGTGTTTCTGTTGTTAATAATCTACTTTTATTTTGTTTGCTGATTTTTACATAAAAGCAAATTTCTTAAAAACACACCACCAAAAATATTTATTGCATTTACCCAAAAATCTCTCTGAGGCATTTTTTATGCTTTGGACAGATTCTTGAAACCGTACCTTTTATTCAGAAATTAAATAACTAACAACTAAAGAAAACTAAAATGAAAACAATGCAAAGCTGTTGCTGTAAATAAAAAAAGCCATTTCTGCGGCAACAGAAATGGCAAGGCTTAAAGAACATTTATCACTAAATCAAGAACACTTTTAGAGTGCTGTATAAACAGTGCTCAGGGCATCTTGTTAATTACTTAAAACCATTACAAAGAAATGAAAAAAAAATTAAACATATACATACCGCTGTTTCTACTGTTGATAACGGCGGGAATACACGCCCAAAATACCACGCCGCTTATTCAATCTAAACTCGACGGAACTGTAGTCGATGCTATTACAAATCAGCCAATTATCGGTGCTTCAGTTACGATTAAAGGAACAACTCACGGGGTTGTAACGGATGCTGAAGGAAAATTTTATTTTCAGACAGGACAGAAATTTCCTTATACTTTGATTGTAAGTTACATTGGATATAAAAAATTAGAAATTATTGTAGAGAAAAATCCAGTAATTATTAACCTTAAAGAAGAACGTCAGGAACTAGATGAATTAGTAGTTGTTGGCTACGGAACGCAGAAAAGAAAAGATATTACGGGTTCTGTTGCTTCGGTTCCAAAAGCCAATTTATCTCAGGTAACCTCTTCGGCAGATAATCTTTTAAGAGGCGCAATTTCAGGGGTTGTAGTCACACAAAGTTCAGGACGACCTGGAGCTTCTTCAAGTGTACGTATTCGCGGAGGAAACTCTATCACTGCTGGTAACGAACCGCTTTATGTTGTAGACGGAATTCTAATTTACAATGATAACAGTAACAGTTCAGCAGGAGTTTCTTTTGCTGGAGCAAGTGTCAACGTCTTATCAACAATAAATCCAGCAGATATTGAATCTATTGAAGTTTTAAAAGATGCTTCGGCAACTGCTATTTATGGTTCTCGAGGCGCTAATGGCGTTGTCATTATTACTACTAAAAAAGGAACTAAAGGACAAGATAATATTTCGTATCAAGGTTATTTCGGATTCCAGAACATCTCCAAAAAACTAAGAATAATGAATGCAAGCGAATGGGCTAGTTTAAGAAATGATGTTCAGGCAAGTATTGGTCAGGCTCCATCTTTTACAGATGCTCAGATTGAAGCATTTAAAACTTCTGGAAGTTATGATTGGCAAGACGCCGCATTTGTGACTGCTGCACCAATACAAAGTCATAACCTATCTTTCTCTGGCGGAGATGAAAGATCCAGATATTCAATCTCGGCTGGTTATTTTGATCAGGACGGAATTGTTTTAGGAAGTGATTTTAAACGTATTTCTCTTCGTGCTAACTATGAAAGAAATTATTCTCAAAATTTCAAATTTGGCGTAAATGCGAATTATACCAATTCTATTTCGAATGGAGTCGGCTCAAGCAGCAGTGGCGGTAGAAATCCAAACCCGTTAGTTGGTGTTTTATTAACTGCTCCCGTAGTTCCAATTAAAAATGCAGATGGAACTTATAATGTAACCAACAACCCTTATACAACTTCTGTAAATGGTTACGTTCCCAATCCGATTAATGATCTGGAAAATACTACTAATGAAACCAAAATCAATAGAATCTTAACGAGTTTATTTGGCGAGTACAAAATCACTAAAAAACTAACTGCTAAAGTCGCTGTAAGTGGTGATGTTATCAACACAAAACAAAATTATTACGCCCCTGCAAACACTTCAAATGGCGCAGGAACAAAAGGTTTGGCTTCAGTTGGAGATAGAGTGGTAAGTTCTGTTTTAAATGAGAACACATTAAACTATAATACTAATTTTGGAGAAAGTCATAAATTTTCTGCTTTAGGAGGTTACACGCTTCAATACACTAAAGGCGAGGTTGTAAATGCGGGAGCACAGACCTTTGTAAACGATGCTAATACATACAATGCTTTACAAGATGGTGTTGCCGTAAAACCGTACAGCGATGCTTACGAAAGTGTATTAAAATCTTGGCTCGCAAGAATAAATTATTCTTATAAAGGAAAATATAATTTCACTTTATCTGGACGTGCAGATGGTTCTTCGAGATTTGGTGCTGAATCACTTTGGGGATACTTTCCTTCTGCTGGATTTTCTTGGAATATTACTGAAGAAGAATTTGCCAACAACATCAAAGGCGTAACCGAAGCTAAATTGAGAATTACCGCAGGAACAACAGGAAACCAGGAAATTGGAAATTATCTTTCTTTACCAGCAATGGGTTCTGTAAACTACTCTTTTGGAGGAACATTATACACTGGTTTAGCCCCTACCCGATTGGCCAATCCCGATTTGAAATGGGAGAAAACAACTCAATATAACGTTGGATTGGATTTATCCTTATTAGACCGAAAAATCAATTTTGTTTTTGATGTGTATTACAAAAAAACAAACGATTTATTAATCAGTGTTCCTGTTCCTTTGAGTTCAGGTTATGCAACAGTTCTTCAGAATATTGGTGGTGTTGAAAACAAAGGTTTGGAAATTGGTTTAACTACTGAAAATATTAAAACCGAAAAATTCGCATGGAATTCCAACATTGTATTTTCTGCTAATAAAAATAAAGTTACTGAAATTGGAAATGGCGTAAATGAGTTTTTTCCTGTAGTTCCAAATGGCTCTTTATTACAACAGCAACCCGTTATTGTAAAAGTTGGATTGCCTTTGGGAACTTTCTGGGGGTATAAAACCAACGGAATTTTCCAAACTCAGGAAGAAGTCAACACACAACCAAAAATCAACAGTTTGGCCAATACCAAAGTGGGAGACAGAAGATATGTTGATGCAAATGGCGACGGCGTAATTAATGCCTTAGACAAAGGAAATTTAGGAACTTCTCAACCAAAATTTGTCGGCAGTTTCAGCAATACCGTTTCATACAATGATTTTGATTTGAATTTCTCTTTCCAAGGTTCTTACGGCGGAAAAATCTTTAATGCTTTAAATCAGCAGTTAGAAATTTCTACTCTTGGAACTAATGCAGCAACTACTTTAAATGATCGTTGGACACCAACAAATCCAAGCAATGAAATTCCGAGAGCAACAAGTTCTCCGCTAGGAATTGTTTCCGAAAGATATGTTGAAGATGCTTCTTTCTTACGATTGAAATTAATCACGCTAGGTTATACTTTACCTAAAAGTGTTTCTAAAAAACTAGGAACCAAAAGCGTGAAATTCTATGTATCAGCAGAAAATCTAATTACATGGACAAAATACACTGGTTATGATCCAGAGGTAAGTTCTTACGAACAAAACAACTTATATCCGGGAATTGATTTTGGTTCTTATCCAAACTCTAAAACATTCATCTCGGGCTTGAACGTAACTTTCTAAGTAAAAAATATATAAAATGAAAAAGATCATTATAACATTCCTTTTAAGTGCCGGATTATTGGTATCGTGCACAGAGCTGGAGGTAACACCAACCTCTTTTGTAACCGAAGACAATTACTTTATCACTCAGGATGATGCTGTTGCTAGTGTTACCGCAGTTTATGCTTCCTTAAGCCTTGATCCGGGAGAACAGAGTTTATTTGGACGAAATCTTTATTTCCTAACCGATATGGGTTCCGATTATGCAGCTGCAGGAGTTTCTGCTACCAATCCGCAGGTAAGAGCCATGAGCGCTTTAACACACGATGCCACAACCGACCGTGTTCAGGTAGCCTGGAGACAAATTTATGCCGGAATCAACAGAGCTAATGTTTCGATTGATAATATTCCGAAAGTAACGGGTAATGAAGTTATCAAAACACGATTAATTAATGAAGCAAAGTTTATCAGGGCATTGCTTTATTTTCAGGCAGTACGTCTTTGGGGTGGTGTGCCGATTGTTTTGCACGAAGCGACTTCTATACAATTGGGCAGTCTTAAAACAAACAGAGCAACTGTAGAAGAAGTTTATACGCAAATTATTAAAGATTTAACAGATGCAGAGTCTTTACCTCCGACCTATACTGCTGCAGATGCCGGCCGCGCCACTTCTGGAGCTGCGAAAGCCATTTTAGCAAAAGTGTATCTGACTAGAAAAGATTGGCCAAATGCAATTGCAAAATCGAGAGAAGTAATTAACGGCGGTTATGGATATGCTTTGTTTGAAGATTTTCAAGATATTTTCACTAAAACTAAAAAGAACGGAAAAGAACATATTTTCTCTGTTCAATTCGAGCCAAATCAAGCAGGAAACGGTTCTAGCGGAAGCACTTTTCAAGCAACATCCTTTACTGGATTTACAGCAACAGAACCAGCAGATATTATTTCAGATGTTGCTTTATTTTATGACATCTATGCTCCTGGAGACAAAAGAAGAGACGTTAGCTACGCCAAGCAATTGCTTAATCCGACAACGGGAACGCTTTATACTTTTCCAAAACCAATTTTCAAAAAATATCTGGATTTAACCAATCTGGCAACACCTGCAAACGTATCAATCAACTTTCCTGTGATTCGTTATGCCGACATCCTTCTGTCTCTAGCGGAAGCGATAAACGAACAAAGCGGCCCAACAGCAGAAACTTACGAATTGATCAATCAAATTCGCAGAAGAGCCTTCGGAAAAGCCATTACAACGCCAGATGCAACAGTAGATTTAAGTGGATTAAATCAGGCAACATTTAGAGCGGCGATTCAGGAAGAACGCAAAAAAGAATTTGTACAGGAAGGACAAAGATGGTTCGATTTAGTGCGCTGGGGAACTTTGGTTACAGAAGTAAAAAAAGTAACTGCTAAAAACTCCGTTTCAGAACGAAATAACCTTTATCCGATTCCGCAGAGTGAAAGAAATATCAATCCGGATGGCTTACCTCAAAATCCTGGATATTAAAAGTTTTAAACACATAGAGACATAGATTTTTTTTAATTATTAATAAAGAAAGTAAAAGAGAAACTCGTTTCTCCACACATAGTTGCTATGTAAATTGAAATAAGTGAAACGCCTTTTATCGATTCTAAAAACTATGATTCTATGTGTTTAAAAAAGATTGAAGATTAGAAAACCTTATAACTAAAAAACTATAAAATCATGAAAAATTTAAAAAATAACCTTTTAATCAAAAGTCCTAAAAAGGGGCTTTTGATTACTGCAATACTGGTTGCTCAATTAGGATTTGCACAAGACACACAAGAATTTAAAGGAACTATTGGTCAGACTTTGGCAGATTCAAAAGAATATTGGCCTGAGCCTGTAACCGCTCCAAAGGGCGCTCCAAATGTGGTTTGGATTTTATTGGATGATGTTGGATTTGGCGCTTCAAGTGCATTTGGAGGTTTAATCAACACTCCTACTTTTGATAATCTGGCAAACAATGGTTTACGTTATACCAATTTCCATACAACAGCGATTTGCGCACCGACCCGCGCCGCTTTGTTGACGGGAAGAAATTCAGGAAGAGTTCATGTAAGCGGATTTTCGCATACTATTTTATCAGCAGGTTTTCCAGGTTGGGATGGAAGAATTCCGTCTGATAAAGGAACTATTGCGGAGATTCTTCGTGCAAACGGATACAATACTTTTGCAGTTGGAAAATATGGTGTCACACCAGACGAAGAAGCTTCAGATGCTGGGCCGTTTGACAGATGGCCGACTGGAAAAGGTTTCGATCATTTCTACGGATTCTTAGGCTCGCAGACCGATCAATACAATCCTGATTTAGTAGAAGACCAAGTTCATATAAAACCTGATGGACGCCATTTAAATGAATTAATTACCGACAAAGCCATCAGCTATATTCAGAAACAGCAGAAAGCCGCGCCTGGAAAACCATTTTTCTTATACTATGCGCCGGGAGCAGTTCATGCACCTCATCAGGTTGCCGAAAAATGGGTGGAGCCTTACAAAGGAAAATTTGACGAAGGCTGGGATGTTTACCGCGAAAAAGTTTTGGCTAACCAAAAGAAATTAGGAACTGTTCCTGCAAATGCTGTTTTACCAGAACGTAACGCCCTTATTACTGAATGGAAAAAATTGACTCCAGACCAAAAGAAAGTATATGCAAGATTCATGGAAGTTTATGCTGGATTCCTGACTTATACCGATTATGAAATCGGAAGAGTGGTGAATTACCTAAAAGAAAGCGGTCAATTGGACAATACTTTAATTTTTGTTGCTATTGGAGATAACGGAGCCAGTAAAGAAGGAACTCTGCAGGGAACAATCAATCAGAGCCTATTTTCTCAAGGGAAAACAGATGAAGAAAACTTCCAAAGCAATTTGAATAACATCGGTGAAATTGGAACGGCGAAAGGTTTAAACACGAACTATCCTTTGGGTTGGGCACAAGCTACAAATGTTCCTTTTAAAAACTGGAAACAAGATGCACATTCTGAAGGAGGAACGCGTAACCCTTTGATTGTATTTTATCCAAACGGAATTAAAGATAAAGGTGGCATCAGAAATCAATACAGCCACGTGACTGATTTGCTTCCAACAACTTTAGCCATTACTGGAATTAAAGCTCCAGAATATATCAAAGGAATTAAACAGGATATTATTCAAGGCTCTTCATTCCAAGCTTCTTTAGACAATCCAAAAGCAGAATCACTTCATAAAATTCAATATTACTACATCTTTGGAAACAGAGCAATTTACAAAGATGGATGGAAAGCTTCTGCCGCACATTTACCAGATTCATTTGCTGTAAAAAAATCTTTAGGAAGCAATGAAAAACCTGCACCAAGCAATTTCGATACCGACGTTTGGGAATTATATAATCTAAATGAAGACTTCAACGAACGTAATAATCTAGCGAAAAAATATCCAGAAAAGCTAGCTGAACTTCAAAAATTATTTGACGAACAAGCCAAAGAAAACAATGTTTACCCATTGATTGACTGGCAGGATGTGTACAACAGAAGAATTCACAACACTGGAGCAGATAAAGGAAAAACAGTTTCTGATTTAATCAAACAGGCCACTAAACCTGGAGGAACCAATAACTAGTAATTACACAACCTGCAAGGTTTCTAAAACCTTGTAGGTTTAAATTATAAAAACTAAAAAAAACATACCTACAAGGTTTTGGAAACCTTGCAGGAAATAAAATATAAAGATTATGAAACGAGTAGATTATGAAATTATCGGAAAAAAGATTGTCGTGGGGATAATCTTGTTTTTAGTGCCGTTGGCCATTCTCGCTGGCGGATTAACCTTAATTAATCAATTTTTAAAATAAGAAATCATGGCAATAGTTCAAAAAGAAAAATTAGTAAGAGACTTAACGATAAGTTTTTTCATTTATTCATTGCCTGTTGTGGCAATTTACCTTTATTTTAAACTAACTGGCGGTGCTGTAAGCGAATCGCATTTAACATTACCTCCATTCTTAGAATTTGCGCAACCTGTTTTTGCTAATATCAGAACTTGGGGACTAACGGTATTTATGATCGTTTTAGGAATTATAGAATTCGCCGCAGGTTTATACGATGACGAATGGACTGGCGAAGAACGCAAAATTGATATTGTTTGTTTCTTAGCTCCAAAATTACTGTTACCACCCGTAATTGCTTTTTTCAGCTTAACTGCTTTGCCGTATTTATTACCAAACGCTGCAAATGCATTATCTTGGGTTCCGTTTTGGGGAGGTTTTTTCCTAATTGCAATTGCCGATGATTTAACGCAGTATTGGTATCACAGATTGCATCATCAGGTTCCGTTTTTATGGCGTTTCCACAGAACACATCATTCGGCTCCGTATATGGGAATGGCGATGGCTTCGAGACAAAACTTTATTTATACGGTTTTCTTTTCTCAAATTTATTTGACTGCAACTTTAACTTATTTAGGTTTAGGGCTTCCGGCTTTATTTGTTTTGGTAATCAAAAGTGTCATCACTTTAGGCGCACACTCAAGTATTCCTTGGGATAAACCTTTCTACAAATACAAAGTATTACATCCAATTGCATGGGTTTTAGAAAGACTGATTTCTACTCCGGCAACGCATCACGCACATCACGCAGATACAAGTGGAGACGGTGTTGGACATTTTAAAGGAAACTTCGGAAACATGTTTTTTATTTGGGATGTTATTTTTGGAACAGGATTAATTACACGTCAATACCCAAAATCATTCGGAACAAAATCATACAAACAGGAAGAATGGTACGCACAGTTTCTTTGGCCGATTTTTAAATCGAAAAAAGAAGGAAGTTCCCTTGCTGAAGGTGTATTATCACTTCCATCAAAACCAAAAGCAGTTATAGAAGAAACTCCTGCACCAGTTTTAGAACAAGTATAATATTTCCGGATATGAAAAATCAAATCTTAAAAACCAGCTTAACAGCAATTGCCTTTTTATTGGCGATTGCTGTCTTTTCGCAGAATGAAAACCATAATTCATTATCTTTAGATTCCTTTTATTCTAAAATAAAAAGTCAAAAGAATCCACAGATTGTTGATGCGAGAACTTCAGAAGAATTTGCTCTAAATCATATTGAAGGCGCAGTAAATTTTAATCTTCAATCTGAAAATTACGATAATTATATTGCTAAACTAGATAAGTCTAAACCTGTTTTTATTTATTCAATCGGTGCCGGCAGAAGTGTTGCTCTAGAAAAAGAATTACTAAAAAATGGATTTGCTGAAGCTTATAGCTTAGAGGGTGGCATTGCCAATTGGATTGGAAATGGAAAACCTTTTTATTCTAATCTGAAAAGCAAATTGTCTTTAGCAGAATTCAATAAAATTATTGCTTCGAACAAAAATGTTTTGGTTGATATTGGTTCCAAATACTGTGGGCCTTGCAAAAAAGTAAAACCTATTTTAGAAACTATCAGAACAGAATACGGTTCGAATTTAAAAATCGTAGAAATTGAACTGGAAGACAGTCCGCAGGTTATTGCCGATTTAAAAAAAGTAAAAGTTTTTCCGACTTTAATTCTATATGAAAACGGAAAAATTATTTTTAAGAAGGAAGGGATTAGTGATTTGAAAAATGAGGTTGATGTTGCATTGGCTTCGAAGTAATCTCGAAACTTTTTAGACTCACATAACCACAATATTGTCATTTCGACGAAGGAGAAATCTCCACGAGTAACTCCGCAACGAATGTTCAATCTTTGTAGAGCTTCTTACGAAGATTTCTCCTCCGTCGAAATGACAAAAAATGCGTAAAACTTTGACAAAGTTCTTACCCTCCTATGAAAAACTAACCAAAACCAAACTTATGGCAACCTATAAAAAAATAACCAAAATTGTTATCCCAATTTTAATAGTGCTTTTCATTCTAGCAGCTTTTCTTTTCTGGCCAATTAATACTGATGGTACTTTAGTCAAAGAAAATGAAAAACTGGCAGAAGGGAAAAAAGCTTTTTTAGCTTCCAAACCAAAATCTGATTCACTTTCAGAGAAAAAGACCAATATTATCATTCTGCTTGCTGATGATTTGGGCAAATATGATATTTCACTCTATGGCGGAAAATCGACGCCTACTCCACAAATTGATTCTCTGGCCGCCTCGGGAGTTACTTTTACGGATGGTTACGCCTCTGCTGCAATCTGTTCTCCATCTCGCGCCGGATTAATCACGGGAAGATACCAGGAACGTTTTGGGCACGAATATCAGCCAGGAGATCGCTATCCCAAAAACAATCTGGAATATTATGCTTTTAAATATTTACTGAATACCAATGATTGGAGATTAAATGATAAAATCGAATATCCAAACGAGGCTTCTATCAAAACACAAGGGCTTCCGAAATCTGAAATTACTTTTGCTGATTTAGCCAAAAGGCAAGGTTACGCTACAGGAATCATTGGTAAATGGCATTTAGGCCACAACAAAGGATTTTTTCCTCTAGACCGTGGCTTCGATTATCATTACGGATTTTATCAGGCGTTCTCCTTGTATGTTCCGGAAGATGACAATCCGGATATTATCAATCATCATCATAAAGATTTTACCGATAAAATGATTTGGGGAAAAGGCCGTGTTGGAATCGGTCAAATTCGTCGTGATACTACTGTTATTGATGAAAAAGCGTATTTAACCGAAAAATTTGCCGAAGAAGCCGAAGCTTTCATCGATAAAAATAAAAACAAACCATTTTTGCTTTACATTCCATTCAACGCACCACATACGCCGTTTCAGGTTCGTAAAAAATATTACGATCGTTTTCCGAATGTAAAAGACGAAAATAAACGTGTTTATTTTGCCATGATCAGCGCTTTGGATGATGCGATTGGAAGAATTCGTGAAAAAGTAAAAAAAGAGGGCCTTGAAGACAATACCTTAATCATTTTTGCCAGTGATAATGGAGGTGCCGATTATACTTTTGCTACAACAAATGCTCCGCTAAAAGGCGGTAAATTTTCGCATTTTGAAGGCGGAATAAATGTCCCTTTTGCACTTTCGTGGAAGGGAAAAATCAAACCTCATACGGTTTATAAACAGCCTGTAAGCACTTTAGATTTTTTTACCACCATTGCAGCAACGATTGGTTCAGATTTACCAAAAGACAGAGTTTACGATGGAGTTGATTTAGTCAAAACTGTCAATGAAAACAAGGTCGCGCACAAAGATTTATACTGGCGATCTGGTGATGCAAAAGCCATTAGAAGCGGTGACTGGAAATTGGTCATTAGCGGCAAAACACATGAAAAATGGTTGTATAATCTAGCTTCGGATAAATTTGAAACAACAGACCTCTCACAAAAAAATCCTGAAAAGGTAAAAGAATTACAAACTGCGCTTCAAACCTGGGAAAAAGGATTGATCAAACCGCTTTGGCCAAACTTGACCTATTATGAATTCAATTTTGGAAAACAGAAGTACTTTGTTGATTTGTAATCTCTTAATTCAAAAAATTATTTCCTGCAAGGTTTCCAAAACCTTGTAGGTTTACTTTATCTATTCAAATAATAATTAATACCTACAAGGTTTTGGAAACCTTGCAGGAAAGCAAAATAAAAAATGTCAACCTCAACAAAATTTACCATTCACGAAGACTGGACTGTCGTTATTCTCGGTTTTCTTATTATTGGAATCTCTCTTTTTATTTTTCTGCCAGAAGTTCCTGTTTTCAAATGGGCAAGTGGAAACGATTTAATTTCCAATGTATTCGAAATCAAAAACCTTCAACATATTGGTTTTCAATTTATTTATTTTCTTCTAATTGGAAGTGTCGGAACTTTTTTAGTTGGAAAATCAGTTAAAAATTTCATTCTAGGATTTCCAATAATTTATTTCTTAACTATAATCGCTTTAATTCTTGCTGGAAATACAGAAGTTAAAGCACTAAATCTAGAAGCTGTAATTTTTAGTTTAGTAATCGGATTATTAATTGGCAACTTTTTCAAACTTCCGGAGTGGTTTCGTTCTGCTCTATCAACTGAACTTTTTGTCAAAATCGGATTGGTTTTGCTGGGAACAAGCGTTATTTTTTCAGATATTCTAAAGGCAGGTTCATTGGGCTTAATTCAGGCATTGGTGGTTGTTTTATCTGTCTGGTATTTTGCCTTTTGGCTTTGCCGAAAACTAAAAGTAGACGACGAATTGACCATGATGATTTCGAGTGCGGTTTCCATCTGTGGAGTTTCGGCGGCAATTGCAACTTCTGGAGCGATAAAAGGAGATTCTAAAAAATTATCTTATGTGATTTCGATGGTTTTGGTTACCGCCATTCCCATGATGATTTTTATGCCAATTATTGCGAGTCATTTTAATTTTCCTGAAGAAGTTACAGGAGCGTGGCTTGGGGGTAGTATTGATACTTCAGGTGCTGTTGTGGCTTCTGGAACTTTGGTTGGCGAAACGGCTTTAAAAATAAGCACGATTGTCAAATTTTCTCAAAATGTTTTATTGGGTTTAGCCGCTTTTGCCATTTCTATTTATTGGACTTATACGCATAATAAATCGGCTGAAGTTCAGGAATCGAAACCGACACTGAGCGTAATTTGGGAACGTTTTCCAAAGTTTGTTATCGGGTTTATTGGAGCTTCTATTATTTTCTCCTTTTTCATTGCACCTGAAACTCGCGAAACCGTAAAAGAAATTTTAAAAAACCTGCAAGGACTTTGGTTCGCTTTGGCTTTTACCAGTATTGGTTTGGAAACTAATTTTAAAGATTTGCTTCAAAACAATAGCAGAAAACCTTTAATAGCATTTTTGACGGCACAGTTGTTTAATGTCATTATTACATTGATTATCGCTTTTTTACTTTTTAAACCTTAAAAAACGATTTTTTCTTAACGACACCAACAGATTTTAAAAACCTGTCGGGTATGTCTTTTATGAAACAGATTATTTTTCAATTTTTCAATTGCCTCCAGCTTTAGCTGGAGGTTTATAATTTAATCTTTTTGGGGCTTTAGCCAAACTTAATTTTTGGCTAAAGCCTTTTTTCTACCATCAAACACAAACCTCCAGCTAAAGCTGGAGGCAATTCATTAAATTTTTCAAACTCCCAAATACTTGAACCTCAGAAAGTAGAAAAAACTTAAAATCATATAATTAAAAGATAAAAAAGCAAGTAAAAACTGTCTAAAACAAAACAGCTTTTACTTGCTTTTATTTTTCCACAAAAAATAAATAAACAGCTAAATATCAACTACTTAAATTCGTTAAAAATATATTTTAAATTCTTCTGACTACACTTTTTTCTAAAAAAATTAAATAATCTTTTGGTTTTCTTTACAATAAAATTAACTTTGTCTATAGGATTAGTAGAGTTTAAACAATTAATAACTACATTTTGAAAACAACAGCTTATACATCGCAATACATTCTTCCTAAAAAAATCACTTATAACAACTTCCGTTATATGTGTATGTGCTGTTAAAATCCAATTTCATTTTTGTTTTCAATTCGAAAATAAAATCACAAACTAAATTTCATACTGACAAATCAGCCATTAATGCCTAACAACATTAAGAGCATAACCATGTCAAAATCATATTAACTAAAAAAATAATAACTAAAACAAGACTACAATGAAAATAATGCACTGCCCTACTCTTTCATAGTAAAACCCATTTCTGCGGCAACGGAAATGGCAAGACTCAAAGAACATTTATCACTAAAGAAAGCCTTCGAAAATTGACGAATCAATTTTTCGCATCGCTATATTATTTAAACCCAAAAAGTAATGAACAAGCAATTACACGCCCTTTTGTGGATTTTTGTGTTTTTAATTTCTATAGGAATTAAAGCGCAAAATACACAACCCTTAATTAATTCGACCTTAAATGGTACCGTAATCGATCAGGTAACCAATCAGCCAATTCCGGGAGTTACCGTTCAAATCAAAGGAACAACGCACGCAGCGGTAACCGATTTAGACGGAAAATTCTATTTTCAGACCGGACAAAAATTCCCTTACACTTTAGTAGTAAGTTATTTAGGTTATATCACTACAGAACATATCGCAACCAAAGATTTCGTTCAGATTTCTTTAAAAGAAGATGTTAAAGAATTAAATGAAATCGTAATCATTGGATACGGAAGCACTTCTAAAAAAGATTATACCGGAGCTGCCGAAACTGTGGCTCAAATGTCTTTAAAGGCTACACAGAAAACATTAGAAAGTTCGCTTCAGGGTTCTGTTGCAGGTGTAAACGTTACACAGACTTCGGGTGCACCGGGAGCAGGAATGAGTATCCGTATTCGCGGCGGAAGTTCTATTCAAGGAGGAAACGAACCGTTGTATGTAATCGACGGATTTCCTATATATAATTCCGAAGTAACTTCAGGCGTTTTGAGCGGTACGCCGACCAATCCACTTTCAACAATAAATCCAGCCGATATTGAATCGATTACAGTTCTGAAAGATGCTTCATCAACCGCAATTTATGGTTCCAGAGGAGCCAATGGAGTAGTTATTATTACAACCAAAAAAGGTTCGAGTACGGTAACAACTGTCAATTATGATTTTACAATCGGTCAGCAGGAAGTTCGTAAAAAGATTGATTTACTAGATGCACAAGGTTTTTCCAGATTGCGAAATGCGGCTTTATACGACTCAAATCCATCAGGCGGTACAAACCAATATCTGAGTGAGGCACAAATTGCTCAACTTGGAAAAGGAACGGACTGGCAAGATGCTGCTTTCCAAAAAGGATTGACACAGAATCATCAATTGAGTATTTCTGGCGGAAACAATCAAACCAAATTTGCCATTTCTGGAAACTATTACAATCAAGAAGGAATTATTAAAAACACCGGTTTTGAGCGTTTCAGTACTCGTGTCAACTTAACTTCAAAAATAAACAGTAAAGCAAGATTTGGTTTAAACTTAACTCTTGCTGAAACCAAAGCCAAAGTAGCTCCAAGCGGTTTGATTACAGCTTTAATAAGCATGCCTCCTACTGCAACTATTTATGAACCGGATGGAACTTATACTTTAAGAAATCCGTTTGAAAATATTTTTGCCAATCCGATAGCGACTTTAAACGAACGCAAAAATCAATCTATCACCGATCGTATTTTGGGAACTGTATATGGCGAATATGATCTTTTGAAGAATTTAGTTTTAAAAGTTTCTTTTGGAACTGATGTTATTTTCAACAAAGAAAAAAGTTATCTGCCTGCAAGCATTTATGAAGGTTCTATCACAAATGGAGAAGGAAAAATTGGTAATGCCGATTCTAAAAGCTGGTTAAACGAAAACACTTTAACCTATACTACAGTTTTTGGCGAAAAACACCATTTGAATGCTTTAGCCGGTTATACACAGCAAAGATCTACCAGAGAATTTTCGACTGCAGGATCACAGCAGTATGTAAACGACATTACAGGTTATTATAGTTTGCAAAGCGGTAATATTGCTTTAATGCCTTCTTCTGGTGAAAGTACCTGGGCTTTGAATTCTTATTTATCAAGAATCAATTACAATTACGATTCAAAATATTTCCTAACAGGAAGTATCAGAGCTGACGGTTCTTCTCGTTTTGGAAAAGATAATAAATGGGGTTATTTTCCATCTGTAGCTGCTGCTTGGCAGATTAGCAACGAAAGTTTTTTTGATCCGCTGAAAAAAGTCGTTAACAGCCTAAAAATTAGAAGCAGCTGGGGAGCAACAGGAAATCAGGAAATTGGAGAATACCAGTCTCTATCTACTTTGACGAGTGTAAAATATCTTTTTGGAGATCAGATTTATACTGGTTTTACGCCTACGAGAATTGCCAACGACAATTTAGGTTGGGAATTAACAAATCAGTTTGATGCTGGGGTTGATGTTGGTTTTTTCGAGGATAAATTGAATTTAACAGTTGATATTTATCGTAAAACCACTAAAAACTTATTGTTAGATGTTCAGCTTCCTTATACAACTGGATTTACTTCTTCTCTACAAAATTTTGGTTCTGTTCAGAATCAGGGAATCGAATTAGGTTTGAATGCTTCTCTTGGAAATACAGCTTTTTCTTGGACATCCAACTTTAATATTGCCTTTAATAGAAACAAAATTATTGCTTTAGGAAATGGTGCTGAATTCTATACTTTCGGAAATTATATTTTAAAAGTGGGACAATCACTAGGAACATTTTACGGTGCTGTTACTGACGGAATTTTACAAACGGATGAAGTTGCTACTAAAGGAGTTTTCACAGGAAATGCAACGCCAAAAGCGGGAGATCGTTTGTACAAAGACATCAACGGAGACGGCGCTTTTACAACAGCTGCAGACAGAACCAGTATTGGCGACGCACAACCAGATTTTGTTTTCGGATTCTCGAATAATTTTACTTACAGAGGTTTTGAATTAGCTGTTTTAGTAAATGGTTCGGTTGGAAATAAAATTTTGAACGGAAACTTACAAGCTTTAGAATTGTATAACGGACAGCAAAATGCCTCAACTTCTGCTTTAGACGCTTGGACACCAACAAATCCAAGTAATACGACTCCGAGAGCGAAACTAGATCCTGCACCGGTTTTCTCCAATCGATTTGTGGAAGATGGTTCTTTCGTTCGATTAAAAAACATCACTCTAAGCTACAATCTGCCTAAGAAATTATCCGAAAAACTGAGTTTAACTTCAGTTAAATTCCGTGTCATTGGAGAAAACTTACTGACTTGGACAAAATACACTGGTTTTGATCCAGAAGTAACAAACGGAACTACTATTTCTCCAGGAACAGATACTGGAATTTATCCAGCTTCTAAAACTATTTCAGGTGGACTAAGTGTAACATTCTAAAAGATTTATCATGAAAAAACTAATCATATTCAGTTTTGCGTCACTCTTTTTAATCAGTGCCTGCAATCCTTTGGACGAAGATCCAAAAGCTTTCATTTCGTCTACCAACTTTTATAAAACAACCGAAGATGCCGATGCAGCAGTAATTGCGATCCATAATGCCATCAACAGTTCAACACATACATTATACAATCGTTTAATCCAAATTGCTACTGAAATGGCTACAGACGATTACGAAGCCGGGCCAAGAGCCAGAAATGCTCATGTTAGAGCTTTATCAAACCTGACTCATGATGCTTCAAACGATCGTATGATCGAATTGTGGAGACAGAGTTATGACGGCATCAACAGAGCAAATGTGGCTATTGATAATATTGCTAAAAACCCAAATCTTAATTCTCAGAAAGACAAAGATTTGATTAATGAAGCGAAGTTTTTAAGAGCACTTTTATATTTCAATTTAGTGAGATGGTTTGGCGATGTTCCACTGGTTTTACACGAAACAACTGTTTTGACGTCAGAAGCTATTAACGTTTCGAACACACCCGAAGCCGATGTTTATACCCAAATTGAAAATGATTTGATTGATGCAGAAGCTCTTCCAGTAGTTCAGGCAAATAAAGGAAGAGTTACGGCAGGTGCTGCAAAAAGCATTTTGGCAAAAGTATATTTAACCGAAAAAAAATGGCAGAAAGCAGCTGAAAAAAGTAAAGAAATCATTGATAGCAAAGTATATGATTTATTCGAAAATTATGCTGACGTCTTTAACGTAGCAAGCAAAAACGGAAAAGAACATATTTTCTCAGCACAGTTTAAAGGTTTAACGAACTGGAATGGAAACATGCTGGCTTCTACAGCTGCGCCGACTTCTGTTCCTGGAATTGCAGGAGATCAAGCTGATGCTTTGCATAAAGAAGGCGGTCTTTTTGAGGCTTTCGCTGAAGATGACAAAAGAAAGTACATCACCTTTGCAGTAGAATTTGTGAGTCCAACTGATGGGAAAACCTATAAAGTGACGCCTCATTTCAATAAATATTATGATCCTTCGACACCAGCTTCTCCTGGACAGTCTTCTAAAAACACGCCAATTATAAGATTTGCTGAAGTTTTATTGATTTATGCTGAAGCTGTAAACGAACAAAATGGCGGGCCAACTACCGAAGCTTACGCAGCAGTGGATCGAGTGAGAACAAGAGCGGGGATTCCATTATTAGCGACAACTTCTCCTGGATTGAGTCAAGACGCTTTTAGAGAAGCTGTTTTTGAAGAAAGAAGAAAAGAATTGGTTTACGAATATCAGCGCTGGTTTGATTTGGCAAGAAGAGGCCCGGATTATTTTGTGGCAAAATTAAAAGCAGCAGGAAAAACAAACGCTCAGCCAAAGCACGTTCACTTCCCTATTCCGCAAAGAGAATTGGATTTAAATCCGAATTTAAAACAGGTTCCAGCTTGGAGGTAATTTTTTTTGAAACACATAGAAACATAGGTTTTTCTGCTTGTGAAAAAGGATATAAAAGAGAAATATATTTCTCAACACATAGCTATGATTTTTATTACAAGTGAAACGTCTTACTAAGTCTATAAAATCTATGTCTCTATGTGTTTAAAATATACTAGCGAGTAAAAAAAATATACTAATAGTAAATTATAATAAAATGAATAAAAGAATAAACATTTTATTTTCTGTCTTATTGACGGGAATAATAGGTTCTTATGAATCTGAAGCGCAAAACGCATCCTCAAAACCCAACGTAATTTTGATTATGGTCGACGATATGGGATATTCGGATTTAGGGAATTATGGTTCAGAAATTAAAACACCCAACTTAGATCGTTTGGCGAAAGAAGGAACACGTCTTCGTGAATTTTATAACAACTCAATCTGTGCGCCAACCAGAGCTTCTTTATTAACAGGGCAATATCAGCATAAAGCGGGAGTGGGTTATTTTGATGTTAATTTGGGTTTACCCGCTTATCAAGGATATTTAAACAAAGAATCTCTGACTTTGGGAGAAGTTTTCCGTTCGGGAGGTTACAGCACTTTAATGTCAGGAAAATGGCACGTTGGTTCTGAAGATCAGGCACAATGGCCAAATCAGAGAGGTTTTGATAAATTTTACGGAATCTTAAAAGGTGCGGCTAATTATTTTGATACCAAACCGCTTCCTTTCGGGAAAACAGCTTATCCGGTTAAAATGATTCGTAATAACGAAGAATTACATCCAAAAGATGATTCTTACTACTTTACAGATGAAATTGGAAACAATGCAGTTACTTTCTTAGACGAACAAAATAAAGAAAACAAACCTTTCTTTTTGTACTTAGCTTTTACTGCTCCGCACTGGCCATTACAGGCAAAAGCAGTTGACATTGCAAAATACAGAGGTAAATTTGACGAAGGCTGGGATGCTTTAAGAGAGAAAAGAATCAAAAAGTTAAGAGAAAACGGAATCTTACTGCCAAATCAGACAATTGCTCCAAGAGATCCTGAAGTTCCAGAATGGGATAAATTGACTTATGATGAAAAACAATTTTGGAAAGCCAAAATGGAAGTGTATGCCGCAATGGTTGACAACATGGATCAAAACGTTGGAAAAGTTCTAGACAAACTTAAAGCTTTAAAGAAAGACAAAAACACTTTAATCATTTTCATTGCAGACAATGGCGCTCAAGGCGGATTCAATACATACAATCCTTTAAAAAGAGGTTTAGTTCGTAATGACGGCCCAATTGGAAGTTCTGGCTCTTTTGATTATCAAGAACAAAACTGGGCATATTTATCTAATACTCCATTACAGGATTATAAAAACAATATGCACGAAGGCGGTTTCAGTTCGCCGTTTATTGCTTGGTATCCATCAAAAATAAAAGCAGGAAGAATCGATAAAGGAACTGGACACATAATTGACCTTGCTCCTACTTTTTACGAATTGGCTGGAATTGAATATCCTAAAAACTTAAACGGTGTAAACTCTAATCCGCTTGCTGGAAAAAGTTTATTGCCTGTTTTATTTGACAATGCATCAGAAGTAAACCGCGGTGCACCACTATTCTGGGAAAGAGCTGGAAACAGAGCAGTAAGAGAAGGAAAATGGAAACTAGTTTCAATCTATCCATCGTATCAATGGGAACTTTACGATCTTGAAGCTGATCGTGGCGAAACAACCAATGTTGCGACTCAAAATCCAGGAATCGTAAACGATCTTTCGGCAAAATATTTTGACTGGGCAGATAAAACAGGAGTAGTTGAATACAGTAAATTCAAACAAAAAAATGAACTGATTCCAGGCGCAGCTGCTAAGAAATAATTACTTTTTTTGATATTTTTAGTAATTATGACAAAAAGCGATTGTTGTTAGAACAGTCGCTTTTTAAAACAAAAAAATGGTCTACAAGCCAAATGTTCCTAGGAACAAAAAGGGCTGTCCCAAATTTTGGACAGCCCTTTTCTATTTTAAATCTCTAAAGAAAATTATCTAAAATCATTCAAAGATTTCTCAATAATTTCAAGACATTCGTTAATCTGTTCTTCTGTCATAACCAAAGGCGGTGCCAGTCTGATTTTGTTTCCATGAGTTGGTTTTGCTAATAATCCGTTATCTCTGAATTTTAAACAAATTTCCCAAGCCAAATCAGAATCTTCATCTGTGTTGATTACGATGGCGTTTAGAAGTCCTTTTCCTCGAACCAGCGTAATTAGGTTGTTCTTTTGAGCGATTTTATTTAATCCGTCTCTTAAAATAACTCCTAAACGTTCTGCATTTTCAGCTAGTTTTTCATCTTTAATTACTTCTAATGCTGCAATTGCAACCGCTGCTGCAACAGGATTTCCACCAAAAGTAGATCCGTGCTGCCCTGGTTTAATCACATTCATGATTTCATCATTACATAAAACTGCTGAAACTGGATAAACTCCTCCGGAAATTGCTTTTCCTAAAATCAAAACATCAGGCTGTACATTTTCGTGATGAACCGCTAATAATTTTCCAGTACGCGCAATTCCTGTCTGTACCTCATCCGCAATAAAAAGTACATTATGTTTTTCGCAAAGTGCTTTCGCTTTCGCTAAATAGCCTTCAGACGGAACATAAACTCCTGCTTCTCCTTGAATTGGTTCAACCAAAAATCCAGCAATATTTTTAGATGAATTTAAAGCGTTTTCAAGCGCTTCCAGATTATCGTATTCAATTTTTATAAAACCGTCTGTAAAAGGCCCGAAGTTTTTACGAGCTGTTTCATCGTTTGAAAATGAAATAATTGTAGTGGTTCTTCCATGAAAATTATTTTCACAAACAATAATCTGTGCTTGATTTTCTGGAATTCCTTTTACTTCATAAGCCCATTTTCTCGAAATCTTTAACGCTGTTTCAACTGCTTCAGCACCTGTATTCATTGGAAGAACTTTATCGAAACCAAAATAGTTTGTTACATATTCTTCGTAATTTCCTAATTTGTCATTGTAAAAAGCACGGGAAGTCAAAGTCAGTTTTTGCGCTTGCTCTACCATTGCATTTACAATTTTTGGATGGCAATGACCTTGATTTACCGCAGAATAAGCCGATAAGAAGTCATAATATTTTTTACCATCTACATCCCAAACGTATACACCTTCTCCGCGTTCTAAAACAACTGGAAGCGGATGGTAATTGTGAGCTCCGTATTTATTCTCTTTTTCAATCAAAACTTCTGATTTTGACGAAAGTGCTTTTTCTGTACTAATCATAATCTGCTTTTTATTTTTACAAAAATATTAAAAATTAAATTACAAAAGGCATTTAAATAGAGTTTTGACTTAAAAATAACAAAATTAGAGTCAAAATTTACATTTTAAAGCAAATAAAAAGCAAATTTTTATTTGGACAGAAACAGTAATTTGTGAATAATAATTAAAAAAAATAATTACTTTTATAAATCATCAACAACTGAAATTTAAAGATTTTTATTGAATGGATTTATTAGACGAATTTGATATCAGTATTATTAAAGAATTAGAAAAAGACGGCAGAATGGCATTTTCCGCCATCGCGGCTAATTTGAAAATATCAAATACAATGGTGCATCAGCGTATCAACCGAATGATTGAACAAGGCGTAATTGGAGGCATAAAACCAATTATTCAGGAAAAAAAAATTGGGTACGATTGGGCTTCTTTTACTGGACTTACACTAAACAAAGATTCTGATTCTGAACGAATTATTGAAGCACTTAAAGAAATTCCAGAAATTACAGAATGTTATTATGTAACGGGTTCGTTTACTTTATACATTAAAATTATAGCCAAAAATCACGAACATATGCGTCGTATTCTTTATGAAAAAATTGATGGAATTCCGGGTATTGATAAAACCGATTCGATTGTAGAATTAGGCTGTGCTTTTAAAAGAAATATATCTTTATAAACTTCATTCTCCGAACGAGAATATTCGTTATAAACCTCACAAGAATTTACTTGTGAGGTTTTTTTGTAACATATTATTTCTGATATTTGTTAAAAATTGTAGAAAAATGAAAAACTCAGTACTAATTTTATTCAGTGCAATCTTATTTTCCAATCTTATGAATGCGCAATTAAAACCCGTAAAATATTCAGAAGGAAGCCAGCAATTAAATGGTTTATTTATAAAATCGGCTAAAAAAAGTGCCAATAATCCAGGAATCTTACTTTTACCAGCATGGCTTGGAATCGATAATGCTTCTAAAGGAATTGCAGAAGAATTATCAAAACTAGGTTACCATGTATTTATCGCAGATATTTATGGAGAAGGAAACTATCCTAAAAATACTGGCGAAGCTGGAAAACAAGCTGGTTTCTATAAAACAAACTACGAAGCTTATCAAAAAAGAATCAATACTGCATTGCAGGAATTAGTAAAATTGGGTGCGAATGCTGATAATATAGTAGCTATTGGTTACTGTTTTGGAGGAACTGGAGTTTTGGAAGCAGCTAGAGGACATTTAAATGTAAAAGGAGTGGCTTCGTTTCACGGCGGTTTAGGCAAAGATGCCAGCAGAAAAATAGAACCTATAAATACAAAAGTTTTAGTTTGCCATGGTGCTGACGATCCATTTGTTCCAAAAGACGAAATTGCTTCTTTCCAGCAGGAAATGCGTGATTCTAAAGCAGATTGGGAAATGATTTATTACGCCAATTCTGTTCACTCTTTTACCAATCCAGAAGCAGGAAGTGATAATTCTAAAGGCGCAGCTTATAATGCTGTAGCAGCCAAACGTTCCTCTGATCATTTACAGCTTTTCCTAAATGAAGTTTTAAAGAAATAATACCACTTAAACTCTACCAAAAACAAATCAACTAAAAAAACCAATGTCACATAATAAAATCAGAGAAGATAAAACCTGTTTGAATTGCAGACACGTTGTAGAACAAAAATTCTGTCCAAACTGCGGACAAGAAAACAGCGACAGCCGAAAAACTTTTCACCATTTATTTATTCATTTCTTTGAAGATCTAACGCATTATGAAAATGCTTTCTGGAAAACGATTCGAAATCTTCTTCTTAAACCTTCTACGCTTACAAAAGAGTATCTTTCAGGGAAAAGATTATCTTATCTAGCTCCAGTTCGTCTGTATATCTTTATAAGTTTTATTACTTTTCTTTTAATCGCAATGTTTCCTAGTAAAGTAACTGAAGACCTAACGAAAAATGAAAAAGAAATCACTTCTAATTTTGAAAAAGAAGCTGCAAAAGAAAAGAAAGACTGGAATGAAAAATCATATTTAAAGTCTAAAACAATTGACAAATCTTATTTTCATTTGAAAAGTATGAAAGAGATTGACTCAATTCAGAAATATGGAAAGGAAAGAGAAAAGTTAAATACAACATCGTACTGGTTTTATGAAAAAGCCGTTCATGTTACTGAAAAATATACTAAAAAAGAGATAATTGTAAAATTCATCGACTCTTTTTTTCATAATCTTCCGAAAATCCTATTTATTATAATGCCGTTCTTTGCTTTTTTCTTGTGGCTTTTTCATAACAAAAAGAAATGGTATTATTTTGATCATGGTATTTTTACGCTCCATTATTTTTCATTTTTGCTACTTATTTTTCTTATTATGTTTATAATTGACAGACTTGTTGGTCTTTTTGGAGAAAATAGTCCGCTGTCTTATATATCTGCAATTACCAATTTTGCAGGAACTATCTGGATGTGTTATTATTTTTATCCAGCACATCATCGTTTTTATGGCGAGTCAAGAATCGTATCTTTTGTAAAAAGTTTCTTATTATTTATAATAAATTCTCTTTTTATTCTATTTTTACTCACTTTATACGTTCTTTACACATTTATTAATTTACACTAACTATAAGAAATGAAAAAAATACTCATTTTATTCTTAATTGTCTCTGCGTATTCATGCAAAACCGCACAGTCAGCCGCATCCAAAGACAATTCTGATCCAACCAAATATGTTAAAGCAATCAGCGAAAAAGATCTAAAGAAAATGCTGTATACGATTGCTTCTGACGAAATGGAAGGTCGTGAAACAGGTTCTGCTGGACAGAAAAAAGCGGGTCTTTACATGATTGAGCAATACAAAGAAAATGGTATCTCTTTTCCAAAAGGAGCATCAGATTATTACCAGCATATTCCAGCAGCTTTCTTAAATGCAAGACGAAACGAAAATCTGCCTGATTCTGAAAATATTTGGGCATTTATTGAAGGCTCTGAAAAACCAGATGAAATTTTAGTTATTTCTGCACATTACGATCACGTTGGAATTAAAAACGGCGAAGTTTATAATGGAGCTGATGATGATGGCTCTGGAACTGTAGCGCTTATAGAAATGGCTAAAGCATTTACTAAAGCTAAAAAACAAGGACACGGGCCAAAACGTTCGATTTTATTTCTTCATGTAACTGGAGAAGAACACGGGTTACATGGTTCTCGTTATTATTCTGAAAATCCTTTGTTTCCAATTGCGAATACTATTGCGGACATCAATATTGATATGATCGGACGCCGTGATGTAGAACATGCCAACACCAATAATTATGTATATGTAATTGGAGCTGATAGATTATCATCTGATTTACACAACGCAGTTGTGGCTCAAAACGACAAATACATTAAAATGGATTTGGATTTTAAATTTAATGATCCGAAAGACCCAAACCATTTTTATGAGCGTTCTGATCACTATAATTTCGCAAAACATGGTATTCCAGCCGTTTTCTTCTTTAATGGAGTTCACGAAGACTACCACAAACAAGGAGATGAACCACAAAAAATAGAATATGACGCTCTTACCAAAAGAACACAACTAGCTTTTGTTGTTGCATGGGAATTAGCAAATAGAGAAAATAGACCGGTAGTGGATAAGAAGTAAGATTCTAAGTACTAAGATTCTGAGATACTAAGTTTTCTCTTAGGAACGGTTATAAAAAAAGGATGAGTTAAACTCATCCTTTTTTTATTTTATATCTTTTTACTTTTAATACTTTAAATACTAAAAAACTTAGCATCTTAGCATCTTAGAACCTTAGCATCTTTAAAACTAGTCATTCATCGAAATCAAAAACTCTTCGTTGTTTTTGGTTTTCTTGAAGCGGTCGTTTACGAAATCCATAGATTCTACTGGATTCATGTCTGATAAGTATTTACGCATGATCCACATTCTTTGAAGTGTTTTTTCGTCTAATAATAAATCATCGCGACGTGTACTTGAAGAAGTAAGATCGATTGCAGGGAAAATACGTTTATTAGCTATCTTACGATCTAATTGAAGTTCCATGTTACCAGTTCCTTTAAATTCCTCGAAGATCACTTCGTCCATTTTAGAACCTGTTTCTGTTAATGCTGTTGCGATAATACTTAAAGATCCACCATTTTCTACATTTCTAGCTGCTCCGAAGAAACGTTTTGGTTTTTGTAACGCATTCGCATCAACACCACCACTTAACACTTTTCCTGATGCTGGCTGTACTGTGTTGTAAGCTCTTGCTAAACGTGTAATTGAATCTAGTAATATTACAACATCATGTCCACATTCTACTAAACGTTTTGCTTTCTCTAAAACAATGTTAGCAATTTTCACGTGTTCTTGAGGCTCTCTATCAAAAGTCGAAGCAATAACTTCTCCTCTTACACTTCTCTGCATATCTGTAACCTCCTCTGGACGTTCGTCAATAAGAAGGACAATTAAATAAACTTCTGGATGATTGGCTGCAATTGCGTTTGCTATATCTTTAAGAAGCATTGTTTTTCCTGTTTTAGGCTGTGCAACGATCATACCGCGCTGTCCTTTACCTATTGGTGAAAACAAATCTATAATTCGGGTTGAAATAGAACTTCCTTTTTCGGCAATTTTGAATTTTTCTGAAGGGAATACCGGTGTTAAATGTTCAAAAGAAACTCTGTCTCGAACCACCTGCGGGTCGTGTCCGTTAATTTTTAATACACGAACCAAAGGGAAAAATTTCTCTCCTTCTTTTGGAGGGCGAACCACTCCTTTAACTGTATCTCCAGTTTTTAAACCAAATAATCTGATTTGTGATGTTGACAAATAAATATCGTCTGGAGAAGCTAAATAATTATAATCTGATGAACGTAAAAATCCGTAACCGTCTGGCATCATTTCAAGAACGCCTTCACTTTCTATAATTCCGTCAAATTCAAAATCTGAATCCCTGAAATTATTATTGTTCTTTTTATTTTTGTGATTAGGATTTTGGTTGTTGTGATTTCCATTACCATTCCCGTTTTGATTTTGATTCTGATTCGGGTTTTGATTTTGGTTCTGGTTTTTATTTTGATTCGGATTAATCTTTTTTGCAGGAGCAAGAGGTGGAGTTTTCTCAGTTGTTTCGGCTGTTGGTTCAGAAACAGTTGGTTCTGCTGGAGTTGCTTCTACTACTTCTTCAACTGCAACATCTTGTACAGCTTCTTTTTCTTTTTTCAGCGCTACTTTCTTCTCGTAAGCCGACTTATTGAATTTCACAATTTTCGGTTCTTTTTTTGCTGCTGGTGTTTTATTTTCTGGAGCTTCTACAGTTACGTTTTCTGCAGTTGGCTGAACTGTTTCTACACTATCGTTTTTTTGAACAGTTTCCTCTACTTTATCAAATTCTAAAACGGGAGTGATTTTTGTATTTGCTGCTTTAGTTTTAGCTGGTGCAATTCTAGCGCGTTTCGGTTTGTCATCTTTAGCATCAGAAACCGCTTCTGTTTGAGGAGCTTGAGCTGGTGCATTTGTGCTCTCTTGGTGTGCTAAAATCTGACTAATCAAAGTCTCTTTTTTGACACCAGTAATCTTTATTGTTTTAGCTAACTTAGCTATTTCTTGAAGCTCAGCAAGCTTCATTTCTTTTAATGCAGAAATATCAAACATGAATATTCTATGAATTTAATTATTTTAAAGGAAATACTGTAAAAAGAATAGGTAGATAATAAATTTGAATTGACCGCAGTATGAAGTGCTTACGGTATTATGATGCAATAATACGAATAAAATTTTATCATACAATAGTATTTTAAAAAAAGAAAATATATTTTTGTAAAACATTTTTAGACCATGATACAAAGAATTCAAACTGTATATTTATTTCTCGCTTTTGTTGCAACAGGCATTTTGATGCTTTTCTTGCCACTTTGGACAACAAGCGCAGGAAAGCCGTTCTATTTTATGCAGGATCAACTTTATACTATTTTATTAGGTTTAACAACAATGCTTAGTATAATTAGTATAATTTCATTTAAAAAGAGACAAAATCAGTTTGTACTAAACAGACTGAATATCATATTAAATTTAATTTTATTAGGATTATTTGTTTATCGATCACTAAATTTATCTGGAGAAGCGGAAGTTTCTGAGAAAGGTATTGGGATGTTTCTTCCTATTGTTGCTATCGTGTTATTAGTATTAGCTAATAAGGCCATCAAAAAGGACGAAGATCTTGTAAAATCTGTAGATCGTTTGAGATAAACCTATAAACTTAGTTTATTGCGCGAAGAAGAACCCGAATTTTATATTCGGGTTTTTTTTACCCTATTATATTATAAATCAGACTTAAAGAGCACAATGAAAAGGTGATTTACATGATAAATTTGTATTTTCAAATTCAAATAATCATGACGCCAAAAATAAGAATCCATCTCGCAGACGATCATCAGGTTTTAATTGATGGACTCTCCAACTTACTAAGAACCGTTTCTAACTTTGAATTAGTAGGAAGCTCCCTTGACGGCACCACCGTTTATGATGATATACTATCTGATAAAGCCGACGTTTTGATTCTGGATATCAGCATGCCTAAAAAAGACGGCATTGAAACTCTAAAAGAATTTAAAGAAAAGCAATCTTCTTGTAAAGTCATTATTTTATCGAGTTATGATGATTTAAAAATCATAAAAGAAGTAATGAAACTAGGTGCAAAAGGATACCTGACAAAAAACTGCGCTGGAGAAAACATAATCGAAGCTGTGAACGCTGTTTATCAAGGACAGGAATATTTTAGTGATGCTATTAGAGAAAAGATTTTCAATACTTTTAAAGACAATCCTAAACTAAACCAACATATAATAATTGAAAATCCAATTTTAAGTCCCCGAGAAATTGAGATTATTATACTAATCGCTTTAGAATACAGTGGCAAAGAAATAAGTGAAAAGCTTTTTATCAGTTCTCATACGGTAGAAACACATCGCAAAAATCTTATGAAAAAGCTAAACATTAAAAGCACAATCGGCTTGGTAAAATATGCCCTAAAAAACAATTTGATTAATCCGTAGAAACAAACTTTATGATGGGTTTCAATTTTCTTATATCATTGTTTTTATGCATTGCTGTCAAAGGAACTTCTCTTTCGTATTACGCTTTGGCAAATGACAGCTTGAATACGACTCAAACACAAATACAAAACAAAACGGATCAAGAGCAAATTAAAAAATCAGAGCAGTTACGAAACAAAAAAATAGTCAGTTTATCTATTTTACTGATCATTATTATCTTTCTTCTATTCTATTTCCTTTATCAAAACAACAAATTAAAACAAAAAATAAAACGAAAAGATACCAAGCAGAAAATCCTTCTTAACATTATTAATTCTGGTATTGACACACAGGAAATAGAACGTAAAAAAATTGCTTCTTTTCTTCATGATAACATCAATTCACTTTTATCATCGGCTGGATTACATCTAAATACTTTTACGGCACAACATGATATAAAATCTGATGAAATACAAAAAGCAAAAACCATTTTATCTGAAGCTCATGAACTTTTAAGAGATATGTCTCACGATCTTGTCCCTACTCTTTTGGTTCGTTTCGGGTTAATTTATGCCCTGGAAGATCTATGCGAAAAACACTCTAATTCTGCTATCGATTTTGAATTTTCGAGTTCAATTCCAACAAGCAAAAGGTATGTGGAAAAATTTGAAATGAAAATTTATTTCATCGTCAGTGAACTATTCAATAATATTATCAAACACAGTCAGGCAGTAAAAGCCGAAATTCACTTAGTAGAGAAAAACGATGAATTAATATTGACGATAAATGATGATGGAATTGGTTTTAAAACGCAAACACTAAAAGATGCAGAAGGTTTTGGTTTAAACCGAATCAGAGCACGCATCAAGAAATATAAAGGTCGTTTGACCATTACTTCTAAAGAAAATAAGGGGACTAAGATAAAGATTCAAATTCCGTTGCCACATTAAGATTATTTTTCTCCAATTTCGATGATCTCCAAATCCTTGATTTTATCATCGTCAATTACAAATCGAAGCATTGTTCTCACTTTGTGAAAACCGCTTTTTCCAGCAGCGCCTGGATTCATGTGCAAAAGATTATTCTTTTTATCAAACATCACTTTTAAGATATGAGAATGTCCGCAGATAAAAATTTTTGGCGGATTCTGAGCCATTTCTTCTTTAATATTCGGATTGTATTTTCCCGGATAGCCTCCAATATGCGTAATCCAGACTGAGACATTCTCGCAAGAAAAACGATTGTTTAATGGAAATTCTAATCGTGCTTTAGCATCGTCGATATTCCCGTAAACTGCTCTTAATGGTTTTAGCTTTTTAATCGTATCGGTTACAACCAAATCCCCAATATCACCCGCATGCCAAACTTCATCAGCTTGATTTACGTATTTTAAAATTGTATCGTCTATATGACTGTGGGTATCTGAGAGCAGGAGGATTTTTTTCATTTTTTTCAAAAAGGGACAAAGGTTCAGAGAGACAAAGTTACAAAGGTTTTTTTATTTAGGAGCAAAGGTTCAGAGAGGTAAAGGGACAAAGTTTTTTTTGTAGAGATGCATCTCAATACGTCTTTCGTATTGTTTTAAAATTAATTACTTTTTTATATGGCGCTAGACGCACTGCAGTGCGTCTCTACAGATATGCGTGATGGAAACCTTTGTCTCTTTGTTTCTTTGTTTCTCTGAAACTTTGTTCCTAAAAAGAAAGAAACTTTTTTTCGTACCTTTGCCACTCTGAACCTTTTAACCTCTAAAGTGAGATATTTTATTCAATTTGCTTATAACGGAACACATTATCATGGCTGGCAGATACAGCCAAACGCCTCTTCTGTTCAGGAAACTTTAAATAAAGCTTTTTCGGTTTTATTGAATGAACCTATAAGTATTATGGGTGCAGGAAGAACAGATACCGGCGTACATGCTACTGAAATGTTTGGGCATTTTGATACTGAAAAAACTTTGGATATCCCTGTTTTGGTTCATAAGCTGAATTCTTTTTTGCCAAAAGATATTGCCATTTTTGACATTATTCTGGTTCACGATGATGCGCATTGTCGATTTGATGCTACCAAACGAACGTATGAATATCATATCAATACGATTAAGAATCCGTTTTTGCAGGAATTGAGCTGGTATGTCAATCAGAAATTGGATGTGGATTTTATGAATGAAGCTGCGCAGTTATTACTAAAGTATACGGATTTTCAGTGTTTTTCGAAAACCAATACGGATGTCAATACATTTGACTGCACGATTTTTGAGGCATTTTGGAAACAGGAAGAAGGAAAACTGATTTTTACGATTTCGGCCAATAGGTTTTTGAGGAATATGGTTCGGGCCATTGTGGGAACTTTGATTAATATCGGTTTACACAAAATTAAACTGGAGGATTTAGAAAACATTATTGCCAGCAAAAGCAGAGAAAAAGCGGGATTTTCGGTTCCGGCACATGGTTTATATTTAACCAATATTTATTACGATTACATTTAATAGCCCTGATTGAAGTGAAAAGCTTTTTTGAAAAAAATATTGTTTTTGTAATTTTTATGGAGCGACCAACGGAAGCTTTATAAAAATAATACAAAAACCTATTTTTGAGAAAAACTTGAAACGGAAAGCAGGAAACAGCTCCTAAAAATAAATGAAAGCAAAAGCATTCGACACAGGATTATTTAAACGAATTTTAAAATATACAAGGCCTTATAAATGGCGTTACTACGGCGTAATTATTTTTGCCGTTTCGCTTTCTATTTTTGCCGCACTTCGTCCCTATTTACTGAAAGAAACGGTTGATGGTTATATTAAAACTCACGACAAAATGGGATTATTAATGTACATCATTTTAATGGGCGTGGTTTTACTGATGGAGGTTTTCTCTCAATTTTACTTTGTATACTGGGCCAACTGGCTTGGACAGGATATTGTAAAAGATATTCGAACAAAACTTTTTAAGCACATTCTGAGTTTCAGAATGAAATATTTTGATTTGGTTCCGGTTGGACAGTTGGTTACGCGAGCTGTTTCGGATATTGAATCGATTGCACGTATTTTCAGTCAGGGATTGTTTATGATTATAAGCGATTTGATGAAAATGGTGGTCGTTTTGATTTTTATGTTTTATATGAACTGGAAACTGACCTGGATTGTAATCGTTGCGATGCCTATTTTGGTTTACATTACCCGAATTTTCCAACGTAAAATGCAGGTCGCTTTTGAGGAAGTAAGAACGCAGATTGCCAATATGAACTCTTTTGTTCAGGAACGTGTAACGGGAATGAAAATCGTACAGCTTTTTAACCGTGAAAAAATCGAAGCTGAAAATTTTAAAGACATCAACAACAAACATAGAGTGGCTTGGATTAAAACGATTTTGTACAATTCTATTTTCTTCCCAATTGCCGATATTATTTCGTCTATTACTTTAGGTTTGGTTGTGGTTTATGGCGGTTTCCGAATTTTGAACGGAGATCATTTTACGACTTTTGGAGATTTGTTTTCTTATACGATGTTTATCGGAATGTTATTTAATCCGCTGAGACAAATTGCAGATAAATTTAACGAGATGCAGTTGGGAATGATTGCAGCCAATCGTGTTTTTGATATTATCGACACACAAGATCATATTCAGGATACAGGTAAAATTGAAGCGCCAGTTTTTAACGGAAGTATCGAATTTAAGCAAGTTCGTTTTAGTTACATTCCCGAAGAAGAAGTAATCAAAGGAATCGATTTATCGGTTTCGGCTGGGCAGACTGTTGCAATTGTAGGTTCTACAGGTGCCGGAAAATCTACGATTATTAATCTGCTAAATCGTTTTTATGAAATCAACAGCGGAACGATTTGTATTGACGGCGAAAATATCGAAAACTATACTTTAGCCTCTCTTAGAAAACAAATCGCTGTGGTTTTACAAGATGTATTTTTGTTTGCAGATACGATTTACAATAATATTACTTTGCACAATCCAGAAATTACCCGAGACATGGTAATTGATGCAGCAAAGAAAATTGGTGTTCATGATTTTATTATGAACCTGCCAAACAATTACGATTTTGATGTAAAAGAGCGTGGTGTTATGTTATCATCCGGACAACGTCAGCTGATTGCCTTTTTACGTTCGTATGTAAGTAATCCGAGTATTTTGATTTTGGATGAGGCTACTTCTTCTATTGATACCTATTCAGAAGAAATGATTCAGCGTGCAACGGAAACGATTACAAAAGGAAGAACTTCTATTATTATAGCACATAGATTAGCAACAATTGTAAATGCAGATAAAATTGTGGTGATGGATAAGGGATTGATTGTTGAACAGGGAACGCATCAGGAGTTATTAACTAAAACTGATGGTTACTATAAAAATTTATATGACTCTCAGTTTGCTGTGGCAAACTAAGTCATAATGGTATTCTTTGAAATTTAGATTAAAAAATATTACTTCAAGACGTGCTTTTTTAATATACGTTATTGTCTCGATTCTGGTTACGGTTACATCGGTTTACATTTTGAGTAATCTGATTACGGATCTGACTGAAAAAGCGAACGATGATCTGGCGACGCGTAACTTCTTTAAAAAGCAGGAATTCATGTCCGAAGAGCTTACGAAGTTTTGGGAGCAGGAAAAAAGAATCGAACATGTTTTAAAAATTAGTAGTTCGGCAAATCTTGACAATAATTTGCAACTTTTGTCTTCGCTTCAGGCAAATAATAAATTGGTTGTAAACAATTGGTTTCAGATTAATGAAAACGCTATTCATTTTGGAAACAATACTATTTCGGACGAAATTAAAAATGATGTAAAATCATTTCTTCTTCAAAATAAAAATGCCAAACATCTCAGTGTTGTTATTCCGCAAGGAAACGAATGGGTTTGGCGCATTTATTTCAAATTAGTTTCAGAAAATAATACGACTATAAAATACGGTTATGATATCAATCTGAGATTACTTCATAGTTATATTTCTAAAATAGACAAAACCAAAACGGCTACCAATTACGCTTTTGTTTTTGATAAAAACGGAACCTGCGTTTACCATCCCGAAATTGCTTTTCTTGGAAAGAATATTTTTAAAATCTCAGGTTTCAATCCTTCTGATACTATTTACAGCAAAAAACAAGATTTCGCTAAAAGAACAACGTTATCTGAATTTTTGAAAGTTGATGTTATTCGTTTTACCAAAAAACTGGATATCAAACATTCCAACTGGTTTGTGTGTGTTAACGTTCCGAAAATGGTTTCGGATGAAAATGTGGCTTTGATTAAAAAGTACTCGACCTGGATTTATTCGATTACGACAGTAATGCTTCTTTTGATTTTTTATCTTTTCTCTTATGCCAACAGACGTGCTTACAGAGAAAAAGGAATTGTGATTAAAGAGAAAAACAAACTTCTGGTAGAGAATGAAAAAATCATCAAAGAAAAAGCTCTTATTCAGTTACAGCAATTAAAGGAGCAGATTAATCCGCATTTCCTGTTCAATTCGCTCAATTCACTTTATATGTTAATTGGAAGTGATATTAAAACAGCACAAAAATTTACGCTGAATTTATCCCGTATTTATCGTTATTTAATTGATCCGCCAGAAAAGAACATTGTTCTTTTAAAGGATGAATTACTATTTATTGAAAAATATATCTTTTTACAGCAGACTCGTTTTAAGGAAGAATTATTCTTTTCGATAGAAATCGAAGACGAATCGGCATTAAACAAACAGATCCCCTATCTTGCTTTTCAGGTTATAGTCGAAAATGCTATTAAGCATAACACCGCTACCCAAGAAAATCCACTTACTACAAAAATCCTGATTAAAGCAGATCAGGTAATTATCAGCAACAATCTTCAAAAGAAATTGACTGCTGAACCGAGTACCAAATTTGGATTAAATTATCTCCAAAGCATTTACAATTATTATTCAAAAAACGAATTTAAGACATCAGAAAAAGATGGCTATTTTGTTTGTACCCTTCCATTACTATCCATTCACTCCTGAAAAAAATCCATTCACTCCCTTTTTTTTTTTTGCTGCACGAAAATAAAATAGTTTCGGCCAAAAATTAACCTAAACTTAACATCTGATGAAGGAAAAGTCATTCCTGCATAATTTGATAACAATTTGCATACTCCTATTATTATTATCTCCGCTTAGTGTTCAATCTCAAAAAAAGAAGAAAGACAAAAAAGGAGAAACTACTGAAATTAAAAAAGATTCTACCGATTCTAAAAAAGGTAAAAAATACAGTGACCTTGTAAAAAAAGGTACCATTAAAAAAGGACTGTTCAATATTATTCAAGTTAAAACTGATGTTTATTTTGAAATTCAGGACAGTTTATTCAAAAGAGAATTTCTAGTTGTAAACAAATTATCTCAAGTCCCTTTACAGGCAAACGAATATGGTGTAAACAAAGGAATGAATTATGAAAACAAGGTAATTAGTTTTTATAAAGATACAATCGCAAAGAAAGTCTGGGTAAAATCATACGTTCCTAAAGTTTCTTCACCAAAAGAAGATGCAATTACCCAATCTGTTCAAAATAATTTCGCCGAATCTATTATTGAAGTTTTTGATATTGAAACGAAAAATAATGACTCGACCGCTGTTGTAATAAAAGTAAATAAGATTTTTGATGGAAAACAGAAAAGTTTCAATGATGTTTTAAGCAATATTGGTTTTGGCGGTTCTGTAAAATCTGAGCTTTCTTATATCGAAGGCGCAAAATCTTTTCCTAAAAATATTGTTGTAAAATCTCAATTGACAACTTCTGTAACCGAAGACGGTCCAGCGTTGTCGGTAACTCTTGGCGTTACAAGTAATATTGTTTTGTTGGATAAAACACCAATGAAACCCCGTTTTTCTGACAAAAGAATTGGTTTTTTTACAGAAAAACACTGGTATTTTACCGATGCACAACAAGCAATGCTTGAAAAAGAATTAATAACACGCTGGCGTCTTGAACCTAAAAAAGAAGATGAAGAGCGTTATTTAAAGGGTGAATTAGTAGAGCCGAAGAAGCCAATCGTTTATTACATCGATCCGTCGACTCCAAGGCAGTGGAGAAAGTACATCATTGATGGTGTGCACGATTGGCAGGCCGCTTTTGAAAAAGCTGGTTTTAAAAATGCTATTATAGCAAAAGAACCTACTGAGCAAGATTTAGATTTTGATATTGACGACGTTCGTTATTCTGTAATTACGTATGCAGCTTCTCCGAAATCAAACGCAATGGGTCCCTCTGTAGTTGACCCAAGAAGTGGTGAAATCATTGAATCCGATATTATTTGGTGGCACAATGTAATGACTTCTCTTCAAAGCTGGATGCGTATTCAAACTGGAGCAATTGATCCAAAAGCACGCGGCAATATATTCAGCGATGAACATATGGGAGAAGCTATTCGTTTCGTTTCGTCTCATGAAGTAGGCCATACTTTTGGTCTAAAACATAATATGGGTTCTTCTTTTGCTTATGATGTAGAATCGCTACGTTCAAAAGAATTCACAGCAAAAATGGGCGGCACTGCTCCATCTATCATGGATTATGCGCGTTACAACTATGTAGCACAACCAGAAGATAATGTAACTGTAATTACGCCAAAAATTGGAGAATACGATAAATATGCTATCGAATGGGGATACAGATGGTACGGGCCAAATGATAATGAGACTTTAAAACTAAATACTTTAATCGCTAGACACCAAGATGATCCAATTTATTTTTACGGTGAACAGCAGGAAAATATAATTGATCCGCGCTCGCAGTCAGAAGATTTAGGAAATGATGCTGTTAAGGCAAGCGAATACGGCTTAAAAAATTTAAAACGTGTTGTCGATAATATCTTAAACTGGACATACGATAAAGATCAGTCGTATTATGAAACTGGAAAATTATACATCGGAACTATTGGGCAATGGCAAATGTACAATCGTCACGTGATGAACAATATTGGCGGCGTTTATTTAAATGTAACCGTTCATGGCGACAACAAACAAAGTTATATTCCTGTTCCAGCTGCAATGCAAAAAAGAGCGGCAGATTATTTAGCTAAAAATGTAATTACAATTCCGCAATGGTTGTTTTTTAATGACATTTTAGACAAAACCAATCCGTTGAAAGATTCTCCTCTTGGGCCTTTCGAATATACGCCTTATACACTTTCAAGAGAATTGCAGTACGGTGTTATGTATGATTTATTCAGCGATGATCGTTTGCTTCGAATGACCGAAAACGAATTGTATCAACGTAATAAAACCAAAGACCCTGTTTTTACCGTAAATGACTTGTTTAAAAAAATGCATCAAAGTGTTTTTGCTGGAACAATTCAGAATAAATCTTTAAGCATTTTAGAAAGAATGACACAAAAGAATTACGTAGATGTTTTGATTGTTTCAACAAATAAAATATTTGAAAAAACAGATCCTAAAAAATTACTGGATATTCAGCAGACTTTAAATATGCCTCATTTGTGCAGTTATTTAGATAATGCCCATATGGCGAGAAACATTAATCAATCTTCTTTAAAAAGAGTTACTGAAGTGACTTCTGATAAAAAAGGAGAATTAAATAAAATCCTTCAATTATTAAAAACTAAAAAAAGTACAGGAGACCAATCTACCCAAAACCATTACCGCGATTTGATACAACGAATCGAAAAAGCTCTAAATAATACAACCTTTTAATACACAACCCAAAAACATGACAAAAATTTTACAAGCCTTACTGCTGTTCCTCGCCATTGCAGGATACTCGCAGGAAACCCGAACTATTACGGGAATCATTCAGGACGCGACAGATTCTTCACCAATTCCGGGTGCATCAATCTTTGTTGAGAATAATTCTATTTCAAACAAAACTGCTATGGCAGGTATTATTCATAGTGAAGCAATCGGAACTACTTCAGATTTTGATGGTAAATTCACCTTGAAAGTGGCAAAAAATGTAACCGCTTTGAGAGTTACTTTCATGGGATACAAATCGTATACTTTGGAATTAGACGGTCAAAAAAATTATACGATTAACTTAACGTCTGAAACAGCAAAACTTCAGGAAGTTGTAGTTACAGGTTATCAAAAAATCGAGAAAAGAAAAGTTACTGGAGCAATTGCAAAAGTAGAAATGGCTGCCATTCAACAAGCCGGAGTTGCTAGTATTGACCAAATGTTATTAGGTCAAGTAGCAGGGGTTGCCGTTACTACTCCATCCGGAGCACCTGGAGCACCAGCTAAAATTAGAATTAGAGGTACTGCTTCTCTTAATGGTTCTCAGGATCCTCTTTGGGTTCTTGACGGATTACCATTAGAAAGTGAGGACGTACCTAAAAACTACGATAAGGACAATATCGATTTATTAGCTAATTACTCTATCGCAGGATTAAATCCTGATGATATTAAGGATATTACTATTTTAAAAGATGCTGCAGCAACTTCTATTTATGGTGCACGTGCTGCAAATGGAGTTATTGTAATTACTACTAAAAAAGGAAAAAGTGGTAAAATGGTAATTAACGTTAACACTAATACTTTTATCAATCTTAAACCTGATTTTGATAAATTAAACTTGATGAATGCTAACCAAAAAGTTGATTTTGAACTTGGTTTGGCTAGTCGTTCAGATTTAACATACAGAGATACCAATGGTGAAGTCGCTCGTATTTTAAACGGAGCGAATGAATTAAATACTTTCAGAAATGGCGGATTCTCTTCTTTGAGTCCAACTACTCAAAACGCCATCAATGCTTTAAGAAATAATAATTTTAACTGGGGGAACTTAATTTACCAAAATGCAATCAATACACAGCATGGTTTAAGTATGTCTGGCGGAGGTGAAAAATCAGACTACTATTTTTCTGCTGGCTTTTATGATGAGCAAGGAACTACTATTGGAACTGGCTTTAAACGTTACAATTTAACTTTGAAAAATAACTACGAAGTATCAGACAGATTTAAAGTTGGCGTTGGACTTTTTGGCTCAGAGTCTATAAAAAACTCTTACGTTACAGATGTAAGTACAAATACAAATCCCGCTAATTATACAAGAAATGTAAATCCGTACCTGACACCTTATAATGCTGACGGAAGTTATAATTATGACCAGGATATCACAGGATATTCTGATCGTTACATTCCATTTAATATTTTAGAAGAAAGAGCAAATACTTCATACGACCTAAAAGCAAGAGCCATAAAAGCTATTTTAGATGCTGAATATAAAATTACAGATCATTTAAAAGCGAATAGCCAGCTTGGTCTTCAATTAGACAATAATTCTTCTGAGAAATTCGCCGGTCAAAACAGTTATTATACAAGAAGATATAGAGAAAAATCACGCTATTTTTCTAATGGTAGTTTTAATTACTTCCTTCCAAATGGTGGTGTAATTGAAAATTCTAATAAAGACTTTTTTCAATACAATTTAAAGACAACCCTTAATTACTCGAACACTTTTGCTGATAAACATGAGGTTGAAATTATGGCTGGTAATGAAATAAGAAGAAATTACCAAACTGCTATTTTTACAAAAGGATTCGGTTTTGATGAAAACAACTTAACAACACAGCAAATTGTTTTCCCTAATGCTGACATGGCAAACAACTCTGAATACAGAACGTACCGCAAAGAACAAAATGAAAATGCATTTGCTTCTTTCTTTGCAACGGCTTCTTATACCTACAACAGAAAATATACTGTTTTTGGAAGTGCCAGATATGATGGTTCAGATTTATTTGGTGTAGATCCAAAATACAAATATTTACCGCTTTGGTCTGGTTCTGCAGCCTGGTTGGTTTCTCAGGAAAACTTCTTAAGAGACAGCAACGTTATTTCTAACTTAAGACTACGTGGTTCTTATGGTTTACAAGGAAATATCGACAAAAATACATCTCCATTTGTTGTAGGAGAAAACAAAACTACAACTATTCTTCCGGGACAGACAGAACCTACAATTGTAGTAGTTAGCCCTCCGAACGAAAAATTACGTTGGGAAAAAACCACGAATACAAACTTTGGTGCAGACCTTGGATTGTTTCACAATCGTATCAGTATTATTGCTGATGTTTATGGAAGAAAAAGTACCGATTTATTAGGTAACAGAGCATTACCATTAGAAAATGGTTTCGAATTTACAAACATGAACTGGGCTCAGGTAACCAATAAAGGTTTTGAACTTTCTATCGCTACAAAAAATATTGATCGCCCAAATTTCAAATGGACGACCAACTTTAACCTTGCACAAAACAAGAGTAATGTTGACCGTATAGAAGTTCGTGATACTGATTATATGCCAAGCAGAGAGGGACGTCCTGTAAATGCAATTTTCGGATTTAAAACAAATGGAATCGATGAAAACGGAAATCCATTATTCGTAAACAAAAAAGGAGAAACAGTAAACAGCCAGACTTTCTTTGGATTGTATGATGTTTTAGCAGATATATTCCCAGGAGAGTTTTCTCAATCTAACTTATCGGCAGCAGAATTTAGAGATTTATTTACTTATTTAGGAGACAGCGATCCTAAATTTACAGGAGGTCTTACCAATACTTTCAAAGTGGGTAATTTTGATCTAGCAGTTGTGGCTTCGTTTACTTTAGACCAAACTATGGTAGAAACTCCTCCTTATTACGGAGCTGAATTAGACAGAGGACTAAATTATTCTACTAGAATTTTAAATGCCTGGTCACCAACCAATACATCTTCAAACTTGCCTGGTATTACAAGTCAGACTTCCGGAACAGGAGATTCATGGATGGCTTACCAATGGTATTCAGGAGGAAATCAAATTAAAACAATGAATTATCTGGATACCTGGGTTCATAAAATGAGTTATATGAGATTGAACAGTATGCGTTTAGGATATACTTTACCTAAAGCATTTACAGATCACATTAACATTCAAAGCATTAGACTGAATGTTGAAGCAAGAAACTTATTTGTAATCAGTTCTGATTTCAAAGGTTATTTTGATCCTGAAACTTACGGAAATATTTATGCTCAACCAGTTCCTAAGTCATTTACTTTAGGATGTAATGTTACATTTTAATACTATCAAAAGATGAAAAAATACTCAAAATATATATTGTTTTTTATCGCAGCGCTTACTGTAAGCAGCTGTGATGATTATCTGGATGTAACACCTATTGGTAAAGTAATTCCGGAAACATTACCACAATTTCGCGCCGTTTTAACCACAGGATATTCTGTTTATCCACAACATAAATCATTGACTGAAGTTCGTGCAGACGAGCTTACCATGAATGAGTTTAGTGATGATTTTATCTATTACAGAGATATCTACATTTGGAGAGACAGCAATCCTGACAAGATTACAACCACTTTTCAATATCAGAATTTATATACTGTAATTTTTTACACCAACGTTTTAATCAACGAAGCTTCTAAAAAAATCGAAACTTCTGCAGAAAGAGATCAATTAATTGGAGAAGCTTATGCATTAAGAGCAATGGCTTACTTTGATTTGGTTAATCTTTTCGGAAAACCATATAATGTGGCAACTGCAGCAAGCGACAAAGCAGTTCCGTTAGCATTAGAAATAGATTTAGAACAGGCTTTTATTCCTCAAACCGTTGAAGTAATTTACAATCAGATTATTTCTGACACCAACGAAGCCGAGAAATTACTTAACGTAGCATCTCAGCCAAAAGGATTAAACTACCGTTTTTCTAAAGCTTCATTATATAGTTTAGAAAGCCGTATATACTTGTACCAAAAACAATGGCAAAAATCTCTTGATGCAGCAAACAAAGCATTGGCGATTAATAATAATTTAATTGATTTAAATTCAACAAAAGTTTTAGCGAATAGATATGATAGCGCTGAATCTATTTTAGCTCTTGAAAATACATTTATCAATAGTTTAAAATCGGTTTCATATGCTTCACCAGATTTAATTGCTACTTATAACAGAACAGCAGATTTACGTTTCCCTCTTTACTTTTTAGCAAGCGGAAGCCGTTTCAGAATTCAAAAAGGAGGAGAAGACGCTCAAAAATGTTCTTTTAGATCTTCTGAATTATACCTGACAAAAGCAGAAACTTTATTAGAGTTAAATAATTTGGCAGATGCCAAAACAACTGTTTTAAGTTTTATCGCAAAACGTTACACTCCGGCAGGTCTAAGTGAGCTTACATCTTCTGTAAATGCAATGAGTGCAACTGATTTAGCAACTTTTATTGGTAACGAAAGACGCCGTGAATTTGCTGCTGAAGGACACCGTTGGTTCGACTTGAGAAGAACTTCTCAAAAACAAATCGTTCACACTGTAGATGGTGACGATTATACATTGATACAAAACGATCCGCGTTATACCATTGTTTATCCGGCAAACGCAAGATTAAACAATCCCAATCTATAATACCTATTTGTTTTTTTAAGAAGGTCCAGTTTTTTAAGCTGGGCCTTTTTTTATTGCAAAAACTAATTACTGAATTATCTTTGCAAATAATTAGAGAAAACCAAATGTCTAAAAAATGAAAGTTGCAATCGTCGAAGACGAATATCTAGCTTCTAGTTATCTAAAATCTATTTTAGAGCAGCAGTATATTTTACCAATTAAAGAAATCAGTGTTCTAAAATCGGTAAAAGAAGCTGTTATTTTCTTTAGTGAAAATAAAATTGATTTGGCTTTCATGGACATTCATTTGGGAGATGGAAAAAGTCTTGAAATTTTCGAAAAAACCATTATCGCCTGTCCCGTCGTTTTTATTACGGCTTACGATTCTTATGCCATTTCTGTTTTCAAACATTTTACAATCGATTATCTTTTAAAACCTTTTGAAGAATCAGAACTGTTAGAAGCACTTCATAAATTCAAAAAAATAAAAGACAGTTTTAACAGTGATTCTACGCTTCAATCTCTTGTTGCCATAGAAAATCCCGAAAGCAATAAAATACAGCGCCATTTCTTAGTAAATCATGGTTATAAACTGATTTCTATAAACGAAAGCGAAATCACTTATTTTGCTGCAACAGGAAAACATTTATTTATCTACTTAAAATCAGGAAACAGTTATTTATACAACAGTACAATAACAGATATCATAAACAGTTTAGATTCTTTCCATTTTTTTAAAATAAACAGAAAATATATCGTTCATCGAAACTGCATCAAAGAAGTCGTAAAACATTCTCATCAAAAAGTTGAACTCATTTTGACTGTTTCTTCAGTAGAAAATGATCCTATTTTTATCAGTAAAAAGGAAATCCACAACTTTAAAAACTGGCTGGACCAATAAATTAATCATTATTTAGCCATAAATTGACGTTAATTTCAAAATTAAAAAACTGAAGATTTGATAATTTGTGAATTAAAATCCGACTAAAAACTGTCAAAAACATTTTAAAACGTTAAATTAGCGTTATAGAAATCATAAAATTGCCATTTCACTATCAATGAGATAGCAAAAATTTTTCGTTTATTCTTTATCTTTGAGAGTATAGAAATCAAATGTAAAAGAATATGCCACACAATCGATTTTATCCGGATGAACAATTCAAAGAAATAGAAATAAACGCCTCATTACAACTTAAATATGCAATTTCAAACAGAGGAAGATTAATAAGCTTTACTGACGAAATTGAAAACGGCCGCATCTTAAAAGGCGGTTTAAGCGACGGATATCCAACTTTCCGTTTTAAAGTTAAAAAAGATGATAAAATCGTCAACAAATATCTTTTCTTATATAAGTTAGTTGCCCAATATTTTATTCCGAAGGAGTCCGAAGATCAAACTTATGTATTGCACTTAGATTACAATCGAAGCAATGATGATGTAAAAAACCTTCGCTGGGCAACCAAACAGGAAATGATGGCGCACAGCCGTAAAAGTCCACGTGTAATTCAGGCCAAAAAGAACCTGATTGAACACAACCTAAAAGCCGACGGACGAAAACTAACGACCACTAAAGTTATGTTAATCAAAAAGATACTAGCAAGACCAGAACAAAAAACACGTCTTAAAATGATTGCTAAACAATTCGGTGTAAGCGAAATGCAGATCAGAAGAATTGCCAGCGGTGAAAACTGGGGACACGTTAAGGTTTAAAATGTTTACAGTTTATAGTTTTTGGTTTATAGTTTTTGGTTTATAGTTAAATACGCTTAACCTTTAACCTATAACGCTTAACTTATATTTAGCCACAGATTATTTGGATTAAAAGGATTTTTAAAAAATCTGTGTTAATCTTTATAATCTGTGGCTTATTTTTTTTTTAATTAAAAGCACTTCTCTCTATTCACTAAAGACTAAGAACTAAGAACTAAGAACTAAGGACTAATTACTAAGAACTAATCACTAAATCACAAAAATCAATTCATAATTCATAATTTACAATTCACAATTCCTTCAGTTTCTGTGAAAAGGTCAAAATCTCTGACTTTAAAAACAAATTTTCGGGCGTTCATTTAAAATAAATCCTTAAATTCGCAAGCACAAATAACAAAAGAATAAATCGAAAGATGAGTTTCGGAATTGTAGAATTCATTTTTCGATAGTTAATACTAAAAGCAAAAAAAATGAAATACGACGTTATTGTTTTAGGAAGTGGTCCTGGCGGATATGTAACAGCAATTAGAGCTTCACAATTAGGCTTCAAAGTAGCTGTAGTTGAAAAAGAAAACCTTGGTGGTGTATGTTTAAACTGGGGATGTATCCCAACAAAAGCATTATTGAAATCAGCTCAGGTTTTTGATTATTTAAAACACGCTTCTGACTACGGATTAAAAGTTTCTGAATTCGATAAAGATTTCCCTGCTGTTGTTCAACGCAGCCGTGGTGTTGCGGAAGGAATGAGCAAAGGAGTTCAATTCTTAATGAAAAAAAATAAAATTGACGTTATCGAAGGTTTTGGAAAACTAAAACCAGGAAAAAAACTTGACGTTACAGATAAAGACAATAAAGTTACAGAATATAGCGCTGATCACATTATCATCGCAACTGGTGCTCGTTCTCGTGAGTTGCCAAACTTACCTCAAGATGGTGTAAAAGTAATTGGATACCGTCAGGCAATGACTTTGCCAACACAACCAAAATCTATGATTATTGTTGGTTCTGGAGCAATTGGAGTGGAGTTCGCTCACTTCTACAACTCAATGGGAACAGATGTTACTATCGTGGAATTTATGCCAAATGTAGTTCCTGTAGAAGACGAAGATATCTCAAAACAATTTGAGCGTTCTTTGAAAAAATCTGGAATTAAAGTAATGACTAATTCTTCTGTTGAGCGTATCGACACAACAGGTGCAGGAGTTAAAGCTTTCGTTAAAACAGCAAAAGGAGAAGAAGTTTTAGAAGCTGACATCGTACTTTCGGCAGTTGGAATCAAAACAAACATTGAAAACATCGGATTAGAAGAAGTGGGTATCGCTGTTGACAGAGATAAAATCTTAGTAAACGCTTACAACGCAACTAATATTCCAGGATACTATGCAATTGGAGACGTTACTCCAGGTCAGGCTTTAGCTCACGTAGCTTCTGCTGAAGGAATCAACTGTGTAGAAAAAATTAAAGGTCTTCACGTAGACCCAATCGATTATGGAAACGTTCCTGGTTGTACTTATGCAACTCCAGAAATCGCTTCTGTAGGTTTAACAGAAAAACAAGCAAAAGAAAAAGGTTACGAATTGAAAATTGGTAAATTCCCATTCTCAGCTTCTGGAAAAGCTAAAGCTGCCGGAAATGCTGACGGATTCGTAAAAGTAATTTTCGATGCTAAATACGGAGAATGGTTAGGATGCCACATGATTGGTGCTGGTGTTACAGATATGATTGCTGAAGCAGTTGTAGCTCGTAAACTAGAAACTACAGGTCACGAAATCCTTAAATCGATCCACCCTCACCCAACAATGAGCGAGGCTGTTATGGAAGCTGTTGCTGATGCTTACGGCGAAGTAATTCACTTGTAAAAATATACCGTTTTACGGTTGTATATAATTTTTCAATTTATAAAATCCGATTTGTGAAAACAGATCGGATTTTTTTGTTTTCATAGTTTTTTGTCAACATCAAATCATTTTACAAATCACTTCTCACATATTACACAAAAAACAACACCAAACAAAAATTTGTTTAAAACTTTACGTAAGAAAATTTTGTCATCGTTTCTAATTCCTTATTTTTATTCTCTATAAATAAGAAAGTAATGAAACTACCTTTTATAGAAATAATCGAAGCCACGACAAGCGACCCTAATTTATTAATGTGGAAGTATTTTGATGAAGACAAAGAAATAAAAAACGGCGCAAAATTAACGGTACGCGAAAGCCAGCAGGCCATGCTCTTAAACGAAGGACAACTTGCCGATGTATTCTCTCCCGGACTTCATACTTTATCTACAGAAAATATTCCTATTCTAAGTAAACTAAAAGGCTGGAAATACGGCTTCGAAAGTCCGTTTAAGGCTGATGTTTACTTTTTCAATACACATCAATTTATCAATAACAAATGGGGTACTCCTGCTCCTATTTTGATGAATGATCCGCAATTTGGACAAATTCGAATTCGAGCTTTTGGAAGTTTTGATCTTAAAATTGCTGATGTTCCTAAATTCTTCCGCCAATATGCCGGAACGTACAAACAGCTGACCATTTTTGAACTTCAAAGCCAATTAAGGGATTTTGTTGCTCCAAAATTCGGAGAAGTTTTGGCTAACGAAAACATAACCGTTACTGATGTCGCTGGAAATATTACGCAATTAGGAAAAAAAATAGAACCTTATCTAAAACCTTATTTTGAACAATTAGGAATCGAACTGACTCAGTTTGTCATTACAAGCGTAACCTTACCAGAAGAAGTTACGGCACATTACGACAAAATTACCAACATGAACATGGTAACCGATATAGACAAGTTTACCAAATTCAATACCGCAACTGCCATTGGGGATAAAGGAAACGGACTTCATGATGCGACTCAAAATGCAGTAAGCATGGGAATTCTATTCAATCAGTTACAGCAGAATAAAGAAACCCAAAAACAAGAAACTGGAGACGACATTACTTCTAAACTTCAAAAACTAAAATCATTGTTTGATGCAGGTTTAATAGATGAAGACGAATTTAAAACCAAAAAAGCCGAACTCTTAAGTCAATTGTAATGGAAGAAAAGAAAGTAAATTCATTTTTGAACAGACTCAAAGAAAATGCTCAAAAACAGACTAATTACGGAGGTGAGTTTGAAACAACCGAAGCCAAAATGAGTGTCAAAGACTGTCCAAACTGCGGTGCAGGAAGAGCCAAAGAAGATGGCGTAACGCATTGTGCCTACTGTGGATTTGAGTTTTTAAACGTAAAACTTACTGACGGATTATATATTAAAAAAGAAGACAATTCAATTTAAAACAACATAACGTGTTTGGATTATTTAATAAATCAAAAGACAAAAACGAAGGAAGCAAACAATCATATCCAGAATGGTATACGGAACTTCAGGAATCACAGCAAAGATGGTTTTCTTTTTTGGAAAAATTAGAAGCTAAAATGGAAGAATTGGCAACAGCTTCAATTCCGGAATTAAAACAGCTTTTACAAGAAGACGAAGATTTATACAAAAGAACTTTTCATAGAGTTTATTCAGGCGTAAATGGCCAGTTAAATAATATCCGTGAAAGAGCCAGAGATGTTTACGAAGAAAAGGTGAATGATCTTTATTATAACATCAATTCACAGATTTCTGTTTTAGACAAACATCACGATTTACTTTCTGATTTTAGAATTGCATGTTCCGATCGTTACAACGAATTTGATAATAAATATGATTATTGGCGAAAACAAATCGATAAAACACAAGAACGTGATCTTGAAATCGAATATCAGAAAATCTTAAACGAGTTTGAAACCATCAAAGATAAGTTCAGCTGTAAACAATGTGGCGGTCATATTACGATTGAAAAAATCTTTTTAATCGAAACTTATATTTCCTGTCCTTATTGCCAAACACAAAACACTTTTGCACCAAGTACATTGGGAAGAAACCTTCAAAATATTGCCCGAGAATTGGCAGAACAGAGAACAGCTCATTTACATGAAGCTTACGAAGCTGAAAAAGACAAAGAGCGCGACTTGTATCATCAACGTCATGAATTAAGTCTAAGTATTATTCATGAACGTGATAAAAAAGTGCTTAGCGAAGTTCAATCCAAAATGAATGATTTGGAAGAAGAAAGACAATTTGCGATCCAAAATGCTCCAAAATTACGTCAGGTCTATTTGAGGGCAATGTATGATGAATGGAATAAAATCACGCCAGATTTAAAAGAACACAACGAAAAAATGTATCAGAATCAATTGAAATATTAAATTTTATTAACCCTAAAAATCGACAAATGTTTAAGAAACTTTTTGGAGCTCTAACAGGAGACAAACAGGAAAACCAAAATTATGAAGCACAGACTTCAAATGATAATTACGAAAATGATTATGAGGATAATTATAAAGAAATAGAATACGATCCCGAAACTTTACACGGAACACATTATACAGTAGAAGATTTTGATAACGAAGTGGAAGCAAGAGCCGAAGCCTGGATTGCAGACGAACGCGCAAGCGGTGAAAACTTAGATGAGAAAGACATTCAAAACATCTATTTCAACTACAGAAGAACAGTTTATACAGAATGGAATAACTGCGACTCTGATCAAATGATTCGTTTTGAGCATGCTAATTCTTTAAAATACAGCGGTATCCAGACTTCGGGATTTGTAAAAGTAGACGATAACAATCCGTTTTTGGAGCCAGTTCACGGTGTAGATTTAAGAACTTATACTGCTATGTGTCTTAAAATAAGTGCTGGAATTGATTATCTAGAAGTTTGTAAAGCAATGGGATTTGAACCAATTGTTTGGGAAGAACTAAATACAATCTGGCCACAGCGTATGGGTGAAGATACTTCGTTTACGGTTACGACACTTTTCGGTCAATATTATGCTGAAAATGTAACGATTCCGCAATTGGAAAACTTAAAAGCAGAGGTTTCTGAAGAAGGTGCTGCAAACTTAGAAAGAATGAAAACCGATCGTTATTTCTACGAAGAATTAGCTGGAGCAAGACAAGCAGCTTACGAATACGGAATTGACGGTGCACAATGGATTCTGGAAAACTTCGGAATCAATCTGGCCGATTTCCAATCTGTAGCGATGCAATGGATGACGGAGCAAAATCAAAACTGGAATTCTCAGGACATTATCGAGTTTTCTAATTATCAGCAGGAAAAACAAAAAGAATATGCAGCAAAATTCGCCGCAGAGCAAGGCGGAAATATCGCAGACGATGTAAATTTTTAAATTTATTTTTTGATGATAAAAAAACCGATTTGCAAAAAAACAAATCGGTTTTTTATTCGTTCGAAGTAACTCATAATTCGAATTAATTAAACATTATATACCATGGAAGAAACAAAAATATTCTACGCCGACGGAGAGAATCCAAAAATGATCGAAGCTTACAAAAAAGCTCAGGAAACCTTTAAATATTTCTGGAGAGAATTATCTTGGGAATACAGAAGAATAGTTCCTGGATTGGATGTTGCCTGCGTAAAACTAGCTTTTACACAAGAAATTGACAATGAAACAGTGGTAGAACATATGTGGATTAATGATGTTAATTTTGATGGAGAAAATATCTACGGCGTGTTGGTAAACGATCCAGGCGAATTGACAAATGTGGCAAATGGAGATGAAATTCAAATTCCTGTAAATCAAATCAGTGATTGGTTATTTGCCATTGACGGACAAACTTATGGTGCTTTTACGATTCAAGCCATGCGTTCTGAAATGAGCGAAGACGAGAGAGATGCTCATGACGAAGCTTGGGGATTAGATTTTGGTGATTTTAATGACATTTTAGTCGTTAATGAACAAAAAGAAAAACCAGAAAATCTGATCGAACACCCAATGAGCAAAAACATGAAAGAAAGTTTGATTGATTTTGTGAAAAACAATCCTGAAGAAATTACACATCAAGATGAATTAGGCTATACTTTTTTACATCGTGAAGTAATTGCTGGAAACCAGACTTCTGTTGAAGTTTTGTTAGAATCTGGTGCAGATAAAAATGCGAAGACCGAAAGTGGTAAAACGGCACTAGATTTTGCAAAAGAACTAAAATGGGATCATTTACTGCCATTACTTCAATAAAAACTCGCAAATCCGATTTATCTTGATGAATCGGATTTTTTTTCTTTATTTTATGAGAAATAAATATTGATTTTTGATACGATTTTAAACACTGATTTTAAATAATAAAGCACTAATTTTGCAGCGCCCAACAAAATCTATCATGAAAAAAATATTGTTTTTATTTACGATTGTTCTTTTTTTACCCAATCATTTCTATGCACAAACAGCAGCAGATGCTGTTGCAATGTTTGCCAAATCATACGATTATATGAATGACTTCGAAAAAATTCTTACTCCAAGTCAGGTAAAAACTTTAAACGATTTTTTAAAATCGAGCGAGGCCAAAACCAGCAGCAAAATTCTTATAGTCACCACACCTTCTATTGCTCCTTATACTGATTTAAGCGACTATTCTTTGGCATTAGATAAATATATGCTTTCACAGCTAAAAATAGATACTTCTATTTTAATTGTAATCAGCAAACAATTAAGACAGATTCAGGTGCAAGGTGTCGAAAAAGTACGCTCTAAAATGAGCGATCAAGAACTGAAAGACATTATAACGAGTTATGTAGTTCCAGAATTAAAAAAAGGAGATTACTATAAAGGCTTAGAACTAGGCGTAAAACAGCTTCTAAAAAAAATAGAATAAAAAACTAAATCCGATCTATTATTAGGTCGGATTTTTTTTTATTAGAAATTCTCAATTCTGCAATAAAAGCAATATCTTGTCTATTCTATAAACTAAAAAATCATTAATATGAATTTAGAAGATTATAAAAAAGAATTTTCAGAAGATGATGCTGTCGGCTGGTTAGAAATCGACAAAGAATTTGACCGCTTGTATCCTGATCAAGAACCTAAACATTTTGCTCCCGCAATTAGCTATATGCTTGGTGGCGATAATCCGCTTGACGGTGTAAGTTTTTACGAAAGTAAAAAACAAGAAGATCACTATCATTTTATTACTTACGGTTTTTCTGAATTGTATTATAATGAAGAAAAAGTAAATGGAGAATTCAGCAAATGGGGATTTGAACTTACTTTTAGACTAAAACCTTATGAGGCCGATAACGGAAATCCAAGCTGGGCCGTAGCTTTATTACAGAATATTGCCAAATATGTTTTTAGCAGCGGTAACTGGTTCGAAGAATTTCACTATATGCCAGCAAACGGACCAATTCGTTTGAATACTGATACTGAAATTACTGCTCTAGTATTTGTTTCAGATCCAGAAATAGAAAAAAAACAAACACCTCACGGAGAAGTTTCTTTTTTACAAATAGTTGGAATAACTACTGCAGAATATGAGCATATCAAAGAAAATCCAAACAGCGTAGAAGAACTAGTTAATAAATTAAAAGAAAACAATCCGTTACTTATAACTGACCTAAACAGAAAATAATGGCTAATAGTTTTTATTCCTATTCCGCTTATATACTGCCCTCTTCAAATGCAACTATTACAACATTGAAAGCGTATTTAGAGAAATTCTATCAAAAATCAGACGCTGGAGATCAGCCAGAAATTGTCCTTAGCGATAATCAGATTACCATACTTTTTAATGATGAATATCATTTTTATATTTATTTATCAGATGAAAAACATGTAAATGAAGAAGCTTTGGAAATTGTCGAAGATTTGGAAGAAGATTGGAACGAAGAGCCTTTCGATAAAGAAAAATTAAAAACTGCTCAAAAACGATTTGAAGTTTGGGGAGATCAGGATTTTGATATGGATTATTTTAATGATAGTTTATTTATCATAGATCAGATAGAAAAATTTTCAGACATTATTATTTTTGAAAATAGTTAAAAACAGCTTTAAAGAGCATCAATCTGATTCAAGGAGCATAAAATTTCACATTGCAAAATGATTAATTATAACAACAAAACTTTTAAACCAGTCAGCAATACCGAAAACGGAGAAACTTCTAATAAAACAACATTTCTTTATAAACAGGAAAACAATATTTTAACTTCTAAATATTCTGGTGGAAAAATTATTTCTGGACATTTAATCGGTTTGGTTGACGATCACGGAAACATTGAAATGCGCTACCATCAAGTAAACGAAAAAGGCGAGTTAATGACAGGAATCTGCACTTCTAAACCTGAAATTTTAGAAAACGGAAAAATAAGACTTCATGAAACCTGGCAGTGGACATCGGGAGATCATTCCAAAGGAAATTCTATCATAGAAGAACAATAATCTTTAAACTTATAAAATGAAAAAACTTATTCTACTTTTTCTTGTTCTAACAAGTATTGCATACGCTCAAACAAAAAAAGATATCCTGATTGGAAATTGGAAAGCTACAGATTCTAATGGTACAGAAAATAAAATGGTTTTCAGTCCTGATGGATTCATTTCAATGACCATAAATGGTGAATTTATAGATGGGAAAAATTTTATGGTAAAAGACGGCAAAAATAAAGGACAGAAAGGAACTTTAAAATATGAAATTGATGATTCCAATGTACCTATCAAAATGGATATTATCGCTGCTAGTCTTGAAAAAGGAAAATCTGTTGAAAAAGGAAGACTTTTAGCCATATTAGAATTTATAAATAATGATGAAATTAAAATTAATATCAGTATTAACCAAGCGAGAGCTTTAGAATTTAATGAGGCCAATCAGCAAAGTACAATTGTACTTCGAAGACAAAAATAATTCTCCGGCAATTCAATAAAACAACTCTTAAAGAATCCTAAAATATTGATTTATAAAAAACGTTGTATAACTAAATAGTAGCAATCATGAATCAGGACATTCAAAATTATAATGATTCCCAAACAGAATCAGACAAAGCAATTTGTGATATTCTTTATAAGATTATAAACGAAAACTTAGTCGGCGCCGAAAACAAAATCTGGCATGCACATCCCGTTTGGTTTTTAGACGGAAATCCGATTGTAGGTTACAGCAAATTAAAAGGTTCTGTGAGATTGCTTTTTTGGAGTGGACAATCTTTTGATGAAGAACAGCTGCAAAACGAAGGCTCTTTTAAAGCAGCCGAAATGCGCTATACAGATTCCGATCAAATAAATGAAAATGACCTGAAACGCTGGCTCAAAAAAGGTCGTGAAATTCAGTGGGATTATAAAAATCTTGTAAAACGCAAAGGAGTCTTAATTCGTTTAATGACCAAACCTTATTAACACAAAAACCAAATTAACCCAAAAAACCAAAATGAAATTTTTCCGATTAACCGCCTTTTTTCTTTTAACCTCAATAACTTTTTCACAAACTAAAATGCGACCAGTAAACGAACTTATAGACCAAAATGATTCTGGATGGAAACTCGTAAAAGAATGGATTGATACAGCCAAAAACAAAGTAGAAATTCTTCCCGCCGACCCACAAAAAGCTAAAGATGCTTTATATCAAACACAAGTAACTACAAGTTCTCCAATGGGAGCCGTAATCTACAAAACAGGCGGACTTTTAATTGATAACGGCTGGATTAGGATTTTAGGTTCGGGAAGTTCAAAATTGAACCGAAGCCTGCCAGATTGGAATAAAGGCAAATCTTTTAATAATGCTGGCGAAAACCCGTCTTTTCTACTTATTGCCGATGATGCGTTGGGTGGTTTTTATCTGTTAAACGGTGGTGCTTTTGGAAAAGATCTTGGCAAAGTATATTATTTCTCTCCTGATAATTTAGAATATGAAGCCCTTGATATTACGTATTCAGAGTTCTTAGGATTCTGTTTTTCTAATGACTTGGATAAATTTTATGCAGGAAGCAGATGGAATGACTGGAAAAAAGAAGTGCCTCAGTTACAAGGCGACCAAGTCTTTAATTTTTATCCGTTTTTATGGACCGAAGAAGGAAGTGATATTAATAAAGTACAGCGAAAAATTATTCCAATTGAAGAGCAATACAGTCTTAATCTGGATTTAAGAAAACAACTGGGACATTAAAATTTATAATTTGGGCGTTCCCTACGGTCGGGCTGTCCGCTAAATTCCCGATTAACAAAAACTACGGCTAAAAAGCCTTGTTTTTCTAAATCGGGAGATACCGCTTCCATCCCCTAACGCATCCCGTTTTCAAAAGGATATTTTGTGTTAAAATAATTAGTATTTTAGTAAGACCAGAACTACAATCTAAAATCCTATAAATCATGCTAAAACAAATTATCTTCCTCCTTATTTTTTGTTTCGGGATTCAAATGAATTCTCAAGAAACTGGTTTTACAACTCCTGATTATAAAGCTATAGAAAAAGAAATAAACGATAAAAATTCGAAGTTTTTCTATCCCAAGTTAATAGAAAGACTTACAAAAAATGATACACTTTTAACGCATGAAGAATACCGTCATTTGTATCTAGGTTATGTTTTTCAGCCTAAGTATGATGCTTTTTGGAAATCTCCAGATGAAGAAAAACTAAACGCGCTTTACAATAAAGAAAAATTGGAAACTTCGGATTACGATGAGATCATTAAATTATCAAATCATTCCTTAAGTGACTTTCCTTTTGATTTAAGACAGCTGAATTATCTTTCTTATATCTATCATTTAAAAGGAGACGAAGTGGCTTCAAAAATTGCTTCTTTCAAATTTCATAGCATTATGAATGTCATTCTCTCATCAGGTGACGGAAAAAAATGTGAAACAGGTTTTCATGTTTTGCTGGTCGAACATGAGTATGTACTTCTAAATCTTTTCGAATTGGAATCAAAAGGGCAGTCTTTAGTCAAAAATTGTGACTATCTCAGTTTTGAAAAAGGCGCTTACAATGTCGAGGGAATTTACTTTAATATAGAAAAAATGCTAGAGAACGAAAGGAAAATGCTTCGTTAAATAAAAATCGAAATAACTATTATTAAAAATATTTTCAAAACTTCAACAATAATCTTGTTGGAGTTTTTTTTTTGATTAAAAGCATATTTTTATTGTTTATCAATAAATTTTTATTAATTTAGCATCATAAACTTTTAATCTAACCACAATGGAAATTAAAATTAGAACACAACAGATCTTAAAAATTTTGAATATTTTCTCCTGGATCATTTTTATCGGGTTATGTGTAGAAGCTGGAATGTATCTCTTCAACGGAATTTATACCCTAACTATAAATTCGTACAATGCCCGTTTTTTGAACTTACTTGATATTTATAATTACAATGTTTCTTTTTACATTCAGGAAATTTGTTTTATTAGTATTGTTGCCATCTTAAAAGCAATTATGTTTTATTTAATTGTCAAATTATTACATGAGAAAAAACTAAATATAGAACAGCCATTTACGCCGGAAACGGGACGTTTTATATCTTATCTTTCTTATCTCGCTTTCGGAATTGGTTTATTCTCTCTTTGGGCGGCAAAATTCAACAGTTTTCTTATTACAAACGGAGTGAAAGTTCCATCATTAGAAAGCTTAAATATTGAAGGCGGAAGTGTTTGGATATTTATGGCAGTTGTACTATTCGTTATCGGACAGATTTTTAAGAGAGGAATCGAAATTCAATCTGAAATTGAATTAACCGTTTAAAAGAAAAAATTATGCCTATTATAGTAAATTTAGACGTCATGATGGCTAAAAGAAAAATGTCATTGAACGAACTTTCAGAAAAAGTAGATTTGACTTTATCGAATCTTTCTATCTTAAAAACAGGAAAAGCAAAAGCGATTCGTTTCAGTACTTTGGAAGCTATTTGTAAAGTCTTAGACTGTCAGCCGGGGGATATTTTAGAATTTTCTAAAGAATAACCTATTTATCCTTTTTTTATATTTATTTTGTGTTTTCTTACAAAAAATTAAATCTAAAATTCATAAATAATGTCAACAGAAGAAAATATAGAAAAATCGGTTTTTGAAGAAATCCCAACCGAAAAAATTTACTCAGAAAAAGCTATTCGCATTGCAACATTTTTAGCAGGTCCGCTTGTAGCAGGTTATTGCATAGCAGAAAATTTCAGAGTTTTCAATGATAAAGAAAAAGCTCAAAAAACTTGGATAATTACTGGTATAGCTTCCTTTTTTATAATTTGTTTGGTTTTTCTATTACCTGAAAATTTCCCTTCCATAATTTTCCCAATAGTTTACTCTTTTATTGCTTCCTATTTCCTAAAAACATATCAGGAAAAAAACATTCAAAATCATATGAGTAATGGTGGAGAAACTTATAGCGGCTGGAGAATGACTCTAATTGGACTAATCAGTCTGTCAACTTTTTTAGCAGTAATTATGAGTGTTCTTTTTTTAGCTGGTGATATTCTTTAAAGGCAACTGAGAAAAAAGTTTAGAAAATGAATCTTCGAAAAATAAAAGTTTATCATTTATTTTGGTTTATTGCTATCTTAATTTTAGCTATTGGAATTGCGCAAAACAATAATCCTTTGGCAACGATGGATATAAATATCCATGATACTTACTTTGTTGTTAGAAATATAGAAAGCACCATATTTCTTTTTCTTTGTTATTTTTTAATGGGATTAGGATATTGGCTGATTCAAAAAGTTTTCGATAAACAACTTGTACAATTTCTAACCGCAATTCATTCCATTATATTAATTGGAAGTTTTATTTTTTATTGGATTATTTTCTTTTGTAACCCACAATATCAAGTAAACAGTAATTTCCCTTTATATGATGATTATGTGTCTGTTAATACAGTTTTAATTATTGAATTTTTGCTAATAATTTTTGTAGCAACACCAATTTATATTATCAATTTACTAATTGGTATTTTTAGAAAAAACAAATAAGGGATTATATACAGATTCCGATAAAAGCCCGACAGATTTTAAAACCTGTCGAGTTTACTATTAAAGATAAACATTGTCCGAAACACACCTCTATTTTGTCTTTTAACCACCTTAACAATTTGATTTATAGATTGTAATTTTACTTTACAAATTTCTAAATCAATCAAAATGAGCACACAAGATTTTACCACAAAAATAATAGTCAATCAATCTCCCGAAGAAGTTTTCAAAGCTATACAAAACGTACGAGGCTGGTGGTCGGAAGAAATTGAAGGCAAAACAGCCAACTTAAATGATGAATTTGATTATCATTATGAAGACGTACATCGCTGTAAAATCAAACTAATTGAAGTTATTTCAAATCAGAAAATAGTCTGGCTGATCGAACAAAACTATTTCAAATTCACAGAAGACAAAACCGAATGGACAGGAACAAAACCTACTTTTGATATCAAAGAAAAAAATGGAAAAACAGAACTTACCTTTACTCATTTTGGTTTAGTTCCCGAATATGAATGTTTCGAAATCTGCCGTGATGCTTGGACAAACTATATCCAGAATAGTTTAAAAAAACTAATCGAAACTGGAAAAGGCGAACCCAATGCAACAGGAAAACCGAAAACAGAAAACGAGAAGAAATTATCAGCAAATTAAAAGAGTTAAAAAAAATCTTAGAAACTCAGCCTCTCAGTATCTTAGAAACTTAAAAAAAGCTACAACAACAATAGATTTGGATACATCATTTGTTTAGATGTTGCACAACTTTGCAATGTCTAAAAATCAGAACAAATGAAAATTACAATCACAGGTTCTTTAGGGAACATCAGCAAACCATTAGCTACGGAGCTAATACACAAAGGACATTCAGTTACCATAATCACAAGTAGTCCTGAAAGAAAAGAAGAAATTGAAACACTTGGAGCAGAAACTGCTATTGGTTCCGTTGAAGATATTACTTTCTTAACTGAGACTTTTAAAGGTTCAGAGGCCGTATATTGTATGATACCTCGTGCCAATTATTTCGACCCAAATCTTGATTTAGATGCCTTTACCCGTAAAATTGGAAATAATTACGCCGAAGCTATCCAAAAATCGGGTGTGAAAAGAGTTGTTTTCTTAAGCAGTATTGGTGCGCATTTAAAGCAAAATTCAGGAATTATTCAGCGTTATAATGAAATTGAATCTGTTTTAAACACACTTTCTGATGTTTCGATAACATTTATGCGCCCAACTTCATTCTATTATAATTTACTGGCTTATATTCCGATGATTAAAAATCAGGGGATTATTGCTGCAAATTATGGAGCCGATCAATTAATTCCATGGGTTTCTCCAAATGATATTGCCGAAGCTATCGCTGAAGAATTAACCACTCCGCTTGAAGGAAGAAAAATTCGTTATGTTGCCAGTGAAGAATTAACTGGAAATGAAACGGTCAAAATTCTTGGAGAAGTGATTGGAAAACCAGATTTAAAATGGGTTTTAATTAGTGACCAAGAAACTTTTGATGGTTTGGTTAGTATTGGAATGCAACCAAAAATTGCACAAGGTCTTGTAGAAATGTACGCTGCACTTTATAATGGTACTTTGGGAGAGGATTATTATAAAAACAGACCTTTAGAAATGGGAAAAACAAAACTTTCAGATTATGCGAAAGAATTTGCAGCAATCTATAATTAATAATTAAGTATTTTTAGGTTATGGCAAATAAACAACCACATAGAATAAAAAGCATAAGCGAATTTCATGAGTTTCGAGATTTGCCAAAACCTGAACATCCGTTGGTAAGTGTTTACAATTTTGAACATATTAAATACCTTAATGAAGAAGAACCAAAAAGTCTAATTCTTGATTTTTATTCCATCGCACTCAAAAGAAATGCGAATGCCAAAATGCGTTATGGTCAGCAGGAATATGACTTTAAAGAAGGCGTTTTATTATTTATTGCTCCAGGTCAGGTGTTTTCTATTGAAGGAAATGCCGAATTACAGCATACGGGATATTCGTTACTAATTCATCCTGATTTTTTATGGAATACTCCTCTTGCACAAAAAATAAAACAATATGAATACTTTGGATATGTTGTGCATGAAGCATTACACTTGTCTGATAAAGAAGAAAAAATGATTATTGATATCATGAAAAATATTCAGCACGAATATCAGTCTAATATTGATAAATTTAGTCAGGACGTGATTATTGCACAAATTGATTTGCTACTCACTTATTCTGAACGTTTTTATAACAGACAATTTATAACCCGAAAAATAAATAATCATGAAATTTTAGCTCATCTAGAAAAACTCCTCGAAGATTTTTTCAATACTAAATCCCTTACCAGAAAAGGGCTCCCAACTGTAAATTATATTGCAGAAAATTTAAATGTTTCTCCAAATTATTTAAGCGGATTATTAAAACATCTTACTGGACAAAGTACACAGCAACACATCCATAATAAATTGATTGAAAAGGCAAAAGAGAAGCTTTCCACTACAAATTTGTCTATTAGCGAAATTGCTTTCGAATTAGGTTTTGAGCATCAACAGTCCTTCAGCAAATTATTTAAGACAAAGACAAATTCTTCTCCATTAGAATTCAGACAGTCATTTAATTAAAAAAGAAACTTAGCTAAAAGTTTTCGAAAAATCTTCCTAAATTCGTTGTACTAAAAAACGAAACTTATGAATCCACTTTTTAGAAACACTTTGGCAGTTCTTGCCGGTCTTGTTATTGGCAGCATTGTCAATATGAGCATTCTTTCAATAAGTGGTTCTATAATTCCTCCACCAAACGGTGTAGATGTTACAACTGCAGAAGGTTTAAAAGCAAATATGCATTTGTTTGAATCTAAACATTTTCTTTTCCCTTTTCTCGCACACGCCATTGGAACTTTTGCCGGTGCATTGACAACCGCTTTAATTGCTGTTTCAAACAAAACGAAACTGGCCTTTTTTATTGGGGCTTTCTTTTTGTTTGGAGGTATTGTAATGGTTTATACTTTGCCGTCTCCAGTTTGGTTTAGCATTATAGATTTAGTTTTCGCTTATCTTCCAACAACATATTTAGCTTCAAAAATTGCTATAAAAAAGAAATAATTATGACTACTCAATCTTCTATAAAACCAGCTAAAAAATGCTACGAACATCTTGGTGGCAAACTTGGTGAATTACTTTTGGAAAACTTTGCCGAGAAAAAATGGATTGCTAAAAAATCTGTTTCAGACAAACATTTTTATATAACCGAATTGGGAGAAAAAGAATTCACTAAACTAGGAATAGACCTTTCAAAAATCAAATCGGAGGCCATTTAATTTTATAAAATTCAATGCCTTTTCTGCAATAATTATAGCGCTGAATTTCATACCTTAGTTTGCTTTAAAATCATTGAATTATGACTAAGAAAGAAATCGCTAGAAACTTCCTGAACCTTGCCGCAAAAGGTCACCCTCACGAAGGTTTTCGATTATATGTCGGAAAGAATTTCAAACATCATAACGCGCATTTCAAAGGCGATGCACAAACTTTGATGCTCGCCATGGAAGAATCGGCCAGAACAAATCCGAATAAGATTTTTAAAATTCATCATATACTTGAAGACGAAAATTTGGTTGCAGTACATTCGCACCTAAAACAAAGTCCTGCAGATATTGGTTTTGCTGTAGTTCACATCCTAAAATTCAAAGATGATAAAATCGTTGAACTTTGGGATTTAGGACAGCCAATTCCGAAAGAAACTATTAACGAAAATGGAATGTTTTAATTTATAATTTTAGTGATCAGTGTTCAGTTTTTTAGTGGTCAGTCAAATTAGCACTGAATAATGAAACTAAAGATTGAGACTAAAAACTTAAATACTGAACACTAAAAAACTGAACACCGAATACTAAAAAAACTGAACACTGAACACTAAATGAACTTTATTCCTAAAATCTCCTTATTATTACTTTTTATTCTTTCAAGCTGTCATTCATCAGCACAAAAAAAAGACGATTATCAAAAAAGCATTGACAGCTTAATTCAAAATGCTACCAATCCAGTTTTTAATGGCGTTGTTTTGATTTCAAAAAATGGAAAAACAGTATATTCAAAAGCTAAAGGATATTCAAATTTTGAGACTAAAAAACCTTTGACGTTGGACAGTCAATTTGAAATTATGTCACTTACCCGACAAATTACGGCAGCTTTGATTTTGAAAGAAGTTGAAAAAGGTAAAATTAATCTTCATACTCCAATAAAAAAATACCTTCCCAATTTAAAACAAACCTGGGCAGATACTATAACAATTCATCAGTTATTGAATCATTCGCATGGAATCACTGATTTACAAAAACCTTTGCTTTTTAAACCTGGAAGTGATTTTAAATATGGAAATGAAGGCTATCCAATACTAGGTCAGATTCTTGAATCTGTATCCCAAAAAAGCTATTCAGAACTGGCTAATGATTTGTTTAAAAAGCTTAAAATGAACAATACCTTTTGTTACTCACAAGATAAGGACAGGAATTTAGTTACTGGATATATGAATAATGGTGGTACTTTAGAAAAAGCGGAGAATAATTTAATCTCACCTTACAAAGTACCTTCTAGCGGTCTTATTTCTACTGTTAATGATCTTTTAATCTGGAATAATAACCTTCACAAAGGAAAAATTCTCAAACCCGAATCATACAAATTGATGACATCGTATACGATTAAAAATCAACATAATTTCTTTGGAAAAGAGAAAGAAGGCTATGGTTATGGTTTAAGAATTATTGAAAAAGAACCTATAAAATATTTTGGCCATACTGGTCTTGGTAACGGATTTTCTGCTGTAAATTTGTATTTCCCCGAAAGCGACGTCAGCATGATTGTTTTAGAAAATCAGATGCCTGAAGATTCTAATTTGTTTTATGCATCAGAATTTAAAATCAAAAACATTCTTTTAAAAGTGACTTATTAAATAAAAAATAAACGCAAAATGGCTGTCAATAAAACTACTGAAACTACAAACAGCGTTACAGATTTTATTAATGCTGTCGAAAACGAAGTCAAAAGAAACGATGCTTTTGAGCTTCTTAAAATTATACAGGAAATAACTGGTTTTGAGCCCAAAATGTGGGGACCAAGCATCATTGGTTTCGGAAGTTATCATTACAAATATGACAGCGGACATGAGGGCGACGCGCCTTTAGCAGGTTTTTCGCCAAGAAAAACAGCAATGACAGTTTATTTTTATCTGCCTGAAAAAGAAAGAGAAGAACTTTTACCAAAACTAGGAAAACATACTTCCTCTAAAGCTTGTATTTACATTAAAAAATTAGCTGATATCGATATGGAGATCTTAAAAAAGATAATTTTACTTTCGGTTGACTGCACTCAAAAATTATATCCCTCCAAATAAATGATTACATTTTTAATTCTATTAGCGCTAATAGCACTTGCCCTTTACCGATTTTTGGAACATCCAAAATTTGGAAAAGCCCCTTCTGGCGAAAGACTGAATTTAATTCAGAAATCGCCTCAATATAAAAACGGAAAATTCGAAAATCAGAGTTTTACTCCCGATCTTGCTGAAGGCGCAAGTATGGCTGGAGTTTTACTTGAATTTTTCTTCAAAAAAGTAGATCGAAAAATTCCATCCGATTTAATTCCGTCCATAAAAACCAATTTACATGAACTTCCAATTGATGAAGATGTTTTGGTTTGGTTTGGGCATTCATCATATTTTATTCAGCTGGCAGGAAAACGTTTTCTGATTGATCCTGTTTTTAGCGGAAATGCCTCTCCTATTCCAGGCACTACAAAATCATTCAAAGGAAGTGACATTTACACTGTTGATGATCTTCCGGAAATTGATTATTTATTGATTACACACGATCATTATGATCATCTAGATTACGATACGATTCTGAAATTAAAACCTAAAACAAAAAAAATAATCACAGCTCTTGGAGTTGGTTCACATTTTGAGTTCTGGGGATTTCCATCTGAAAATATTATGGAAAAAGATTGGTTTTCTACAATCGAATTAGATGAGAATCTAACACTTTATACAGCACCATCTAGACATTTCTCTGGTAGAAGTTTCAAAAGATGCAACACGCTTTGGACATCTTTCATTTTAGAAACTAAAGATTTTAAAATGTATCTGGGCGGAGACAGCGGTTATGATAAACATTTTGCAGAAATAGGCGAAAAATATGGTCCGTTTGATGTTGCTTTATTGGACAATGGTCAATACAACGAAAAATGGAAATATATTCACAATATGCCAGAAGACGTTATAAAAGCCATGAAAGACCTAAAATCAAAGAGAGTATTTCCAGTTCATTCGTCTAAATTTGCCCTTTCCCTTCATTCCTGGGATGCGCCTTTAATCAAAGTAACCGAACTGAATAGTTTAAGCGAAAATCCTGTTCCGTTAATAACTCCAATGATTGGCGAAAAAGTAGAGCTTAAAAACGAAAAACAGGAATTTAAACAATGGTGGAAAGGAGTTCATTAATTTTGAATGGTATATTGTGAAATGCAACTTGAAACTTCAAACAAAGAAACCTAAAAATGAACCTAAAAAACCTCATACTAACCATAACCTTTCTTTTAAGCTGTAATCTATTTTCCCAGAACACTTACGTCTTTTTAGGATCATACAATCGTGATAAATCGGCAGAAGCGATTCAGGTATATCAATTGGATACTTTAAACGGAAAATTGACGAAATTTACTTCCGTTAACAATGTTATCAATCCTTCTTATTTAACGGTTTCACCAAACGGAAAATACGTTTATGCCTGCACTGACACCAAAACACCAAATGCAGGAAGTATAAGCAGTTTTGAATTTAATACTGAAAATAAAAGTCTGACATTTTTAAACAGTCAGCAAAGTGGCGGCGAAAACCCTGTTTACGTTTCAGTTCATAAAAGCGGAAAATGGATTACCAATGCGAATTATACAGAAGGAAGTGTTTCTGTTTTTCCTATTTTAGAAAATGGCAAAATTGACTCGATTGCGCAGAATTTTCAATATATGGATGGAAGTACTCATAAAGAAAGACAAACCAGATCACACGTTCATTCGGCTGTATTTTCTCCTCAGTATGATTATTTATTTTTGCCCGATTTAGGAGCCGATAAAATTCGCTGTTATGCTTTTGATGAAAATCAGAAAAAGCCTTTAGTGGAAACGAAAAATCCATTCACAAAAACCGATTTAGAAGCTGGTCCCAGACATTTTACTTTTCATCCAAATCAAAAATATGGATATTGTATTGAAGAAATGGCTGGGCAAATCAGTGTTTACAAATATGAAAATGGTGTTTTGAATAAAATCCAGCGTATTGCGACACATCCAGATAAAATAAAAGAAGGTTTTGAAAGTTCTGATGTTCATATTTCACCAGACGGAAAATTTCTTTATGCCACAAATCGAGGAAAAGAAAACAACATTACCATTTTTTCTATCGACGAAAACGGATTATTGAAAAACATTGGTTATCAATCTACTTTAGGAAAACATCCGCGAGTTTTTGCTATTGACGAAAGTGGAAATTTTTTAGTTGCATCAAATGTTCAAACAGGAAATGTAATTGTTTTTAAAAGAGACCCAAAAACGGGATTATTGAAGAAAACTGGAAAAGAAATTAAGATGCAAGATGTTTCTTGTGTGCAAATTAAAAGGATTTAATTTTTTCATTCTGACAAACTAACCAAAAAGAAACCACAAAAACTATAAAAATGACAACATCCAATTTCAATTTACAGCCTGATATTTTAGAAAATGAAATCACAAAATTAATTCCGTTAGAAGAAAAACATTTTGAGGAATTGTTCAAAGTTGCCTCAGATCCCTTAATTTGGGAACAACATCCTTCAAAGGACAGATATCATAGAGAAGGTTTTACTGCTTTTTTTGAAATGGCAATAAATTCAAAAGGTTCATTTTTAATTCTTGATAAACAAACAAACGAAATAATAGGCACAACTCGTTTTTATGAGTACAATCCCGAAAAATCTAGTGTTGCAATTGGATATACTTTTTTGGCTCGAAAATTTTGGGGTGGTCCTTACAATAAATCAAATAAAAAGCTTTTGATTGATTATGCCTTTCAGCATGTTGATTCCATATTTTTTCATGTGGGAGCCGAAAACTTCCGTTCTCAAAAAGCAGTCCTAAAACTTGGAGCTGAAAAGGTAAGAGACATGATTCTAACAGCAAATGGAATTGATATGCCTTATTTTGAATATGAATTAAAAAAGTAATAGGTTAAAGGTTATATGTTAGGAATTTGTACCATTAACCTTTAATTCATAATAAATAACAAAAAAATGAAAAGAATTACAGTATTCTGTGCCTCTAGTTTTGGTACAGAAAAAATATATGAAGAACAAGCAATTGCTTTAGGGAAAACACTTGCAGAACAAAATATTGAATTAGTTTACGGAGGTGCCAATGTTGGCTTGATGGGTGCTGTTGCAGATGGCGCATTGAATGCTGGCGGAAAAGTAATTGGTGTGCTGCCTAACTTTTTGAGATCAAAAGAAATCGCACATCAAGGTTTAACTGAATTGATTTTGGTAGAAAGCATGCATGAAAGAAAAACCAAAATGAATGATTTGTGCGACGGTGTAATTGCGTTGCCTGGAGGTTTTGGAACTCTTGAAGAGCTTTTCGAAATGCTGACATGGGCACAATTGGGACTTCATAAAAAACCGATAGCAATTTTAAATGTAGATGGCTATTATGACTCGCTTATAGAATTACTAAAAACTATGACCACTAAAGGTTTACTCAAAGAAACTAACAGAGAAATGCTTTTGATAAGCGATAACATCGATGATTTGTTACTTAAAATGAGAAATTATACGCCACCCACAGTTGGCAAATGGATTGAAAAAGATAAGGTTTAAAAAAGTTTTTTTGAGATTATTTAAATGAAATTTCTTATATATTTGCCCGCGAATAACATTTAAAAACAAAATTTCAAATTAACCAAAAATGATTAAAAAACTAACTTTATTAATTTTATTTACTTTCTTAAGCTTTCACTCTTATTCTCAAATTGTTTTCGAAAAAGCCTACTACATTGATAACAACAACACAAAAGTTAACTGTTTGATTAGAAATCAGGACTGGATAAAGACACCTAAAGAATTCCAATATAAACTTACAGAAACTGAACAACCACAAACTTTAACCATTCAACAAGTCAAAGAATTTGGTTTTGAAAACGACACAAAATATCAGAGATATACTGTAAACATTGATAAATCCAGTGAAATTATGCGTAACATGAGTTATGTTAAAAATCCTGAATTCAATGAAGAAACATTATTTTTAAAGGTCTTAGTTGAAGGAAAAGCAAGTTTATACCAATATGATGAAAACGACCTAAAAAGATTCTTCTTTAAAACCGATGATGTAGCAATAACCCAATTAGTTTATAAAAGCTATAAGATAACTGAATTAGAAATTGGCCACAACAACCATTATAAACAACAATTGGCAAATGCTTTAAAAGACAATTCTATCTCTGAAAAAAACATTAAGAATTTAACTTATAGTAAAGATAAATTAGTTGAGTTTTTTTCAAAATATAATCATTTAGTTGATCCAAAAGTTGCAACAACAGAGATTAAAGTAAAAAAAGATTTATTTAACTTAAATGTGCGAGCAGGAGTAAGTAATAGCAGTGTTAGTTTACAACATAAAAACATGCCTCTATATGATGCAGATTTTGGCAATAAAACACAACTAAGATTTGGTGTTGAAACTGAATTTATTCTTGGTTTTAATAAAAACAAATGGGCTTTTATTATAGAACCAACTTATCAATTTTATGAAGAAGAAAAAACAATTAGAAACCACAATATGGCGATCAATTATAAATCTATAGAACTGCCATTTGGAATTAGATACTACTCTTTCTTAAATACTAATTCTAAACTTTTCTTTAATTTTCAATATATAGTAGATTTTCAACTAGGTTCGGAGATCAAATATCCACCATTTGGTGATTTTGACATCTCTACTAGAAATTCTTTTGCATTTGGAATTGGCTATAAATTTAAAGATAAATACAGTTTAGAATTTAGATATGTTACCAAAAAAATTCTTCAACATACTTCAATTAATGCCGATTTTACATCCACCTCGCTAGTTCTTGGCTATACGATATTTTAATTATGCATTCATAGAAACATAGATCCAGACAAGAAAAAATTGTCTGGATTTTTTTTATCCCAATTTTAAAATTTTCTTTCTTAAATTAGAAGTCCCAAAAACAACTTACTATTATCTCACATATTTCACATATTTCACATTAACCATGAAAACAGAAAACAACAAATTTGCAAAAGCCGAGATGCTGATTCGGAAACCTGTTTCAGAAGTTTTTCAGGCATTTATAAATCCCGAAATTACCAGTAGATTTTGGTTTACAAAAGGTTCTGGTAAATTAGAAGAAAACCAAAAAACCGAATGGACTTGGGAGATGTACGGTTTTTCACTTACCGTTAAAACTTTGGTTTTACAAGAAAATAAAAAGATTGTTATTGAATGGGGAAATCCTGATGAAATCACTTTAGTCGAGTGGGTTTTTCATTCGTTAAATGAAAATGAAACTTTTGTAAGCATAACAAATTCAGGTTTTCACGGAGATACAGACAAAATCATAGATCAGGTTCGTAATTCTACGGAAGGATTCACTTTGGTTTTGGCTGGAGCTAAAGCCTTTTTAGAACATAATTTACAATTGAATTTAGTATTAGATAGATTCCCGAAAGGACTTGCTTAGAATAAATTTAACCGCAAAATCTGTGTGTTTTTTTTACCGCAAAGAGCACAAAGATTTACGCAAAGTACGCGAAGTTTTTTTTGAAAATCATTAAAATGATAAAGTTCGCAAAGCTTTATCTTGATTTTTTTTTACAGACAAAGCTTTGCGAACTTAATATATAGACCATACTTAGTCTAGTAATTAAAAATACTTAGCGTACTTTGCGGTAGAATAAAAGACATGTATTGACCACAGCTAAAAGCTTTAAGCTCTTTACAGCAACCTGAAACTTGAAACCAAAAAAATGGAAACAAAGAAGCCCGAAAATATAGACGAATACATCGGTGGATTTCCGAATGATGTTCAGGAAATTTTGGAGAAAGTTCGAATGACAATTCAGAAAGCAGCTCCAGATGCCAAAGAAAAAATCAGTTATTCGATGCCCGCTTTTGAGCAGAACGGAATCGTAGTTTATTTTGCAGCTTTCAAAAATCATATTGGACTTTATGCACTTCCAAGCGGCCACGAAGCTTTTGCAGAAGAGCTTTCTAAATATAAATCAGGGAAAGGTTCTGTACAATTTCCGTTGAAAGATAAAATACCTTACGATTTGATTACGAAAATTGTAAAATTTAGAGTAAAGGAAAATCTTGAAAAAGTAAAAAAGAAATAATTAAATAATGAATTTAACCGAACACTACGATCAACTTTATAAAACATCTTCTGAAGCTATTGCAGCAGGGAAATATGTGATTGATTCAGAAATTAAAAACGAATCTGATTCGCGGTTCGGAATAACTTTATTAATTCGTCCAAACGATGAAATAAAAGCCAATATACAGCATTTTATAAATGAACTAAAAAAAGTAGAACCTGAGCAATATTTTTATCCTGATTCAGACATTCATATCACCGTAATGTCTATCATTTCTTGTTCTACCGAATTCAATTTAAATCAGATTTCACCAAATGAATATATTGAAGTTATCTGTAGAAGTCTTGTGGATGTCAATAAAATTAAAATTCATTACAAAGGTATAACGGCTTCTCCATCGGCAATAATGATTCAGGGATTTCCAAGTGATGAAACGCTGAATAATTTAAGAAACAGACTTCGAGAAAATTTTAAAAATTCCGGTTTACAACAAAGCATTGATAGCCGATATGAGATTTCTACGGCACATTCGACTATAATGCGTTTTCAGGATAAACTTCAAAATCCTGAAAAACTAATAGAAACTGCTACAAAATTCCGTGATTATGATTTCGGAGAATTTGAGGTAAAAAGTATCGAATTAGTTTACAATGATTGGTATCAGCGCAAAACTACTACTCGGGTTTTGGGAGATTTTGGATTGAGATAGGTATTTTTTTTTAGCTACGAATTCACGAATTTAAGTGATTCTCTTTTGACGTCAAATTGCTTCAAATGATTTCCTAATACTCCAATTTTTCGAAACCAAATATTAAATTATTTAAACTTTCCAAAATGCCATAAAACTCCAGACGGATCGTGCAGAAAACATTCGCTTCCCCAATCTAAGTGTCTTGTTGGCGTTAATTTTACACCGTATTTTTCAGTTAAATTGAGTGCTTTCAATTCATTATAATAACGATCAACATCATCAACTTCAAGAAAAATCATAGTGTTTTCGTTCCAGCTTTTATCATAATAATCTTGAAGATAAAAAGCGATTTCTCCGACTTTAAAAACAGAAAAATTATGTTCTAAAACTATTTCTTCAAAACCTAAATCTCGGTAGAAACTTCTCGAGATTTCAAAATTTTTAGAACCTATAAATGGACGGATTGATTTTATTTGGTGTTTCATTTTTTTTCAATTTTAAATATTATTAAAACCATTCAACTCCTTTATCAAGTCGATCCAAAAAGTCAGTAAATGAATTTCCTATTTCAACATGATATTTTGCATTTAAATCAATAAAAGGCGAAAGGATAATTTTTATAGCATTATCATCATCAAATTCAATTCCAATAAATTCACCACTTCCATTTGTTCCAATAGCTAGTGTTTGTGGTAATTTTTCAAATATATGATACTCTAAGTTTGCATCAATAATTTCTTCTAAACTCCAAAGTTTTATAAACTCAGCGCCAATAAATTGATCAATTCCTAAATAATTTTCTACATAGAAAACATAATCTTCTGGAAGATCAAATTTTAAATGTACTTGAATATCTTCAATCTCAACTGAAGAACTCTCATCGCGTTTTGGAAAATCATACTTTCTAAAAATCTCTTTTAATTCTTCTGTCATAAAATGATAAATAAATCTTACCCTTTCTTCAAAATACTTCCTAAACCACGTCCAATCTGTTCGATTGCTTCAATTCCTTTTGCTAAAGGCGATGTTGTAAAATCTTCGTAGGCATCCATTGCGCTTTCCTTACGGTCGTCTTGCGGATAAACCAAAATCACATTATTGTCATTGAAAAACTTTTCAATTTTTTGTGGCAATCTCTCAAAAATGGACTGATATGAGACAGAACCTTTTCTGGATAAGTTGAAAACTACCAAATCTGTAGATTTCATTTCATCTGAAATAGATTCAAAATCTTCCCAATCGGAAACATTTTTAAATCCAAACTTCGCATTCAACTTCAAGTTATTAGCAATCTGCTGAATCGTTTCGTGTGTTTTATATTCGGCATGAATCATTATCGGAATACTTAACTCTTGTGATAATCTACATACTTTTTGAAGTAATACCTGAAATCCAACACCTCTTTCTGAAAAGGGAGGACAAACAAAAACCAATCTTTTCTCTTCAATAAAATTCTTTTGAAAGCGACAGATAAACAAACTCTTATCGACATTATTAATGATAGAATCTACATTTTCCCCGAAAATTTTATCAATAAATCCTGTTTTTCTAGGCCATCCGACAATTACTATATCCGACATGATTTCTTTAGAAGTTCTAGCGATTCCGCTTGCAGGATTATGATCAATTCTCGCAATTGTATTAATTTTTACTTCTGAGGCCGAAGCTTGAACTACAAATTTATCAACTGCTTTTCTATATTTTAAAATATTCTTCTCTGCCTGATTGTTATTAGGAACGATGGTCAATAATGTAACAGGATTTGACGATTTTTTGTCTTTAATTAAGAGAGCAAAATCCAATAAACTTGCAGCAGCAGAAGTTTTAGCTAACGGAATCAAAATATGTTCATCTAGAATCTGGTCCCTTCCTGTATCTTCTGGAGAAATTTCTTCTTCACAGATTGCGATTTTCTTAGCGGCTTTTTCAGTTGCAAAAGAAGCCACAATACAAGTAATTAGAATTAGGATAATAGTTCCGTTTAAGATATTTTCATCTAGGATTTTTGCTTTAAAACCAACTAGAATTACAGCCAAAGTTGCTGCGGCGTGTGCACTGCTCAATCCGAAAATAAGCTGCCTTTCAGTCCTTGTATATTTAAAAACAATTTGAGTAAAAAAGGCTGCAATCCATTTTCCGAAAATAGCCACAATGCTCAACGTTCCCGCTACAATCAAAGCTGTTGGTCCACTTAAAATCACGCTTACATCTACCAGCATTCCTACTGATATCAAGAAAAACGGAATAAACAACGAGTTTCCTATAAATTCAATTCGATTCATCAAAGCTGACGAATGCGGAATTAAAGGATTTAATGCCAAACCCGCAACGAACGCGCCAATGATGGGCTCTACTCCTGCTACCTCGGCCAAAAAAGCGGCAAAGAAAACTACAGAAAGTACAAAAATATAATGAGCATGTTTTTCACTTTCCAGTTTTTTGAAAAACCATTTGGCAATTCTTGGAATAACCAAAAACATAATGGCCGAAAAAATAGCTAATGAAATGGTTAATTTGATCCAGAAAGCTTGATTTAAACTTCCCTGTGCACTTCCCATAATCACGGCTAGAATAATCAAAACTGCTGTATCTGTCAAAATTGTTCCTCCGACAGTAATCGCAACAGCTTGGTTTTTAGCAATTCCCAATTTACTAACGATCGGATACGCCACCAATGTGTGTGTTGCAAACATACTTGCTGTTAAAAAACTGGCATTAAAATCATATTGCAGTAAATAAAAGCAAACTGGAAATCCTATCGAAAGTGGCAGAATAAAAGTAAAAAAACCAAACAATAAACTCTTGTTTCGATTGGCTTTAAACTCATTCATATCCAATTCTAAACCTGCAATAAACATAATATACAAAAGTCCGATGGTCGAAAATAAATCGACTGCTGAGTTTTTTGCTAAGATATTTAATCCGTGTGGACCAATAATAACTCCCGAAATAATAAGACCAATGATTCCTGGAATATTTATTTTTTTAAGTAAAATTGGAGAAAGCAGAATTATAAAAAGTATTAACGAAAAAATCAATACGGGATTGGTAAGTGGTAATTCGAATTCTTGTAATAGATGTTTGAAAAATTCTATCATATTGTAACTTTATCTTCTTTGTGGTATTAAATTGTAAAAAGACATTTTCAGTATTAGAACAAAATCCTTGAAGTATTAATATTAATGAATTGAGTCGTTTCTTTAAGCTCGTTTCTTTACAAAAATACCGAAAAAACACGAACTTTCTACGAAAACTGCATATTAAGGTTTTAAATTTATTTCCTTGCCGAATTATTAAAATTTAATATTTTTTTTAACAAAAACTCAAGATTAACATTCAAATATAACTATCCATTGCGGTATTCAATTATCTTTGTCTTAACAAAAAACGAACAATGGAAGAATGTATCTCAGTTTTTGATATGCTTAAAATTGGCGTTGGCCCTTCAAGCTCACATACTTTGGGACCTTGGCGCGCGGCCGAACGCTTTCTGGAAGAGCTTAAAGAGGAGGCAATTTTAGAAGATATTACAAGAGTAAAAGTCGATTTGTACGGCTCTTTATCACTAACCGGAAAAGGCCATGCAACAGATCTTGCTGTTATGCTAGGTTTGAGCGGTCAGGATCCTGAATATATTCCGGTTGAGGATATTGCAGGAATCATCAAAAAAATCGAAACTACAAACGAAATCAATTTGGGCAACCAAAAAGTGATTCCCTTTTATTTTCTTCAAGATATTGTTTTCAATAAAGATTTCCTTCCTTTTCATGCCAATGGATTAAAATTTACGGCTTACAAATCGGATGATTCTGAGTATGAATCTACTTTTTATTCTATCGGAGGCGGATTTGTAGTAAAAGAAGAACGTACAAATGCGAAACAAAAAGAAGCTATAAAATGTGCTTTTCCTTATCCTGTTCAAAACGCAGCAGAATTATTAAATTATACTATTTCTGAAAACAAATCCATTTCTGAAATTGTATATGAAAATGAAATTTCGATGCGTCCAGAAGCGGAAGTACATTCTGAATTAATGCGTATTTGGAATACCATGTTAGAATGCATGTACATCGGTTGTCATTCTGAAGGTATTCTTCCTGGTGGACTTCACGTAAGAAGAAGAGCTTTTGATATGCACCAAAACCTTATTGGACTATCTAATTACACTGATCCGCAGAGCTGGCTGGAAGAAATTAGAAAAACAGAAGTTAAATTTCGTCAAATCTTAAAATGGGTAAGCTGTTTTGCACTTGCCGTGAATGAAGTAAATGCTTCTTTAGGACGAGTTGTAACAGCTCCAACTAATGGAAGTTCAGGCGTAATTCCAGCTGTTTTAATGTATTATATGGTAATTGAAAACCATAATGCAGGCGAAAAAGAAATCAAACAATTTTTGATGGTTGCAGGCGAAATAGGAAGTATTTTCAAAAAAGGTTCTACTATTTCAGCAGCAATGGGTGGTTGTCAGGCCGAAATTGGCGTTTCGTCATCAATGGCCGCAGCGGCACTTTGCGAGCTAATGGGGGGTACTCCTGCTCAAGTTTTAATGGCTGCCGAAATTGCAATGGAACATCATTTAGGTTTAACCTGTGATCCAATTGGCGGTTTGGTTCAGATTCCGTGTATTGAAAGAAACACAATGGGTGCTATAAAAGCGATAAACGCAGCTGAATTGGCTTTAGAAACTGATTCTAAAAATGCGAAAGTACCGCTGGATAAAGTAATCAATACCATGTGGGAAACAGCAAAAGACATGAATTCCAAATACAAAGAAACCTCAGAAGGAGGTCTTGCCGTAGCAGTAAATATGGCTGATTGTTAAAAATTTTTAAGTTAGCCACAGATTAAAGGGATTAAAATGATTTTTTCACGCAGATTTGGCAGATTTCAGCAGATTTAAAATAAAAAAATCTGCATATATCTACTTAATTTTTTTAGATCTGCCTAAATAAAAAAATCTCTGTAAATCCTTTTAATCTTTGGCTAAAAACATAAATCAACTTCATGAAAAAATTTTGCTTTTTACTTTTTTTCTGTTCTGCTTTACTTCATTCACAAGAACGTTATTTTCTAAATTCAGATACAAGATTATATACTTCTCCAAATTCTACTTCTTTTTTAGGTTATTTTAAATATGGGGCAGAGGTTCGTTTATTGGAAGAAAATCAAAACGGCTGGCATAAAGTACAAGCAGATAATTTTAATGAAGGGTTTATTCAGGAAAAGCACATTGCTAAAAGTCTTAATGCTAAAGACGTAAAAATTAGAGATAACGAAAATCCCATTTTAGAAGGTGGCGATAATTATTACGGCGACAATCATCTTTTTGTAACTGTAGCTGGACTTAAGGCAAGGGCTTTACCTGATAAAAATTCAAAAATTAGAGAAATTCTTTTTAATGGAGATCCAGTTCCTGTAAATTACATTCCTGTAAATCCAGACGAATGGGTTAACATAAACGGGAGTTTTAATGAAGAATATGCGAAATTTACACTTCAAAAATTTCTAGGACAAAGACCGAATTTAGAAACGCTTATAAAAGATTTTGACAAACTAGATGTCAATGCAATTTCCGAACGCAAAACACTCAGCGAAAGAATTGTTGAATTGGCTTGGAATAGCAATTACAATGATTTGGTTCCTGCTTATCAAAGATATTATGAGGTTATAAAACAAATTAACGATCCAAAATTAATCGCCGATACGGAATTGAATATGGCTTTAGCCAAAGCTTTATCCAAACATAAACTGCCAGAGCAAATCAGTTCTTTTATACAGAAATCGGAATATTCATTAAAAGGCGTTAAAACAAAATCATTGTATTTAACACAAACAGAATTGGTTAAAAGTTTTGGAAATCCGCCAAAAAAGGCTCGTATTTCAGATGAATGTGGTTTGTATTCTAGTGACTTATTTTATTATTATCCAGATTTAGAAGCTTCTGTCGATGAGAAACTAAACAAGGCAGAAATTATCAAAGTTTTCATTAACGAAAACAATAAATTTATTATCAATCCAAACGCTATTTTGGATCATAAGTTGTCTGAAAAAGCTTTCATTGAAAAATATGGAACTTATGTTGAAGCTTCGTTAAAATCACCACATAAATACTTTATCTTAATGGAAGACAGTCAATTCCGATTAGAATTCAAAGAAGGAAAATTATTTTCTATCGAAATATTCTATTATTGCTGATTCCTCATTTACAATTATTCAATACTTTTACATATTCAAAAAAAACATAAAATGTCAGTAGCAAAGAAAGATTATAAAAGAATCACAACAAAGTCATTAATTGAAATGAAAAGCAACGGAGAAAAAATCTCTATGCTTACGGCTTACGATTATACAATGGCAAAAATTGTTGACACTGCGGGTGTCGATGTAATTTTAGTGGGTGATTCTGCATCAAATGTTATGGCTGGTCACGAAACGACACTGCCAATTACGCTAGATCAAATGATTTATCATGCTTCATCTGTAGTTCGTGCTGTCGAAAGAGCTTTGGTTGTAGTTGATTTACCTTTTGGTAGTTACCAATCAGATCCAAAAGAAGCACTTCGTTCTTCTATCAGAATAATGAAAGAAAGCGGTGGACACGCAGTGAAATTAGAAGGCGGAAAAGAAATTAAAGAATCTATTAAAAAAATATTACATGCTGGAATTCCAGTTATGGGACATTTGGGTTTAACACCTCAATCAATCTATAAATTCGGTACGTACAGTGTTCGTGCAAAAGAAGAAGAAGAAGCTGAAAAATTAATTGAAGACGCACAAATGCTTGAAAAAGTAGGATGTTTTGCAGTTGTTTTGGAAAAAATACCAGCAGAACTTGCTAAAAAAGTAGCAGACAGTATTTCTATTCCTGTAATTGGAATTGGTGCCGGCGGAGGCGTTGACGGCCAGGTTTTAGTAATTCATGATATGTTAGGAATGAATAATGAGTTTAGTCCGCGTTTCTTGCGTCGTTACTTAAACTTGTACGAAGAAATGACTAAAGCAATTGGTCAATATGCTGCTGATGTTAAGTCTCAGGATTTCCCTAACGAAAAAGAACAATATTAATTTTTTTGAGATACTAAGTTGCTAAGGTTCTAAGATGCTAAGTTTTTTTTAGTAACAAAGAGCCAAAGTTACATAGCTTCAAAGGTTTTCAAAAAACTCAATAACCTCCAGCTAAAGCTGGAGGTTCATTTTTAAGTACACAGGCAAGCTTTAGCCTAACTTTTCGTTATCTAAATTTTACACCAAAATGAAAATTCTTTCAGATAAAAATAATCTTCAAATTCTTCACGAAGACAATCACTTAATTGTGGTCAATAAACGTGTTGGTGATATTGTTCAAGGCGACAAAACGGGGGACAAACCGCTGTCTGATATTGTGAGAGAATATATCAAAGAAAAATACAACAAACCTGGAGATGTTTTTTTAGGTGTGATTCATCGTTTGGACAGACCTACAACTGGAATTGTGGTTTTTGCCAGAACAAGCAAAGCTTTGTCTCGAATGAATGAATTGTTCAGTAATCGTGAAACTAAAAAGACTTATTGGGCAGTTGTGAAAAACAAACCGAAAGAAACTAAAGCAAAACTCATTCATTATTTAAAAAGAAACGAAAAAAACAACACTTCAAGAGCACATTTAAAAGAAGTTCCTGATAGTAAAGTCGCAAGTTTAGATTATACAATTGTTAAAGAGCTTCAAAACTATACTGCACTGGAAATCAACTTACATACGGGTCGTCATCATCAAATCCGCGCGCAGTTATCTGCAATTGGATCTCCTATTAAAGGTGATTTAAAATATGGTGCAGACAGAAGTAATCCCGACGGAGGTATTCATCTGCATGCCAGAAAACTGACTTTTATTCATCCCGTTACAAAAGAAAATATCACGATTATTGCTCCAACTCCGGACGATCCAATTTGGAATGCTGTATGATTTTTATGATTTAATTGTTAATTTTTTAATTTTTATCGATTAACTTGCATAGAGAAAAAACAAGCTGATCGAAAAAATGGATTATAAAAGTGACATCGGGTATCGAAAAGAAACACTGAAAAAGTTATTACACAACATTCAGAAAAGCGAAGATTTAATTATCAAAGCTTTATACGATGACTTTCAAAAACCAGAGTTTGAAGCCGTAGTTACAGAAACAAGTTATGTTATTTCAGACCTTAAAAACACGATCAAAAACATTACAGCTTGGGCAAAACCTGAACGTGTTTTTCCTTCTTTTCTTAATTTTCCCTCCAGCGATTATATTTACAAAGAACCTTACGGACATGTTTTAATAATTGCTCCTTGGAATTATCCTTTTCAATTGGCTTTATGTCCACTTATTGCTGCTGTTGCTGCTGGGAATAGAGTTGCTGTAAAACCATCAGAACTTACCCCACACACATCGGCTATAATTGCAAAAATTATTGAAAAGACATTTCACATCAATCATGTAGAAGTTTTTGAAGGTGGTGTAGAAGTTTCTAATAAATTATTAGCACAGCGCTGGGATTATATTTTCTTTACAGGAAGTGTTGCTGTTGGAAAAATCGTTGCAAAAGCGGCAGCTGAAAATCTTACTCCAGTTACTTTAGAGTTAGGCGGAAAAAACCCTTGTATTGTTGATGAAACTGCCGATTTAAAACTTGCCGCAAAACGAATTGTCTGGGGTAAATTCATCAACGCAGGACAGACTTGTATAGCACCCGATTATGTTTTGGTTCAAAAAAACATGAAAGTCAATTTTATAACCTATTTAATTGAAGAAATCCTCAAAGCCTACGGAAAGAAAATAGACAAATCGCCTGATTTTGCCCGTATTATTAATACAAAAAATTGGTTTCGTTTAACCAATATGATCCAAAATGAAAATGTATTGTTTGGAGGCGAAAGCGATGCTAACAAATTATACATTGCTCCTACTCTTCTAGAAGAACCTGATTTGGATAGTCCCGTTATGAAAGAAGAAATCTTTGGGCCTGTCTTGCCAATTCTTACCTATGAAACCGAAAATGATATCGAAAACGTGGTGAGCCGTTATGAGAAACCTCTTTCATTTTATATTTTCAGCGAAAATAATTCATTTACTAAAAAATTAATTTCGAAATACTCTTTTGGAGGCGGATGTATCAACGATACAGTAGTACATTTCTCTAATAAAAGACTGCCTTTTGGCGGTGTTGGGCATAGCGGAATAGGCGCATACCACGGCCAGCTTAGCTTTGATACCTTCTCGCATCACAAAGCGATCGTCAAAAAAGGAAACTGGCTTGATTTACCTATGCGTTACGCGCCTTATAAAGATAAATTGGCCTCTATAAAAAGAATTTTAGACTGGTTGTAAAGGAGTTAAAATCATTTAAGAATGTTTTAAGATTTTTATATGGAATTGATTAAAAATATTATATTTACGTCAAGATACCCATATAAAAATACAAGTCAATAAAACAATTTTACATAAAAATGAAATCTACCCTTGCTCAAATTGAGGACATTAAAAAAAATGGCTATTCCCTTGATTTTGCTACAGTTTTTAATCATGCCTTCGAAAACTATAAAAAAATAGCACTTTATTCAGGACTTATTATCTTGGTTTTTTCCATTCTTGCCGCGATGGCCTTTATGGGAATAATGATTGCTTATTTTGGAGTAGGAAGCATTACAAAAGATTTTTTACTAGATTTAGAAAACAAACAGTTTACTTCGATCGAGCTTGTAATACAAACTATTGCTGTTTCAGCAGTTGCCGGAATCACAGCTCCTTTTGGTGCAGGTTTTCTAAAAATGGCTGATTGTGCAGACAAAGATATTGAGTTCAATGTATCAACTATTTTCAGTTATTACAGAGCTCCTTATTTTGGACAAATTTTTGTTGCTGCCTTTATTCCTGCTTTAGTTGGTACTGCGCTTTCTAATTTTATTGACAGCTTTGAAGTTTTATATGTTGGAAACGTAATTTCATTTATGGTGTCTTATTTCATGTATTTATCAATTCCATTGGTTGTTTTTGGAAATTTAAGTGCTGTTGATGCAATCAAATCAAGTATTATTGTTGTAACCAAGAATCCCCTTAACATATTTGCATTTTTTATAATAGGTTTTATCGGTTCATTAATAGGTATTTTTGCCTGCTGCGTTGGAATTATCTTTACTGTAGTTTTTAACAGTTCTATGATCTATGCAACTTATTTTGGAATTTTTGGAGCAAATCAAGAAGAAGATTCAATTGATTCGATTGGACAATCAAATGTAGATTAAAATAGGAAAATCATGTTTAGAAAGAAATTAACCAATTCTTTTTAAGGTTTCCAAAAGACCGTTTACTAAACAAAACAACATACCCCAAATTCTATGGCCGCAGACTATAGTTTTTTCAATTCGGTTATTTCAGGAATTGCCAGCCTTGGTAATACCTTAGAATCAATTATGACCGCATGGTATGTATTCGACTCTGACATCATTTTTTACAATAACCCTAAACTTATCGTTTTAGGGTTATCTCTTTTTGCGTTTCTTTCACTGCTTGTCTATCAGTTTTTTAAGATCAAAGCCAAAATTGGATATTTTATTGAAAAAAAGAAAGAACAAGACACAATCAGTAGAGAATATCAGCTCTATATTTTGTTTTTTGGTATTGCTGTAATCGTAATTGAAATCATCAATGAAATTTTTAAAATCAGACCCAAAAGTCTCTTAGTTGTAAATGTTTCTATTGGTGTTGCTGTACTTTTAATTTATTCGATAACAGATAAAATAAAATGGTTTAGAGAACATATTCAGCAGATTTTTATTTCCAGTTTTTTTATCTACATCTCTTACGTCGCATTCAACATCGTAATGCTTTCCAATGATGTTGTTCCGATTATTGTTTTCTTAATTTCCTTTTTCTTCTCCTACAGCATTCTTAAACCAATTAAAATCTATTGGTTTTTCGTTGGACTTACTTTTGTTTTTTTAATTTCCACCGTAGCATTTCAGCTAATTCCGATAAAATCTTCTATTTTACTCATTAATTTTTGTATACTAATTTTCATTATTAATCAGGTAAAATACGCTGTATTACTAAACAATAGAGATAATTTCAGATTTGCCAGCGAAATTGTTCATAAAGGAAATTCGCTCACAATTGCTTCAAATCAAAAAGGTGAAATCTTATTTACTAGTGAAACAATCACAGAAATTTTAGGCTATCTTCCAGAAGAAGTTATGGGAATGAAATTTTGGGAACTTACACAGGATTCAAAATTTATAGAAGAATTAAAGCCCATTAACAATGAAGAAAACAAACTTTACATTAGAAAATTAAAAAATAAAAGCGGTGAATTCAAATACATACAATGGAAAGATAAAAAGTTCTCTGATGATTTAATTATTAGTATTGGACAAGATGTTACGGAGCACATTCTTGTTCAGGATCAGTACAAAAATTTAATTCAAACTGCAACCGATATTATTTTTGAAATTAATCCAGAAGGTTATTTTACATTTATAAACGAGTTTGGTTTTTCTATTCTTGGTTATTCTGAAAACGAAATAATCAATAAACATTATTCTAATATCATTCATGAACATCACATTAACAGCGCTGTTGATTTTTATGAAAATTTAGTTCTTAATGAAAACAATTATCCAGTAATAGAAATTCCGATTTTGAAGAAAAACGGGGAACAAATCTGGATTTCCCAAAAGATTATTGTTCGCAAAAATGACTTAGGCCAAACCACAGGTTTTTCTGGAATTGCTAGAGATATTACAGAGAAAAAAAACATTGAAAAAGAGAAAAAAAGACGTCTTAAAAAAATCGAAGCTTATAATAACTCTACCAAAAAACTATCAACAACCGATTTCAGCAAATACGACAAACTCAATACTGTTATTGATCTTATTTTAAAAGAAGCAGCAACCATTAGTCGGGTAAATCGTGTCAGCTTCTGGAAATACCATAAGGATCTTATTCAATGCAAGAACCTTTACAGTCTTGACAATCAAAACCTAAGTGACAAAAATATTCTAAACAAAGAATCTTATCCAATATATTTTGAGACTTTAAGCAAAAAAGCCATTATCAATGCCCCAGATGTATTCAATAAATTAGAAACATCCGAATTTGAAAAACTATACTTTACTAAAAACAATATCAAATCGATGCTCGATGTTCCTATTTTTTTATCGGGACAATTAGCTGGAGTCGTTTGTTTTGAAAGCACTGAAAAGAAACGCGAATGGGATAATGAAGACATTAATTATGCTCGAACCATTTCAGATGTAATTTCTCTTGCTATTTCTTCACAGATGCGTTTGGAAGCCGAAAGAAAACTAGAATTCAAAAGTCAGCTTTTATCTGCTCTTTCTTTATGTACCGAAAAATTCCTGCTCAGCAAGACCACACAGCAGATGTTTCAGGAGACGTATGACATAATCGGAAAAGCCGCAAAAGTGGATCATATGTATTATTACGAAAAAGATCCTGTTTACAACACTGTATATCAAAAATACAAATGGTCACGTGAAGGAGTAACACATCAAATTACGCCTTTACGTCATATGACGGAAGATAATTTAAAAGAAATTTACGAAGCGGCACAGCAGAAAAAAATCCTCAATACCTTAACTAGAAACCTGGATGAAGGATTTTTCAAAACTCTTTTAATCAACAATGAGATTAAATCAATTTTGATTCTGCCTCTTTACATCAATGATATTTTTACTGGTTTTATTGGTTTTGACGATTGTACTAAAGAAAAAAGATGGTCCGAAGAAGAAATCTATATTTTTCAAGTATTAGCCAACAATATTTCTTCTGCTTTAGAAAGAAATCGAAACGAAAATAAGATTATTGAAAGCGAAGAAAAATTCAAACTGATTGCTAATAATATCCCTGGAACTGTCTATTTATCTAAATTTGATGCATTTTCTACGAAAATCTTTTTGAACGATGAAGTTTTGAATCTAACAGGTTATTCAAAATCCGAATTCATAGAAAATAATTTATCCTTTCTTTCTTTAATTCATCATGATGATAAAGATGAAGTGATCAACAATCAGATTGATAATTTACAAAAAGGAATGCCTTTACATAATGTGTATCGCATTAAGCGAAAAACCGGCGAATATATTTGGGTTGAGGAATTTGGAGATGTAATTAAAAGAGATGACGAGATTGAGTTTGTTGGTGGTATTTACTTTGACATTACCAACAAAAAAGAAATTGAAGATGCTATAAAAGCCAAACAATTGGCTGAAGCGGCAAATAAATCTAAATCTGATTTCCTCGCCAATATGTCGCACGAAATTAGAACTCCGCTTAACGGAATCATTGGTTTTACTCATTTATTAATGAAAACCGATTTGGAAGAAATTCAGGAAAAGTACATGACAACGATTAATCAATCAGCTCATTCTTTACTTGAAATTATCAATGATATTCTGGATTTTTCTAAAATTGAAGCTGGTAAATTAGAGCTATTTATTGATCTTTATGATATTAAAAAAGTTCTCGGACAGGTTTTTGATTTAATTGTTTACGAATCTAATCAGAAAAACTTGGAATTGGAACTAAATATCGATCCAGATGTACCCAAATACATTTGGACAGATATTGTCAGAATCAAACAGATTTTAATTAATCTTCTTTCTAACGCAGTAAAATTCACAACAGAAGGTTCTATCAAATTAAACGTAACAGTCTTAGAAAAGAAAAAAAACAACAATCATGTAATCCGTTTTTCGGTAGTGGATACAGGAATCGGAATATTAGAAAAAAATCAGAAGAAAATATTCAAAGCTTTTTCACAGGAAGACAGTTCTACAACTAGAAAATTTGGAGGCACAGGATTAGGTTTAACTATTTCCAATCAATTATTGGCACTAATGGAAAGCCGTCTGCAATTGGAAAGTACAATAAACGTAGGAAGTAACTTTTTCTTTGATTTAAATCTAAAAACAAGTAATCAAAGCATAAACGATAAATACAATGCTGAACTGAAAAGTTTAAATATCGAATTGGATTCTGAAGACATGGAACCCAACGATAATACCATTACTTTCTTAATTGTTGAAGACAATAAAGTAAACATGTTACTTTTAAAGACAATTATAAAAAACCTCTACAACAATGCATACATTCACGAATGTGAAAATGGATATGAAGCCATTCAACAATTTGAAAAGATAAATCCGACTATTGTTTTTATGGATATTCAAATGCCGATTATGAATGGTTATGAAACCACAAGAGCTATTAGAAACACTAAAAAAGGAAGAGATATTCCAATTATCGCTGTTACGGCAGGGGCAGAAAAAGACGAACGAAATAAATGTATTTCTGCAGGAATGGATGATTATATTTCAAAACCCATCATGAAAGGCAGCGTGGAAGAGACCTTGATTAAATGGCTTGGGTGATTTTTAGTTTTCAGCCTCCGTTTTCAGTTTGAAACCGTTACCAGCAATTCCGACTAAAAACCGAGACTGCGACTAAAAACTAAATTTATCTAAATCTAAAATTTTTCATAAAAAATCTATAAATTCGTATACCTTTTTATAACAAGTTAAAAAACAATTCAATATGAAATGGCAAGGCAGAAGACAAAGTGATAATGTAGAAGACCGCAGATCCATCGGTGGTGGCGGTAAAGCCATAATTGGCGGTGGCGTAATTGGTATTATTGTTTTGCTTCTGAACGTTTTTGGAGGTGAAACTGGTCAACAGATAGCTCCAATTTTAGAACAAATGCAAGGTGGAGGTCAGCAGACTGAAGCTGCGGCTCCCTTAAGCAAAGAAGATGAAGAAATGGGAAATTTTGTTAGAGTTGTTTTAGCAGATAATGAGGATATCTGGAGCAAAATTTTCGCAGAACATGGTATGACTTATGAAAAGCCAAAATTAGTATTATTTAAAGGTGCTGTACAAACAGCATGTGGCGGTGCATCATCTGCATCTGGACCGTTTTATTGTCCAGGAGATCGCAAAGTTTATATGGATTTGGGCTTTTTTGAAGAATTAAAAACTAAATTTGGTGCAAAAGGAGGTGATTTTGCCATTGCTTATGTAATTGCGCATGAAATTGGTCATCATATACAAACTTTACTTGGGACATCTGCAAAAATGCGCCAGGAACAGCAGGGAAAAAGTGAAGCTGAAGCTAATAAATTATCTGTAGCCCTAGAATTGCAAGCAGACTTTTATGCGGGTGTTTGGGCACATTATAATCAGGAAAACTTAGATACGGGAGATATTGAAGAAGCTCTAAGCGCTGCTAACGCAGTTGGAGATGATGCCATTCAAAGTAAAATGCAGGGACATGTTGTTCCTGATTCTTTTACTCACGGAACTTCAGAACAAAGAATGTATTGGTTTAAAAAAGGTTTTAAAACTGGAGATATTAAACAAGGTACAACCTTTGAAGAAATTAGATAATACATAAAACCAAATATATTAACCACCAGAAAAGCCCGACTTTACAGTCGGGCTTTTTTTTTAAAAAACTGTTCTTTGCCATAAATCACAGTTTATCTCTATTTATTGACTAAATTTTCGAGACAATTTATCCAACATTTTCTAAAAAAATGCCGTATTACAGAATTAAATTGAGAATGTTAGGAAATCTCATAGAAAAAAGAACTTCAGATGAATTTTTTACTATTATAGGGTGTAAATACATCGATTCCTGCTTAATGATCTGATTTTTTAATTATATAACGGATTCTGAACTAACATTCCTCCACTGATATTTATCTCAACTTGTGGAATTGGCAATAATAAATCTTTTGGCCCTTGAAAAGTAGATGAATAGGCAGATAGTACGCTTTGCGCCATATCAAACCTAATTAGATCATACAACCTTTGATTTTCATAGGCAAGTTCAGCTCTTCTTTGATTTAACAATGCTATTTTTGTTATTGAAGTACTTATTACCGGAATTGCAAATGCTCTATTGCGTACTTTATCATAGTATTTAATTGCATTGGCATCTGTTGTAGATGTGGCAGTTCCCATAATCGCTTCCGTATACATTAAATACACATCGGCTAAACGTAAAACAAGCCAATCATTTCCAGCCAATCTAGGCGAAGTTGATGTACGTAAATATTTTCCGTTTTGAGTTGGTATTGCAGGATTGATGTTTACTGCTATACGCTTATCAAGAGGATCGGCTTTCATAAAAGCGGCAAAATCATCTGTTACAAAGTTTAAGCCACTTGCCTGACCTACTGTCATTTCATAAGAAAAACTCTGGCTTTCTGTAGCGCTATCATTAGAATACGGAATAGCAAATAGAATTTCATCGTTTTTCTCGTTATAGAAAACATCTTTATAGTTCGCCTGTAAGCTGTATTGTGTATCCGCAACTAATGCTGCCAATAATGGCAATGCTAAATCGTATTTTTTTTGTGTCAAATATACTTTTGCTAACATTCCTTGAGCGGCCTGTTTTGTAGCTCTTCCAAAAGAAGTAGCCGATTTTACTGGAAGTTCATTAATAGCAGTAGTCAAATCACTTTGAATTAGGTCATACACTTCTGTAAGTGATTTTTTGGCGAAATATTTGGTGTCTTTAATTCCAACGACTTTATCAATTACAGGAACTTCACCAAAAGCACGAACTAAATTAAAATGTGCCAATGCTCTTGCAAATTTCGCTTCTCCATCATAATTCATTTTTTTAGTTGCATCAGAAACCACATTTAAATGTTCCAAAACTGTATTTGCCCTAAAAATAACATTGTAATTTACACTCCAATATCCCGCAACCACAGAGTTTGTTGGCAGTACTTCAAAAGTTTCTAATTGTTTCCATTCTCCTTCATGCAAAGCTGTCTTCCCATTGTCTGATCGCATTTCAGTTAAAGCAAATTCATTCATTGGCACAGCTTGTAATCCATCATAAATTGCAATAACTGCCCCTAAAACATCTGAATCGTTATTAAAATATTTTGTATCTGATATAGCTGATATTGGTGCTAAGTCCAAGTCTTCTTTAGAGCAGGAAACTGAAAAACCTAAAATCATTAATAGTCCAAAAAATTTATACTTTGTATTTTTCATTTTCTTAATTTTTAAAATTCAACATTTAAACCAATTGATACTGTTTTGTAAATTGGCGCTGCTCCTTTTTGATAACCATAAGTTATTGGAGATGAAGGAAGCGATCCTGCACCTGTTGTAGGTAAAATTCCTTCTGGGTTATATCCTTCATAATTTTTTGCCATGATATATAATAAATTCTGGGCAGCGGTATATAAACGAAGTCGGCTTATTCCGAAATTTTTAAGATTATCTTTTGAAAAGCTATACCCTAAATTGATATTCCTTAAAGCAATGTAAGATGCATCCTGAATATCTAAATTCGTGTAAATTCTTTCTCTTACTAAACCTGTATCTGGAAAACTTGGGACAGTTCCTGCATTATTACCAAATTCGTTTTTAATATATTGTGAGTCTATGTTTCTAACTTTGGCACCATGAGATCCTTGGAACATAAAACTAAAATCAATATTTTTATATTTTAGGTTGTTTGAAAAACTCCACACCAAATCTGGATAAGGATTTCCTAAAATAGTTCGGTCATCGCCATCAATTTTACCATCTCCATTCAAATCTTTCACATAAACAGACTGTGATTGCGAATTGATTGGATAAAGCGGATTTTTAATATATTGAGGCTGAATTTCTTTTGAAACTACATAACCATAAAACGAAGATATAGGATGACCTTCAAGAGCAATCCACTCTGCTGGACGTTTTGATTCAATTACACTAATCAGACCGTTTGAACCAGCAAAATCAAGTAAGGTATTCTTATTATGAGTAAATAAAGCTGAGGCATTCCAAGAGAAATTTTCATTTTTAAGAATAGTAGAACGCAATTCCAACTCAAAACCACGGTTTTCAACTTTACCTTTATTTACTAAAGCGCTGTTAAATCCTGTTACTCCAGGAACCGGAAGATCTAATAATAAATCTTTACTCGTCCTGATATAGTAATCAAATGATATATTTAAAATGCCTCCAAAAATACTGGCATCTAATCCTGGGTTAAATTCTACTAATTTCTCCCATCCTAAATCTGGATTTGAAATATTAGAAACATTATATCCGTTTGAAACACCTGTTAACGAAGTACTAATAGGATTTACCAATCCAAGATGTGCATATTCTCCAATTCCTGAGTTGCTTCCCGTTTGTCCATAACTCACTCGTAATTTAAGATCTTTAACAAAATTATTTTCTTTTAAAAACTGCTCATTTGACACTCTCCATCCCAAAGAAGTTGCAGGAAAATATCCGAATTTCTTATTCGGTCCAAATTTAGAGCTTCCGTCTGACCTGAAACTTACCGATAGTAGATATCTATCATCGAAAGAATAATTAACTCTCGTTAGATAAGAAACTAATTTTTCTTCTGTTTTAGACATAGAACCGCCACCAACACCAACATTTGCAGAAGGAATAGTTTCGATATAATCATTTACATACCCTGATCCTCTTAGATTCACAAACTCAGAATTCCAGTGTTCAAAAGTAAAACCAGCAACAGCGGCTATAGAGTGTCTTCCAAAATCATTATTATAACTAAAAATACTCTCTCCAGCAACGTGGTTTACAGTAGTAGAGTTATAGGAAGTACTTGCATCACCGGCATAGTTTTTTGTTGCCAAAACTCCAGTACGGTTATCATTTACAATGTTTCTGTAATCGCCCCCAATAGTTTGTTTAAAATTAAAATGATCTGTGAAATTAAATTTAAAATAAGTATTACCAATAAGCTTAGTCTGGCGTGTCTCATAATCTGCTTCTACCAATGAAGCATAAGGATTTCCATCGCCTGTAACACCAATAGAAGTTCCAAGTTTATCTGCTCTTGGTTTCCCTGTAGCCAGATCATAGTTTACAAAGAAACGTTCTTCAGCATAATCCCCCACTTTTACATTAGGAAATTGGTAAGTATTTACAAACTGAATAGAATGCTCATCTAAACGAATAGGAAGCCAAGGCTGCTGGCGAATAGCATTTAAATTTGAGTTTGCCAAAGATCTTTGTTGTGTAATCGATGGGTTAAGCATAATGCCAAACTCTAATTTATCTGCTTTGGAATCTAAATTCACACTGGCATTCATTTTTTTATAGTTATCGGTCAACTGCACACCTTCGTCATTTGTATATCCTAATGATGCTCTAAATTTTGTATTTTTTGTACCGCCGCTGACCGATAAATTATGATCTGTAATATAACCTCCATCATATATTTCTTTCTCCCAGTTTGTATAAGTGCCTAATGCCTGAACCATTTTCATTTCATCTGTCAAAACACCATTATTACTGCTTGATACATATTGAGCCCATTTATCTGGAGTAGATAAAATATTTGTTCTTGGCACAAACTTGTACCCCGTATAAGTATTGTAATTAAACTTGGTTGGTCCTTCTTTACCTTTTTTAGTAGTAATCATTATAACTCCGTTAGCACCTCTGGAACCGTAAATAGAAGATGATGAGGCATCTTTTAAAACTTCAACAGATTCGACCGTATTCATATCAATACTCCCCAAGAAATCTCCATCATTACCAACTGCAATTCCATCTAATACAATTAACGGATTAGCATTAAAAGAAATAGATCCCTGCCCCCTAACTTTAATAGTTGGAGCTGCCCCCGCCGCTGGGTTTGTCTGCTGGATATTTACACCCGAAACTTGTCCCTGTAAAGCATCATCAACACGTGAAACCGGAATTTGATCTAAGTCTTTATTGGTTACTTTTGATACAGAACCCGTGATGTTTTTCTTCTTTTGAGTACCGTAACCAATTACAACCACTTGGTCTAATTGATTTTGAGCTTCGGCTAAAGTCACGTTCAAAACGGTTTGATTGGTAATCGTAATAGTTTGTGAAGTATAGCCTATACAGCTAAATTGTACTTTATCTCCAGCTGAAACTGAAATTGAATAAACGCCGTCAAAATCAGTAGTGGTTCCTCCCTTAGAATTTGTTACCACTACATTAGCTCCTGGAATGGGAGTCTTGTCTGAAGCTGAAGTTATTTTTCCTTTTAATGCATATTTGCTTTGAGCAAATACCCCCGCATTAAACAGTAAAATAATGAGCAATGAAAATTTAACCTTTAAATTCATAATTTACTTTTTTGGTTTGTTTTTTAGTTAGCAAGCAATATAATTGTACATCCTTCCAGTTTTAAAGTGATGAAAGAAAATCAATTCAAATTAATTTGGTTTTCCAAATTGGTTTTCCAATTTAAAAAACCAAATATAAGCTCTTTTTTCCAATAAAAAAATAAATGGATTTTTTTAACAAAAAGTGTACAGCTAAAGAGTTAAATAAAACTTAGAATAATGAAATGGATATGCCGTTTCCTTAAATCTTAATCAAGACTTTAAGAATAGAATTAAAAGCATTAGTAAGTAAAGCGTTTTCTGTGTAAATGGCATAATGAAAATATTGGAGGTACATGAAAGTAACTCTTTCAAATAATTACTTCAAGTCAGTACTTTCAAAAACCTTTAAATCAAATTTGATATCGTTACTATTAAAAAAATAAAAAACGATAGTATTTTCCTTTTTTGGATTCTATGATTGTTTGAAAATAGGGATTTTGAATATTGAAATTTGTTTTCGGGCGAAAACAAAAAAAGCCTTGAATTTCTTCAAGGCTTTAAATCTGGGTGGCTGACCGGGTTCGAACCGGCGACCCGCGGCACCACAAACCGCTACTCTAACCAGCTGAGCTACAACCACCATTTTTGCTTAGCGAGTGCAAATATAGAACAAAGGTTGAGTTCTACAAAGAAAAAAATGAAAAATTTTCATAAAAATTAAATCAAATTTTCTAAACTATTGACTGCCAAACACCTTTCAACAGTAAATCCTTCGGCAAAATCTTTCCCAACCAGCCTTCCTAAGTCCTGCGCACGATAATTTAAACTTTCAAAGAAGTTTTTACTGGTAATTGGCGTAGCAGGTTCTTTTGAATTTGGATCATAAAATTGGGTTTTATAGGCCGAAATCGCTTCTACTTTCTTTTTTTCAAACCCTGTAATATCTACCACAAAATCTGGAGTGATATTTTTCCACTGAATATAATGATACACTACTTTCGGTCTCCAAGCTTCTTGTTTCTCTCCATCAATTGAAGTTTCGATTTTCATCAAACCAGATAAAAAGCAAGCATCCGAAACTAATTTGCTTCCTTTTCCGTGATCAATATGGCGATCATCGATCGCGTTGCACAATACGATTTCTGGCTTGTACTTGCGAATCATTTTTATGACTTCTAATTGATGTTTCTCGTCATTCACAAAAAATCCATCACGCATTGCCAAATTCTCGCGTACTTCAACTCCTAAAATCTTTGCAGCATCTTTTGCTTCTTGATCTCTAGTTTCGGCTGTTCCGCGCGTTCCTAATTCGCCACGCGTTAAATCAACTATTCCTACTTTTTTCCCAAGCGATACTTCTTTTAAAATGGTTCCCGCGCACCCCAATTCTACATCGTCTGGATGTGCGCCAAAGGCTAATATGTCTAGTTTCATAATTTTTAATATCAATGTCAAAAATCAATTTCAATTACAATTCTGCAAAATCAAATTGATCTTTTATCTATTTTCTTTGTTCTATCCTCTTTTTTCTTTTCTCAAAACTCTTTTCATCGTCATCGATTTATTGACGCTTTCTTCCCATTCTTTTTCAGGAATGCTTTCTTTTGTGATACCGCATCCCATATATAAAATGGCGTTATTTTCCTGAATCTGCATGCTTCGTAAATTTACGAATAAATCAGAACTATTATTATTTCCTGCAAAACTGCTGTTTAGTTCTCCCAAGAAACCACTGTAAAAAGTACGGTTGTAATTTTCGTTTTCTATAATAAATGCTTTTGCCTTTTTCTTTGGCAAACCGCAGACCGCCGGCGTTGGATGAAGTGTATCAATTACTTCTTCCAAAGTCGAATTCTCTTTTAAAACTCCCGAAATATCAGTTTTAATATGCCAGATGGAACCTGCTTTCAAACTATATGGTTCAGAAACTACAACCGAAGCAGCAAACTCACGAAGCCTTTTTACGATAAAATCGGTTACAAACTGCTGTTCGTCTTTTTCTTTCTGTTGCCAGATAATTTCTGTTCGAGCATTATCTTTCTGTGTTCCCGCCAAAGCCATGGTTTCAAAAACATTTCCATTTGCTTTTAAAAGTTTTTCAGGTGTTGCTCCCATCCAAAATCCAACTTTTGGATGAAAAAAACAATAACAGAATGTCGCAGGATATAATTGAACCAAATGCTGGAAAGTTTCAATAAAATCAAATTCGGCCAGAAGCACTTCTTCACTTCTCGATAAAACCACTTTTTTGAATTCCTCGTTTTTAATTGCCTGAATTCCCTGAGCGACTAAATATTCGTATTGGAATTTAGCTTCAGGATCAAAACTCAAATCGTCAATTTCGATTGGTTCAAATGAAGTCGGTTCTTTTTCAGAAGTAATAATTTCAGATTCATTTTCAGGAATTAGAATCAGCTGTTTTTCATCAAAAGAAGCGAAAACAAATCCTTTTTCACTGTAATCTGAAACAGTATGCAAACTATTATTCTTCTGCAATATCCCAGTAAGATCAAAAGTATTGGGTTTAGAATAAAGAACAAAAGGTAAATTCTGCTCTTTATGATTTTTAATTTTTAAGAAAAATGGATTCATAATCTATTCCCTTTTCTTTCTTTCCAAAACCATATTCGTCAATTTGCAAAGCGAAACCAAATTCCCTTCTTCATCTGTAATTTTGATTTCCCACAAATGAAGGCTTCTTCCTTTATGAATAATTCTGGCTGTACCAAAAACATAACCTTCACGAATACTTTTCAGATGATTTGCCGAAATTTCGATGCCTCTTACTTCCTGCTCTTTCGGATTGATAAAAAAGAAGGAAGCCGCACTCCCGACACTTTCGGCTAAAGCTACCGAAGCGCCGCCATGCAATAATCCCATTGGCTGATGTACGCTTGGATTTACTGGCATTTTTGCGGTTAAAAAATCTTCTCCGGCGTCGATATATTCAATTTTCAGCGTTTCCATTAATGTGTTTTTAGAAAACTCATTACAACGCGCTAAAATTTGTTCTTTTGTATAATTCATTAAAATAATCTTTAAAATCGTAAAATTAAAGAAAGATAAGACATGAATCTAAAATCAGATTCAAAAATTTAAAATTCAACTTCAAACATGTAGGTTTTTTGTTATTTTTACAAAAACAATCAAAATCAATCTTTGGCTTTTTTTTGTCACTGATTAAAAAAAACATCCGTGATTGTACAATTTATTCGCCACGACTCGAGCGATAGCGAATAGGCGAAGCAATTCACGAATTTTTATTTAAAATAATTCGTGAATTCGTGGCTAAAAAAATATATTTTAAATGCGTCAATACTTTACAATCTTTTTTCTGGGTTTAATTCTAGCTTTTAGTTCATGTAGAACTGACTTTGACACCGTTGCCAGTACTGGAGATTTGAAATTTTCAAAAGACACCGTTTATTTGGATACCGTTTTTAAAAATATTGGTTCAAGCACGTACCAATTAAAAGTTTACAATCGAAGCAAAAACGATATTTCAATTCCGATTGTACAGCTTAAAAAAGGTTTAAATTCTAAATACAGAATGACCGTCGATGGAATGACAGGAGACAACGGAAAGATTTTTAAAGATGTTACGCTTTTAGCAAAAGACAGTCTCTACATTTTTATAGAAACCACCGCCGATATTACAGACACCAATCCAACCGATTTTTTATATACCGATGAAATTGAATTTGACAGTGGCGCGAATCTTCAGGAAGTAGCTTTAGTAACTTTAATTCAAGATGCTGTTTTTCTTTATCCGAACCAAAATGCTGACGGAACAAAAGAAAAAATCAAAATTGAAGGTAAAGATGTCGACGGATTTTATCTAAATGAAAATGACCCTGAAAATGGAAACGAACTCATTTTTACGAAACAAAAACCTTACGTAATCTATGGCTATGCTGGAGTCCAGGAAAATAAAACCGTAATTTTTGAAGCCGGTGCAAGAGTACACTTCCACGCCAATTCTGGTTTATACATCGGAAACAAGGCTTCTTTACAAATTAACGGAACCACTTCTACAACAGATAAACTCGAAAATGAAGTTATTTTTGAAGGTGATCGTTTAGAATCACTTTATTCTGACATCCCTGGACAATGGAAATCGGTTCTATTTGCAAACGGAAGCATGAATCATAATATCAATCATTTGACTTTGAAAAATGCAGTTGTTGGTTTAGATTTTAAAAACCCTTTTAACAATATCACCATCCAAAACACTCAGATTTACAATTGTGTCGAATATGGTATTTTAGCTCAAAATGCGCAGATTACTGGAGAAAACATTGTGATTAATTATGCTGGTTTAGCCAGTTTGTCTTGTGTTTATGGTGGAAACTATAAATTCACGCATTGTACTTTCAACAATAATTGGTCGACTCCTTCCCAATTTGCGGTTAGTTTGAGCAATTCGTTAACTGGCGCAGTTCCAGAATCAAATGCTTTAACACAGGCTACTTTTAACAACTGCATTATTTATGGTTCAAGCACGAACGAATTTAATTTGAGTAAAAACGCTAATTCTCCTTTTGTTTATCAATTGAATAATTGTCTTTTAAAATTCAGCAATTCCTCTACAAATCCGCTTTATCAGTTTAAAACAGATACAGAACATTACAGCAACATCATTCTGAATGAAAATCCGAAGTTTTACAAACCTTCTGAAAACAAATTCAATATTGATAAAACTTCTGCCGCTTTCGCGAAAGGAAATCAGGTGTATCTCATTCCGTTGGATATTTTAGGATTAACCAGAACTTCTCCACCGGATTTGGGTGCTTATCAGAGTCAGGATTTCCCAAAGTAGTTTTTTTTTGCCACGAAGGCGCTAAAACACAAAGTTTCTTATCAAGTTTTCTAGCAAAGACGCAAAGTCGTCAAGTTTTAGACGAAAAAATTCAAAAAAATCTTCGCGTCTTAGCGCCTTCGTGGCAATAATTTTTACACAACTTGCAATTTTATCGGATTTCGTTTAGAAAAATTTGTAATTAAATTTTAAGAATTACTTCTTCTTCATAAAGTCTTTTTTGACTGAAATTTGAAAAAGAACAATAGTTTACAGCTAAAAATTCCAGATTAAAAAATGTTAAATTTTATACAGAATCAGTAGCAAAAAAATTGCATTTTCAGGGCAAAAAAGAGCAAAAATAAATAATTAAAAAGGCACTTATTGTTGCTTTTTTTTTCGGTTTAGATTGACTAAATTTGCAGCTCAATACAACAAACTACACAAATGATCCATTTCTTTGAAAACCAAAGCAAAACTGTTTTTGCCGTACAAACGCAAAACGAAATTTCAGCTCAAGACATTTCAAAATTAAACTGGCTTTTTGCCGACGCGAATAAGATCGAGAAATCTGCATTACCAGGTTTTTTTGTTGGACCACGCGCAACTATGATTACACCTTGGAGTACTAATGCTGTAGAAATTACTCAAAACATGGGGATTTCTGGCATTATCAGAATTGAAGAATTTCATCCTGCAACGGAAGATTTTACTGATTTTGATCCAATGCTTTCTCAAAAATTCAATGAATTAGATCAAGAAATCTTCACTATCAACATTCAACCAGAACCAATTTTGGAAATTGATGATATTGCTGCTTACAACAAAGTTGAAGGTTTAGCTTTAAGCGAAGAAGAAGTTGATTACTTAAACAATCTTTCGACTAAACTTGGAAGAAAATTAACTGATTCTGAGATTTTCGCTTTCTCACAAGCAAACTCAGAACACTGCCGTCACAAAATCTTCAACGGAACATTTGTAATTGACGGTGAAGAAAAAGAAACTTCTCTTTTCAAATTAATCAAAAAAACATCTCAGGAAAATCCTAACGATATTGTGTCTGCTTATAAAGACAACGTTGCTTTTGTAAAAGGACCAAAAGTGCAGCAATTTGCACCAAAATCAGCGGACAAACCTGATTTTTACGAAATAAAAGATTTTGATTCGGTTATCTCATTAAAAGCCGAAACACACAATTTCCCAACTACAGTTGAACCTTTCAACGGAGCTGCAACAGGTTCTGGAGGAGAAATTCGTGACCGTTTAGCTGGAGGACAAGGATCTTTGCCATTAGCAGGAACTGCAGTTTACATGACTTCATATTCTCGTTTAAACGATAATAGAAAATGGGAAAATGCTGTTGAAGAAAGAAAATGGTTGTACCAAACACCAATGGATATTTTGATCAAAGCTTCAAATGGAGCTTCTGATTTCGGAAATAAATTTGGTCAGCCGCTTATTACTGGTTCTGTTTTAACTTTCGAACACGAAGAAGAAAACAGAAAAATTGGTTACGATAAAGTAATCATGCAAGCAGGTGGAATTGGATACGGAAAACTGGATCAATCAATCAAAAAGAAACCACAAGAAGGCGATAAAATTGTCATTCTTGGAGGAGAAAATTATAGAATCGGAATGGGTGGTGCTGCGGTTTCTTCTGCAGATACTGGAGCTTTCGGTTCAGGAATCGAATTAAATGCGATTCAACGTTCAAATCCTGAAATGCAAAAACGTGCTGCAAATGCAATTCGTGGTTTGGTTGAAAGCGACAATAATCCAATTGTTTCTATTCACGATCACGGAGCTGGAGGACACTTAAACTGTCTTTCTGAATTAGTTGAAGAAACTGGAGGTTTAATCGATTTAGACAAATTACCAGTTGGAGATCCAACACTTTCTGCAAAAGAAATTATTGGTAACGAATCTCAGGAAAGAATGGGATTGGTTATTGGTCAAAAAGATATCGATACCTTACAAAGAATCGCTGACAGAGAGCGTTCACCAATGTACGAAGTTGGAGATGTAACAGGTGATCACCGTTTTACATTCGAATCAAAATCAAATGGTTCAAAACCGATGGATTATGCTTTAGAAGATTTCTTCGGAAGTTCTCCAAAAACGGTTATGACAGATAAAACTATCGATAGAAAATATGCTGATGTAGCTTATGCAGCAAATGACTTTGAAAGTTATTTAAAAGACGTTTTACGTTTAGAGGCTGTTGCTTCAAAAGATTGGCTAACGAATAAAGTTGACCGTTGTGTTGGAGGAAAAGTAGCGAAACAACAAAATGCAGGACCTTTGCAATTGCCTTTGAATAATGTCGGAGTTATGGCGCTGGATTATTTAGGAAAAGAAGGAATTGCAACTTCTATTGGCCACGCTCCTATTGCAGCTTTGATTGATCCGGTTGCTGGGTCTAGAAATGCGATTGCCGAATCATTATCAAACATTGTTTGGGCTCCTATTAAAGATGGTTTAAAAGGTATTTCATTATCTGCAAACTGGATGTGGGCTTGTAAAAATGAAGGTGAAGACGCTCGTTTGTACGATGCTGTACAAGGTTGTTCAGATTTTGCAATTGAATTGGGAATCAACATTCCAACTGGAAAAGATTCACTTTCGATGAAACAAAAATATCCAAACGACGAAGTAATTGCGCCTGGAACGGTTATTATTTCGGCTGCTGGAAACTGCACAGATATTAGAAAAGTTGTTGAACCTGTTTTACAGAAAAACGGAGATTCAATCTATTATATCAATTTGTCTCAGGATGATTTCAAATTAGGAGGTTCTTCTTTTGCACAAATCAGAAATACAATAGGAAACGAAACATCTACAATTAAAGATGCTTCTTTCTTCAAAAATGCATTTAATACGATTCAGGAATTAATCGGTGAAAACCAAATTTTAGCAGGTCACGATATCGGAAGCGGTGGTTTAATCACTACTTTATTAGAATTGTGTTTTGCAGATGTAAATCTTGGAGCAAAAATTGATTTCAGCGCTTTCGCAGAAAAAGATTTATTAAAAATCCTTTTCGCAGAAAACATCGGAATCGTATTCCAAGCAAAATCAGATTCTGCTGTTGAAGCTAAATTGAAAGCTAACAATATCGAATTCTTCAAAATTGGTTCTGTAAATTCTACAGCAACTTTAGAAGTTGGAAACTGGAACTTAGATATTCCAACTTACAGAGATGTTTGGTTCGAAACTTCTTATTTATTAGATCAAAAACAATCTAAAAACGGGACAGCAAAAGCTCGTTTTGAAAACTATAAAAATCAGGTTTTAAATTATACTTTCCCTGCACATTTTACAGGAAAGAAACCAGAAATCGACAATTCTAAACCAAGACCAAAAGCGGCTATTATTCGTGAAAAAGGAAGTAATTCTGAGCGCGAAATGGCAAATGCTATGTACTTAGCTGGATTTGACGTAAAAGACGTTCACATGACCGATTTAATTTCTGGTCGTGAAACGCTTGAAGACATTCAGTTTATTGGAGCAGTTGGAGGATTCTCTAACTCAGATGTTTTAGGTTCTGCTAAAGGTTGGGCTGGAGCTTTCTTATACAATGAAAAAGCAAAAACAGCTTTAGATAATTTCTTTAAAAGAGAAGATACGCTTTCTGTTGGAATCTGTAACGGATGCCAGTTGTTCATGGAATTAGAAGTGATTAATCCAGAACATGAAGTTCACGGAAAAATGCACCATAACGAAAGCCAGAAACACGAAAGTATCTTTACTTCTGTGAAAGTTCAAGAGAACAATTCAGTTATGTTGTCAACTTTGGCTGGAAGTACTTTAGGAGTTTGGGTTTCTCACGGAGAAGGTAAATTCAAATTGCCTTATTCAGAAGACCAATACAACATTGTTTCTAAATATGCTTACGAAGGTTATCCTGCAAATCCAAACGGTTCTGATTACAACACAGCAATGATGTGTGACAAAACAGGAAGACATTTGGTTATGATGCCTCATATTGAGCGTTCGACTTTCCAATGGAACTGGGCGCATTATCCAAAAGACAGAAATGACGAGGTTTCGCCTTGGCACGAAGCTTTTGTCAATGCCAGAAAATGGATTGAGAAAAACTAAGAAATATATTTTTATGAAAAGCGCCCGAATTTATCGGGCGCTTTTTTTTTGATAGCCACGAATTCACGAATTATTTTATTTTATTTTAAATAGATAATAATTCGTCGAAATCATTTAATCTGTAACTATAAAAAAATAATTCGTGAATTCGTGGCTGAAAAAAATACCACGACAACTATCCCCAAATATGTCAAGGCATTTCTATATTTTCAATCTTTAAATGCTGTTGCAATTCCCGTTACAATATTAGCAGTGCCAAAAGCAAATAATCCAGAAGCAATTGCTGCTTGTCCAGAGAAATATTGACTTTCGCGAATCACCATGCTAAAAACCGTTCCTCCTGCAAGTCCGGCAATTAAGCCCAAACCAATAGTCGAAATAATCCACCAAGGCTCTGGTTCCGGAATTGGAGGTTTCTTCAAAAAATGCCGCCACCAGCCTGGATATTTTGTACCGCACCAGCCCATCGCTAAGAAAAAAGCAGTTTCCATAGTATTTTAGTTTATATAGGGCCTACTCTTTTGCTTTTCGGCTTCCGCATTCTATCGGGATAAAAGTAAGATTTGACCTTTTGAATTAATCTATACATTTTCCTGTTTTTGAAAGGGGAAAAACACCCTTTTTTAGAATCTTAATTTCATTTAAAGAAAACCATTAATAAGCCCTAAGTCTAATTTAATAATATCTTAAGGCACTTTATTCGGCTGTAGTTCATGCGATAAATAACTTTGTCTCATGAAAAAATGGAAACAAAATTTAGTCGCTGCAATTCTACTATTTGCTATAAGCCAATCTTCTTTTAGTCAAAAAACTAATACTATAAACGGAACCGTTTCAGATGGAAAAACACCAATCGAATTTGTGGATGTTATTTTAAAGCCCGTTGCTGATACAACCAAGACAACCGCATACGCTGTTACAGATGCTACTGGAAAATTTATTCTGGAAAATATCAATCCATCAGATTATATTCTAAAACTTCGATTGATTGGTTTTAAAACATTCACTCAAAAAGTAAAATATACTGGAACTTCTATTTCACTAGGAAATATTATTTTAAAGGAAGATACCAACCTTTTAAATACTGTTGTTGTAAACTCTCAGAAAAAGCAAATTCAAAAAACCAATGAAGGTTTTGTTTTTAATGCTGTTTCCAATATTTCTCAATCCGGCGGAACAGCAATTGATATGTTGAAGAATATTCCAACTGTTTCTGTTGATGCCGATGATGCAATTTCGCTACGAGGAAAAACACCTTTGATTTTAATTAATGGAAAAAATTCTGCCATTACCAATATGAATCAGATTCCAGCAAGCAGTATTGAAAGCATCGAAATTATTACAAGTCCAACCGCAAAATATGATGCGAATGCAGAAAGCGGTATCATCAATATTAAACTGAAGAAAAACAATCTGAATGGATTAAATGGAGCCGCCGTTCTTGGAGGTGGATTTGGTGCAAAAGGAAGAATGAACAGTTCTGTTCTTTTAAATAATAAAACAGACAAATGGAATGTTGGTCTTGCTTATGACAATCGTTTTGCTGGAAGAACCAAAAGTATAAACGGCGAAAGAACCAATTATTTTATTGATGATGAACATTTCATCAATCAAAACAGACACGATGAAAGAACTGAAGGTTTACAGAACTTGAAATTCAATGCTGATTTTTCGCCTAATGAAAAAAACACTTTTTCGTTTGAAGCTCTTGAAAACATGGAGAGTCAGGATAATGACGAAACTCTAAAAACGGATATTTCTAATAGTTCTAATCAATTTTATTCCAGTAACAAACGTCATTCCTTAGAATTAGAACGTTCTAAAGCTGCGGAATTTGCTTTTAATTACGATCGAAAGTTTTCTGACGATAGAAAAAGCCTAAACGCGAGTATTACAACTTCATATAACTTTCATAGAGAAAATACGAATATTGATACTGATAATTATGATGAAAACCAGAACCTTATTGGTGATACTTTTTGGCAGCGAACGCATAATTACGAAAAAGAAAATATCTCAAATGCTATTTTAAACTATGCTTTTCCTATTGCAGCTAAATCTATGATTGAAACAGGATATAAAGGTACTTTCCGTTTCTTTAATTCTGATTTTCAAAGTGCAGATTTAATTAACAATGAATATGTCGTAAATCCTCTAGTTAGTACCATTTTTGATTTTAATGAACAAATAAATGCTGTTTATGGACTTTGGAATTCCTATTCGGGTTCAGAAGAAAACAAAAAATGGAAATACAATCTTGGACTTCGTGCTGAGCAAGTTTCAAATAATGGGAAGACAGAAAACGGAAATGATAGTTTTTCAAATCATTATTTAAAAATTTTCCCTTCGGCTTCTGTTCAACTGAATTTAAAATCAGATGAGTTTTTGAAATTTGGTTACAGCAAAAGAATAAACCGTCCGGACTTAGATGATTTAAATCCGTTTGTAGATATTACCGATGCTTTGAATCCGCATGGAGGAAATCCGTACTTAAAACCTGAAATTATTCATATTGTAGAATTAAGCTATAATAAAGAATGGGATCATTATTCTTTTTCAGGAAATGCTTTTTATAGAAATGCCAATAATACGATTAGACAATATGGTATTCTGCAAGACAACGGAGTGATTTTGTTACAACCTCAAAATATTGGAAATACAATTACTTACGGACTTGAGAGTATTTTTACCTTTAAACCATTTTCTTTTTATGATGCCAATCTGAGCTTAACTGCTTTCCAGCAAAACATCAATGCTGGTAATCTGGATCAAGCCGAAGATTTTGTAAAAAGTGCTTTTAGCTGGTACGGAAAAATGATTAATAATTTTACTCCTTGGAAAGGCGGAAAACTTCAAATCATTGGAAATTACAATTCTTCAGTAGCAACTGCACAAGGAAAAAGAATTCCAATTTATAATGTAGATTTGGGTTTTCAACAGAAATTAGGAAAAAGCAATGCCCGTTTGGGTTTAGTGGTAACCGATATGTTTAATACTTTAGAAAGCGGTTATAGAAACAATACTTTGTTATTCAGCAACAACAGAACTTCTAAATCAGACACCCGTGCTCTGATGATTACTTTCGCTTACACTTTCAAATCTGATTTTAAAGAAAAATTATTAGAAAATCAGTTTTCGACAGAATAAAAAAGCCTTCAAAAAGCCCTAAAAATTAAAAATTTCATTCTTGTATTTTTAAGTCATAGTTCTATTAAAAAATTGGACTATATTAGCCACAGAAAAAATGTACCACTAGATTTTTTCGAGCTCCAAAAACACTTAAACCTACATAGAATGAAATTTTTAAAATTACTTATCTGCAGTTTATTTCTGACTGCTTTTCAATTACAAGCCCAAGTTCAGGTAGATCAAATTAAACACAATTCTAAAGAGCGTTATATCACCACTACAATCGGGTATCCAGTTCAAGGGACTTACGCACCTTTAAATCAAAAACAACCTATTACGGTATTAAATCCAGACGGAACAGGTTTTATTCAAGCAGAAGATTTAAGCAAACAAAAAATCAATTGGGGAATTGAGTGTACTGAGGAAGGCGTTCCTGTTTTTAAAGAAGGATTCAACAGCGCTTCTTACACCTTCTGGTACAGACCAAATGACAGCGAAGAATGGTTTTATTCTCAATTTTCTATTCATTTTACCAAGAAAAAAATGTTCTTAATGGGCGAAAGAGTAAAAGATTATGTGGATTACAATGTTCAATAAAAGATAAAAAAGAGGCTTCTTATTAAAAATTCAGTCAATTTTACCCTTATTTTCTATAAAAAAGAAAACGTTTTCGTTGAATTTCAATAGTACTCGCAAAACTTCCGATTAAATTTTATAAATTTAAAAATCCTACCCAATTTTTATTTAATTTGCAATAATAATTCAATATATTAAACATGGTTTCAATCACACGTCTTTTTGATTTTCCCTATTATCAACAAGAAACTTACAACCTTCCCGTTGCTCTTGCTACTAAAAAAAATGGAGCATGGGAAAAAACATCTAGCCAGGAATATATTGCAAAAGCAAATGCTGTTTCGAGAGCATTATTGCGCATGGGCGTTCAGAAAGATGATAAAATTGCTTTAATTTCTTCCAATAATAGAACCGAATGGAATATTATGGATATTGGTATTTTGCAGACAGGTGCTCAGAATGTTCCCATTTATCCAACCATTGCCGAGGAAGATTATCAATATATTTTAAACCATAGTGGCAGTATTTACTGTTTTGTTTCAGATGATGAAGTTTTACAAAAAGTAAATGCAATTAAAGCCAATGTTCCAACCTTAAAAGAAGTTTATTCTTTTAACGAAATCCCAGGATGTAAACACTGGAGCGAACTTTTGACTTTGGGCGCGGACGAAAGTAACCAAAATGAAGTTGAAGCTAGAAAAGACAGTATTAAAACTGAAGATTTGGCTACAATTATTTATACTTCTGGAACAACTGGAAGACCAAAAGGAGTTATGCTTTCGCACCAAAACATTGTTTCGAATGTTTTAGACAGCGCACCAAGAATTCCGTTTGATCCGGGGAAAAGTACGGCTTTAAGCTTCTTGCCTATCTGTCATATTTTTGAAAGAATGATTTTATACATCTATCAATATTATGGTGTTTCTGTTTATTTTGGCGAATCCATTGATAAAATCAGTGATAATTTAAAAGAGGTAAAACCAACTGTTATTACAGCTGTTCCAAGGCTTTTAGAAAAAGTATACGATAAAATTTATGCTAAAGGAGCCGAATTGACCGGCATCAAGAAAAAGCTTTTTTTCTGGGCTATTGATTTAGGTTTGAAATATGAACCATACGGAGCAAACGGAGCTTGGTATGAATTCCAGTTAAAAATTGCCCGCAAATTGATTTTCAGTAAATGGAAAGAAGGTTTGGGAGGAAATCTTGATTTAATGGTTTCTGGAAGCGCCGCTTTACAACCTCGTTTGACAAGAGTTTTTGCTGCTGCAGAAATCCCGGTTATGGAAGGTTACGGTTTAACGGAAACTTCTCCAGTAATTGCTGTTAACGACCAAAGAAACAAAGGTTTTAAAATTGGAACCGTTGGAAAACCAATTCGTAATCTGGAAGTTAAAATTGCTCAAGACGGTGAAATTTTGATAAAAGGTCCTAATGTAATGTTAGGCTACTTTAAAGATCCTGAGAAAACAGATGAAGCTTTACAAGATGGTTATTTCCACACTGGAGATATTGGAGAAGTTGACAGTGAAGGTTTCTTAAAAATTACCGATCGTAAAAAAGAAATGTTCAAAACTTCAGGAGGTAAATATATTGCGCCGCAAATGATTGAAAATGCTATGAAACAATCTCGTTTTATTGAGCAGATTATGGTTATTGGTGAAGGCGAAAAAATGCCTGGAGCTTTTATTCAGCCAAATTTTGAATTCGTAAAAGAATGGGCAAAAATCCACAAAATTACTTTAGGAAGTACTGATGCTGAAATTAGTACAAATCCAGATGTTATTAAACGAATCGATGAAGAAGTGGAAAGCATCAACAAAAAATTCGGACACTGGGAACAAGTAAAACGTTTTGAGCTTACGCCTGATGTTTGGTCTATTGATGGTGGACAGCTTACGCCTACGTTGAAATTAAAACGTAAAATCATTAAAGAAATTTACAAAGATCTTTATGCTAAAATCTACGGAAACAATTAATCAAAATAATATAACCAAGTGGAAACGGCTGTCATTAGACAGCCGTTTTTTAATTATGCAGACACCAATGCAAAATCTTAGCAATATTTTTAGCATCGTCAATACCGCGATGATGCGTTCCTTCTAATGGAATATTCAATAATTGCAAAGCGCCATTCATACTAGTCGACCTTTTCAGGCCAAACTTTTCGGCAAAATGTTCTTTTACATTGATATGTTTTTCTCCCATTGGATAGGAAATTCCAAACGATTTACATTGCTTCGTTAGCATATTCAAATCGTACTGACCGTAACTTGCCCAAGTGTATAAATCGGGATTGTATTCATCGATTAATAAATCAACGGCTTCTTCAAAAGAAACTCCGTTTTTGTCCAGTAAATCCTGAGTAATAGTTGTCAGTTCTGTACAAAACGGACTCACACTGGAACGCTGTGGCTTGATTAAAATGCCTTTATTCTGGCTGATTGTTCCTGTTTCTGTATCCAAAACCGCTAATCCAATTTCTATAATTTCATTTTCCTGGCCTTTCGGGACCGCGCCCTGCCAGCATGTGGCTTCTAAATCAATAATGATGATTTTATCTGTAGTTTTCATTTGTTTAATTTTTAATAATTGTGTTTTTTTTTTAACCGCAAAGAGCGCTAAGATTTGTTTCACGCAGATTTTGCAGATTTTAGCAGATTTTTTAATAATCCTCTTAATCTTTATAATCTGTGCCTAAAACTTTGCGCTTTTGCGTCTTTGCGAGATTTTTTTTAACCGCAAAGGGCGCAAGGGTTTACGCAAAGGAACGCTAAGATTTGTTTCACGCAGATTTTTCAGATTTTTTTAATCCTTTTAATCTGTGGCTAAAAAACTTTGCGCCTTAGCGCCTTTGTGGCAGAAAGATTAGAAAAACATGCTTTTAATATCTCGAAAGAAACTTCTTTTCTTAGATTTTTTTTCAGGTTTCTCTTTTTTCAGAGCATTTTTCTTTTCCAAAACAGCTTTAACTTTCTCAAGCTTTTTTGCTGGTTTTGCTTCTTCTTTTTTAGAAGTTTCATAAAACTTTTTGAAAGGTCTTGGCTCAAAATCAACCATAATCGCTGCCATGTTTATAGCATCAATGTTTGACAAATCTGTTTCTCCTTTAAAGAAAGTTTCAATAGGTCTGAATTTATCTTTCTTCTCCTTGAATTTATTCTTTTTGGTGTGGTCAAAATCCAGAGACAGGAAGTTACTGAAGACATTCAGGTCATCCTTCGTTGGATTATTTTCGAAAATAAGCCAGCACAAATCACGAAGTTTACCACGAGAAGGCTTGTACAAATAATCAAAATATTGACCGCCTTTTTCTGTCTCGTATTTATTTCTAATTGCTTTTTTATATTTTTCTAGTGTATTGTTTTGCATGGTATTTTTTCTTTTGCAATTCTTAGGAATCTCAGGAAAAACAAGGTTGTTCTTGAGATTCCAGTAGTATGCAAAGCTTTAAAAACACCTTTACCTTACTGGATAAATACCTCTAAATGAGATAATCTCTAGATTTCACCTCCTCTTTCCATTGCTTAATGTGTTCTGCATTTACCTCTTTGCTCGAGGCAAACGCAGATTCACTAAGCTCAACTATACCGTCCTGGCCAAACTGATGGCACGACGTAAAAACTATTTCTTGATTCATCCTTAAATTTTTTATTATTAAACTTAAACCATCAGCATTTACTGCTAACAGTTCTATTTACTTTACGAAGATTTCTTTCAATTGACCAATTACGTTTCCACCGCCAGAAATGGTGATTTCACCAATCTTGTCTGCGATTTTCTCCACGTATTCCATCTCTTTTAACTTCCACAACATTTCGTTTTCTTCCATCAGCTTAGCTGTGTTTAGTAAACTTCTTGTTGAAGCCGTTTCTTCTCTTCTCATGATGCTGTTCGCCTGTGCTTTTTTCTCCGCAACCAAAACCTGATTCATAATCTCTTTCATATCGCCTGGAAGAATTACATCTCTTATTCCGGCGTCTGAAATTTTCAGACCTAAGTTTTCGATTTTTGAAGCCACTTCTGCCAGAATTTCTTCCGCAATAGCATCTTTTTTGTTTAACAATTCATCCAAGGTCAAACCTCCGATAAAAGCTCTTAAAGCCAATTGCATTGCTACATACAATTGCTTTTCAAAATCCTTGTTTTCTATCAAAGCTTTCATGATATCAACCACTTGGTATCTCACAAAGAAATTGATTCTCAATCCTGCTTTATCTTTAGTCAACAATTCCTGACCTGATATTTCAACTTGCTGTTGTCTCATATCGATTGTTTTTACTTCGATTGTAATCGCGTTGTTCCAGAAGTAATGCGTTCCAGATTTCAACTCTTTTACAAAAGTTCCGTTCACAAATAACAATGCTTTATCATTGCTTGCTACCACAAACTTTCTTACGAAATATCTCATTTTTACATTTTCCAATAAGTTTACCTTAATGTCTTCTGTGATTTCGATTTTTGACAAATCAGCTTTTGTGAATTCATTTTTCACAATTCCTTTCCAGAAAGCATATCTTCCTGGAGTTAAAACTTCTTTAAAGTTTCCGTTCACGAACTGTAATACAATTTCGTTATCGGCAACCTCAACAATTTCAAGCATTGAAGCCAAAACTTCATTCTCCAATAAAATATTCAATTCAAATGGAGCCTGAAAAACGGCATTCATATCGTAGATCAACACATTTTTGTTTCCAAAAATCCAGTGCAAACCTTCTTCTAATACTTTAATTAATTTTCTGTTCTCGAAGACCAAGCCCACTTGGTATGCTCCGATATTAATTTTCTTTATCATGGTTATTTTGTTTCAGGTTTCAGGTTTAAAGTTTCATGTTCCGAAATCTATAAAACCCTCATCCTCTATTATCTTTATTCTATTCTCTATTCTCTATTCTCTTTACTCTAATTTTATAAAAACCTCCTTGCCTTTATCCTCCGAAAAAAGCGGGTGAAAAGTTGTCATTTGTTTACCTGAGTTGTTTCCGATTATCTTTTGTCTTCATGATCCCCAAATCATTTTAACAATCAAACCGAAAAGAAAACAAATGTTTCAAAAAACAGTACTTTTCGCACTGGCTTTATCATGAGTGTGAAATTTCAGTCCCGAAGCCTCGGGATGGAATTCTTAGTTTCACTGACAAAGACAAATCAGTTTTTCTAACTGGTCATCTTTTTAAGAGTGATGGTCTCTACTGTTTACAGATTTTCAGTCTGTTGACTTACCAATTTGTCTAACCGAGTTATACTCGGTGCAGGACTCGAACCTACATAAACACTCTAATGTTCTATCCTGATTGAACTACCGCATTACTGCGAGTGGGATTCGAACCCACACCCCTTAGATCCCTTGTGTGTGATAGTTTTTTGGAAAACCATCAAAACCTCCAAATCAAGTTGCATAGAAAAACATAATCCGCTCCTTCGAAAAGTTCCCTACAATGGTGCTATACAGAAACACTCAACCGGACTTGTTTGATATTTTTAAACAAAGCCTAAACTTTGTTGTATTTCAGTTTTTAAAAGAACTTCTTTTATTTCTTATTCAAATATTCAAATTACACTGCGCAGTTATTTTGCGCAGTGCAAAATTTTAGTTGATCCATTCAATAACAGTTGACAAATAAACTTGCCTCACCTCTTCAAATCGGGTTATGTTAGGAATATGATTTACTTCTAATAAATATTTAGTACCATCTTTGGCTACGATGTAATCGTTTCCAATCATATCCATTTGCAAAGTGTTCCTGATGTAAATCGTATCTTCTAACAAGTCCTGATCTACAGTCATAAAAGTCGCATTGTCCGGATGAATTGATTTTAACCAGTCGTCACCTTCCAGTTTAATCTGCCAATAGGTATCGCCAATCATCATGATTCGAACAGCTTCTCCTTCATAAAAAGGTTCGATGGTAGCAGTAAATTCACTTTCCCATTCGCCTGTAAAACGATGTTTGTTTTCGCCACAATGCCAGTTTCCCCATTTCGCAACAGTATCATCCGTTGTATTGACAGAAGCGCCGGCACTTACAAATCCGCGTGGAGCACTAAATCTGGAAAGAGATAAAGCTTTTACCAGACACGGAATCTTAAATCGGCAATCCAGCATCGCAGCCGCTTTTGGATAACAATCGCCACCCCAGATCGCAAGACCTGCAATAAAGTCAAAGTCATTATCATAAATTCCGTAATAGACCACTTTATCAACCGGCAACATGCCAATTCCGTTAGATTTTTCTATATATAGAATTTCATCTTTCACTACAATTTTTGGTATCGACTGATGCCAGATAATGTGTCCCGAATATTGGGCTTTTATGATGTCATATTCTTCCTGTTCTATGCCAACTAAGGCTATTCTGTTATAGGTCTGCATTTTTTTATTTCTTTAAAACTTTATACAGCAGTTTGGCTGCATTGTAAGCATCATCCGCTCCATTATGATTCTCTCCTTCAAAAGATTCTCCTATTAACTCTAGCTCTTTCAATAATCCTTTAGGTTTCTCCTGAAGGTAAACTAAATTAAAAAGTGTCTTTATATTCAAATAGTCATTTCTAAATGGGTTTTCAATTGCTTTTGATTTACATTCTTGTTCTAATATTTCTTTATCAAAATCTCCATAACCGGCAAACGTTCTATACTTTGCCGAATATTTGGAATTAATTTTCTTCAATGCTTTCTCAAGAGAAGTTCCTTCTATCTGTAGTTTTTCATTTGTAATTCCAGTTAATTGGTTACAAAAAGAAGAAACTTGAGAAACTTCTGGTTTGATATAAAAACTTTGTTTATCTTCAATTTTTCCCGACGATAATACTAACTTACATACGCCTATCTCGATAATTTCTCTCTGATTTAAGAGTGTTTCCTCCTTAGATTCCCAGCAAGTTGCTTCAATATCAATCACTATAATTTTATCATATAACACCATGATTTCTAATTTCTTAATTATTATTTTTAAATAAATACACAATTTTCAGATACTTTTTTTTTTGAAATTGCTGTTCACATCTCATAAAAATACCCGAACTGACGGACTGCTAATCTCTAATAACTTTTTACAATTCATTAAGCACCATTCTCAATCGCTTAATACCAAAATCTGATTTTCTTAATTTGCACATTCTATCGTCTGAAATATGATGGAAAACAATTCCCTCAATATCATTTTCTGATAAGAACATTTTCAATTCGTCAAAATCAAAACTTAGAGAATCAAATACTTCTGAACCGTGTTTAACTAAAGTATGTTTTTCTAAGTTTTCAGGGTTTCCCTGTACTTTTGGCCCGCATAATTCGTAGGTTCCATCTGCTTTCAATTCTAAATGATCAAAACCTTCAAAGAAATGTTTATCCTCAGACTTTATACGATCACATTTTACCCAATGTGGATGATGACCTGTAATTACATCTGCTTCCTGACACGGAATTGCATTCGCTGGAATTGTACGTCCTTTTTTAGCATCAAATCGTTTGAATAATTCTCCGTCAATGATTGCTACCGCTGTACCGTCAAATTTTCTAGTTGCAATTGCTTCACCGTTCATTACCCAGGTATTTTCTGTGTTCAACTTGTTTATTACTCTTGCTAAATCGTTTGGATCTTTAGCGAATAATGTGCTTATCTTTTTCATTACTTTATATTTTAATTCAACCTGAATTGAGTTTAAACAAAAACAATTCTTTTATCTGTACAGGAAGAGAGACTCGAACTCTCAAAAAACTGATTCTAAGTCAGTCGCGTCTGCCAATTGCGCGATTCCTGCATTTAATCAAACTTCAAAAGTCTAATTTGTGGAAATAGTAGGATTCGAACCTACTCAGCCATAAGACAACGGTTTTACAGACCGACCTAACTCTCCAACTTTAGCGTATTTCCATTTGTCTGGGAAGCAATCCCGATAGCTATCGGGAGAACTTGCAACCTCCCGCGTCCAAGGCGGGTAAACAACCACCGTTATCTTCCCAGTTTTTCTAAGATTCTGAGTTGCTAAGATTCTAAGAGACTAAGTTTTTTTCCAAATCTTTGAATCTAGGCCTTATCAGCATCTAAAATTCTGAGAGTCTCAGTATCTTAGAACCTCAGCATCTTAAAAAAAAGCGGTTCATACGGGAATCGAACCCGTTTCTCCCGAGAGACAATCGGGAAGGTTAGCCAGTAACCCCAATGAACCTGTTCCTTCTAGAGAACGAGTGATTTTGGAAGGATTCGAACCTTCGACCATCTGCTTAGAAGGCAGACGCTCTATCCAACTGAGCTACAAAATCATTTATTTTCCTTTTTGCCACGAAGGCGCTAAGGCACTAAGTTTTTTTACGTTTATTAAATCTTTGCGACTTTGTGCCTTTGTGGCAAAACTATAGGCATAAAAAAAGCACCTGATCAAAGGTGCTTTACAAAATTCAACGTGATATAACTATCCTATTGCCTATATTGATGCACCTGCATTGTGAAACGTCCAAGATCGAATCTAGCGCTTCCTGGTAATCCGTATGATATTTTATTTTGTAAAGCCATTTTATACACTGTATTATATTTTAAAAATTCTTGTTATTATTTGAAACGCTGTGTTTCAATTTTGTTCGGCAAAGATAATGTCTAAAAAATCATATTTCCAAATATTTTTTAAGATTATTTTTCTGATTATCAGATAGTTAAACTTAAAATTAAAACAGAGAAAATCCTGTCCGCAAACTGGTGCAGATTCATCTTTTTATCAAATGACTGTTACTCATTAGATTACTTCTCAAGATTATATTTCGCTATTTTGATTAGTCATTAAACATTTGGTCAATTATTTTTTTAGTTTTTTTAGTTAATATTTCTTTTTAATCATTTTTCAATCTCCTTTTTGTACTATTCGACGAAATCAAATTGTCTAAAACAAAAAAAGCGTCCTACAATGTGGACGCTTTTTCTATTTTATGATGAGTTTGACTCTAAATTTTACATTTTAATTTCATAAAAATACATATAGCATCCTGATACTTTAGCCGGAAGTGATCCTGCTAAGTGGTCAAAATATTTTGCTATTGAAAGTCTCATATGTATTTTTCTGTTTTTTAATTACGGGACAAATGTAGTCTTTTTTATCCTAATTTAACATATAATTACAAAAAAACATAAAAATATCACAATTTTACAATCTAAGAAATCGTCATTTTTACTGCTAATATGTACTTACAAATTTCTCCCCTCCCGCACGAATCCTTTCGTGTGGTACGTTCTACTTAAACCCTTTCAATTATAAAATCTATAATTTCTACTCATTTTAATATTTTTAATATTTAAAAACTAGACCTTGACATACTTTGCGTCACACGAAAGGATTCGTGCGGGAGCGGGGTTATTGATTGTAGAGTGTTTGATTTTGTGCTAACGTTCTGTGCTATCCATTAACAAGTAAATTTACTGCATATTCGAGCAATCGAGTGCAATAACCCGATAGTGCGGATTTGCAATCCATGCCTGTTCCAATTGGTAAATCTTTTTTAATTCCCTGCTGGAGCGAGCATGTTGCTCGTGCTTAACTTTGCGGTCACGAGCAAGATGCTCGCGCTAGCTAGGTTGTTTTGTAAAGAATGCTTTGTAGAGTGGATTTGTTAATTACAGCTTATCCAGTTTGGATTTTATTTCTTTAAAACTTTTGTTGTTAAATATTCTGTTCCATGAAGTTCGCATCTCCGTTATTTTGTCTAACAATTCCTTTTTATCTTGGTCTGAAATTTTTTTTAGGAGATTTAATTTTACATCGGCTGGCAATGTTTCACTTCCAACTATGCTTTCAATTTCACTTTCAGAAAATGCTTTGTACTCTTCTAAGTACTCAATATAGTTTGCCAAAAGAACAATGTTTTGCCTCTGAAAACCAATTGTAGTTGCCATTTCATGCGTGGCAATATGTATTAAGCCATCTAATTTGTTGAGCATTGCTGTATTGGCAACTGTGTTTGGGAAACCAATGCTATAAATACCGAAGCCATTTTTGAAGGCAATACAGCTCTCATCGTTCAAATTTTCCAACTCTTGTTCAACGGTACGAAGCGTTTCATCCAAAGCTTTTATGTCGCCCATCCACTTCCAATTGTTTTTGCTGTCCATGTTATGCTTTTTTAAAATTTGTTAGCACGTAATTGTTTCTCATTTTATAAATAAAAAATTATTATTTATCATGCTGTTCTGAATAATTTACCCGCTCCCCGAAGCCTTCTCGAACAAGCAACTGTTATTTTTTTAGCATGCACAGCAATCTCTTAATTTTTGAAGGTTTGTTTTTTAAAAAATGCTTTGTTGAGCAGATTAAGTGTTTTTATTTTTTTCAAGTTCTCTTATCATGTCCAGATAAAAATTCTTCATGTTAATATCTTCTTCTTTCTCTATTTTTTCTTTCAAATATATAATTGTGTTTAGTGTTCCTTCGTACACTACATATTGCCCTATCGAATCCCAAGTGCAATGGTCATAATCTATAAATGGCAAAATATCAATCATAAGTTTTAATCCCAATTCTTTATTTAGGGCAAAAACACATTGTGCCATGTTCATTTTTAGATTGTTGTTTGTTGCTGTGTTATAATATTTTTCAAAATACTCATCAAATTTATTTGGACATAAATAAGTTAAGTATTGAAATGCCCATTCAGAAATATAAAAATTTATATCCCAATTTTTAAAACTTTCGTACTCTGTATTTAGGTTTTCTTCGATTTCCTGAATGCAAAATTTTTTCAGTCCATCCATTTTTGGAGAATTTAACAATAAAACCCAAATTAAATTATAAGTGATAAGCTCTCCTTTCTGTTTAAAGTTTGAGGCGATGAAATTCAATTCGTCAACAGTAAGTATTTCCTTTTTATCAATAAGTTCTTTTAGTTTCTCATCTCTTCCTTCTCGGGTTTTAAGTTTAAATATGGTTAGGATTCTATTCATTGTTTTTTTATTTTGTTTTTACAGCTCCCCCAAATCTTCCCCAACAAGCAACTATTATTTTTAGCATGCACAGCAATAGCTTAATTTTTTGAAGTCGAAATCCAGATGTAAAATACTGTCATTCAAGGCAGAAGTTGTTGCTTTTTTTTCATTTTCACTTTGTGTTTTTAAAAAAATTCTTGTCATAAGACTCCAGTGCCTGCTAATGAACTTTTGTAAAAACAAGGCTCAATAAATGTTTTTCATCCGGTTTTTGATAGGTGCCGTCTGCTTTCTCAATTGTTGGACATGTTTTGAATAACAGCTTACCGTTTTTTACTGTCATTTCAACATAGTCATTTTCATGAGTTTTTGCCGGAATTACCAATTTGTTCCGCTGAACGTATGCTTTTAAAATATGCGGAGGCGCTTCTCTGGTACCAATATCTATAAATGTGGCATAATCCTTATTTTTCTCAAATTTTATTTCGACTGTGTTGGTGTAATATTGCTTTACAATTATCCATTTGCCTTCAAATTGTGTTTTGATATTTTGAGGAATTGGATTGCTTTGACCAAACGAAAATCCGATTGAACAAACAAATGCGAATATGGCGAAAAGTGATTTCATTAATCTAAAATGGCTCGTGAAAACAAATCGAATAGTAAGCTGTCGTTTTCGCAGGCTTCTTTAAAAGAGAGAATGAACTTTTTTAGCGCATCTGCATCTGAAGAATAGGCACAAAACATATCTGCTTCGGGGTCAAATTCAATGGCTTCTATTAATTCGGGCTTTTGTTCTTCTAAAAATACTGTTGCCAGCGAACCCCAATCATAGCCGTTTCCTTCAAATCCCTCTTCTTCTCTTGTTTGGAAAACTTCGGTTTTGTATTCTCCAACATTTAAACATACCGAAACACTTTTTTCGTGTTCAACCCAAAAAAAGGGTTTAATTGATTCCTTAAAATTGTTAATGTCCATATTGTTCTAATTCTTTAAAAAGTTCGTCTGCATTTGTTTTTATTCCGTCTCTGTATTTTGCAGGTATTTTACTGTTTACTCTTTCGTACCAATCATCGAAAGTTTTTTTTATCTCACTGCAATTTAATTTGGCTATTCTTCTTTTTGCCATTTCAGGATAACGTTTGCCAAAATGAACAAAGGCATCAACATGAATAAGTAAGGCTTGGCATATTTCATTAGAAGACCTTAACCATTCTTCTGCTTCTTGAATTTGTTCTATTGCTAAATTAAAATATCGTGCCGGCTCTAAATCAGCCATTTGATTACCTTCCGGTACTGTACTAAATATTTTCATTTTTTAATTGTTTGCAGTTAATGAAAATCTATTTTTACTATCAACATTCCCATTAATTGATTCCTTAAAATTGTTAATGTCCATATTGTTCTAATTCTTTAAAAAGTTCGTCTG